>NZ_JBIWFN010000038.1:38301-59367 GCF_044763085.1 Streptomyces sp. NPDC096311
TCCCGGGAAGCCGGGAAGCCGGGAAGCCGGGAAGCCGGAAAAGTTTCAAGTACGGCTACTCGCCCCACGGCCCGCCGACCACGCCTCGTTCCATGGTGGTGACGCCGTCGGCCGCCCGTTCCTGCGCGAGGTGGAAGGCGAGCGCGTAGGGAGGCGCGGCTGTCTCGGAGCGGGCGCCGTGGGCGAGGACTTGCTCGGCCAGGTGGTGGGCCATCCGCAGCCGCGGATATGCGGCATGGATCTGCTTCTGCTCCTCGGCCACGAGGTCGGCGTTCTTGCCGAAGTCGACCCAGATGCCCTCGTAGGTCAGGTAGGTCAGCAGTCCCAGGCGTTCGGGGATCTGCGGAGTGGTGTGCAGGGCGATGGCCTCCCAGACCTTGTCGACATCCCTGGCCGGGGCGCCGAGACCGGTCAGCAGAGCGGCGGCGAGATCGGCGCTCTCGATCTCGAACCGGAGCAGGCCCGGTGCGTCCGGCCCGGTGCCCAGGTCGTGCAGCACGTTGGCGGCGAAGAGGAGTTCTTCGTCGTAGTCCGCATCGTTCAGAACCCCCTTGTGGGCGGCGAACAGGCGGGACCAGTAGAAGCCGCGGATGCAGTGGTTCAGCACGGACGGATGCACGGCGGCTCGGGCGGCGGCGAAGCTCGCCTGGACCAGCGGTCCGGAAGGAAGAGCCAGTACGCCGTCGTGCAGCCTGTACGAGAAGGCAGGGGGAGCGTTGGTCATGATGTGACGCTACGAAAGCGGATGTCGCGCGAAAAGTGGCACTGATGCCAACCATCGCTACTGTCGTGCCACTATGACGAACAGACACCATGTCGCCGTGCTCGTACTGCCCGGTGTGCTCGCGCTCGAATTCGGCGCCGCGACGCAGATCTTCTCGACGGACCGGCACTACGAGCTGACCGTGTGCGCCGAGGACGGGCCCGGATCCGTGCCCGTGTCCGGCTTCGCGATCACGGTCGCGGCCGGCCTCGAAGCACTGGAGGACGCCGACACCGTGATCGTCCCGGGCTACGACGACATCGACATGCCCCATTCGCTGGAGCTCCTGGCCGCACTGCGGGCGGCTCACGCCCGGGGCGCCCGGCTCGTCTCCATCTGTACCGGAGTCTTCGCCCTCGCCGCGGCCGGACTGCTCGACGGGCGCCCCGCCACCACGCACTGGCGGCACGCCGAGCAACTGCGCCGGCGCTACCCGCGCGTCGACGTCCTGCCGAACCAGCTCTACGTCGACGACGGCGACATCCTCACGTCCGCCGGTGTGACGGCGGGGATCGATCTGTGCCTGCATCTGATCCGCACCGACCTGGGCGCGGCGGCGGCGAACACCCGCGCGCGGGACCTCGTCGCGCCACCACGGCGACGGGGAGGCCAGGCCCAGTTCATCGAACAGTTCCGCGCTGAAGCCAGCGGGGACGAGCTCGCCCCGCTGAGGGAGTGGATGCTCGACAACCTCGCGGACCCCCTGACTGTCGACGACCTCGCGGAGCGCGCCCACATGTCCCGGCGGACCTTGATCCGCCGCTTCCGCGAGGAGACCGGTACCACGCCGATGGCCTGGCTGACCGACGCACGTATCGACCGGGCAAGGGAGCTGCTGGAGGCGAGCGCCGTGCCCGTCGAGCAGGTCGGCCGTCTCTCCGGCTTCGGTGCTCCGGCGTCTCTGCGGGCCGCCTTCCACCGGCATCTCGGAACGTCTCCCCAGGAGTACCGGGCGGTGTTCCGTCACAAGGCGGAGGTGACGCACACCTGACAGCACGCCAGGTTTGCGGGCCGTCCGAGCATTCTTGACATGTTGTTCCAGAAATCCGTAGGGTTCTTGACAAGGCGGTCCAGAACTATGCTGCCAGCCACTCTCGGCACTCCTCAAAGCCCACGGAACGGACAAGACGCATGTCTTCGCAAGATCAGATGGCCCCTCCACTGGCGCAGAGGGGAGGTGAAGGCTCCTCGAACGCCCGTCCGGCTCTCATCCTCGCTGTGCTGGCCATGGCGAGTTTCCTCGGCCAGCTCGACGTATGGATCACCAACGTCGGCCTGCCGAACATCGGACAGGGCGTGGGCTCGACCTCTTTGTCGGACCTGAGCTGGGTACTCAACGGCTACGCGATCGTCTTCGCCGCTCTTCTCGTCCCTGCCGGGCGGCTCGCCGACCGCTTCGGACGCAAGAACGGCTTCCTTCTGGGCATGGCCGTCTTCGTGGCGGCGAGCCTCGGCGCGGCGCTGTCCGGCGACGTGTGGGTGCTGGTCGTCTTCCGTGCCCTCCAGGCGGTGGGCGCCGCCCTGTTGACCCCCGCCAGCCTCGGCCTGGTCCTGACCAGCGCCCCCGCCGACAAGGTGGAGCGGTACGTCAAGATCTGGTTCACCGCGGGCTCGTTGTCCGGGGTGTGCGGGCCGATCTTCGGCGGGTTGCTGGTCCAGGCATCCTGGCGGTGGCTGTTCCTGGTGAACATTCCGTTCGGACTGCTCGCCATCGCGCTGGCCGCCCGGCTCATCACCAACGCCCGGCACGAACAGGACGCCCGCATCCCCGACCTGCTCGGCGGTGTCCTGCTGATCGTCGTGGTCGGCGCCCTGGCTCTCGGCGTGGTGAAGGCGCCCGACTGGGGCTGGTCGGACACCCGGGTCATCACGTCCCTGGCCGTGGCAGTGGTCGGGTTGGTGGCGTTCCTGTTCCGCTCGTCATGGCACCGGGTGCCCGTGATCGACCTTTCGCTCTTCCGTGACCGGATATTCGCCTCGGCGAACCTGGCCGGCATGCTGCAAGTGGCCTCGTTCGGCAGCCTCCTGCTGTCGTCGATCCTCTGGATGCAGAACCACTGGCACTACTCCGCCATCAAGACCGGATGCGCCAGCCTTCCCGGCCCGATCGGCTTCGCGGTGGCTGCCACCATCAGTGAGACCCTCCAGCGCCGGTTCCGGATCCCGGCCGGTGTCGTCGCGGCGGTCGGCAGCGCGATCGCCTCCGTCGGCATCCTGCTCTTCGTCTTCCTGCTGCACGACGACCCGAACTACCTTTCCGGAGTCCTCCCGTGCTGGCTGCTCTTCGGGTTCGGCGCCGGCCTGGCGCTCCCGACCGTCGTCTCGTCCGCGACGGTCGGATTGCGCCCCGAGGAGGCCGCCACCGGGAGCGCCATCGTGACCATGTCGACGCAGATCGGCTCGGTCGTCGGCATCAGCATCCTGGTCGCCATACTCGGCACCGCCTCCGGTGGCGCCTCCCTGGACACCTACCGGCACGCATGGCTGGTCGCGATGGCCCTCATGGCCGTCGCGGGCGTGGTGTCACTGGGCGTGTCTCGGAAGAGGGCGGTGGCGGTCCGATGACGGCGTCCGTTCCCGCTCGGACCTCCCGCGCCGCGGGCCCCGCCAGCGGGCGGTCCCGCTGGCTCGGCCTTCTGGTGGTCTGCCTCGGCGTCATGATGGCCTTCGTCGACGTCACCTCCACCATCTCGGCCCTGGGCGACATACGGACCGACCTGCACGTCACCGCGAGCGCCCTGGTGTGGATCACCAGCGCCTACAGCCTCGCTGTCGTGAGCTTCGTGATGTCCGCAGGTACCTTCGGCGACCTCGTGGGGCGCCGGCGAGTGTTCAGCCTGGGTGCCGCCGTCTTCCTGGCCGGCAGCGTGGTCGCTGTCTTCGCCGACAGCGCCGGCATGCTCATCGCCGCACAGGCGATCGCGGGCCTCGGCGGGGCGGCCGTACTGCCGACGAGCCTGGCGATCGTCAGCGCCACGTTCACCGACCCGCACGAGCGCACCTCCGCGATCGGCATCTGGGCCGCATGCTCCGGAGTCGGCCTGGCCGTCGGCCCGATCCTCGCCGGAGCCCTGCTCGAACACTTCTCCTGGCACTCCGTCTACATCGCCAACATCGTCATCGCCGGCGCGGCCCTCCTCCTGGCCCCGGTCTTCGTGGCCGAGTCCAAGCACCCCACGCGCAAGCCCGACCTCGCGGGCCTCGTCCTCGGCACTGTGATGACGGCCTCGGCCACCTACGCGATCATCCAGGGCGGCTCCACGGGATACACCGAGGCACCGATCATCACCATGTACGTGGTCTTCGCCCTATCCCTGTTCCTGTTCGTACGCGTGGAACTCCGCAACCCCGACCCCATGGTGGACCTGAGGCTCTTCCGGAGCGCCTCCTTCTCGGCCGTGATGGGCGTGGCCGCTGTCAGCGTCTTCGGACTGGTCGGTGTCGCCCTGCTCAGCGTGCTCTACATGGAACGCGTGGGACAGACCAGCCCTCTCGACGTCGGGGTGCGCCTGCTGCCGTTGTTCGGAACGTTCCTCCTGGTCACCGTGGTGGCCGCCCGGGTGCTGGTACGCCGGGTCGGCCTGACCTCCTTGATCACCGCAGGTCTGGTCCTCATCGGAGCCGGGTCCCTCGCACTGCTCGCGACCGACGCCTCGGGAGGCTACGGGGCGATGTGGCCGGGGCTGCTCATCGCGGGCGTCGGCGCGGGCCTACTGACGGCGCCTTCGACGGCTGCCGCGGTCAACAGTGTCCCGCCACAGCAGGAGGGCATGGCGGCGGCAGCGGTCAACATGGCTCGCCAGCTGGGCACGGTGCTCGGCCCCAGTGTGCTCGGAACGATCGTCACCAGCCGCTTCCCCCGAAACCTGCACGACCGCCTCGTCGAGGCGAACATCCCCTCGCCGCAGGCGGACAAGATCGTGGAGGGTGTGTCACACGGGGGTGGCGGAGCGGACCTCCCCACTTCCCTCGCCCGCGTGGTGGGAACGGCGGTACCCAGGGCGTTCACCGACGCCGTGCACCTGGGAAACCTCATCGGCGGAGTCGTACTGATCACCATGGCCGTGCCCGCGGCCCTGTTCGTCCGCCAGAAGATTCACAGTCCCCGGACATCCGCTGATGCGTGAGCGGTAGTACGTCGACGGGACGGTGTGAGGCACCCGCAGGACTGCTGTCCGTACAACCGTCCCCCGAACAGCCGGTGTTGATCGCTGAGCAGCTCAAGCATCAACACCGGCACCGCCCACGAACCGAGCACCGGTCAAAAGGACGGCCGGACCTCCGGACCTCCGGACGGCCGGACCTCCGGACGATGCCGTGATCAGCCGTCGGCCCGGTCCAAGCCCAGACTGAAGCCGCGCGCCTGGAGCCCCGCGTCAGCGTGCGCGCGAAGTCGCGAAAGAGAGACATCAGCATGGCCAAATTCCTGCTCAGCGTCCACGTGTTGGGGGCGATCCTGCTCATCGGACCGGTCACCATCGCGGCGAGCTTGTTCCCGCGTTTCGCGCGCCAGGCACTGGCCGACGGACCCGAGCAGCAGTCGGCCAAGGGTGCGGTACGGCTGCTGCACCGGATCTGCCGGGTCTACTCGGTGGTCGGAATCTCCGTACCGGTCCTCGGTGTCGGCACCGCCGAGGTGATGGGCGTGATGGGCAGCGCCTGGCTCATCGCTTCCATGGCTCTGACAGCGGTGGCTGCCGTCCTGCTGGGCATCGCGGTGCTCGGCACCCAGGACCACGTGATCACCCAGCTCGACAGGCCCGACCCGACGCCGACCGCCACGGAGTCGCTGATCGCCCAGCTGCCCCGCCTGTCGCTGATCACCGGCCTGTTCGCCCTCCTCTGGCTGATCGTGGTGGTCCTGATGATCGTCCGCCCCGGCTCGACGACAGGCGCGTAACGGCTCAGCCACCCCAGTGAACTCCGCGCTCTGCCGCTGCTGTTGGCGTGGCCGTGCTGGGCAACAGCGTGCGGGTGTGCCCCAGGGCAAACGGAACTGATCCCAGAGCGAGGCTGGGGCGGCAGTGCCCCGACGGCGATTCCGGGTTGGGACAGCGCACCACGCGGTTGCCGGTTCTCCGCGGTCAGCTGGTTGACGGCGCGCACGAGGCGGTCGACGTCGGTGCGCAGCTGGACCAGCTCCGTGGCGTCCTGCTGGCGGAGTTCCTTCAGTCCGACGACCTGCTTGCGCAAGCGGATCTCGGAGTCCGGGATCTGCCCGCGGGCCCGGACCTGCGCGTAGAAGCCGCTCTTGAGGTCGGGGTGGCGCTGGGTCAATGCGTTGCGGGGTACGCCGGCTTCCTCGGCCGGGGCGACGACCGTCAGAGCACCGGTGGAGTGCTGCGGTGTCCCTTGCGGGATGCGGTCCATGGCCGCGCGGATACGGTCGCGTTCGTCGGGTGCGGGGGTCACGTGGTTCCGTCCTGGAGGGTGATGCGGGTGCGGTGGTGAGCGTCGGCGAGGTCGCGCGGGCGTTCGGCGTTGCCGTGCAGCCGCTCGCCGAGCGGGCCGGTGACATGGGCTGCCCGCTGGTCGAGCACGGTGGCTCGCCGCCGGAGGCCGACGGCGTGCTGATCGGTACGGGCGATGTTCGCGCAGGTGGGGACGTACTGGCCGAGACTGGGAGCATCTTCGATGCCGCGGTGGCACAGGGCCTTGTCGCGCTTGCAGACGCACATCAGCAGCGTGTTGGGGCTGTCGTAGACGGCCAGTTCAGGGTGGGCGCGGATCTGGCGGGCCTGCCGGGCGGTGATGACGCCACCGGTGTACCGGGCTGCGGTGACGGCGGCCTTGATGGCCCGGCGGGCAGCGGGCCCGAAGGTCCCGGACCAGGCGGTGCAGAAGGCGTTCACCCGCCCGGTGAGAGGTCGTCGGGGTCTGTTGCGAAAGCGCTGGTCACGGCCAGTCGTTGAGGGCTGCGACCAGCACGGTCGCCTTGTAGTGGACGGCGGGTCTGTCGTACGTCGTGGCGACCGCGCTGCCGCTTGAGCCGGTTGCGGACTCGGTCGGCCGGGACCGGGATGGCCGCTTTGATGCCGCGTCCGCGCTGATGCCGCGTCTGCGCCCCCATGCTCTCGGCCGCGGTGGTGGTTATGGCCAGCGGGGCTTCGGCGCCCCGGGGGCGACCGATCGAGGGCACCGTGGCCGCCACCGACCGGTGGCACACGTGGGGTCGCGAGGTCTAGAGTGAGGACAAAGTAGTTGAATGGCGGACGGAGCTTCCCATGAGTGTGCAGGAGCCCCTGGACCTCGCGGCCATCGAGGCGGAGCGTACGCGCATCCGCGACACGCATCTGGCCTCGGACCGGCCGGCGAGTTCCGCACGCGGAGTGCACCACGTGGCGCTGCTCTCCGCCGACGTCGAGCGGACCGTCCGCTTCTACCAGGGCATCCTGGAGTTCCCGCTCACCGAGGTGATCGAGAACCGCGACTACAAGGGTTCCACCCACTTCTTCTTCGACGTCGGCAACGGCAACCTGCTGGCCTTTTTCGACTTCCCCGGCCTCGACCTCGGCCCCTACGCCGAGGTGCTCGGTGGGCTGCATCACCTGGCCATCTCCGTCGACCCCACCACCTGGCAGCGGCTGCGCGAACGGCTCGACGCCGCCGGGGTCGACTACGAGGAGGAGAGCGGCACTTCGCTCTACTTCCGCGACCCCGACGGCGCCCGCGTCGAACTCCTCGCCGAGCCCCTGGGCGAGATGTACGGCCACTCAGTGCGCTGACGTCCGCTGAAGGCACGGAGCCGAGAGCACGGGCGGCAGGTCAGCCCAGCGAGCTCGCCCAGTTCGCCGGCACCCGCCCCGCGGGACCCGGTGTCGGCTGGTCCTCGGGGTGGCTCAGCGGGGGAGCGAGGTCCGGGCCGGACTCGTACAGCTCGGACGTGTCGAAGTTCCAGAACCAGGCCTCACCGGGTTCGAAACTGCGGATGATGGGATGACCGGTGCTCCGCGCGTGCGCGGTGGCGTGCTTGGCCGGCGAGTCGTCGCAGCAGCCGACGTGGCCGCACTGCGCACAGCGGCGCAGGTGGAACCACCAGCCGCCGGCGGCGTCGCAGTCCCCGCACCCCGGACCGCTCGGCGGGACGTTCGGATCGATTCCGGCGGGCAGGCTCATGAGGACTCCTCAGGTGTTTCGGTGTCCGCGGCGGTCAGGGGAAGGCGTACCTGGAAACGGGTGTCGCCCGGGACGGACTGCACCTGAAGACTCCCGTGGTGCTTGTTGACGACGATCCGCCATGAGATGTCCAGACCGAGCCCCGTCCCCTCACCCACCGGCTTGGTGGTGAAGAACGGGTCGAAGATGCGGTCGCGGATCTCGGGCGGTACCCCGGGACCGGTGTCGCGGAACTCGACGAGCAGGTCGTCGTGGTCGAGTGCGGTGCGCACGGTCAGGGTCCCCTCGCCGCCCATCGCCGAGACGGCGTTGTCGACGAGGTTCGTCCATACCTGGTTCAACTCGCTCGGATACGCGGGGATCTTGGGCAGTGTACGGTCGAACTCCTTGACGACCTTGACGCCGGAGCCGATCTTCCCGGAGAGCATCATCAGCGTGCTGCCCAGCAGTTCGTGGACGTCGACGACCTGATACGGCGCGCGGTCGAGCTGCGAGTACTGCTTGGCCGCGTCCACCAGGTGCGTGATACGGGTCGTGGAGTCCTCGATCTCGTTCATGAGGAGCTCGGTCTCCACGGTGTAGTTCAGCCAGTGGACCGCGCCTTGGAGCGTCTCCTCGTCCACGGCCGCCGCGACCTGGTCCAGCCAGTCCGTGTCGAGCCCCGCCTGCACGAACGTCGGCGCGAGCTGCCAGCCGCCCGCGATGTTGTGGTCGTCCAGCCAGTCGGCGAGCGCGTCCTCCCGGTCGGAGGCTTCCAGCGGGCTCAGGGGGGTGGCCTTGGCGACCTGCTCGGCGGTGCGCTCCTGGATCTCGACCAGGACTTCCAGAGTGTCCCGCTTGTAGGGGCCCGCGGCGATCGCGCCGAGCTTCTGCCGCATCTTCGCGACCCGCTCCCGCAGCGCGGAGGTGGCCCGGACCGCCGCCGCGGCCGGATTGTTGAGCTCGTGCGTCAACCCGGCCGACAGCGAACCGAGCGCCAGCAGCCGCTCGCGCTGTCCGATGGTCCGCTGGGTGTTCTGGGTGCCGTAGAACAGCCCTTCCAGCAGGTGTACGGCCATGGGGAACCAGTCCCGCATGATCGAGGAGAAGGTCTCGGCGGGCAGGATGAAGAACCGGGAGGGCACGGTGACGCGGAGGGAGCCCCGGTAGCGCGCCTGGTCCGGCTTGCTCACATAGGCCTGGGTGGCCCCCGCGTACACCCCGCGCTGGGAGCTGCGGGTGGTCTCCACGTCGTCACCCCCGACCCGGCGCGACATCACCAGGGTGCCTTCGAGGAGCACGAAGAAGCAGGTGGCGGGATCACCCTCGGTGTAGACGGGACCCGGGTCGAACTCCTCCACCCGGCCTTCCCGGCACAGCCGCCCCAGCTGGTCCGCGTCCAGCTTCTCGAACAGGAACAGCGTGCTCAGTTCCGCCATGTCGCACGGCATCAGCCGCCCGCTCATGACTGCTCCAGATAACGGTGGACGAGCATGACGGCCATGGCTCCCTCTCCGACCGCGGAAGCGACCCGCTTCGCGGACTCGGCACGCGCGTCCCCGGCCACGAACACGCCGGGAATATTGGTCTCCAGGTGGTACGGCGGCCGGTCCAGCTCCCAGCCCTTGGGCGGCTGCCCGTCGATGGTCATGTCAGGACCCGCCGGGATGAATCCACGCCCGTCCCGCAGCACCGTCCCCTCAAGCCAGTCGGTGAGCGGGGCCGCGCCGATGAACACGAACATCCACTGCGCGTCGACGAGTTCGGTGTGCCCGCTCGTCACGTCCCGCAGCGTGAGTTGCTCCAGATGGTCCGTGCCGTGCGCCGCGTCGACGACCGTGCAGGTGCGCACCGTGATGTTGGGCGCCTCCTCGATCTGCTGGATCAGATAGTGCGACATCGAGGCGGACAACGACGTTCCCCGTACGAGGAGGGTGACCGACTTCGCGCCGCGCGACAGGTACATGGCAGCCTGCCCGGCCGAGTTCGCCCCGCCCACGATGTACACGTCGTGGCCCTGGCAGGCAGCCGCCTCGGTCAGCGCCGAACCGTAGAAGACGCCGCACCCGGTGAGGTCGGCCAGGCCCGGCGCCTGCAGCTGCCGGTACGAGACACCGGTCGCCAGGATCACCGCGTGCGCGGAGATCGCCGAGCCGTCCGAGAAACGGATGGTGCGGGACGCTCCGGTGACCTCGAGGCCGGTCACCTCGCGCGCGGTGAGGATCTCGGCGCCGAACTTCGCCGCCTGCCGCCGCGCCCGGTCCGTGAGCTGGCCCCCGGACACCCCGTCCGGGAAGCCGAGGTAGTTCTCGATGCGCGAGCTCTGCCCGGCCTGCCCGCCGGTCGCCGAGCGCTCCACGAGTACGGTCCGCAGCCCCTCGGACGCGCCGTACACGGCGGCTCCGAGGCCGGCCGGACCGCCGCCGATGACGACGAGGTCGTAGAACTCCGATGTCGGTGTCGTGGCCAGGCCGACCCGCGCCGCGAGATCCGGGTCATCGGGCTCGACCAGCGGCGTACCGTCCGGCGTGATCACCAGCGGCAGTCGCTCCCCGTCCTGACCGGCCGCGGACAGCAGTCGCTGCCCCTCCGGCGTGTCGGACGAGTACCAGCGGTAGGGCACCTGGTTGCGGGCCAGGAACTCCCGTACGTCCGAGGAGCGCGCCGACCACCGGTGCCCGACCACCTTGCAGGTCGCCACGGGCCGATAGTCGCTGGTCCGCCAGGCGTCCAGCAGATCGTCGAGGACTGGATAGAGTTTCTCTTCCGGCGGATCCCATGGCTTGAGCAGATAGTGGTCCAGATCGATCACGTTGATCGCGTCGATCGCCGCGTTCGTGTCCGCGTACGCGGTCAGCAGCACCCGGCGTGCGCCGGGGTACACGTCGAGCGCCTGCTCCAGGAACTCGATGCCGTTCATCTGCGGCATCCGGTAGTCGGCGAGGATCACCGCCACCTGGTCGCCCCGCAGCTTCAGCTCCTTGAGCGCGTCCAGCGCGGTCTCCCCGGACTCCGCGCGCACGATCCGGTGCGACTCGCCGTAGCGGCGCCTGAGGTCGCGCGCCACGGCGCGCGACACCCCGGGATCGTCATCCACGGTCAGAATGACGGTCCGCGCTGTAGCGGCGGCCTGTGCCATACGTCTCCCACCCCGAGCAGGACAGTGTCGGACTCAATCGTATGTACGAACGGCCGCCTTCGCTCTGGAACCGCTTCACGCGGGCTCTGCGGGGGCCTCGGCCGGTGGCAGCAGGGACTCCCGCATCTTGGGGAGGATGGTGGCGACGTAGTCCTCCACGGCTGTGTCCAGGCCGATGTCGTGCTGGGCGTGCTCGGACAGGTACCAGCGGTGTTCGAGGAGCTCGTGGTAGATCTCGGCCGGGTCCATGGTGCCGCGCAGGTCCAGCGGCACCGCCCGGACGGTCGGCCGGAACACGTCCCGCACCCAGCGGTGGGCGAGGACCTCCGGGCGGGCGGCCAGGGGATCGCCGGGCGCGTAGTCGTCCTGGGTGGCCATCCAGCTCTCCAGGTCGTTCAGGAGCCGGCGCGCCTGGTTCTCCTCGGCGTCGAGCCCGGTCAGCCGCAGCAGCTGGCGCTGGTGGTGGCCCGCGTCGACGACCTTCGGCACGAAGGTCACCGTGTCCCCGTTCGAGGAGTGCGCGATCTGCATCTCGGCGACGTCGAAACCCAGGTCGTTCAGGCGGCGGATCCTCCGGTCGATGTAGTGGTGCTTGCCCGCCGGGTAGACGGACGTACGGGTCAGCTCGTCCCACAGGCTCTGGTAGCGCGCGCAGATCTCCATGCCGAACTCGATCGGGTCGACGGAGGGGTGCAGGGCCCCCGCCGCCTCCAGGTCCAGCAGCTCCCCACTGATGTTGACGCGGGCGAGATCGAGGTCGTACTCCCGTTGCCCACTGCTCAGTTGCGGGTGCAGCTCCCCGGTCTCGGCGTCCACGAGATACGCCGCGTACGCTCCGGCGTCACGCCGGAACAGCGTGTTCGACAGCGAGCAGTCGCCCCACGCGAACCCCGCCAGATGCAACCGCACCAGCAGCACCGCCAGCGCGTCCATCAGGCGGTGCATCGTGGCGGGCCGCATGGTCGTCTCGAACATCGACCGGTACGGCATCGAGCCGCCCAGGTGCCGGGTGATGAGGACGGGCTCCAGCGGGCCACCCTCGCCGTCGGTGCGCCCGGTGACCACGGCGAGCGGGTCCACGGCGGGGATGGAGAGCCGGTCCAGGCTGCGCAGCAGCTCGTACTCGCGCAGGGCGGGCCGCTCGGCCAGCTCCTTGACGGCCACGACCTCGGTCCCGGCGCGCGCGTAGCGCACCACGTGCCGCGAGATGCCGCGGGGGAGCGGCACCAGGTAGTGCTCCGGCCACTCTTCCAGCGGCAGTTGCCAGGGCAGTTCGAGCAGGAGCGCGGGGTGCTCCGGGTTGGTGGCGCTGATCTGCAAAGCCATCGACGGGCTGCCCTCACCTCGGGGTCGAACGTGTACCTGGCCCCAGCATCTACGAATGATCCCCGAGGCGGAAGACGCGGCGGGCGTTGCCCGACAGGAACAGCTCGGTGGTCTCCTCGTCGAGGCGCAGGTCAGGGAGGTGTTCCAGCGCCTGACTCGGCGTGATCATGGGGTAGTTGGAGCCGAAGAGGACCTTGCGCCGTCCCCGGCCGCGCAGATAGTCGACCAGTTCGGTCGGGTAGTGGCGGGCGGTGTAGGCGCTGGTGTCGATGTGGACGTTGGCGTGTTTGTCGGCCACCGAGATCATCTCCGTGGTCCACGGGTAGCCGATGTGCCCGCAGACGATGGTCAGTTCGGGGAAGTCCAGTGCGACCTGGTCGATGTACGGGATCGGCCGGCCCGTCTCGGAGGGGCGCAGCGGTCCGGTGTGTCCGACCTGGGTGCAGAACGGGATGCCGAGCTCGACGCAGGCGGTGTACAGCGGGTAGTAGAGCCGGTCGGTGGGCGGCAGCTGCCACAGCCACGGCACGATCCTCAGGGCCACGAAGCTCAGCTCCCGGACGGCCCGCCGCAGCTCCCGCACGGCCGCGACGGGCCGGGTCAGGTCCACGCCCGCGACCCCGCGCAGCCGCCCCTCGGACCGGGCGACGAACTCGGCGACCTCGTCGTTGCCGATCAGGGGCCCCTGCGGCCCGTACCAGGCCGCGGACAGCCCGATCTCCACGTCGGCGGCCGCGAGCGCCGCCACCGTGACCTTCACCGGAAGCGGCTCCTCCAGCAGCCTCATGCCGGTCCAGCGGCGCAGCGACTCGAACATCTCGTGGTTGGAGTGGCGCAGTGTGGGGTGCTGCATCCACGCGTCGACGACCGGCATGATCCCGTACCCTTCCCGGTGCTCGTGGCTGAGCGATTGCTTACCGCGACCTTGGACCCGACCTTAGAGGGATCCGCGCGCGGAGTCAGCGCTTCACGGGAACCATGGGTGAGGAACCGAGGACCGAGAGGACTCCGCCATGCCGACACGGGCACAGACGCAGGAACCGCAGACCGATCTGGACGCGCGCTACAGCTCCCCCGGGGCCACCGCCGCACCCTGGGCCGAGGCCGCCTCGCGCCTGGAGAAGGCCGAGATCTTCTGGCTGGCGACGGTACGTCCGGACGGCCGACCCCACGTGACCCCACTGCTGTCGGTGTGGCTGAACGGGGCGCTCCACTTCGCCACGGGCGCGCGGGAGCGCAAGGGGCTGAACCTCGCCGCCAACCCGCACGTCGTTCTCACCACCGGCACCAACGCCTACGGCGAGGGCCCCGACCTGGTGGTCGAGGGCGACGCGGTCCGGATCACCGACGAGAAGCGGCTGACCGAGCTGGCGGCGGCGTGGGAGGCGAAGTACGGCCCGGAGTGGCACTTCGAGGTGCGCAACGGGGCCTTCGACTCCGCTACGGCGGCTGCGGCGCCGCCGTCGACGGAGGAAGCCGGGGACGCGGGCCTCGCCCTGGTCTTCGAGGTGGCGCCCCACACCGTCTTCGGCTTCGGCAGGGGCAAGAGTTTCAGCCAGACCTGTTATCGCTTCACCCGCTGACCATGGCATCGACGAGAGCCGTCAGCGCGGAGGCGAGTCGTGAGAACCCCGGGCCCGTGGGGCCTCCCGGTTCCGTCATGTACGTGTCCCGCCGGATCTCCACCATCAGGGCGGTGACCCGGGGCTCCCTCTCGTAGAAGCGCAGGGGGACGTACGCGCCGGAGAACGGGCTGTCGATCCCGACGCCGCTCAGGCCCGCGAACGCCTTCTCCGCGAGGGCGACCAGCTCGGGCGGCGTGTGGAAGAAGTCGGTTCCCAGACACACCTGCGGTCGTGGACCGTCGCCGTGCAGCTCGTACGGCAGCCGGGCCGTCGGATACGAGTGGACGTCGACGATCACCGCCCGCCCGGTGACGGCGAGCCGGTCGGCCACCGCTGCGGTCATGGCCGCCGCGTACGGGTGGAAGTAGCGCTCGATCAGTGGCCGCGGGTCGACGTCGGCGGGCCGCAGCGGTGTGCGCCGGGTCGTCCGGGTGTAGACCGCGCCCATGCCGACGGACAGCATCTCCTCCCGTTCGTCGGGAAAGCGTTCGGGATCGACCACCAGCCGGGACAGCCGGTTCACGAACCGCCATGGTGTGACCTCGGCGGCTCGCGCCGCGGTCGCGGCCAGCTCGGCGGTGTGCGCGTCCGTGATGTGGTCCAACTCCCGCTCCAGCGCGGCGTCGTCGAGCGCGATGCCGGCGCGCACCGGCGCCGGAATGCGCCGCGAGGAGTGCGGGACGTGCAGGATGACGGGGGAGTGGGTGGCACCGGGCAGGAGCTCGAAGGACGTCTCGTCGCGGTCAGGAGTCTGGTTCACGTGAGATTCCTATCGCAGCCCGGCCCCCACCGCTCACCTCAGCGCACGCCGCCACCGCCGTGGCGCGCGTAGTGCTCGATCAGGGCCGCCCGGGTCGTCTCCAGCCGGTGCGCGAGGATCGCGGCGATGGTCCGGGTCAGCGACAGTTCCAGAGCCGGATCCCGCTCGCACAGCGTGCGCACCTCCGCGGCATCGAACTCGTACGCGCGTACGGGACTGAACGCCTCGGCGCCGAAGTCCCAGTGGTGCGGCGGGAACAGCCACGACCAGCCGAGCAGATCGCCGGGCCCCAGCGTGGCCACGGAGATGTGCCGCTCGCCGACGACCCGCTGGTGCAGGGAGACCGTTCCGGAGCGGACCACCCAGAAGCGGTCCGCGATTCCCCCTGCCTCGAAGATCTTTCCGTCCGCCGGGAAGGAGACCTCCCGGGCCAGGGACATCAGCCGTTCCCTGTGGTCGGGGGAGAGGGCGGGCAGCAGCCGGAGAGCAGTGGGCATCGCGGACCTCCATCGCACCGCCGCAGGGCCCCATGGACGCGACGGCACATGTCGTACCGGTGTATCCCGTCACCTCCATTGGACCGGCAACCGCGGAATTCGTCGCGCCGGGGGACCGGATCGAGACGGTGCGCCCTTCTGTGAGCCGCTCAGGGCAGTGGTTGTTCGGCCCAGATGACCTTGCCGGCCGGGGTGTAGCGGGTGCCCCAGCGTTCGGCGAGCTGGGCGACGAGGAACAGGCCGCGTCCGCCCTCGTCCGTGGTGGCCGCGTACCGCAGGCGGGGTGAGGTGCTGCTGTTGTCCGAGACCTCGCAGATCAGGCTGCGGTCACGCAGCACGCGGACCTGGATGGTGCCACTGCCGTAGCGGATGGCGTTCGTGACCAGTTCGCTGAGGATCAGCTCGGTGGTGAACGCCATGTCGTCGAGGCCCCACTCCGCCAGCTGCCGGGTGACCGAGGCGCGTACCTCGCCCACCGCGGCCGGTTCGGACGGCACCTGCCATTCGGCGATGTGCTCGGCGCCGAGCGCGCGGGTGCCCGCGACGATCAGGGCGATGTCGTCGCTCGGGCGGTCCGGGAGCAGGGCGTTCAGGACCGCCTGGCAGGTGTCGTCCGGTGACCGGTCGGCCCCCGTGAGGGCGGCGCGCAGCAGCTCGAGCCCCTCGTCGATGTCCCGTTCCCTGTCTTCGACGAGTCCGTCCGTGTAGAGCACGAGACGGCTGCCCTCCTCCACCTTGAGCTCGGCGGTCTCGAACGGCAGTCCCCCGAGCCCCAGCGGGGGCCCGGCCGGCACGTCGGGGAACTCCACGCTGCCGTCGGGGCGGATCAGCGCGGGGGGCGGATGGCCGGCCCGGGCGACCGTGCAGAGCCGGGAGGCCGGGTCGTAGACGGCGTACAGGCAGGTGGCGCCGGTGATCGCGGCGCTGGGGTCCGCCGACGCCTCGTCCTGGTCGATGCGGCCGACCAGCTCGTCGAGGAGCCCGATGATCTCGTCGGGTGGCAGGTCAAGGGCGGAGAAGTTGTGGACGGCGGTCCGCAGGCGTCCCATCGTGGCCGCCGCGTGCAGTCCGTGGCCGACGACATCCCCCACGACGACGGCGACCCGGGCGCCGGACAGCGGCAGTACGTCGAACCAGTCGCCGCCCACCCCCGCCTGCGCCGGAAGATAGCGGTAGGCGATGTCCAGGGCGCTCTGCTCGGGCAGGTTGCGCGGCAGCAGACTGCGCTGCAGTGTCACGGCCATGGTGTGTTCGCGCGTGTAGCGGCGTGCGTTGTCGATGGAGACGGCGGCACGGGCGACCAGTTCCTCGGCGAGGGCCAGCTCCTCCTCGTCGAAGGGCTCGGGCTTGCGGGAGCGCCAGAAGTTGACGACGCCCATCACCAGAGGGCCCACCCGCAGGGGCACGGTGATCAGCGAGTGGATGCCGTACTCCACCACCTGCGTCGTGCGTTCCAGGTCCTGGGCGAGCCAGCCGGGGGCCTCTTCCAGGTCGGGCTCGACGACGGCCTCGCCCGTGCGCAGGCTCCGGGCCTGGGGGGTGGAGGCGATGAAGCGGATCTTCTCGCCCACCGGGTAGAGCGGGGCGTCCTTGCGGATACCGCTGCACGCGGTGCGGCGCAGCTCGGTGACGCCGTCCGGTTCCTCCCCGTTCAGTACGGCGTCGGCCAGGTCCACGGTCGCGAAGTCCGCGAACCGCGGAACGGCCACGTCGGCCAGCGTCTCGGCGGTGCGGGTCACGTCCAGACTGGTGCCGACGCCCACCCCGATGTCGTACAGGAGCTTGAGGCGCTCGCGCGCCACCTCGGCCCGGCCGGACAGCGCGCGCAGCTCGGTCGAGTCGCGCAGGGTGGCGACACTGCCGGGCGGGCCGCCCTGGAGGTCCGTGGGCCGCTGGTTGATGGCCAGCAGCCGGTCCCCGACCAGATGCACCTCGTCCGTGGCGACCCGTCCCGAGGCCAGCAGCTCGGCGGTGTCCGCCTCGAGGCCCAGTTCCAGGACATGCCGCCCCTCGGCGTCGGGGGGCAGGTCGAGCAGGCGTTGCGCCTCGTCGTTGGCGAGCAGCAGCCGTCCCTCGCCGCCGGCGATGATCACCCCCTCGCGGACGGCGTGCAGCACCGCGTCGTGGTGCTCGTACATCCGGGTCATCTCGTACGGGCCCAGGCCGTGTGTCTGGCGCAGCAGGCGTCGGCTCACGAGCGCCGTACCCCCGAGGGCGAGGGCGAGGGCGGCGGCCGCGGCGCCCAGCAGGAGGGGCAGCTGCCGGTTCGCGACACCGCCCACGTTGGCGGTCGTGATACCGGCCGACACCATGCCCACGACCTTGCCGTCGGGCGCCTTGATGGGGACCGTGGCCTGCACCAGCGGCCCGATGGTCCCGTTGATCTCCTCGGTGATGGAATGGCCGGCCAGCACGGGGGCGGTGTTCCCGACGAACTTCTTGCCGATCCGGTCCGGTTTGGGGTGGGTGTAGCGGATCCCGTCGGTGTTCATCACGACGATGAAGTCCACGTGGGACTGCTTGCGGGCGGCCTCGGCCTGCGGCTGCAGCACGAGTGTGGGGTGGGGGCTGCTCAGCGCCTCACGGGTGCCGGGCGCGTGGGCGAACGTCTCGGCGACGGCCAGCGAACGATTGCGGGCCTCCTGCGTGCTGTCGTGCCGTACCTGCAGCACCAGCGCCACCACCGCGGAGACGATCAGCAGCAGCACGATCACCACTTGCAGCACGAACACCTGGCCCGCGACGCTGCGCCCGCCCAGCGCGGACCGCGGTCCCCACGCGGGTCTGCGCCCCGCGCGCGGACCGCCTGGGCGAGGGGTCGACCGAGCCCGGGATCGACCCAAGAGCCGGACCATGTGCCTATGTCTACACTGCCGGGCGCCCCGAGGCGAGGGGCGGCGCATGGTGTGACAGAGGCCGGTCGGGGCCCGTGTCACGGGCCGCTCGGTGAGTGCTGCTGTCGGGCCGATCTGGCCGCATCATGGAGGGGGGTCGATTTGCCCGCTTATGTAACTCTGGCTTGTCTCGGGTACGGGAGGTCGTCATGCACACTCCGGACCGCTACCGGTTGATCTTCACCCATCAGGAATCAGGCGTCGGCGTCATCACCGACGAGGTGGTCGTCGAACGGACCGACACCCTTGGACCGGGCGGGAACCCGGTGTACTGCGACCCCACCGGCATCCTCCGCGCCGAGATCAGCACAGCGGGGGAAGTGCGGATGCTGGCCAGCGGCGGCTACCAGTCGCCGATGGTGCCCACCGCCGAACCACTGCCCTGACCGTCCGGCCCAGGGGCCTAGTCCGGCGGATCATGCCGGAGACGCGGGGTATGCCGGAGACGCGGAGTCATAAAGCGCCGTTACTTTCCTCCGACCTGATCCGCCGGACAGGCCCTGGCCCGCGACGAGCCGGTCGCGGGCCAGGCCAGTACGGCCAGGGCGCCGAGCGTGAGCACTCCGCCGCACAGGAACGTGCCGCGCACCCCGGCGGTGTGGAGCAGGGCGCCGCCGGTCAGCGCACCCGCCGCGACGCCCACGTTGAAGGCGGCTGAGTTCGCCGCCAGGGCCAGTTCCGTGCGCCCGGGTGCGACATGGAGGACCTGGCTCTGCGTGGCCATGAAGACGGGTCCCACCGACGCGCCCAGCAGCATCAGCAGGGCGACGACCGCCACCTGGCTGCGCCCGCCGCCCAGGTACAGCCCGAGCAGTGCCACCGCCTGGGTCGCCACCGGGACCGTCAGGGTTGCGCGCGGGAAGCGGTCGAGGAGCGGGCCTGCCGCCGAGACGCCCGCGATGCCCGCCGTCCCGAACGCCAGCAGCACGGCGCTGACCGAATCCCTGGAGAATCCGCTCACCTCGTCGAGGAAGGCGACGACGTACGTGAATCCCGCGAAGGCGCCGGTGACCGACAGCGCGGTGGTCGCCAGCACCACGGCGAACCGGCGGACGTCGGGAGTCGTTCCGTACGCCGCGTGCCCCTCGTCCGGGCGCGAGGTCGGCAGCAGGACGGCGACGGCGACGAGCGCGACGAGGCCGAGCGCGCCGAGCACCACGAAGGGTGCCCGCCAGCCGCTGTGCCCGCCCAGCCAGGTACCCGCCGGAACCCCGAGCACCGTGGCGAGCGAGCCCCCGACGGACAGCAGCCCGATCACCCGCCCGCGCCGCTCGGGCGGGAACAACCCCACGGCGACCGGACCCATGACCGCCCAGAACAGCGCCTGGGCCAGCGCGGTCGCGATCCGTGCCGCGAGCAGGAAACCGTACGAGACACCGCTCAGCGCCGACATCCAGCTGGCCGCCACGAGCAGTCCCAGCAGGCCCGACAGCAGATGGCGGCGAGGGATCGACCGGGTCAGGTGCGCGACGGGCAGCGAGACGACGGCGACGGTCAGGCCGTACCCGGTGACCAGCAGCCCGACGGAGGAGAGCGACACGCGCAGGTCGTCCGCGATGAGCGGGAGCAGTCCGACGGGCAGATTCTCCGTGGTGTTGAAGGTGAACGCGGCCAGCATGAGCGCGGCGACGACGGCGGCTCTGCGCCAGGCGGTGAGACGAACGCTCGCCATCCACGAGCCTTTCTGTGAAGGGGTGTTGAGGGGGTGCTGAAGGGGGGCGGGCGGACGCGGCCACGGGCCAGCCTGCGGGGTCGCCGCGCGGCCCACTACTCTTTCGGCTGGAGCCGAATCGCCCCCTCCCGATCCCGTGAGCTCGGCCGAAGACCCGTCGGAGACTGTTTTGCCGCTGACCCTGCACCTCGGCACCGGCGATCTGACGCGCTGCCGGTTCGCGGTGTCCCCGCTCTGCCAGACGCACGAGGCGCTGCGCATGCTGCGGCGCCCGGACCGGCACGCCTTCCACCGGGACTGGCTGCGGCGCGTGCGCGACATCGTGGCGGGCCTGGAGCTGGCGGAGCTGTGGCTGTTCATCCCCCGCAAGGGCGGTTACACCCCGGACTTCCTCGGACCGCCGCCGCGGACGCCGAACGCCTCCTTCGAGGAGGAGCTGGCCCTGATGCGCGCCACCGACCCCGCCATGGCCCGTACGGAGCTGGCGCGTTCGCTCGCCTGCACACCCGGCGCCGCCGCATCTCCGTACGGGCGGGCGGCGTTGGAGGACCCGGCGGGCACCGTGCGACGCCTCGCCGACCTCACCGAGCGGGCCTGGCACGCGCTGCTCGCGCCGGACTGGCCCCGCCACCAGGCGCTCCTGGAGTCCGATATCGCCTACCGCTCACGGCAGTTGGCGGACGGCGGCCTGGAGGCGCTCTTCGGCGACCTGCACCCGGAGATCGAGTGGGTGGGCGACACCCTCACTCTGCGCAGGTACGCCGACCTGAAGGAGGCGCAGGGGCCCGACGGGCGGGGTGTGCTGCTGATGCCCAGTGTCTTCGTACGGCCGGACGTGGTGAGCGGCTTCGCCCGGCCCTGGCAGCCGACGGTGATCTATCCGGCCCGGGGCACGGGCGGCCCGCCTACCGGGGCGGCACCGGCCGAGGCGCCCGCCGCGCTGGCCCGGCTGCTCGGACCCCACCGCGCCGCCGTCCTCGTCGGTCTCGACGGTCCCGCCTCGACCACGACCCTGGCGAACCGCCACGGTCTGGCCCTCTCGTCCGTCTCGTCCCACCTCTCGGTGCTGCGCGAGGCCGGGCTGCTGGTGTCGCACCGACAGGGGCAGTACGTCCTCTACGAGCGCACGGCGCTGGGGGACTCGCTGGCAGCCGGGGCCCGATGAGCTACGGGGCGCCCTTGCAGGTGACCGTGAAGTGCGCTCCGTCGGGGTCGGTCAGGATGGCCTCGGTCGAGCCGAGGCCCTGCTGGTGGGCCGTGCCACCGTGGGCGCGGGCGGCGCGGGCGGCGGCCTC
>NZ_JBIWFN010000039.1:0-55228 GCF_044763085.1 Streptomyces sp. NPDC096311
AACGGTCCTTCCGGCTGCGCCTCCAGAACCTTGGGGCCCGCTGGCGCGGGCCGGGCTGACTGTGAGGGGGTGGGTCGCTCGTTCGTGTGAGTTCCAGTGTAGTGCATGCATCAGGTTGATGCAGCATGTACCGTTGGCGGAAACACGGGACACCCCCCAACCACCCGGGAACCTCCCCGGAATTCCGAGAGGAACGACCGTAGATGACCGGTCACCACGAATCTACCGGACCCGATCCCGCGCTGAGCAGCGATTCTGTGCGCCGGGTGAGCCAGTATCAGACGGCAGGCGTGAACGCCCGGTTGAGGCTGTTCGCGCTCTTGGAGGCGCAGGGAGTGCCCGCGAGCGAGGCGGACGACCTGGTGGCCGCGCTGGAGGCCGGGGCGGTCGCCGGGGCGCAGTGCCAGGTGGTGGAGCTGGACGGTATGGCGCCGCGCCCTCGTGGCGCTGAGTTCGAGGACGGCTGGGACAAAGGCGTGGCGGCCATGAGCGAGGCCCTGGTGGGCATCGCGGACCGGGAGTGGTCCCGGCGCGGCGGCCGGTCGGCCGGGGCCGCTGAACTGGCCGTACACATCGCGGACGTGAGGCAGCGTGAGCGCGTCGACCTGGTGCGGCTGGAGAGGTACGTCCGGGAAGCCGTACTGCCCGCCACGTACCCGCACACCACCAGGCGCCGCCAGGTCCTGGAGGCGCTGGGCGAGGCCGGCGGTCTGTGCACGGCCCGGACGGTCAACAGCGATGGGGACTACGTCGTCTGCACGCTCGATGCCGGGCACTACGACCCGGACGACAAGCCGCCCTTCAAGGACGGAAAGCCCGGCGGCTGGCACAAGGCGGATGCGTCGATCTGGAACGACATGGGCTCGGCCTGCATTCCGCACGCGGCCCTCTGAAAGACCGCAGGAATTCAACTCCAGGGGAGGCACGGAATGTCAGCGATTCGGCTCAAGGAACATCAGGTAGACCAGCGGTCCGCGTTTAGGAAGTGGGTGGGATTCCCTGCAAGGTCATCCGTGCCCCCGCAGGGTGCCCGGGGAACGATCGTGTCAGCGACCGGCTCGGGCAAGACGATCACGGCCGCCGCGTGCGCGCTGGAGAGCTTCGCGGACGGCCGGATCCTCGTGACCGTGCCGACCCTGGACCTGCTCGCCCAGACCGCCCAGGCGTGGCGCCTGGTCGGCCACCGGGCCCCGATGTTCGCGGTGTGCTCGCTGGAGAACGACGCGGTGCTGAACGAGCTCGGGGTGCGGACCACTACCAACCCGATCCAGCTCGCCCTGTGGGCCGGGCACGGGCCCGTGGTCGTGTTCGCCACGTACGCCTCCCTCGTGGACCGCGAGGACATCGACGCACCCGAGGGCCAGCGGAAGGTTCGCGGGCCGCTGGAGGCCGCTCTGGCGGGCGGAGAGCGGCTGTACGGACAGCGCATGGACCGGTTCGACCTCGCCATCGTGGATGAGGCCCACGGAACCGCTGGTGATCTTGGTCGTCCGTGGGCGGCGATCCACGACAACCAGCGGATCCCGGCGGACTTCCGGCTCTACCTCACCGCGACCCCGCGCATCCTCGCCGCGGCCCGCCCGCAGAAGGGCGCGGACGGCCAGGAGGTGGAGCTCGCGACGATGTCGGACGACCCGGAGGGAACCTACGGCGCGTGGCTCGCAGAGCTCGGTCTGAGCGAGGCCATCGAGCGCGAAATCCTTGCCGGATTCGAGATCGACGTCCTGGAGATCCGCGATCCCTCGCCGGTTCTCGGGGAGTCGGAGGAGGCGCAGCGGGGCCGGCGCCTGGCCCTGTTGCAGACCGCGCTCCTGGAGCACGCCGCCGCGTACAACCTCCGTACGGTCATGACGTTCCACCAGAAGGTCGAAGAGGCCCGCGCGTTCGCGGACAAGCTGCCCGAGACGGCTGCCGCGCTGTACCTGAACGACGCCTCCGACGCCGACCTGGCCGCCGCCGACAAGCTCCCCGCGTCCTCGATCGACGCGGAGTTCTACGAGCTGGAGGCCGGCCGCCACGTCCCGCCGGACCGGGTGTGGTCGGCGTGGCTGTGCGGTGACCACCTCGTTGCCGAGCGGCGGGAGGCGCTGCGTCAGTTCGCCAACGGCATCGACGCGGCCGGGCGCCGGGTCCACCGCGCCTTCCTCGCCAGCGTTCGCGTTCTTGGAGAGGGCGTAGACATCACCGGCGAGCGGGGAGTCGACTCGATCTGCTTCGCCGACACCCGCGGCTCCCAGGTGGAGATCGTGCAGAACATCGGCCGCGCGCTCAGGTTGAACCGCGACGGCTCCACGAAGGTCGCCAGGATCATCGTGCCGGTCTTCCTGGAGCCGAACGAGGACCCGACGGACATGGTCGCCAGCGCCTCGTTTCGCCCCCTTGTAGCCGTCCTCCAAGGGCTCCGCTCGCATGATGATCGACTTGTTGAGCAGCTTGCTTCCCGGGCGCTCACGAGCGGCAAGCGCAAGGTCCACGTCAAGCGCGACGACGACGGGCAGATCGTCGGGGCCGGCAGCGCGGGCGACGGCGAGGACGAGGAGGACGACGACACCCAGGCCGCCGCCGAAGCCGCCCTGCTCCACTTCTCCAGCCCGCGCGACGCGGCGACGATCGCGGCGTTCCTCCGTACGCGGGTGTACCGGCCGGAGTCGCTGGTGTGGCTGGAGGGCTACCAGGCCCTCATCCGCTGGCGGGCGGAGAACGAGATCACCGGCGTCCACGCCGTGCCCTACGACGTCGAGGTCGAAGTCGGCGTCACGAAGTCCTTTCCGCTTGGCCGCTGGGTCCACCAACAGCGGAAAGCGCTGCGGGCCGGGGAGCTGGAGGACCGCCGCAAGACCCTGCTGGACGCGCCGGAGGCCGGGATGGTGTGGGAGCCGGGCGAGGAGGCGTGGGAGAGCAAGCTCGCCGCCCTGCGGTCCTACCGCCGGGCCACCGGGCACCTCGCACCGCGTCAGGACGCGGTGTGGGGCGAGGGCGAGGCGATGGTGCCCATCGGGCAGCACATGGCGAACCTGCGCCGGAAGGGCGGCCTGGGCAAGGACCCGCAGCGGGCCGCCGTACGCGCGCAGCAGCTGACGGAGATTGACCCGGACTGGGACTGCCCGTGGCCGCTGAACTGGCAGCGGCACTACCGGGTCCTCGCCGACCTGGTCGACGCCGACGGCGTGCTGCCCTACATCGCGGGCGGCGTCGTCTATGACGGCGATGACATCGGCACCTGGAGGTGGCGTCAGCAAGAGCCGGGCACCTGGGCGCAGCTCCTTCCCGAGCAGCGCGAGCGGCTGACCGCGCTGGGCATCCGCGGCGCCGCCCTCCCCGTGACCGCCGCCGCCCCGGCGGAGCTCCCCGCAGCGCCGGCCGACGCGGCCAAGGGCCCGAAGAAGGCCGGGAGCAAGGCGGAGGCGGCGTTCCAGCGGGGCTTGGCAGCTCTGGCGCAGTGGGTGGAGCGGGAAGGGCAGCGGGCGGTGCCGAGGGGGCACAGCGAGACGATCACGGTCGACGGTGAGGCGGAGCCGGTGACCGTGAAGCTCGGTGTGTGGAATTCGAACGTCAAGTCGAGGAGGGACAAGCTGAGCGCCGACCAGCTCGCCGCCCTAGCCGCGCTGGGCGTCGACTGGGCGGGAGCGGCCCGGGTCGCCCTGGACGCTCCGGCGCAGCCCGCCGCCGTACGGGCCGCACCGCAGCGCAGTCACCACGATGAGTGCGACAAGTCGCTCTACGAGGGCGGTACATGTACCTGCGACCTCATCGAGCAGTACGGGCCGCCCTCTGAGCGCGACGACTACTGACCACTCCCCCGTTCCGACCGGACCCCGGGCCCGCCAAGGCCCGGGGTCTCGTGCTGTCGGTGGGCCGGCTGTTCGGCGCCGGATGTCCGTGAGGACCTGCAACGCCGGGTGCAACACGCAGGCTGTCCCGGCTCATTTCGGGTGTTCCTGCAGGTCAGATGTGAAACGCAGGGCGTTGCGCGCGGTGGTGTTGCACCGGGTGTTGCAGCCAGAGCGGGCGAAGTGGCACCGGCTCAGCCCCCGCTCGGTGCAACGCTCTCCGGGGCGTGCGCGGTCTCCAGCCGGTCCAGCCGCTCGTAGAGGGCGCGCACGAGGCGGGCGCGGTTCTGGACGCAGCGCACGGTGCCCTCCAGCGGCGCGGACAGCCGGCCTTCCGCCTCGCGCAGTACGACGTCGGCGAGCGCCCGGCGCCCGCTGCTCTTGGGCAGCCGGTCCGCGCGGCGCCGGACGTCGGAGGCGACGGCGCGGGCGTGGCCGGTCAGCTGGAGGCCGATCTGCTCGTAGTCGCGTTCCGCGAGCGTGTCTTCGCCGGTCCACGCGAGGACGGCCTTCACGAGGCACTCGTACGGCTCGCGATCCAGCGGGAGTTCCGCCTCGATCAGGCCGTCGGGGTCGTACAGGACCGTGTGGGTGCTGGTGTGCATGGCGGGCCTCGCTGCTGGAGCGTCTTCGCGCGGGTGGCCGGCGGTCACCTCTGGGTGTCCTCGCCGACGTCGTCCCGGTCGTCCTGGTCCTCGGGTCGCTGGGCGAGGAACCGGGCGAAGCCGCGGTCCGCGCGGGCCAGCAGGGCCGGGGAGGGAACGCCGTACGCGGGCGGCTGGAGGCCGCGGCCCTCCGGGGCCGGGGCGGTGGTGTCGTGGTGCGCGTGCATGCGGCCCCGCCTCTCCGGCTGGTGGTCCGTCGGTGACTTCGACGCTACGCAGCGTTGGTGACGGACCTCAACGAGATTGCGAGTAATTGCGGAGGGTTCACTCCAGGGCGTCGATCGCGGTCGCAATGAGGGCGCGGGCCGCGTCGCCGTAGACGGCCATCTCCGCAAGGCCGGTGAACGCCCTCTGGTAGTCGGCGAGCTCGCGGGGCTGCGTCACCCTGATCTCCGCCGTCAGCGTCTCCACCACGGCCACGGTGTCGTCATGGAGGTAGAACGCCTCCAGCGGCCAGACGGTGCGCTGCGCGGTGAACGGGATGATCCCCAGCGAGACCGAGGCGAGCGGCATCACGGCCAGGAGGTGGCGCAGCTGCCCGCGCATCGCCTCGGGGGCGGCGGTGCGGAAGCGCAGGACCGACTCCTCCATGAGGACGACGTAGCGGTGCCCGCCCTCGTAGAGGAACCGGGAGCGCGCCACCCGGGCGGCGACCGCTTCGGAGACATCGTTCGGCGTGCCCTGGAAGGCGGTGATCTGGCCCATGAGGGCGGTGGCGAAGCCGGTGGTCTGGAAGAAGCCGGGCGGGACGTTGGAGACGTACACGCGGCAGACGCGGGTCTGCTCGTGCAGGGCGTACCAGTCCTCCTGGACCGTGCGCATCCCGCCCTGGTGCAGGCGGCGCCACTCCAGGTACATCGAGTCGACCGCGCGTGCGGTGGCGATGAGGTCCTGCGCCTGGTCGTCCGCGCCGCACGCCGCGCACCAGGCGCGGATGTCGGCGTCCGAGGGCGGAGCCGCGCCCTTCTGCAGGCGGGTCGTCTTCGCCGGATGCCAGCCGCACCGGGCGGAGATGTCCTTCCCGGTGAGGCCGGCGTCCTTGCGCAGGTGCTGCAACCGCACGGCGAGCGCCTCGCGGGCTGCCTGTGCGCTGGACGATGGAGAGACGGTCACGGTGCTGCTGCGGGGCCTAGACGGTGTACTTCTCGTGCGGGATGCCGCGCTCCCAGACCGTCTCGAACGCCGACGCGCACAGGCTCACCGCGGCCGGGTCCTCGGTGAGTTCGCAGCCCGGGTCGACCCAGTCGCCGTCGCCGCTGAAGAAATGGAACATCACCAGGCGGCCGTCGATCAGCCAGAAGTCGTTGCCGGGCAGGGCGATGTCGGAGGCGTTGCGGCGGGGCAGCCAGCGGACCTGTTCGCCGGCGCCCACGTTCAGCACGGTGGCCGCGTGCTCCCACCGGATGTAGTCGGTCACCGGCTCCGAGACGATCCGCGCGCGGCGCATCACCACGCCCCGGGCCAGGGTCTCCTTCACCAGGCCGAGCCACTCGGGCCACCAGCGGGCCGTGGGGTCCAGGTCGATCTGGCCGGTCCGGGCGAACAACGCGATCTCTTCGGCCTCGTCGCCGACGCCGTAGCTGTCGCGCATCTCCAGGTGGACCGCGCTGTGCTGAGCGCCCCTCAGCAGTTCAGCGAAGTCCGGCACGCTGCTCTGCGACATCACACGCCTCCCTCAGAATCGACGCCATCCGGACCGGGATACGGATCACCGTCTCGTGCGGCGGGACGCCCACCGCGTGGCCAGGTACCCACTCGGTCCCGCCGATCATCGCCTTCAACAACGCTTCGGCCTCCGCACCCTGGAGGACCAGGTCGGCGCTCTCTTCCTCCACCCACACCGTCGGCGACCCACCGCCTCCCGTGTTCGGGTCGATCCCGACGAACCGTAACGTCATGGCGCTCTCCCGTGTCGAGTCGGTTGCGCTTAGTTGCGCCGACCGTCTCGCGCACCGGCACTCTCGGTCAAGACCGGGGGCCGCTCGGTCCCCCGTTCGGTCAACAGCGTGCTCAATCCGACAGCCGGGTGGGCCGGGTGAGTGAACGGCGAGCCCCTGGCGTAGCCCGGTCGGCGTGCTGCCGGTTGGTGGGTTCAGCGGACCGATCGGCCCGCGCACGGGGCCACGTCTGCGAGGCACAGCATGGGACGTCACAAGCAGCACAAGCCGCGCCGCCCCCGGAGCGAGAGCGGCCAGCCGACCACGGAGTGGTTCGGCACCGCGTTCCACTCCACCGAGGGGATGCAGCACCTGGACGTTCGCCAGTCCGGCAACGGCATCCTGATCACCTCAGCCCCTGCCGAGATCGACGGCGCTCCGGCCTCGTGGGCGCTGCGCCTACGCAACGACGTCGACGGCGGGCTGAACGAGGTGGGCACGGCCCTCGCGGCCGGGCGCGGCCACGTCTTCGGCGTGAGCGAGGGCCCCGGCTACAGGACCGTCCTGGCGTTCATGCCCAACCACCCGGAAGAAGGTGTCGGCACGCTGGCCCGGGTCCGCACCTCCGACGGCTCGGACGGCGACGTCGTCTTCGAGCGGAGCGCGGAGCGACCGATGGGGCTGTGGGCGGAAGCCGGGGAGAACCTCCTGCGGATCGTGCCGGTGCTCGGTCCGGACGCGCCGCCGGCGGACGACCTCGAGGACTGCCGCCTGTGCCCCGGCTGCTACCGGCCCGTCTACGAGAGCTCTTCCTCGCACACCCTGATCGGCGCCGGTCCGATGCCCGTGATGGGGCTGTGCAGGCTGTGCGCCGAAGGCACCACCCTCCGCTCGCTGCGCGGGATCGACGTCCCGGTCGACCCGCAGCAGCGCGCCGTCCTGGCGACCGTGGCCGCCGCCATGGCGTAGCCGGTTCGCCGCCCCGGGCAAGCCCCTCGCGTCGAAGAGCTTGCCCGGCTCGGACGTCAGCGGCCGGCGGGCTCGGGGTAGCGCTCGCGGCGCCGGTAGGGATCGTCGACGCCGATCTCGTACCAGCGCTCGCCCCGCTTCAGCCGCGGCAGGGTGTTCACCCACACCGCGACCGCGATGCCCTCCACGTCGGCGGTGAGCGCCTGGAGGCGGTTGTCGAGCAGGTGCTCCGCCTTCCCTGCCAGGACGACGTGCAGTCGCGGGAAGGTCTTCGAGCGGGTGTAGCGGTGGCGCTGCCAGAAGGGATACGTCCCGCCGATCGTGCCGCGGGCGCCTTCCCAGACGCGGTGCCCGGCGTAGCGCTCGTAGTCCCAGACCTCCTTCGCGAGGCGGGCCTGGGACATGGTGCCGTTGTCGAGCTCGAAGAGGCGCACCTCGCTGGTCTTGGTCGGCCACGCGAGGACGGCGTCGGTGTTGAAGCTGAGGCCGGTCTCCTTGATGGCGTGGTTCACCTCCACCTGCCAGTCGGTCAGCGAGTGCCGACCGCCGTAGGCCAGGATCGTGTCGGTCACCGCGAGTCCGTGCGGACCGAACCCGGCCTTCACCGCCTTCGCTCCGGTGCCGGCCTTGGGACGCGGTGGCAGCTCGTTGCCGTCAGCCAGAGCCTTCTGTCCCGCCACCGTCAGGTTCCAGATCTTGTCCTTGCCGTGCTTGCCGTTCGTCTCCGCCAGCCCGAGCTCCGCCAGTTCCACCATCGCCCTGCGCACGTACGACCGGCCGTCCGACTCCTCCGCCGTGATCACCGAAGCCATCTGCCGAACCGTCGCTATCCGCACACACCCCAGCATCCGCAGCGCATCGGCCCGTACCTTCCCGGCCGTGGGAGTGGACCTCTTCCCCTTCGCCAATGTCTCAGGGGAAGGGAGAGAGGTGTCAGCGTGCCGGGAGGCCCCCTGACGGGCGGTGTGAGCTGCGGTGATGGGCACGACGTTGGAATCGTTCGCGGCACCGTTCACGGCACTGGATTCCGGGCCGCCCGGAAGGCGCTCAGCACCCCTTGTCCAGGTCGGGCGCGGCTCCGGGTCGGGCTGCTGGGCGCTGCTGGTGTACGTCATGGCGAAGCTCCTCACGCAGGTGGCGCGGGGGTCCGGATGGAATCCCCCGTCACTTGCTAGAGGTGTCGCCGAAGTCGACGGTGTGACGATCCGCTGTTCACCGTTACCGAGCCGTGATCATCCGGTGGGCGTCGCGCAGAGCTCGGAGACGATCGCGAACGACGTCGTCACCATCGGCACCGCCATGGCCGGCGGCATCACCGCGTGCGTGGACTGGCCGTGCGCCATCCCGTTGCGGATCTGCCGACCATAGTCGAGGTACTCCGCCTGCCGGGCCGTCAGGATGCCGTCGGCCGCGCCCTGCTTGATGAGCCCGTGCAGCGGCTTCTTGCCCGCGTCCGGGATCCGGTCGCGCAGCACGATCTCCACCGCGATCAGGGAGTGCATGACCGCCACGGTGGAGAACTCGTAGCAGTAGTACGACTGGCGCAGCAGCTCGCGCGCCGTACGCAGGACCGTCGCCGCGGCCTCGGGCACGCCGTCGGGCACGACCAGGTCCTCCACGAGGTCGTGCATGTCGGCGTAGCAGGTGACGAAGTAGTGGGCCCGGTCGTCCGGGACCGGGAACGGCAGCCGCTGCGTGGTCATCCCCGAAGTCTCCCAGCGGCATGTCCCGGGCGGCAGCGCCTTTTCCCCGGCCGTAGCTCAGCGTGCCGGGACGGAGATTTCTCCCCCGTTGAAATGGGCGGTATGTCGGAGGTAGCGGACCAGGTCAAGGAGAAACGTCGTGAGGGGCCGGGCCGTGGCTGCTCACCGTCGGTGCTCGGACTCTGTCCACAGGGCTGCGGTTCGAAGGTGTCTTCGAGGCCGCCGCGATCAGCGGGGCGGCCCGAAGACGAGGGAGCCACCCATGCCCGAGAACACCGTCACCGCGCCGCTCGCCCCGATGGAGCCGGCCGACGTCGCCGACGCCTTCGCCTACATCCAGGCGTGGCACGCCAGGGACATCGACACCGCTGAGGCGGTCGCCGACGACATCGGCCCGGAGAAGCTGTCCCGGCTGCTCCTGGACGTCGCCGCGCGCGTCTTCATCCCCATCACCGCCGAGGACGACCACGACGGGGAGCCGTGCGCGCACTCCTTCCTCGCCGCCGCGCTCGGGCGGCTGCTGCTGGAGCTCGCCTGCCACAGCGTGTGCCTGGCCAGCTCGCGGGGCATCGCCGACACCATCACCCGCTTCACCGAGAACATCCTCACCGAGGACCACGGCGACGTCGCCGACGTCCTGCGCCAGCTGGAGGCCGCCGGGATGAAGCAGGCGATGGAAGCGCACCCGGTGCGCCTCACCGCCGTGTAGCCGCGCATCCGGGACGGCGGTGGTGCGGTGCGGCGCGCATCAGGTGCGCACCACCGCCGGACGATGCACCGCACCGCGCGCAGCCGGTGCGCACCAGGTGCGGCGACCGCATTCGGTGGTGCGCGCACCGGCGCACCGCACCATCCATCGCGGGGTCCGTCACCGGCCGCGCCGCACCGCGCCGGGCGCGCGCCACGGCCGGGCGGGCTCCTATATCACACACCCCCTAGACCGCGACCTGTCCGACAGCTCAGACCGGCTCTGACTAGGGGAAACGTGCTGGGTAGCGAACCTGGTCTAGGAGCGATGCGCGCCCGCCGGAACCTGGACAAGGGGTGGGCCGGCGGTGCGCGCACCGGTGCGGTGCGGGACATCGGGTGCGGCGCACCGGGTGCGCACGTGCGTACCGGACATCGTCGGATGGTGCGCACCGGGTGCGGTGACGGACATCGTGGTGCGCATCAGAGTGGCGTCCATCGTCAACCGGTGCGCACCACGGTGGAGTCCACTCGGTGGCGTCCATCGGGTGGAGTCCACCGAGTGGCGCCCACTCGGTGCGGCCCATCGGGTGGAGCCCACTGAGTGGAGCCCACTCGATGTCGTGCATTGCCACTGGATGCTGAACATCGTCGGCTCCACTCGGTGGACGATGCCGGGCATCGTCACCGCAGCCAGGCGTTGGAGTGCCGCACCCGGGACAGGGCGCGGGCATCGCGGCGTGCGGCCGCGCTGCCGATCCGGCTCTGTCGGGAGCGGGGCCGGCGCGACTCCCCTGCGGCGAGGCGGCGCTTGGCGGCGTCCTGGAGCCGCTCCCGCTGATCGTCCAGCTGCTTCTTCTTGGCCGCCTTCGACTTCGGTGTCCGGGGCCGCTTCCAGATCGGCTGCCAGCCCACGGGCTCCTCGGGCTCAGGCTCCTGGTCCTCATCGAGCGCGGCGGCTATCTCCTCACTGGCTGCGCGGGCTCGGGCGAGGACGTCCTTCACCTCCGGGATCTCGGGGGTCTCCGGTGTGGTCATGCGAGTCCTCCAGTGGGTGTCCGGCCAGGCGTCGGCTGCACGCCGGGCGGCGGGGTGTGTGACGGTGCGGGCGCCGGCGGGACGGGCCGCTGCCGGGCGGCGCGGGCGGTTGCACGGGCGGCGGCGCGCTCCCGGACTGTGTCCTGGAGCCTGGCGGCCATCTGGGCGACGGCCTCGATCGTGGCGCGGGTCTGCTCCAGCGCGGCAGCCTCGGTTCCTTGCTGCTGCTCCTGGGCGCGGTCGGCCTCCCGGTCCGGGCGCGATGGAAGCAGGCCAGACCTCGAGGTGCCGGGCACAGCGACGGTGTGCGGGCGGGCTCGGGAGCCCAGGCGCTCCGCACGGCGCGCCGCGTGCATCCGGGCCTTCAATGCGTCGGCGGCGAGGCGGGCCCTCGCGTAGAGAGGAAGTGTCCGGTTGCGGGTCAGCGGGCGCAGCACGGCCTGGTCGCCGGTGTCGCGCGGGTACAGGGCGTGCAGGTCTGCGGTCATCTTCCGGCCCCGGCCGACGGGTCGGGTGTATTCGTCGACGACGGTCTGCACGATCCGTTCGTCCAGGCCCGGCTCGTGCGGGCGGCCGCGCAGGACGTAGGAGAGGTAGCGGCGCGCTTCGGCGAGCAGATGGTGTCGCTTGAACGCCCCGCGCATCACGTACACCACGGCGACGACGTCGACAGCCGCCAGGACGACGTCGACCACCGGACGCACTCGCGCCCACACCGCCGCGGCCGCCGCCCGCGCCCGCTCCGCGAGCCGGTCCACGACGTCAGCGCCGAACGCGCCGATGGCCGACTCCCGCCACCGCTCGCGCAGCTCGGACAGCGACCGCGGCTCCTTGCGCTTGGGCGGCCGCGTCCGGTCGGCGGCCCGGCAGGCCAGCCCGTACGCGGCCCGCTCCCCCGGCTCATGCCCGTGCTCCTCCACGTACTCGGCAGTGAGGACGAACAGCGCCTCCTCAATCTGCTGACGGCGCGTGGACTGCCAGCCGATGAGCCGCTGATCTATGCCCGATATCTCCATGACGGGACGGCGCCCCGGGGTCACCTCGCGCGGCTCCCACGCCCACCCGAGCCGGGCGGACACCTCCTCCATGAAGAACAGGAGGTACAAGGTGTCAGCGGCAACGATGTGGGCCAGCAGCGTGTCCGCCGACAGGTTGCCCCACGTGCCCTTGGCGTCCGGCCGACGGGCACGGATCGACACCTCCGCATGATCGTGCAGCAGCGGCTTCGACTCCTCAGCTCTGGACTCGTAGTGCCGGAACACCGCGACGATCAGCCCGTCGCGGACCGATGTGCGGTGCTTGCCGCCGCTCCCCGACCGGATCTGCGCGACCGACTCCCCCAGCCACTTCAGCGTCTTGTCCACGGAGATGTCCTGGCACAGCTCCAGCACCAGCCGTTCCTCGTCGCCCCCGAGTGCCCATGCGATGTGGGCCGTCGGCGGCGGCCGGAACACCAGGTCCATGCCCAGCAAGGGCCTGCGCTCCTTGGCCTTCTCCGTCTTCGGCGACCGGTTGTGCTCGATGGGCCTGCCCAGCACGGTCGCCCGCCGGGCCTTCGCCGGATCGTCGCCCGCCTCCAGGCGCTCGCGCTCGATCCGGTCGGCGTCCGGGTGCCGGCCTTCCCCCAGGAGCAGTTCGGCCTGCCGCTCGCCCACCACGCCACCGGCCGTGAGGCCGACCGCGGCCAGACCCCCGCCCCGCCAGATCCCGGGCGGGACACCAGCCTCGTCCTGGGCCTCGCGCAGCGCCGTGCCCGCGCGGCGGTGGCCGTCACCGACCATCACGCCGCGGAAGAGATAGCGCACTCCGTCACCCGGACGGAGCTCCGATTTACTGATCACCGGGCCATGGAACACCGGCTTTGAGCTGCACAAAAGGGCGATCCGGGGTCTGTCCCGCCGGGCGGGAGGCCATCACCAGATCTTTACCGTGGCGCCCGCCAGGCGGGCCGTACCAGCAGCCCGAGACGGTAAGCCGCGGCCGTGTGCACAGTCCGCCGCATGTTGAACGAACTGATCCACGCAGACCTCTGCCCGCTGTGCTCGCGCCCGATGCGACCCGAGTTCCGCAGCGTCGGCCACTCCGCCCAACAGGACCACCCGGCCCGCACCGACTTCCACCGGCACCACTGCGACACCTGCGAGGCCGCCCGCCCCCAGGAGTTCTACGACGCGATGCGCCGCCTCACCGAGAGCTGACCCCGGCCGTGCGAATGCTGCGCACCGACAGCACCCACCACTACGACATCCGCCTCCAGCCGACTCCCACGCCATCCAACGCGCACCAGCGCACCACTCCCCGGACCGTCCACCACCGCTGAGCACACCACGTCACCGACGCCCTTCAACACGAACAGCCACCACCGCCCCCGGCCGACCGGCCGGGGGCTTCGTGCGTCCTGGAGGTTCACCGTGCCCACGTACGAGACCCTGCCGCGCTTCGCTGCCGACCTGGACCGCCTCACCCCGGAACAACGCCGCAAGTTCCGCCAGACCGTGGCGGCCTTCGTCGAGGACCTGCGCGCCGGAGGACGCTTCCGCGCCGGCCTCCGCATCAAGCGCGTTCAACGGGCGACCGGGATCTACGAACTCACCTGGTCCATGGGCACCGGCCCCGCAGGACGCGCCACGTGGCAATACGGACCAGCACGTCGTCCCGACACCCCGCACGTGATCTGGCGTCGCATCGGCACCCACGACATCCTCACCGGGCCCTGATGGATTCGGGAATGCGGAAGGCCGACCCCATCGGTCTGGGGCCGGCCTTCGTCATCGACCTCGGAGGTCACTCCGCCTTCGGGAGCCTGATCGCCACGGCCCTGTCGATCTGCTGAAGCAGCGAACCGATCTCCTGGATGAGCGGGACAGCGACGTCCGGCTGTGCTTCGACGGCCCGGCGCGCTGCCGACTTGTTCACCTTCTTCGCCGCCTCCTGGAGGGAGGCGAGGGTGTTCTGCAGTCGCTCGATGTCCTTCGCCGCAAGGGGGTCCGCCTTGCTATTGCTGGGCTTCTGGCTCGACTCCCCATTTGGGGAGTCGCCGCCGAGCGAGCTGATGTCCGGGACACCATCGTTCTTCTCGTCGGCGTCGGACTTCTTCTCCGGCGCCTCCAGGAGCTCGCGGACGCGACGGCCGACGTCGGCGGGCTTTGCGTCCTTCGGGAGGAAACCGAGGTCGCCCACCACCTTCTCCACGAGCTCCCCTGTGACGCGGGGGCGGCATCGGGCGATGGTGTCGTAGACCGTGATCGCGACCTTGTCATTCGTCTGGCGGCGCAGCTCTGTCATCGCACGGACGTGGGACTCCGGCGGCCTGTGCCCGAGGTTGGCGAGAGCTTCACCGACGCGCCATTCGTCCATGAGCCGGTAAAGCTGGGATTCGGAGACCTCCCAGGTGTCCCAGACCCAGTCCGCGTAGTTGGGGTTCTCCTCGCGGTGCAGCTTGGCCACGCTCATGGTCTCGAACGACTTGCCTGCGATCCAGAACGCGTTGCGGAGGTTGTCGACCCCGGCCTTGCAGGCTTCGAGGTCCGCGCGCTCCTGGTCGGACAGCTCGTCTTCGCTGTGAGGCTGATACGGCGCGGGGATCATAGCGAGGGATGTGCCGGGCAGTGGTTTGACCACCACGCTCGCCGCACCGGCCGCTGCCGCCAGTCCTCCGCCGAAGAGGCCGCCTGCGCTCTGGCCTTGCTGGGCTTCTTCGTCGACGTCGAACAGGCCCATCAGGCCCTCCTCCTGGTGTGGTCGAAGATTTCCTGGTTCAGCTCCCGCATCTCCTTGGCCAGCGGGACGATCGTGTCCGGGACGACGTCGGCCGACGTGGCGCGGCCGGCCTTCACGTCGTAGGTGGTCGCGGTCGTCGGGAGCAGGTCGGCGTACTCGCCGAACAGCAGCCCCTTCTTGCGGGCGTTGCGGGCGGGCACCTCGCGGTAGCCCACGATCGTCTCCAGGATCGGCGTGCCCTCGCCCAGAGCCGTGCGGATGTCTTCGTAGACAGCCGCGTGCATCAGCGTCGCCGCACGGTTCGAGCCGTAGAGGAAGGCCCCGGCCATCTGGAGGTGAGGGTTCACCTGGGTCTTCACCAGCTTGAAGTTCTTGCTGATGCGCTCCATGCCGCGGACCGAGGAATCGTCGGAGCGGGTGGGCACGATGAGGTACTTCGCGGCGGCGAGCACCAGCTGCTCCAGGGAGTCCTTCTCCGGGGCGCTGTCGAAGATGATGCGGTCGTAGAGAGGTGCGATCGGGGCCAGGGCCTGCGCGAGCGACATGACGACGCCTGCGCCTTCCTGGAGCGTGCGCAGCATCAGGAGTCCGTCGATCTCGCCGACCTTGGGCCCGCCAGGCATCACGTCCAGGTTCGGGCGTACTTCCCGGATCGGCCGGAGCGGGGTGCGATCGTGTATGGCGCTGTAGAGACCTTCACCGTCTATGACGGACGGGCCCTCCGGGTGGATTCCGCGGTTGAACCGCTTGATGCCGAGGTCGTCGTCATCCTGCCCGGTCACGCAGATGAGGAGAGTCCTGTCCCCGGCAGCCGCGGATTCGCCAGCGAGGTGCGCGGCCACGGTGCTCTTGCCGACGCCGCCCTTCCCTGTGCCGACGACGGTACTTCCCTCGGGGGGTTCGATCGGCTGCGCTGCGCTTGGGTTCAGCACGGGGGGTGCCCTTCCTTGTTACTCATGCGTGGGCCGCACCGTGCGCGGCAGGGGCATCTTGGCACACCCAGAACCCTTGCCAGGACTGGCTTGCGAGCATCGCTCCCCATTTGGGGAGTCCATTTCAGGGCTCATGATCCATCGAGTGCCGGACGGCGCGGAGTTGACGGCTCCGACTCCAGAAACGAAAAAAGCCCTGCCTCCGGCACGGGGCCGGAGGCAGGGCTTCGGGTGGAGCAGGGGTCAGGTCGCCCAGGGGGTGGAGCAGGGGTCAGGTCGCCCAGGTCGCGGGCGTGCCGTCTTCGTCGGGGTTGGGGATGCCGGCGGTGGTCACCAGGGCGGCGGGGTGCCGCAGGACGGTGACCGGGACGGCGCCGGGTTCATCGGCCGGCGCCCACACCATCCGCCAGGTGTCGTCCCACTCGCAGGCGCATCCGTGGTCCGGGTGCGGGTGCCGTAAGAAGACGCCGTGGGTGTGGACCGCGCGCGGGATGCGGGGGATGAGCACCGAGGGGTCGTCGCCCGGGTACAAATGCAGGTTCCGCCACCCGTGGACGCGGGCCATGTACGCGGCGGCGGCCTCGATGACGTCGCTCCATGCCTGGTGCCCGAGCACGATGAACGCGACCGGGTAGAGGTGATCGTCGATGGCGTCGTCGATCCCGGTGACGTACAGACTGCGATGGGCGACGAAGCCGCTGTCGGCAGCGTCGTCGGCGCAGGGGGTCCAGAGCTGTTCGACGGGGTGCGGGGTGCCGTCGTCGCCCTCGCTGGTCTCGATCTCGTACAGGGCCGGGGCTGTCACGCGGTCACCCCCGCGACAGCGGCGTCCAGGAGCGCCACGGCGTCGGCCTCGTACGGGTCGGTGAACAGCTTGTGGTCGCTGACGTCGAACGGTCCGAACCGCGCGCCAACGCGGAAGCCGGGCACGAGGGTGGTCTCACGCCCGTCCAGCGCGGCGGTGAGCCGGTCGTAGTCCTGCTGGGCGTGCCGGGTCTGGGTGTACGGACCGAGGCGCAGCAGGGTGAAGCCGTCCAGGCTGTCGTCGCGTTTGCGGGCCTCGATGTAGAGGGCGTAGTGCGCGAGCTCCATGCCGACGTCGTCGGGCAGGGGGAGGTTCGCGGCGGCGTGGGTGAGCATCGCGTAGCCGGGCTGCCAGGTGCCGAGGATCGACGTCGTGTTGCAGCGCAGCCAGCCGCGTTCGGTATAGCCGAGCTGGCGGCCGTGGAGGTAGCCCGCGGCGTGCGGGGTGTCGGGGTGGACCAGGGCGACGGCGATCATCTCGGGGCCGTGGTCGTCGCCGGGCCGGGTGTGCGCGCGTTCGACGAACGGCCCGATCCTGACGGCGATGTCCTGGGAACCGCCAGGCGCCCAAGGGTGCGGGTTGCGTACGGCGGCGAGCATCGCGCGGAACTGGTCGACGACGGCCTGATCCTCGGGGGAGAGGGCGCCGGCGTTGCCGCAGCGGCGAAAGGGTCGCTTCATCGGGTGGACTCCTGCTCAGGGGTGAGGTGGGCCGGGCCGCTCGACAGGGTCGGGCTCAGGTAGCGAGCGGCGGTGTTCACGAACTGGTCGTGCGCGTTCTTCGCGGCCTCGCGGGCGGCGGTCAGGTCCTCGGTGGTGGCGTACGCGTCCCGGATCGCGTACGTCAGCGTGATCATGCGGTCGGCGGCGGCGCGTACGGCCTGGTCCTCGAAGAGGACGCGGAGGGCGACCAGCGGGCGGGTGACGGCGCTGCGGGTCATGTGGCTTTCGCCGCGCAGGGTCTCGATCCGGTCGGGGCTGGCGCCCTTGAGGACGGCGTCGCCGCGCATCCACATCGCGGTGCGGTGGTCGGAGGCGGCGCAGGCGAGGGCGGTGACGGCCTCCAGGCGGTCGCGGCGGATCGCTTCGCCGTGACTGACGCGCACCTGCCGTTCGGCGGCGCGCTCCTGGAAACGGCCGGAGACGATCGCGCCCAGCAGGGTGGCGACGATGGCGAGCGCTGCGGTGATGAGGGTGGCTAACACGCGGGACCTTTCGGATTGCTGACGGGTGGTGGGAACGGGGGAGCGCCGCGTCCGGCCGAGGAGGTCGGGCGCGGCGCTCCGGTGTCGCGGTGCGTGCGGTGTGTTCAGGCGCTGGGGGCCGTGGCCGCGCGGAGGATGTCGGCGTGGTCGAACGCGAGTCGTTCCGGCAGGGCGTCCAGGGGCCACCAGCGGGCGGTACGGGCGTCGTCCCCGGCGACGATCCGGGTGCCGGCGGGGACGACGGCGAGGTAGGCGTCGGTGCTGTACCTGCCGCGCGGGTCGCGGCCCGGCTGGTCCCAGGTGCCGATCTCGCGCAGCTGGTCGGGGTCGACGCGGACCCCGGTCTCCTCCAGGAGTTCCCGGGCGGCCGCCATGCGGCTGGTCTCCCCCTCGTCCTGGTGGCCTCCGGGCAAAGCCCAGGCACCCTCGAACGGCGGCCAGTCGCGCTCGATCAGCAGGACGCTGCCGTCGGGAGTCAGGGCGACCACGTCGGCGGTGTAGCGGGTGGTCTCGGTCTCGGTCATGAGCACCTCTCGGTGAAGTGGATCAGTGGGCGGTGGTGTCGGTGACCACGAGGAACTGGTCACTGCCGAGGTCCATCACGACCCGGGCGTCGGTGCCCTGAGCGCGCTGGGCAGCTGCGTACGCTTCGGCCGGCCAGGAGCCGCGGGGGCCTCCGGCGGGGAAGCGCTCCAAGACGGTGCGGGAGGGCGTGACGGTGGCCATCAGGCGTCACCGCCGTTCACGCGCTGGTCGTTGTCGATGAGGGTGGCGATGGCGTCGGGGTTGTCGGCCAGGCCGACCCACCGGCCGCTCGCGGTGAAGACGGGGACCTGGTCGTAGTCCCCGTCGAAAACGACGACATAGTCGGCGTACCGGTCGATGACCATCTCGCGCAGGACGGGGAGCAGCGCGGTGTCCAGGACCTCGAGGACGTCCACGGTGAGCCGGGCGGGCTCGCCGGGCGTCGACGGCTGGACCAGGGTGCCGGTGACGCGCAGCAGGTCGCTGGGCTGTATGCCGGTCAGCAGCTCGTGGACGATCCCGGCGTCCTTGGCGGTGCAGGAGACGACGGTGTCGGGGGCGTCCTCGGGCAGGGTGTCCGCGTCGACGGGGCGAACGGTCAGGTCGAACATCGCCGTGCGGTTCGGGCCGGGAGCGGGGATCGCGTCGACCCATCCGTCGACGGCGCAGTGCTTGGTGTCCATCAGCTGGCCTCCGCCAGGGTCTGGGTGGGGCGAGGGGAGCGGGGGCGGGGGGCGCGCTGCGCGAGCGCCAGGAGCTCGTAGTTGCGCTTCTGCTCAGCGGGAGTGAGGGGCCGGACCGTCGCGCCGCCGTGGCGGTGCCAGAGCGGGGAGGCCGGCGGTTCGGGGTAGGCGAGAGCGTGGTCGACGTCGCGGTCGGTGCTGCTCATGGGGACCTCCGAAGGGGAGGGGTTCAGGCGTGGTTGGCGCGCTTGGTGCTCTTGGGCTGGGTGTCGGAGGCGAACCGGCCCTCGCGGCGGGCCTCAACGGGGTTCGCGGCGATCCAGTCCTCAGCGCACGCTTTGTGGACGGGCTCCCCGGAGTGGGAGCGCATCGGCGTGGGCTTGTTGCACAGCGCGCAGGGGCGGTCCTGCCAGCGGTCGTAGTGCTGGCTGTCGCGCCATTCGAGGAGCGCGCCGGGAGCCGGGACCAGGCCCGGCTCGAACGGCTGCTTCTTCTTGCCTCGGGTGGTCACGGCCGGAAGCCGGGCAGCTGCTGGAACACCTGCTCCAGCAGATCCGGCGTCGGCTTCCAGGGACCGAGCTGCCCGCCGACGGGGACGGGCAGGGCGAGCTCCTGGACGTCGGCGAGCACCACGTGCCACGCATCGGCCTGCGCCCACTGGGTGCAGGGCGGGGAGCCGTCGGGGTCCTGGTGGCAGTCGGTGATCCGGGCGACGCCGACCACGGCGCCGGTGACCAGTTCGCGGCCTCGGATCGTGCGGGCGACCAACGGCAGGCGCAGGGCAGGGCGGTCGATCTGCTGGCTCGCGTGCAGGAGCACCCAGCCGGGCCGCCAGGGTCGGGGCCGGTTCTCGATCGTCTTCGCGCCGGTCAGGATCGCGGTGGTCCACGGCTGCCGGATGCTGATGCCGCGGATCCAGTCGCCCTCGGGCAGGGTCACGGCGCTCATGCGGCCCGCCCCCACAGGGCCGTGCCCGGACGCCCGGCACGGCGGCCGTTGATGGACGGCACCGTGCGGTGCTGCGCCGTCGCGAGGACCGCACGGCCGGAGTGCTTGCCGTCGTAGAGAGCGGCGTCGGCGGCCCTCTGCAACACGGTCAGGTCGCGGGAGCCGACCGAGGTCGGGGCCGCGGCGCCGACCGAAGCGGCGACGTCGACGGTCCGACCGTCGTCCAGGACGACCGGGGTGTGCAGCATCCGCACCAGCTGCTCCAGGCGCTGCGCGCGGCGGCCGGCCTTCAGCTCCAGGACCACGGCGAACTCATCGCCCCCGAGCCTGCCAACGGACGCGCGCGGGCCCGCCCAAGCGGTGAGCCGGGCCCCGAACGCCGCGAGGACAGCATCCCCGGCCGGGTGGCCCATCGTGTCGTTCACGGCCTTGAAGTGGTCGGCGTCGACCATGACCAGCACCGTGTCGTCACCGTGACGGGCGAGGATCCGGCGGGCGCGGGCGGTGTAGACGTCGCGGCGCAGCAGGCCGGTCAGCGGGTCCTTGTCCTTGCGGGCGCTCTGCCTGAGCAGCACCGTCGCGTGAACCGCCCAGCCGGTCAACGGCACGGCGGCGGTGGTCAGTAAGAGGGTGCGCTGGCCAATCCGGCCTTGAACGCGCAGGAGGGAGGACATACTTGGGTTCTCCGTCTCGTCTCGTACGGGATGGATGGGCCCGGGGCAGTCGTCGAAGCCGGTCAAGCAGAGCGGCTGTCCCGGGGCAGAGCTACATCTCGAAGGGCTTGGAGTTGAGCCAGCTGTACGGGCTCCTCCAGGGGCCGGCCGTCGCGGCGGGCCAGTCGAGCTCCCAGCCAGGCCGGTATCCGCAGGCGCACCAGCCGTCCGGGCGCCCGTGGGGAATCTCCTGTCCGGCCTGCGCCGCAGTGCGTGCCGCGTCGTAGACCTCGTGCGCGGCCTTCACGGCGGCGCCGCGGCTGTCCGCCCAGCCGGTGAAGACGTGTACGCCTTCCAGGCCGGGCGTCTCGGTGCTGCGTATGGGGACGTCGACCTCGTAGTACGGGGGCTTGGTCATGACGTCCATCTCCTCTCTGTGTTGAGGGGCCACCGCGACCGCCCCGGCCCTGCGGGTGCAGGGCCGGGGCGGCACGGAGTGCGCTCAACTCAGATGGGGCAGTTGGCCGCTCCGATCGCGTCGCGCAGGTGGGTGCGCGCCGAGGCCAGGAGCGAGCGCTGGTCGCCGTCCGGGCTGGTGAGTGCGTCGGTGAGGTAGTCGGCGGCGTGGTCCAGGTCGTCGCTGGCGTCCTCGTAGTGGGGAAGGCGGGAGTCGGCGAGGAGGTCGCGGACCTCTTCGACCAGATCGATGAACCGGGCCGGGGCGAGGCTGCGCGGCGGTTCGCTGCCGGTGAGGGCGGCGAGGTCCGCGGTGAAGCAGGCGTCGAGCGCGGCGAAGGTGTCGGTCGTGGTCAGGACAGCAGCCATCGGGTTCTCCTTGTCAGAGATCGAGCCGGATCGTGATCGGGATGCGCGGGTCGCCGGAGTTGGTGTGGACGGTGTGGCGGTGCGCGGCCAGGCCCGCGCCCCCGCCCTGGATCGGGAGGTGGCAGTCGGGGCAGCCGCGGAACCAGTCGTCCCCGTCGGGGAGGTCGGCCGGGGTGAGCGGGTGGGGGTGCGGCCCGTCAGCGGCCCGGCTCACCGGGTGCTGTCTTCCGCCGACTGCCGGTCGGCGAGCGCCAGGAGCTCTACGGCGAGGTCCGGCGCGGCCAGGATGGTGCGCAGGATCGAGGTGATCCCGTCGCGCTCGATCGGGTTCAGCCGGTCCCACACGGCGTGGGCGTCACCGTGAGCGCCTACGGCCTTGAGGTAGTCGGCTTCGGTCGTGGTGGTGTGCTGGGCGCCGCACCGGCCGCACCGGGAGACGGCTTGGTCCCACCCGCACGCGGGGCGCTGGGTGGTCATTCGCTGATCGCCTCCATGGCCTGCGCCTCAAGGTCGGCGCGGCCCTCGGGGTCGTCGTCCTGGTCGTCGTTGTCGTCCGGGCCGTGGAGGGTGCAGCGCACGTCCGGGTCGTTCATCAGCTCGCCGGTCAGGGCGCGCAGGAGGTCGGTGACGTTGTAGACCGGCGCCCACGCCTGGCCTTCGCATTCGTCGTCGAAGGGGCAGCCGACCAGGACGTCGAAGCCGACGTCGCCCTCGCCGTCGACGTCGGGGCGCTGGGCGAGGACGATGCGGTCCGCTCCGAGGCGGATCTCCGCGACGCGGTCGCCGCCGGCGAGCTGCGAGCCGTCGCGCCAGCGCCACATCGGCAGGATCTCGGGGCCGAAGTAGCGGCGGACCAGGAGCAGGTCGCCCAGGCCCTCGCCGTCGTTCCATCCCAGGTCTGCGCACCGGGCGTCGCTGACCCGTTGGAGCAGCTCTTGGAGGCGGTAGATGTTCTCCGCGACGACGACGTGATCGAAGCCTTCGGCGGGCAGGCCGGAGAACGCGTCGACCATGGCGGCGTGCTGCGCGAGGACAGCGTGCTCGGGCACTCGCCGGTTCGCGGGTCGGCCTTCCTGGCGCTGAACGCACACGGAGGCCGGGGTGGGGACGACCAGCGCGACGGCGGGCACGCCGTGACGGCGGGCGGTGGCGATCAGGTTCGCGCGCACGGCCTGCTCGCAATTCGTCGCGTCGACCACCGTCATCTTCCGGCGGGCCAGGCGCGCCTCCAGGACGGCCTGGAGCGCGAACACCGCGTCCTCGGTCGCTTCCTGGCACCCGGCGTCGTCACTGACCAGGGCCCGGAACCTGTCGAGCTCCAGAACCTGCGTGGCGGGCCAGGTGGCAGCCCACGTGCTCTTGCCCGATCCGGCCGCGCCGATCAGGCACACCAGCGACGGGTCGGGGATCGTCGTGTCGACGGGCAGCGCGTTGTCCAGGCGGAAGGTCTTCATGCGGATTCTCCCTGCGGGTCAAGAGCACGGGTGGCGTAGTAGGTCTGCAGGCCGGCGTTCTCGGTGATGAGGGCCGCGGCCTCGTGCAGCGGGCACGACATCTCGCCGTCGCGGTCCGGCTCGATGCGTCCGGCGGCCTGCGCGGCGACGGTGAGCAGCTGCGCGAGGGAGCCGAGGACGCCGTCCTGGCGGTGGTCCTCGTGGTGGAGCTCGCGCAGGATCTGCGCGAGCTCCTGGGCGCCGACGTCGCCGGTGAGTTCGTCCTCGATCTGCTGGAGGGCGAGCTTGGCGATTCCGGCGGCCGCCTGTACGCGGTCCAGTCGGGTGCGGGTCACCGGCGGGCGCCGGGGCGTGTGGTGAGCCAGACGGTGACGGCGGCCGCGCCCACGCCGATCGCGCGGTGCAGCGCGGCATCCAGCTCCATCCACGCGCTGCCCGGCCCGGTGAGCTCGGAGGTGGCCTTGCCGTCGTCGTCGACGCGGGCGGCCTTGCAGTGCTCGATGTAGCCGGTCTTCTTGGTCTTCTTCGCCAGCCACAGCAAAAGCGCTCCGCGGTCGATCGCGGCGTGTGTTCCAGCGTTGATGGCCGCACCGGCGAGCAGCGCGGCCGGGGTGACCCGGTAGCCGAACGCGCGGGTGATCGCGACGGTCGCCCCGAGCTGTACGGCGGTGTACGAGGCGACGTGGCAGGCCACCGCACGACGACCCAGCTCGCTGGTGGTCATGGTCGGGCGGGTGGAGCCCGGCGTGGCGGGGGAGCCGTCGGCGTGGACCAGGTCCTCGCCGTACAGCCGCTTCCGCGAGGCCGTCTTCGAGCCCTGGACCCAGTGGTCACAGGCAGGATGCAGCTCGCCGAAGGTCGCCAGGAGGGTGCCGAAGAGGGCCAGGCGCTCGGTGGTGAGGGAGAGACGGGGCATGCTGGGGTTCTCCTGATCTCGGATTTCCGGGTGACGGGGGAGCGGGGCGGCCGGCCTCTTTGCCGATGCTGCGGCCGACCCGTGAGCGGACTCCGCCCCCGGCCATGTGTGGCCGGGAGCGGAGTCCGTTTCAGAACGGGGGTTCGTCCGGCCAGGCCGGGACGGGCAGGAGCCGGATGCGGAGCTCGCGCCGGTTCGACCAGCAGCCGCACGCGTCCATCTCCGGGAACGGGCCGCCGACCCACCAGCCGCCCGCGCCCCGGCAGTGGGGGCAGGAACGGCGGGCGACGGGCGTGAAGCGGATGCGGTGCCGGTCGGCGTACAGCTCCCAGTGGCCGGCCTTGAGGACGGCGGCGGCCGCGGCGACCGTGACGGGCACGGCCGCCGCGAGCAGGGCGGCGGTTCGGGCGCGCACCGTCAGGGCCGGTCGAAGGGCTGGATGGTGAAACGGGTGCCCTGCCCGGAGGCGGCGGGCGTCGCGGCGAGGAAGCCGGGGTCGGCCTGCGCGATGCCGCCCAGCAGCGCCTTGATCCAGTCGGTGGAGCGCTGGAGGTCGACGCGGAGCGCGGTGAACTCCGAGAGCCGCACCGGGTGCGGCTTGGTGCCGTAGCGCCGCGCCCACAGCCGGGAGCGGATCAGCTTCGCGGCCTCGGGGTCGTCGGGGCGGGCGGGCACGCCGCGCGGCACCGCCCGGCAGATGGCGGCGTGGGCGTTTGCGCCCTGGGCGGCCTCCGCCTCCGACATCACGTTGCCGACGCTGTTGCGGTCCGCGCGGTGCGTGCAACCGAGGCAAGCGACGGCGTAGTGGGCGCTGCCCCGGTCGGTGTCGCCGGTGTAGACGAGGATCGTCGCGCCCTCCAGCGCCCGGAAGCGCTGGGAGACGATCGTGCCCTCCGGCGTCCAGGTCTCGGGCGCGGGGGCGGCGGTGCGGGTGAACAGCGGCATGGTGACGCTCCTTGACGGGATTCGTTGATCAGGCGGCGAGCCGGTGGGTCACCGGGGCCGTGGACGCGAAGTACGTGTCGGGGCTGGGCTCATAGCCGCGGGCGCACGGGTCGCAGCAGCCCTGGGTGCGCAGCGGGAGACAGAAGTAGTACCGGCGCTTGCACTCCGGGCACGTGGACCTGGCGGCCATCGCCCGGTCCAGCGCCCATTCCTGCGCCATCGTCGGCACGCGCTTCGGCCGGGCGAGCGCCAGGTCGTAAAGCCAGCCCCTGGTCGGGTGGTTGCACGACTGGCCGGGCCGGTACGCGCACCCCTTGCAGCGCAGGACCGCGACCGGTCCGTGCCCGCCGGGGCTCAGGCCCCGCTCGCGCAGCTGCCTGCGGGTGACCAGGCCCTCGGGGCACGAGCGCCGGTCGAACTCTTCGAGCGTCGCCGTGCTGCGCGGCACCCTCTTGAGCTCGCGGCGCCTCTTCTTCCGAGGGCGCGGCATCACCGGCTCCAGGTACCGGGGAGCCGGGCGGGGTACTGCGGGTAGCGGGGTCCGGGGCGCTGCGGGCGGGGCCGGCCGATGCGGCGGCGCGGGCGGGGGATGAGCACGGATGTCCTCCATCGGGTGGGTGGCGGGCAGTGCTGTGCCCCGCCGGCGGAAGGTCCGCGGGCGGGGCGTGGGTGGTGGCGGGTGGCCGGGCGGCCTGTACGGCCCTCGCCCGCGTAGGGGCGGCGAGGACCAGGCAGGGCGACGGGTCAGCGCTTGGTGAGCGGGTGCACGTTGTCCGGGGTGTCGTCGACGGGCGGGGCGGCCGGGACGGGGACGCGGATCTCGGGGCGGATGTCGATGGTGGGGGCGGCGGTGTGGATGAACAGCGACGGGCGCAGGCTCAGGCCGCGCAGTGCGAGCGCGGAGGCGGCGGTCCAGGCGAGGACGGCGAGGCCGGTGGCGATAGTGCGGCCGTCGGCGGGAGCTGCGCTGTAGACCATCGCGATGCTGGCCGCGCCCCAGGCCGTCCAGGTGATGCGGGCGCCGCTGCTGCGGAAGAACCCGCCGACCAGGCCGAAGAGGCCGACGATCTGCCAGAGCGTGTAGACGGTGGAGGCGCTGATCGGCAGCGTCGCGGAGTGGGCCGCGATGTACGAGCGGATCGGCTGGTCGACCACGGCGAAGATGCCGTCGGAGGTGTCGGTGCCGACCTGGACGCGCGGGACGGCGGTCAGCAGGTCGTGCAGCGCGGTGGCCAGGACGTCGGTCGCGCCGTCCAGCAGGATGATGACCGCGCAGATCCCGGCGAGTCCGAGCGCGGCCTTCACCCAGTTCGCCATGCCGTGCCAGCCGAGCTCGGGGACCTGGCGGACGTCCTCCCAGCGCTGGTGGAGGAAGCCGCCGGTCTCCCAGGCGTGGTCCCACCATTCGCGGGCGGCGGCGAACTGGGGCAGCTTCGCGCCCTGGTGGTCGCCCGCCGGGGCAGGGGCCGGCGGGAGGTTGAGGTCCTGGTCGTGGTGGAGCTCCTGGCGCTGACCGGGGATGTTCGGGGTGCGGTCGTTGTGGTCGGTCATGGTCGGCTTCTCCTTCGAGGCGGTGACGCTGCGTACGGGATGGGAATGGCTCTGTTGCCGGGGCCTTGGGTGCGACAGGCTTGGGCGAGGCCAGGGAGCAGCAAGGGGGCGCGATGTCAGTCGAGTTCGATTCGGTGATCGCCGACGGGGTGATCTATCCGGCGTTCACGGACGACGACGGCATGTTGTGGATCGACGACGAAGACGACTTCGAGGTGGTCGTCGACCATGCGGTCGTCGACGGCGTGATCTATGAGGCGGAGGTCGATGAGTACGGCCGCCTGCTGATCTACCTGGACGACGACTGATCGCGTCGGCTGCTCCGGGCGGCCTGCCCCGTACTCGACTCCCGGCCGTGTGGGCGGGGTTCGAGTACGACGCAGGGTGCCCGGTGCTCAGCGGACGTCGTTGCGGGTGCGGGCGAAGAACATGCCGCGCGTGGTGGTGTTGTTGTTGATCTCGGTCTGCATGGTGACCGGGGCCTCGTAGACGTTCTTGGTGACGGCGGAACGGGCGCGGTTGATCGCGCCGCCGATCGCGGTGGCGGCCATGGCGAGGCCGGCGAACGGCAGGGTGACCATCAAGACGCTGTTCAGCGTGACCGAGGCGAGGCCCTGCAGAACCAGCCAGGCACCGCAGCCGATGCCGGTGACTCCGGCGCCGACGCCGATGGAGGCGACCGCGATCCCGGCCGCCCAGGCGGGCACGATCCGGCGGTCGTCCTGATGGACGGGCGGGGTGTCGCCGTAGGCGGGGACGGGGCTCTCGTCGCGGAACGACGTGGGGAAGTGGCGCACGGGCTGCTGGTGGTCCGGCTGCTCGGGCCGGAAGTTCGCGTCCAGGATGCGCTTGGCTTCGACGGCGGCCTCGTAGTCGGTCATCGGGCGCCCGGGGGTGGGGTGGAAGTCCATGGTGTTCTCCGTTCGGGTACGGGTGCGCCCTCCCGGCCGTGGTGGCGGGGAGGGCGCGAAGGGCGGGGGAGTGGGTCTGGGCTATCCGATGCTGCTGATCCATCCGGCGACGCTGCTGATCCCGCCGGTGATGGCGGGGGCGATGCCGGTGGAGGCGAGGGTGAAGCCGAACAGGACGGCGGCGAGCGCGGGCCACAGTCGCAGGTAGCCGGTGCGCAGCAGGACCAGCACGATGATTCCGGCGAAGACGACCAGGGAGACGGTCAGCGCCACGGCGGGGAACTCCTTCGGGGAGGGCCGGCGGCCGGGCAGGGCGCGAGGCCCGGCCCGGCCGGAGGGCGAGGGGTTACTTCTTGAGGGTGGTCAGGGTGTTGCGGACGCTGCCGAGCTGGACCGTGCGGCCGCCGTCCTCGTTGACGAGCTCCAGGACCTGGAGGGCGTCCAGCGGGTCGTCGTGCGCGTCCAGGACGGCCTGGACGCGGTCGCGCAGCGTGCGGGCGCGGGGCTTGGCCGCCGCGGCCGGGACCGGGGAGGCGGCCCGGGTGCCGGCGGAACCGCCGGAGCCCTTCTTCTTCTTGCCTCCGCCCCCGCCGCCTTCGCCGTCCTCGTCTTCCTCGGGCTCGGGGAACACGGCCCGGTACGCCTCCATGCCGTCCAGGCGCTGGCCGTAGGCGTCGCCGATGAGGTCCCAGGCGTCCTGCTCGATCTCGGCAGGGGCGCCGGGGCCGTAGAGCTCCAGCACCTCCGGGTCCAGGCCCTCGGTGGGCATCTCGGAGCCGATGTTCCAGAACCGCATCTTGCGGGACGGGTAGCGGCCGTTGACGTTGTACGAGGTGCCCTGGGTGCCGGGCAGGTCGTCGTCCTCGTGGTCCTCGTCGAACTGCGAGACGAGGTCGACTTCGCCCGCGTACTTCGGGATCGGGGCGAGGACCATCCCGGTGGGCAGCAGGCCGTCGGTCACCAGCTGCTTCATCATCGAGCTGGTCCAGCGAAGCAGGATCACTTCGCCTTCCTTGAGCATGGCGCGCAGGGTGTCGCTGCCGCCCATCTCCTCGAGGTGGCCGGCCTGCGCGAACAGGCCGATGCCGATGCCGAGCGAGCGGCCGGTGCGGCCGATGTCCTTGATGTAGAAGGTGGCTTCGTCCCGGTAGGGGGCGCCCTTCTCCAGGAGGCGGTTGGCTTCGTCGATGATCTGGTAGATCAGCGGGTCGGGCCGGTCCTTGAGGAACTTGGAGCGGCCCATCCGGGCGTAGCGGTCCTGGCGGTCCATCATGGTCAGCCACGTCGTGCGCAGCTGCGCCATGGTGCCTTCCTGCGTGGTGACGCGCCAGGCGACGTTGCCGTCGTCGCCGTGCTCCTTCTGTCCGAACGCCTCGGGTGCGGACTGGCCGCCCTTGAGGTCGGCGTACAGCACTGCGATCCCGGAGCGCTTCATCGCGGCGAGGATGATCTGCCCTGCCGTGCTCTTGCCCGCGCCGGTGGTGCCGAACAGCAGCAGGCGCTGCGCGGAGCCGGACTTGGGGTCGTACAGGCGCAGCAGGGAGGCACGGCCGTTGTGGTAGCGGCCGATGTAGATGCGGCCCTTGGCGTCCATGACGAGCAGCTGCGGGTCGGCCAGGATGACCTGGGCGAGCGGGTCGTCGGGGTAGATGGTGACCAGCGCCTTGGACGTGCCGTTGGTCTCCACCGCGAGCCGGTTGACGTCCTTGATGCCGAGCGCGTCGGCCAGGCGCATCGGGTGGTAGCTGATGATGTCGCCGGGCGGCGCTTCCACCGTCAGCTCGAAGATCCTGCTCATGCGGGGAGCTCCTTGGGTTCCTCGTCGGGGATGTCGACGGTGCGGATCGCGGTGATGACCGTGCCGGGCATGCCCTTGGGGGCGATGAGCTTCTCCCAGGCGGTGTAGAGGTCCATGGCCTGCTCGGGGGCCTGGCCGACGGTGAGCCGGCGGACTCCGGCGCCCTGGCGGGGCACGGGGGTGATGGCGATGTCGTCCTCGGGCCAGTTGATGGCCGCGGACAGCTCCAGCAGGTCGATCTTGGGGACCGGCTTGCCGGGGAGGGTGGAGCGGATGACGGCGCTCATCGAGTCGTCGCCGGTCCGCTCGATCTGCTCCAGCACGGTGTTCGGGGCGGCGCCGCCCTCGATGGCGACGTGCTGCGCCCAGAAGGTGGCCATCGGGTGCTGGGGCCCGGCCTGGACGGTGTCGGCGGCCAGGAGCACCTGGGTCTGCTCGATCGCTTCCGGGGTCAGCGACTTCTCGCGGCCGACCAGGACGCGCGCCATGCGGGCCGGGCGCACGTACAGCACCGCGGCGCTCCATCCGGCGTCGGCGAGCAGCTGCCAGTACCAGTCGATGCCGGGGACGATGCGCTGCGCGGTGAGCAGCGCGGCCATCGACAGCGAGGGGGCCAGGTACAGGCCCATCGCGGTGTTGCCCGCCGCGTCGCGCGGCAGGGTGATGGACCACAGGGCGCCCCATCCGGCGCAGCCGAGGGCGGCCAGGACGGAGGGGCCGTAGACGTCGTGGGTGAAGGCGCCGGTGGCGAGCGCGCCGGTGCCGGCCACGGTGGCGACGCGGCCGAAGGCGTTGCGGGCGAGGGCGAAGCGGCCGCGCAGGGGTCCGAGGCGGATCATCGGTGGGCTCTCCTTCAAGGGCATAGGGAAGGGCGGCGAACCCGTCATGGGGTTCGCCGCCCTTGGTGCGGGGTGGGGGTGGGTCAGCGGTTGCTGTAGAAGGTGCGGTCGGCCATCTCGATGCCGTCGGGCATGTTGTTCGCGGCGTCCGCGACCGCGCCGTAGTCGGCGATGTGGCCGTCGGCGGTCTCGTGGAAGAGCGTGGACATCTCCTCGCACTCCACCGCCATGGCTTCGGCTTCGTCCTTGCAGTCCCGCATCACGGTCGCCGCTTCGCGGTGCTCGTTGACGGTGGACTGGTCGACGGCCTTGGACGCGGCGAGGTCGGCGAGCCGGTCGACCGAACTCGCGCAGTCCTCCACGTACTTGAACGTGGAGCGGACCTGGTTGGACAGGCCCATCATGGTGGCGCTGGCGGCGGTCAGCTGTGCGACGACGATGCCGAAGCGGACCGCGCCGACGATGACGGAGCCGGTCTTCTGGAGGGCTCCGCCGATCACGGGAACGAGATCAGACACGTGGTTTCTCCTATTCGACGTGGTAGTCGCGCTCAGCGGGAGCGGCGTGGCCGTGATCGCGGGTGACGTCGGCGAGCGGCTTGTGGCGGCGCGCCGCGTTCTCACCGGCGGTAGCGATGGCCTCCGAGGCGGCGGGGAGCTTCTCCGCCAGGGCCTCCGCCTTCGCCTTCACGCTGACGGCCTTCTCCGCGAGGATCAGCACCCAGCCCTCCAGGACGCCGGGCACCTTCAGGTCGACGATCTTCTGGTGGAGGGCCTCCAGCTTCGTCATCATCTTTTCGCAGCCCTCAGCCGCGGCGTTGGCCTCGTCGACGCCCGCCATGATCTCCTCCGCCATGTCGGCGTCGGAGTCGATGACGTCGTAGATCGTCAGGTCGCTGTCCGCGTACTGGGTGCTGGGTGCTCGCGTCGGGACGGGCACGGTCACTCCGGTTCCTCCTGTCCTTGATGCGGGAATGGCCCCGGCCGGGACGCCTGCCGCGCGGCGGTTCTCCTTGCGGCGGGCGGTCCATGCCTCACCGCCGACCTGTTCGACGGTGATCGTCGCTCCCTGCGTGTAGCCCCAGCCCGGGGGCGGGCCGAAGCCCCCGCCCGGTGCTGCGCCCGGCCCCGGCGTGGTGCCGGAGCTGGTGGTGCTGGACGGGTCGGGCTCGGAGCGTCCGGAGCGGCGGGAGCTCGCCCGCTCCCACCAGCCGCGGCGGGTGCGGGACTTGTCGGCCTTCGACTTCGGGCCGGTACTGGTCGGCCCGGTCGACTTCGGGCCGGTCGTGCCCGTGCCGCCGGTGGCGGCCGGGCCCGAGCCGGGCCTGCGCGGCGGCTTGGTGAGCCGGACCTTCTTGCGCAGGTTCACCTTCGGGGCCGACCCGCCAGGGCCGGCCGGGCCGCCCGAGGTGGGCTTCGGCTTCTTCGTGAGGCTGACCTTCGGTGCCGCCGCCGTGCCGCCCGCGCCGGGAGTGCCGGTCTTGGGCTTCTTGGTCAGGCTCACCTTCGGGCTCGCCGGAGCCGCGGCGGCGGCCGGAGTCGCCTTGGGCTTCTTGCCGTTGAGGATCCGGCCGACGGCCCGGTGGCGCAGCGCCCCGCGGATCGTCGTCGGCGTCGCCGCCGCTCCCGAGCCGCTGGTGCCGGTCTTGGGCTTCTTGACCAGGCTGACCTTCGGCGGGGCGGCCGGATCGGGCTTGGGCTTCTTGCCGTTGAGGATGCGGCCGACCGTGCGGTGGCGCAGCGCCCCGCGGATCGTCGCCGGCGTGGCCGACGATCCCGAGCCCTTCTTGGTGAGGTCGACCGGCTTGCGGCCGGTCGGCGTCCAGGAGCCGGTGGTGATGCGGTCCGCGACCCGGGCCCGCGCGGCGTCCCGGACCCGGGGGCCGCGGTCCGGCTTGGTCGTGCCCGTTCCCTTGCCGCCCGTGCCGGACGTTCCGGTCGTCGAGGTCTTGGGCTTGGGGCCGTTGCGGATGCGGTCGGCGGCACGGTCGCGAGCGGCGTCCCGGATTCCCGGGGTGCGCGTGTTCGTCGGCGTCGGGGTCTTCGGCTTGGGGCCGTTGCGGACCCGGTCCGCCGCACGGTCGCGAACAGCCCCGGACAGGCCGCCGGAGTTGTTCTTCGTGCCGCTTGTTGGGGTCTTTCCGCCCCCCGATCCGCCCTTTCCGCCGCCCTTTCCCCCGGAGAGCTCCAGGCCGTTCCTGCGGCCTCCTCCGCTGCCTCCCCGCCCTCCGCTGCCCAGCGTGGGCGTACGGCCGCCAGAGCCGCCGCCAGGCGTCTTGCTGGGCGTCTTGCCTCCGCCCCCGCCCGGCGTCTTGGAGCCGCCGGAGGAGCGGAAGGTGCTGGGAGTGTTGTTCTTTCCGGAATTCGTCCGGCCGCCGCCCCCGCCCGATGTGCGGGTGCCGCGCCCGAATTCCGGGCCGGACTGCAACCGGCTTTTCTGGCGGGCCGCTTCCACTCCGATAGAGGCTTTATCGGCCGCCGCCCGCTGCTGATCCGCAATTGCCCGGTGGTGTTCGTGCCGGGCTTTTAGATAAGCCGCTGCATTCCATGCGCCGCGCATTGCGGCGACGGTAATACCGGCCATCATCACCGCCGACATGGCGGCGACTCCCGACCCTTGCGGACTGTCCGGCATTCCGGGGTCCGGGTTCGCGGTCGTCGTGTTTCCGCTGCCGACACCGGGATTTCCGGCGACCAGCAGGGAGGGCGGGGGCGCGAGGGCGGGGAGGGAGGGCAGGGTGGGGGCGGCGGCCCCGGGCGGCGGCGGGCCGCTGCCCACCGGCCCCGGGATCGTCAGCCCGCCGGGGAAGCCGTAGACAGTCCCCCCGGCGTCGTCGTCGGCCATCGGCCGTCTCCTTCGATCAGTCACTCAGCGTGGCGAATCCGGGGGGCCTCACGCGCGCGTATAGGCGCGCGTGATGGGCCCCCCGGATTCACGGAGTGAGGCGGTGATGATGAGTGGTGATGAGCGCGGAGCGTTACGGCGAAGGCCGCCGGCCCTGCTGCTCCGTCGTCCAGCCCTGGAGCAGCACGACCAGGTCGGCCCATGCCGCGTCGTCGGTGCCCGCCAGGAGGCGGGCCAGGTCCCACAGCGCGGTCGCCCGCGCCTTGTTCGTGGTGGTCTCCGCCAGGCGCTTGTTCCAGCGCGCCGTCTGGCCTTCGGAAAGGGAAGCGGGCACTTATCAGGCCCTCTTTTCCAGGAAGTCCAGGAAGGTGTGATCGCCACCGTCCGTGCCGGTCTTCTTCGCGACGGTCTTCCCGTCGCCGGTCGGCTCGGTCAGGGCGCTCGTGAGGCCGTTGAGCTGCCCGGCGGTGGCGGCCGTGCGGGCGGTGTTCAGGCCCTTCTTCCTGGCCTTCTCCAGCTCCTTCTTCTCCGCGTTCGCCTCCCGCTTCTTGGGCAGCTCGACAAACCGCTTCTGGAATTCCGCGTCGAGCTTTCCGGCGTGATTCACGGCGTTCCGCAGGTCGCTTTCGAGCTGCGCCAGCGGGCGCGACGCGAGATAAGCGCGAATGCGGGGCGCGAAGGGCTTGTCGCCCTCGATCTGGATGTTCTCCAGGTCGGCCCGGTACTCGTTGAGCAGCGCCCTCACCTCGTCGGCCATCTGCCGCAGCCGCTCGCGCTGCTGGGCGCCGTACAGGGCGGTGCCACCGGGCTTCATCAGGTGGTCCGAGGTCCACCGGCTGTTGTTCTCGGTCATGGGGAAGACCTCCAGGTCTCGGGGGTGGAAGGGGATGGGGTTCATGGGTCCGTGTCCCCGAGGCGTGCGTGCGGGGCCGGGATCGTGCTCGGTACGGGCTGCCCGCCGCGCCCCGCTCGGGGCGGGGTACGGGCGGGCGGCCTGCCGGCCGTGGCCGTCCCCGGTCCGCGCTCACGCTCGGGAGCGTGGGCGCGGGCCGGGGGCGACCATGAGCGGCAGGGGGTTCTGCCAGACGGTGAGCGCGTTGGGCGCTCACCGGGGGGCGAGCGCGACGCGCTCACCGGGCGCTCACCTACGCGCTCGGGGTGATCTCTTCGACCTGAGCGCGCAGACGCTGGGCGGTCGGACGGGAGACCGGGGTGCCGGTCGGTCCGTCCAGGCCCGCGTCGGTGAGCGCGTCGCGGATCTCCGTCCACTCCGGGCGCTTCCCGAGCTCGGTGTAGAGGAGACGGATACGAGCGTGGCGGCGCTCGGTAAGCGCCTCACTCTCGCTGCGGGAAAGAGCGCCGTCCGCTCGGTGAGCGTCGTCGTCCTCCGTGTCGCGCTCACCCTCGTGAGCGCCGGAGGTGAGCGCCGGGCGCTCGCGCTCACCGTCCGACTCCCCGGAGGTGAGCGCGCTCACGTCGGGGTGAGCGCGCGCGCTCTCCTCCACCCGCTCGATGGTGAGCGCGTCCTCGGGGGTGAGCGTGTCGGCGAGCGCGGCGGGCGCCTCACCGAGCTTGAGCGCCATCCGCTGCTCCAGCGGAGCCTTGCTCCGCCACCGCCACCCGTACGTCTCCTTGAGCTGCGCTCGCAGGTACGTCTGCTCCTGGAGGCGGGTGAGCGCCTCCTCGTAGGAGGTGATCTCCCACAGGATCATCCGGCGGCGAAGGCGGGCGGTCGGGATCGGAGCGAGGATCCAGCGCGAGCGGCGCACCGTCTCCATCCGCTTCTTGCCGGTGACCGCGCCGATCCGCGTGCCGTACACGTGCGAAGCGATCTCGGAGAAGATCACCCACAGCAGCGTGAGGGCGGCGTGCCCGATACGGCCCCCGGCGGTGGACGACGCCTGCCAGTTCAGGTAGACGGTCACCGCCGTCAGCGCGCGGGGCACCCACCGGATCCAGCGGAGCTCCATGCCCATCCGGATCAGGATCAGGCTGGCGCCGGTGAAGGCCGGGATCGCGACGTCGATGCCGACGGGCAGCAGCCACGGCCAGTCCCAGCCCCAGGTCGCCGCCTTGGTCTCCAGCGCGGTGTAGGAGGAGAGCAGCCCGAGGGTGGAGACGACCGCGGCCGCCAGGACGATCCCGACGACCAGCACCAGCTCCTGCCCGGACAGCGGCGGCACTCCGCCGGCGGGCCGGGCTTCGTCGCGGGCCTTGCGCCGGGCGGCGCGCGACTCGGTCCGGATCTCCCGGCGCCGCGCCCGCTGCACGGTGCGCTGCGTCGCCGCCTCGAGGACGCGCTCGCCCTCGGCTCGGGCCTGCGCGGCGGCGGCCTGGTCGGCGACGGCCTGGGCCGCCGCCTCCCGGGCCGTCTTCGCGTCGGCTTCGGCCTGCTCGCGCAGCCGGGCGACGTCCTTGTCGGCGGCGGCCCGCAGCTCCTCAGCGGAGGTGCGGGCGTCGGCCAGGGCGCGGTCGGCGTCCGCGCGAAGGCCGGCCGCCGTCTTCTCGGCTCCGGCCCGCACCTGCGTGGCCTGGCCGTCCGCGCTCTCACGCATCCGGTCGGCCTCGCCCCGCGCCCGCTCCAGCACCTGTTCGGCGTCGGTCGTCGCGCGGGTGCGGGTCTCCACCGCGGTGCGCTCCGCCGCCGCGAGCAGCTCGGTGCGCACGTTCTCCGCGTCGGCGAGGGCCTTCGCGGCGGCCTGCGCGGCCTCGGTCCGGACCTGCTCCGCCTGCGCGGCCGCCGTGGTGGTGACCTCCTGCGCCTGGCGGCGCGCGTCGGCGAGCAGCTGCTCGGCAGCCGCGCTGGCGTCGGCGAGGACCTGGTCGGCCTTGCCGGTCGCCGTCGCGGTGACGGTGTCGGCGTCGCGGCGCGCATCGGCGAGCAGCTGCTGCGCCGTCGCTTCGGCGTCGGCGCGGACCTGGTCGGCGTCGGCGGCCGCGGTGCTCGCGGCCTCCGTACGGACCTGGTCGGCGTCGGCCTGGGCGGCGGCCAGGAGGCGGGACTGCTCGCTCGCGGCGGCCTCGGTGATCGAGGCCGCCTCAGTGCAGGCGCCGTCCAGCAGCTCGGTGGCACGCGCCTCGCCGTCGGCGAGGATCCGCGCGACGTTGTCGAGGGCCTGGTCCCGAAGGTCGGCGGCGCGGTCGGCGGCGTCGGCCACGACCGGGTCGGCCTCCGGGTGGACCAGCGCCACGGTCTCCTCGGGGGCGGCGGCCTGGGCGGGGATGGAGGCCGGCGCGGCCGGTGCCTTGGCGCGCCCGGCGCGGGGCTTCGGGTTCGCCGCGGGCTGGCGCCTGCGACGGGTGGCGGGCTTGGTGGCCACGGGGTGTCCTCTCTCTTCCGGGCGCCTCCGTACAGAAGGGGCACCGTGGATCTGTGGCGGTGGGTAGGGTCGTGACCAGGCCCTCCGGGACCCCGGCAGCTCTAATGCCGGGGGCTCGGAGGGCCGTTGTGCTGGGGTGGTCAGGGCCGGGCGGGCAGCGCGGCGGCGTCCCGTACGAGGTGCTGGCGCAGCCAGGCGACGGCGGCCGGGGTCATCGCCCCGGTGTCCGGCTCGCTGAGCGGCGCGGTGTCGATGTCGTGCATCGCGTCGGCCGCCGGGAGCGGCCGCATGTAGTCGGGGTCGATCCCGGCGCGGGCGCGGTTGCCGCTCAGCTCGGTCAGGTCGTAGAGAAGCTTTCCGCTGTGGACGTTCGTCCAGGACCGCTCCACCCGGCCGACGAACGTGTGGCCCGGCAGACCGAGCCAGAAGCGTTCGACGTCGCGGAACAGGACCAGGTCGCCCTTGAGGTAGTGGGTCTTCGGCTGAACGGCCTGCGTCTGCGGCTGGTGTGCCATGGGCTCTCCTCGTATCGCGTGCACCGGCGCGGGGCCGGGCGTCCGGGCTGTCCGGCTCTCAGTCACCGCCCGACCCGGCCGCCAGGAGTTCGGCGGTCGGGGCGGGCGGATCAGGCAGCCGTCAGACCGTGACGAGGGGCCGGTGCGGAGCGACGATCCGGCCGTCGGGCAGCAGCTCACCGGTGTCCTCGAAGAGCACCAGGGCGTTGCACAACAGGCTCCAGCCCTGCTCCGGGTGGGCGGCCACGACCTGTGCGGCCTCCCGGTCCGAGCTGGCGGCCGTCGGGCACTTCGGCGTGTGCTTGCACAGCGAGTCCGGCATCCGGGAGGCGCTGGTGGGGGTCGTCGCGGTGTCGAGCTGGAGGCTGCGTTCCATGGGGCTCTCCTGCGGGGGAGGAAGGCGATCCCGGGATTTTCCCGGGCTGGAGACGTGCGAAAAGGCCGGCCGCCCGCCGTGCGGACAGCCGTTGTGCGGCAGTGCTGCGGGGCGGGCCGGGAGTTGCCCGCTGCTCCCGTCAGGCGGTGCGGTTGCGGGCCGCGCGGCGCTTGAGGGAGCGGCGCTCCTTCGCGGACAGTCCGCCGAACACGCCGTAGTTCTCGTTCCGCTCCAGGGCGCCCTGGAGGCAGGACTCCATCAGCGGGCAGCGACGGCAGACAGCCTTCGCTTCCTCCTCCCAGAGGAGCGAGGGGCCGGTGTCGCCGATCGGGAAGAACAGCTCGGGGTCCTCGTCGGCGCAGAGCGCGCGGGGGCTCTCCACGATCTCCGTGGTGTCGGCGCCGTAGTAGGGGGTGCGTACGATGGTGCTGTTCATCAGGGCCTCCCAGAAGGTCCGTTCGACAGCCCCGGGGGCGCAATCCCCGGGGCTGTTCGCGTGTCTGCGGCCGGATGGCCGGAGCGGGGGTGAGCTCCCGACGCTCTCCGCCGGCCCCGCCCGTGAGGGCGCGGGGACGACGGGCAATGCCGGGGGATCGATCAGCGGCGGTTGTTCTCCGACCGCTTGTTCTGCTCGCTGTTCTTCTTCGACAGGTCCTCGCGCTCCGCGTCGGTCAGGCTCGTGATCGCGTTCATCACTTGCCACCCCTCGCCCGGCGCAGCGCCTCATCCATGTCCGGGTCCGAGTCGGTGTTGCCGAGCGGGCGTGCGATGCTGTTTCGCATCAGGTCCTCCAGTCAGGTCCTGGACAGCCCCGGAGGGTCTCAAGTCACCGGGGCTGTCGTGCTGTTCAGGCTGTCCGTACGAGCAGCCAAGGCCCCGGCCTCCCCTCTGCGGGGTGGCCGGGGCCTTGGTCGTTCGTCCGGAGCGGGTCAGCTCGCGCGGCGCCCGGGGTGCAGCGTCTTGAGCGGCACCGGCGGCGCACCGAGCGGCGCGTCCCCGTCGGGCAGCTGCGCGCGGCGGGTGTCGGCGTCGCGAACCGCGGACTCGGTCGACGCCCACTTCATCTCGCGCAGCAGCCACATGGGCCGACCGTCACCGTGCTCGTCATCCGCCGGCGCCTGCTTCTGTGCGGCGATCTGGCTGACGGCCGGGGCGGGCGCCACCTTCGGCTTCCGCAGCACGGTGGTCTTGCGGCGGTGAACGGTCTCCGAGTTGCCGTCCTCCAGGCGCTCCTGCCACTTCTTGACCGTCACGTCGACGGTGACCAGGCGGTTGCTTCCCAGGCGGCAGCGGACGGACGCGTCCTTGTTCGCGAGGCCGGTGTCGTGCGGCACGACCTTGGGCTTGTGGGTCTGGAGGCCGGTGATCGGCACCCACGTCTTGCAATCGGGGCAGATCAGCGACGCGCAGGCCGGGCGCAGATCGAACTGGTGAGGCTTGAGGGTGGAGAGGGCAAGCGCCGGGCGGGCGTTGACGGTGCGGGAGCGGGTCCGGCTCCGGCGGGTCCGGGCGGGGCGCTCAATGGTGGAAGCAGACATCTGAACTCCTCATGGACGGAGTGGCAGGGAGCGCGTCGCGAATGTGCTCTCTGCCCTCCAGGCCGCACGGCACGAGGCCGGCGTCCCGCAGGACAGACAGCGCACAGCGCTGCGACGTGCACGCAGTTGTCGCGGCCGTCAGGCTCCGGAGGAGTTCGATGGTGCTCTCACGCCCTCGGATCCCAGCGAGCTGAGGAGGGCTACTCCGGCCGCCCCGAAGGGCGGACGACTACTGCGGTGGTGCGACTACTCGGTGTTCCGTGAGGGTCACCGTCTTACCTACATCAGGTTGCCTCAGGTACCCTCAGGTGTCAAGCGGTATAGTGAGGCACCTAGACGGAAAAGAAGGAGGCGACATGCCAGGGCAACCGAGGGCCGACAACCGGCCGCCGTACGCGCGCATCGCGGGTCACTACCGCGACCTCATGAGTTCCGGGGAGCTCGCGCCGGGCGACCTGCTGCCCAGCATCCGGGCCCTGGCAGATCAGTGGAACGTCAGCACTGCAACGGCCGACCGCGCCATGAAGCTGCTGCGAGACGAGAAGCTGGTCAACGGGATCCCGGGCGTCGGCACCGAAGTCATGGCGCGGCCGGTGTCGCTCGCCTCGGGGTCCGAACGTCACGACCGCAGCAGCAAGACGAAGTCGTCGTGGGGCGTGGGCGAGAAGTCCTCCGGCCACACCGCTGGCATGGTGCCGGCCCCCGAGGACGTCGCGCATGTGCTCGGCATCGACCCGGGTGACGACGTGATTCGCCGCAGCCGCGTCTACCGGGACGCTCACGGGATCGTCTCCCACTCAACGTCCTGGATCCCGGCGGAGTTCGCCCAGGTGCTGCCGGAGCTCGCGCGCAGCGAGCGCCTCAAGGGCGGACTGTCGTTGGACCTCATCGCCGAAGCCACCGGCCGCCAGGTCGAGCAGCGCATAGATGAGGAGACCGCTCGCATCGCCACGAAGGAGGACCTGGAGCTTCTGGAGTTGGACGCCGAAACCGTCGCAGCGATCCTGGTGCTGACCGCCAGGTTCCTGGACGTCGACGGCCAAATCCTCGAGTACGGCGTAGACCTGGGTGCTCCTGGTCGCACGCGGCGCACCACGTCCGAGGTGCTGCGGTGAACGCCGGCGACGCCGTCCTTCTGGACGACACCCTCGTCAACTGCCTGGAAGCGCGCCTCGGCGAGCTCCTTCGAGCCGAGCGTGCCGACACCCTCACCCTGGAAGGACGATTCGAGATCAGCCGCATCTCCGCAGCCTTGTCCGGCCGGCCGGGACCTGCGCCCCGCGCGATCCTCATGACCGGCCTGCAAGGTGCTGGCAAAACGACCCTCGCCCGCGCCTTGGAGGAGGCCGGATTCCGGCGTCTGTGTCCTGATGAGGAGATGTTCCGCCGCTACGGCCACTACGGCCGCGACTTCCCCCGCGGCGAGTTCCGTGTCCGAGAGGCGCCCGTCCTCAAGGACATCGCCCTGGAGGTACAGCAGCTCCTGGCGGCCGGACACGAGGTCGTGGTCGACCACGGATTCTGGACACGGGAAGAGCGTGCCTTGTGGGCGGCGACCATCATGGAAGCTGGCGGCGAGCCTGTGCTGATCTACCTGCCTGCACCTCACGAGGTGCGCTGGGAACGGATCCGCAAGCGCAACGCGAAGTCGCTGGTCGACGCGAACAGCATCGCGTTCAGCGAGGAAGACCTGCTTCGGCATGCGAACCGCTTCGAGGCGCCCACCGCTGACGAACCGCACCTCGTCTACGCCGGAGACCCGAGCGCCACGTTGGCGGCGGTGGACCGTGCTCTGCCTCGTCCCGACGGCGGCCACCATTGAGTACCTCCCAGTCACCTCACGGAGCGCTTCCGTTACATGACGGTGCTCAAAGGCAGGCCCTCCGCCTAGTGACGAGTGCTGGTGACATCTGGAATGTCACCCCCACTTGTCACCTCCGCGCGATCAAGGCGCCGTGCCATGCTCGGCCGCAGAAGGGCCAGCCTCCGCTCCGCGGGCATCACTTCGGCGGGGTGCAGGCTGCGCCGCTGGACCGTACGGGGAAGGGGAACGGCGATGGATGAGCGTCCCGACTGGGCACGCCGAATGGTCGAAGAGCGTGCGGCGCGCGACTGGTCACAAGCTGACGCAGTTCGTGCGCTGATGGTCCGGCTCCCCGACGACCAGGAGGTCAGCGAGCAGGATCTCCTTCGCCAGTGGAAGCGCTGGGAACGCGGTGACGCGCAGCCGACGAAGTACCGGTCCGCCATCGCCGCCGTCTTCAACACGACGACGGGCGCCTTCTTTCCCGAGCGGGGCCGCCGCGATGGGCGGTCCGAGATTTTGCAGGTCAGCGGCATGGACACCGTCGACATCATCGCCCGACTGCGCGCCTCGGACGTCGACGTGGCCACCCTGGACGCCCTGCGGATCACTGCGGACCGGCTGTGCTGCGAGTACGCGTACATGCCTGCTGACCAGCTGCTGCTTGAAGGAAAAGCCTGGTTGGCGCGGGTTGTTGGCCTCCAGCATCAGCGGGTGAGCCTGGCGCAGCACCGCGACATCATCGCGCTCGCCGGGAAGCTGTCGCTGCTGGTGGGCTGCGTGGAGTACGACTCCGGCCGGCCACGTGATGCCGAGGCCACCCGGCAGGCCGCGCTGATGCTCGGGCAGGAGTCCGGCGAGCTGAGCGTGCAGGGGTGGGCACACGAGATGCGCGCCTGGTTCAGCCTGACCCGGGGCGACTACCGCGGCGTCATTGCGGCCGCGGAGGCCGGCATCGCGGTGGCGCCCAACGAGAGCGTCGCCGTGCAGCTGTACGCGCAGAAAGCTAAGGCGTGGGCGCGGCTCGGAGACAGGACACAGACCGAGGTGGCGCTGGACCAGGGCCGTCAGCTCCTGGAGCGCATGCCGTACCCGGAGAACATCGAGGACCACTTCGTCGTCGACCCGGCCAAGTGGGATTTCTACCGCATGGACGCGCTGCGCAAGGTCGGCGAGAACCGCCTCGCAGAGCAGCTGGCCCACGAGGTGATCCGGGCAGGAACGGACTTCGACGGGACGGAGCGCTCGCCCATGCGGATTGCGGAGGCCCGGGTCACGCTGGGCGTGGTCGCGGCCCGCGAAGGTGACCTGGACTCGGCGCTCTCCCTTGGTGAGCGGGCTCTCTCGGGTAGCCGGCGCTCGCTGCCGTCATTGGCGATGGTGTCTGCCGATCTCGGTCAGGCCCTCCAGTCCAACTACGCAAACGCCTCCGAGGCCCAGGCGTTCGTCGCTCACCTTCGTGAACTGCGGGGTGGCCAGTGATCAGGAAGGAACGTGTCTATCTGATCGGCTCTCCCGGCTCTCCACTCGTGAAGATTGGTTGGACTGACAATCCGGAGCGTCGTCTGCGCCATCTGCAAACGGGGTCGCCTGTTCCTCTGGAGCTTCTCGCGCTCTTCGAAGGCGGCCATATCGCAGAAGCCGAACTTCACCGTCGTTTCGCTGATAAGCGTCGTCATGGCGAATGGTTTGACCTCGGATCAGATCCGGTGGGAGCCGTAAGTCCATTCGTGAAGGTCGTGCAGGTAGAGGGAGCGGAGCGCACCGGACAACGGCAGCCGAAGCACGGCCTGCGTTACGACCACGTCTCCACCGAGGAGATGTCTCAGTGGATGCCGGACGACCCTCCGAGCGTCTACGAGCGGGTTGAACAGGAGTGCCCGACTTGGAAGGCGGCCGGGAGGTGCCTGTGCGACAGCTGACACTCCCGCGTGGCGGGCAACTTTCCGATCACGTACCGCGTCACGGTCGCGGCATTCCGGGCCTCTCGGACTCTGCGCGAATTCGCCCCGCAAATATGTCGGGTCGTGCAGTTAGGCTGTGCCCAGCAGTGATCCAAAACGACGAGCACCCCGGGACCGGGCCTGGTCCACGGGGTGGCTCGAACGGGGCAATGCTCCGTTGGCGACGCACCTGGAATGGAGGTGATCGCGGGATGAAGGCTACCCGCAGGCGCGGAACTACACGCGCCGCTACGCCGTTGATCTTCTGCGATCACGCCATCCGGACCGTGCCCGCGCATGCTGACGCCAGCCTCCGGATTCAGGGGGTTGGGATGACCTAGCCGGCCATCGGCCGCGCGCGCCAAGAAGAAGTGGACTAGCCATCCCCTTCGGCCTCGCGCGGCCCGTCTACCGCCTGGCGATCCCCCACCAGAGCGGTCCGCTCAGATCCCGGTTCCCGCCGGTCCTGAGCCGCGGCTTATCAAGCCGCTCATTTCAAATCCGGCCCCTCATCAGGGCCACTGCACAACCCGCGGGCCCCCGCCAAGGGGCTTCGCGGCCGTTCCGAGGCCCCGCCAAGGGCTTCCGGAACACCAGCACCAAGTCCACCGACGAAAGGAGATCCGCCTCTGGCCTTCGTACTGAACCCGCTCCTCACACGAACCACCGAGCCGCGCTCCCGGAAGGGGGCTCGTCTGCGTTGATCCATATGAAGGCTGGTATCGCCATAGTGCACGAGCACCGCAGGTCTTGTCAGGTCGACCACGACCAGGTCAGTACCCCCTCTGGGGTGATTCCCGCAGGTTGTGGTGTCCCCCCTGGCGGGATTGTGACGTACATCACACCCCCCGACTGTCACACGCTTTACGCCCGGTCGGCGGACTGTCTGCCTTCGGAGCTCCCGAAGGTGGCGTCGGCCGCTGCGCTGACCCACCCCGTTCCGGAGGTCATCGACAACTCCGTCGACGACGTCCTCGAGGGGGTCGTCCCGTGTGGCGGGACGCGATCTGAAGTTGTTGCCCGCCAGGCGGGAGGGATCGGGGGTCTCGCCGCTTCCCGGCCTCTGTCCACAGGCGGCACGCGCAAGGCTGCCGGGATGATCTCTTTCTCGTTCGTCCGGGTGGGCCGATGAGCGCCCTGGCGGCACCGGCCGCCGCGCTCCCGCGCCCTCGCGCGGAGTTCGCCGGCGGGACGTCGCGCCGTCGGCTGCGGTCGGTCCCGGCGCAGGCCGGCCCGGTCGCGCGGCTGGAGCTGGGCAACCCGCTCCAGCTGACGAAGACGATGCGGGCCCGGCTGCTCGCCGCGGTGCGCGCGCTGGTGACGTCTCCGGCGCTGGCCGGTGCGTCCGATGGCACGCGGCTGGCGTCGGTCGTGCTGACCGCGAAGGCGGATGCGCGCCGGGACTTCGAGACGTCGATCTGGGCGGAGGAGCTCGGTCGGTGGCTGGGGGTGTCCCAGTCGACGGTCGCGCACACGGTGCTGCCCGAGCTGCGCGGTGCCGGATTCCTCGGCTCGAACGTCGCTACCAACAGCATCGGGTGGGCGACGGGCCTGGAGTGCTGGGTGATCCCGATGTACCGGGCGCAGCAGGCCGGCGACCGGCGGCACGCCTTGGCGCTGTCTCGCTCGGAGCTGGCGGTGCTGCTGAGCCTGATCACCGTGCTGTTCGGTCCGGGGTGGGCGCCGAAGGACAAGCCGGTGATCCCGGCCGGGCTGCTCGCCGGTCGTACGGGCCGGGGTGCTGCGACGGATCGGCTCGGGCTGCTGCTGATGGTGCTGACGACGGGTTCGGCGGGCTGGCTGCAGCTGTGCCCGGGATCGGTCGACACCGAGCGCGGGCGTCCGGCGGCGACGGTCGCGCGGCTGCTGGGCTGCACGGCGGCGGCCGGGGCGAAGGTCCTCAAGCGCCTCCAGGAGCACGGCGTCGCGGATGTGGTGCGCAAGGAGACCGGCTCGGGCCTGAACGCGCAGTCGCGGGTGCGCCTGGTGCCGGTCGCCAAGGCCCACGGCCTGGCCGTGCGGGAGGCCCGCCGGGTCGCGGACGCCGTGTTTTCAGACCTCGCCGGTACTGCATCCGGAGATCTTGAGTCCGGCGAGACGGGCGAGACCCTTGGGGCGACTGGGATCGAGGGTGCCGGGCAGGGCGAGATGGCTGGATCGGCAGACCTCGCCGCAACTGCACAGCACCACGCTCTCCACGCTTCTGGGGTTACTGCTGGTGGTTCTCTCGCGCTCTCTTGTGGCTTTTCCGGCGAAGGCCGTGGTGGGAACCACGGTCTGCCGGACCGCGCGTGCGTGCGCGAGGACGGCGGCCCGCTCCGCGGGGAACAGCAGGAGAAGTCCCCGGTCGTCGAAGGCATGAAGGGCGGCTGCGGGCCGGTGGCCGGCACTCCGGTGCGGGTCGTGGATGGTGCGGGTCAGGGCAGGCAGCAGCGGGGGAGGGTGCCTCTGCCGCCGGAGGATCTGCGGGCCGTCCTGGCTCCGGTCGACCTGGTGTGGGCGCGCCTGGAGCGTCCGGCCGCCCGGAAGCTGGTGGAGGCCGCCGCCCGTAGCGAGCTGGCCCGGGTGGTCGGCCTCGCCGGGCGTACGGACGCGCCGCAGGTCCTCGCCGACCGGGTCGCCCGGCGCCTGGAGGACCAGATGCGGCTGGCCGGGCCGATCAAGGACCCGGTGGGCTGGCTGATCGGCCTGGCCCTGCCCCAGCGGCAGCGGTGCGGCGACGTGCGGTGCGACGACCGAGTGCTGCTCGACTCCGGCACGGACTGCCCGCGCTGCGAGGAGAAGCAGGCCGACCGCCGTGACCAGCGCCGTGCGGTCGCCGCCGCCGTCGACGCGGCGATGCCGCACGCCTCCGAGACCGAGCGCCGTACGGCGACCGCGCAGCAGCTGCACCAGGACGTGACCGCCCAGGCGTGGATCCGCGAGCACCGGTGGGCGCAGATCCGTGAGCAGCAGGCCGCCGCCAAGGCCCACCGCGCCGAAGCCGCCGCCGCGCAGCCGGCCTTCGAGGCCCCGGCCGCGCCGATGCCACCGGTCGTCCTGCCCGCGCCGCTCCCGTTTGCCCCGCCCGGCCCGGTCGGCGGCGACGGCCAGGAGCTGGAGCTCGTCCTCGAGGACCTGACCCCCGAGCAGGTCCGCGACTGGCGGGTGCGCGGGATGAAGGACCACAGCGTCGTGTTCGACCACATCGACCAGTACGGCGAGACGTCGGCAAGGCGCCTGTTCAGCAACCAGCTGGTCAACGAAGCGCAGCGCCTGGAGGGCACGCACCACCTGGTCCTCGGGCACACCACCTGGGGGCAGGCATGAGCGAGGGCGAGGTGTCCGGGGTCGACCTGGCCCGGGTCGCGCTGCGGGCCGCGATGGAGGCGGCCCGGAAGAACGGCGCCAGCCAGAAGGCGAAGAAGAAGCCGCGGACCGGCACGACGGTGCGGCGCGACGGACGCGAGCCGATGGGCCTCGGAGCGGCGATCGGCGCGCTGGTCACCGAACGGGCCTGGGAGCTCCCGGCCGCCGGCGCCACGCTGCGGGAGCGGTGGGCAGCCATCGCCCCCGAGCTCGCCGGGCATGTCGCCGCCGTGGCGTACGACGCGGACTCCGGCCAGCTCACCGTGTGCCCGGAGTCGTCGGCGTGGGCGACGAAGGCACGCCTGGAGCAGACCCGGGTCATCGCGGCCGCCAACAAGGCGGCGGGCCGTACCGTCGTGCGCGCCCTGCGGGTCCTGGCGCCCGGCGCCGTACCCGCGCCCGCTCCGGCCGCCGCTCCGGCAGAGTCGGCCCCGGCCGCGCCCGCCGGTGAGGCGAAGACCAGGGAGACGGCGTGTGAGGGCTACCGACGCGCGCTCGCCGCGCACCAGGAGGTCGCTGTGCCGTCCCGGGTGGACCCGGGGATCGCGGAGGCGCTGGAGCGGCAGACCCGGGCGATGCGCGAGCTGTCCCGCAGGGCGTTCCCCGAGACCGACGTCGTCGCGGACGATGCGCCGGCCCCGATCGGGCAGGCCCGTACCCAGCGCCGCCGTGAAGCCGATGTCTCGCACGCCGCGGCGCTGCGCCGGGCCCGTGCGGAGCGCGCGGCGAGGGAGGCCGGGACGGTGGCGGCGGTGACGCCTCAGCGGGCCCCGCTGCGGGCGTCAGCATGAAACGTCGCCTCACCCTCAAGAGGGTTCGTACGGTGTTTGTACGGTAGACGTACGCGAATCTTGCGGTTTATGGGGTAGAGTGTGGGTCAGGAGGTGTTCCATGTCCGAGATGTTCGATGCGGTCGACGCGCTGGTCGCGTCCCGCTCAGCTCTGCCGTCGGCGGAGGAGCGCAAGAGGCTGCGGGTCGCCCACGGCCTGACGCTGGACGACGTCGCCGGCGCCCTCGGGGTGCGCCGGGCCACGGTGTCCGCCTGGGAGTCGGTGAAGAAGCTGACCGAGCCGCGCGGCCCGGAGCGTGAGGCGTACGCGCGGCTGCTCAAGCAGCTCGCGGAGCTCTACCCGGCCCCGGTGCCCGCCACGTTCACCGGCGTGTCCGCTCCGGCGGAAGCCCGGACTCTGTCCACAGGCCCGGCCCCCGAGGCTGCGGTCATGACTGCAACCGAGAACACCCAGACCCCCGCACCGGCAGGCGAAATGCCCGAGGTGACGGACGCGATGATCGACGAAGTCGTCGAATCCATCTACCCCACTCCCGCCGCGCCCCGCCCGGCGAGCACCACCAGGCCGACGTCGTCGACGTCGCGCCGTCCGGGTGCGAAGAAGGCGGCCCCGGCCGGAACCCCGGCGGGCGAGATGGACCCGCGGTTCGAGAACGGGCCGTTGGCCGTCGTGGACGTCGAGGACGGGCAGGTGCTGGCGTACTGCGTCGGCGGCCTGGTCCTGGACGTGCCCGCCAAGTCCCTGCCGTCCCTGGTGGACTGGACGCTCAAGGAGGCGAAGCTCGGGCAGCCGAAGCTGTCGGGCCCGGGAAGGCCGGCCGACCCGCTGATCGTGCTCACCGAGGCCGCGTGCGAGCGCTACGGCCTCCCCGTCTCGCTCACTGCGGAGGAGAAGGACGCCGGTCGGATCCCGGAGGGCCACAAGGTCGTCAAGCAGCTGGTGCGCGCGGAGTGGAAGCTGACCAAGCGCGGGTTCGGGCCGTGGGCGCGGATCTACCGTCCGGCCAAGGGTTCGGAGCGCCAGTGCGTGCAGCTGTGCATCCCGTCGTGGAACGCGCTGGACGCCCGGTTCTGGGGCGACGCCGCGCAGCTGCCGCCGGCGGAGCTCGCCCGCGTCCTGGGCGTCTACGCGACCCGGGTGATGACGCCGCGCGGCTCCACTGCCGTCACCGGCCTGGAGTTGATGACCGCGCTGCACCCGCCGACCTACGCCGTGCGCGATGAGGAGACTGGCGCCTTGCGGCAGGCCGACGACAAGACGCCCGGGTCGCTGGGTAAGGACCCGGTGGACTGCGCGCCGTGCGAGGCCCCCGACGGGCACCCGCTGCTCAAGGACCTGCCGCGCTTCACCGTCCGGGGACCGGCGGACAAGCTGTTCGAGGAGGCGTACGACTGGGCGCGGCCGATGACCGATGCCGAGTGCACCCTGCGCTACCTGGTCGGCCTGGACGTGAACATGGCCTTCGCCGCCGGTGCGAACGGGCTGAACGTCGGCCTCGGTGAGCCGACCCACGTCAAGAACCCGGTGTTCGACCCGAAGCTGCCCGGCTCGTGGCTGGTCGACCTGTCCCACGTCGACCTGTCGAAGGTGAAGGTCGGCAAGGAGTGGGTGGAGCTGGACGGCTCGCTGCTCCCCTCCCCGTTCACGCCGAAGGGCGACCGCCCCACGGGCCCGGCCTGGTACGCGACGCCGACCGTCGCGTACGCCCAGGAGCTCGGCTACGACGTCGCGCCGATCGAGGCGTGGGTCCGGTACGAGAACGGCCGTTACCTGGACGGCTGGTACGGGCGGCTGCGTGACGCCTACCTCGCGACGATGGCCGACCTCGGCGTCGACGCCGATCTCGCCCCGGCCGACTTCCTCGCGGCGATGGACGGCTACAAGGAGCGCGACCCGGAGCTGACGATCGTCGTCTCGGCGATCAAGGCGACGGTGAAGGGCGGCCTGGGCAAGCTGCGCGAGCGGCCCCGGGGCGAGGGCTGGCGGCCGGGCGAGCGGTGGCGGGCCCTGGAGCGTCCGACGTGGCGCCCGGACATCCGGGCGGCGGTCATCTCCCGCACCCGGATCAACCTGCACCGCAAGATCGTCAAGCACGCGGCGTTCACCGGGCAGTACCCGATCGCGATCCTGTCCGACTGCGTCGTCTACGCCGCGAACGGACCGAGCCCGCTGGACTTCCTGCCCTACCGGGAGGGCAAGCCGCTGCCCGGCGGCTTCAAGCTCGGCATCAACCCCGGCCTGGTCAAGCACGAGGGCACCCAGTCCGTCCTGTGGGGCGAGGAGGTCCGGGACAAGTTCAACGCGCCGGAGCTCAACCTGGCCCGGTCCATCAAGGACGGCACCGTCACCGACGCCGACAACGGCGAGTAGGGGAGTACGCAGGCGATGAGCATGTTCGGGGACGGCCTGGACAAGGCGGTGCAGAAGGCGTTTACCCGCCCGGCACCCAAGTCCGCGGGCCCGCAGATGCGGTACATGGTCAAGCAGCTCGGCGGCACGAAGGCGGTCGCCGAACTGCTCGGCATGTCCCAGCGGCAGGTGGAGCGGTACGTGGCGGGCAAGGCGAAGAAGCCGCGCGCCGACCTCGCCGCGCGCCTGGAGCGCGAGGTGACCAAGCGGTGGCAGCCGCAGATCCGGGCCAAGGCCCGCGAGAAGGCGGCGACGACCGGCGGCATCGTCATCGACGCCCGCGCCCGCATGGGCTACACCGCACCGATCGGCTCCACGGACCAGGACCGCATCCGGCACCTGACCGTCGCTCTGCCGCCCGTCTACGCCGCCCGCCTCTTCGACGCCCAGGCCGCCGGGGCCAGTGACGACCGCCTGCGGGAGATCGCGGCCGAAGCGCTCAAGGAGGTGTACTTCCAGGACGGCGGTCGCCGCGCCGGCAGCCTGGATGAGGTCCGCATGCTCGATGTCGAGCACCTGGAGTTCGACCTGTAGCAGCCGCGCCCCGAACAGCCCGCGAGCCCGGACCGGCACGGTCCGGGCTCGCTCGCGTATCCGCCCGGGGCAAACTCAGCGGGGCAGCGGCAGGACGCCCTGGATGACCAGCTGCCGCCCGTACGGCGTGGCCATGGGCTTCATCTGGACGCCGGTGCGCAGCGGCTTCACGGAGAAGCGGAAGCCCTTGGTCGGGCCGTGGCAGATGAGCCCCGTGGGCGTGGGGATCCCGATGCCGTCCGGGGACACCGTGAAGCCCAGCCCGGCGTAGAAGTCCGTCAGCTCCGGCTCGTGCGTGACGAGCATTAGGGCACTGCCCAGCTTCCCGGCCAGGTGAGAGCTGACCGCCTGTTCCGCGTCGTTGACCAGGGCACGCGCGATCCCCTTGCCGCGCCACTGGTCGACGACGGCGAGGGAGTCCAGGCAGCCGACCAGACCAGCGATGATGTGCGCGTTGGGCGAGCCGATGAGCATGGGATGGGTGAAGGCCCACGTGGCCGGCAGAGCGAGCATGCCTCCGATCAGCGCGCCGGAGGACGTCTCCTCCACCACCCGCGCGTACGTCTGCAGCCCAGGGTCGAGGCTCTGGTTGATCACCTCAGACAGTGCTCGCCAGGAGCCGTCGGGGTTGTCTGGATCAGCCAGCCGGATCACCGGCTCAAGTGCGGCCCGGTCGGCGCGGGCCGCGTCCCTGATCACGACGCCGTCCGGCAGCACCGGAGCCGTCACCGGGAGAATCTCTCCCGGCTGCACCCCGGCCCGGTGGCCGGCTGCACCGGAGTACATGCGCTCGCCCAGCACGACGCCCGAGATCTGATGCTCCGCCTCGCGGCGCGCCGGATTCCCTGACCGCCGGGCACCCTTGCGCGCCCCGTTCCGTTTCCCCACGATGTCCCTCCCCTTGTCACCGGCAACCTCCCCTGCTGCGCCCCTGCTTAACACCCGGCGCTGACAGCCGACTTGGCGACGGGATCGCTGGCCGCTGTCCACAGGCGGATCGTGGTCCCTGGAGGTATGAGCGATCACGAGCAGCAGCAGCCGGCCCCGCGCCGCGGCAAGGTCCTGGAGGCCCTCGCGCGGGCGGAGCGGAAGGTCTTTACCCGGCCCGCGCCGAAGTCAGCAAATACACAGGTGAAATTCCTCCTCACGCGGATGAAGGGGTCAGCGAGGAGCCTGGCGGAGCGTGTGGGTACCTCGACCCGCACGATCGAGCGCTACCGCGCCGGGAAGCTGAAGAAGCCGCAGAAGCGGCTCCAGGCCGCCCTGGTGGAGGCGACCGAATCCGAGTGGCAACCACAGGTCAGAGCGCAGGCGCGCGCTCAGGCTTCCACCTCCAGGGGGATGATGGTGGAGGTGACGGCCTACTTCGGGTTCACCTGCACGGGCAGCTCGGACGATGGCCGCGAGCGGCAGATCACCACGGACATCTCGCCCACCTACGTGAAGCAGATCCTGGAGCTCCAGGAGGCCGGGGCGACGGAGGAGGATCTGCATCCGATCGTCGCGGAGGCCATCACGGAGTCGTATTTCACGGAATGGGGCACACGGGCCGATGGCCTCCGCGCGGACTTCACGTCAGTGTCCTCGATTTCTTTCCGGTTCTGACCCGCCCGAATTCGGAGCCTGCTATAAACCAATCGGCGGGCCGCCGTACAGCGCTCTGGCGGCGGCCCGCACCGAATCCGCACGATGAATGCGAGACCGAAGATGACCCGGTTCTGGCCGCCCGGCGAGAGCACTCGCCGACCGCTCGCCCCTCGCGTCGCCGCGCCCCGTGAGCCGGTCGACCCGGCCCGGATCGGCCGCCGCGTCGTGCGGCGCCGGGCGAAGGGGATGGACGCCGGCGCCATCGCGGCGGCCCTCGAGGAAGCGCGGTTCGATGCCCGGCAGGCGTCCCGGCACGAGGACCTGGCCGACGACGTACGCGGCCCGGCGGAGCTCGCGGAGTGGGAGCGCCTGGACCAGCTACTCGCCGCGGCCGCACCGGGCACGGTCTACGACCCGGACACCGACGGCGTCGTCCAGGCCGAGCTCGCCGCCGACGCCGCGGCCGCCGCCGCCCGGGAAGCCGACCTGCGCGAAGCCCAGCGGATCGCGGCCCGCGCCGACGAGCTCCAGGCGCTGCGCGAGCTCGGCACCCTGGAGCAGACCGAGCCCCGCACCGGCGACGAAGCCGTACGCGAGGAACTGACCCGGCGAGCCGGCGGGTACGTCCAGGCCGACGTCGACGCCTGGCTCGCGCGCGCCCTGGCCGCGCACCGCGGGCACTACCGCGACCAGGCCGCCCGCGAGGAAGCCACCGGCCTTCTCACGCCGCCGGTCCTCGCACACGCCGCGCTGCTCACCGAACTCGCCCGCCTGGTCCCCGACGCCGACGGCGACCAGGTGGCGTTCGCGGCCCGCCTCGCCACCAGCGAGCCGGAAGCCGCCGGGGCGCTCGCCGCGTTCCTCACCCGCGCTCACCCCCGCCCGCCGATCACCGACGGTGACTAACGGGCTGTCACGCTCAGGTGTCACGCACCCTCGGTCCGGCTGTCACGCTGGGGTGTCACGCTGCTCATCGGGCCCGCAATCACGGGGCCGACCCCCGTTTTCGGGCTCCTACCGGACAGCGTGACACCCTTGCCGGTGCGGGTACGGAAAGTAACCTCTGGGATCGGCCCCGGGCGGGTCAGCGACGGGCGCGGACGGGCGGCCGACGCGCTCCCAGCCGGGTGCTGCGGAGTGGTCCCCAGGGCCTGCGCCCGCCCGATACCGTGGTGGCACACTCCCGTTCGCGCCCTGGAGGCCCTCGATGAGCGAACAGCCGGCCCCCGCCGACACCACCGTCCGGCAGCAGCTGGAGCCTGCGGCCGCCGACGGACTGCGCGCGTACGCGGCCCGGACCCGCGAGAGCGCCGACCAGCTCGCCGCTGTCCTGGAAGACATCGCCACCAACGGCCTGCCCTCGGTGGAGGACTGCACGCCGTGGGAGGAACTGCGCGAGGCCCACCTCGCCCGGCTCGCCTCCCAGCGCCCGGCCGTCGCCTGATGCCCGCACCCCACGGCCCCCGCCGCGCCCGGGTCGCGTTCTCCGACTCCGCCGCCAAGCAGCTGGACGCCATCACCAGCGAAGCCGAGCTGCACGCGCTGGACCGCGCCTTGGTCGTCGTCTCCGTCGACCCCGACGCCGGCGAACTGCTCCCCGGCGACAGCACCGGCCCGCGGCTGCGCCAGTACGTCGACGACGTCGAACGGGTCCGCCTCGTGTACTGGGTGACGGCGTTGAAGACCGTCGTCGTGGTCGCCTTCATCGAGGTCTGACCCGCGACGTCCTTGACCAGGCCGACCGGCTGCTGCTCGCCGGAGTCGAAGAGGCCGACCCCGACCGCGAGGACGGTTGCAGCGGATCGGCGACTCCGTCGTTTGGTGAGGGATCGGGTCCGCCGGTTGGTGAGGGATCGCTCGCGTAAGAGGAATACCTAGGACTGACTGACCAGATGACGAGTGCCGCGCCGCCTCACCCGCCGTAGGCGAAATACAGGTGGTCGAGGCCGCGTGAGACCTCGCTGACGCGGATGTTCGGTTGGCGGTTCTGGTGGGTGCGCAGCATTCGCACGGTCGGGCGGAGCTCACCACGGTGCCCGTCACCCCTCGGGCGCGCTTGATCCTTCCCGGCACTGTGCGGCCTCCTGCGGCGCTCTGAGCCGTTCCGGGCTCCCGGACAACGATCACGGGCCTCTCGGGCCCTCACAGCGGCGTACAGCGCTTCGCGGCCTCGGGTGTCTCCACGGTTCGTCTCCTGCGCCGGTGATCTCGTCTCCCGGCCGCGAGCTCCGCTCTCAGGGGGGAGAGTTCAACCCGCACGTAGGTACTACAACTACTTACCTACATTGGGGTGCAAGAGACGGGGCCCTGCCCGGCCCGCGTGGGCGGCCCCGCCGGCCTCCCGGCGCGGGGCCCCGCTGTGGACCTCCGGCACCACCCAGACCCTTGCACCCTTCCGCTTGCTGCCCGCCCTGCTGCACGAGTCGCTGCTCCTGGTGGTGAAGGGTGCAAGGGCAGCACAGGGGTGCAAGACCGGGTGCTGCCCCTGGCGCCCGGCTCGCGGTGCAGCACTCGCCCGACCCAGACGCCACACGGGTGCTGCACGGGTAGCAAGGCCGGCCTCACCAGGTGCAGCAACAGCGCAGCAGTCCGGCCCGACCACCGGCGGTTGTTCTGCTGCTCCAGAACAAGCCGGTTCACCTGGTGCTACCGCCCACCCGCTGCGCGGACCGCACGGTGGCTCGCGCTTGTTCTGCTCCTTCAGAACAAGGCGGTTTAGCTAGTGCTACCGGCGCGGCGGTGGGCATGAAGAAGGCGCCGCACTCCTGGTGCGGCGCCTCGGGTCTTCGGTGGGACGGGTTCAGCCGGTGGCGGCCAGGTTGGCCATCTGGGCGGCGAATCTGGCCCGTCGCTGTTCGGTGAAGCGGCCGGGCTCGGCGGCTTTGATCTCCGGCACCTTCATGACGGGGGAGGAGACCGCGCCGCCGGTCAGCAGGGGGTGGAGCTGGTAGAGCCCGTCTTCCAGGCTCCAGGCGAGCCCGCACTCGCGGAGCTCCTTGAAGCCGCGGTTCACCGTCGGCTTGCTGGCGCCCAGCTCGCGCGCCATCTCGTTCTGGCTGATCGCGGCGGTGCCGTTCTCCGGGTCGCTGAGGTACAGCAGCTCGTCCAGGACGCGGCGGCCGGCGGTGGAGACGTCGACCAGGGCCAGGAGGCGCAGGACGGCCCGCGGAATCGTGACGGGGGCCTCTGTGGGAGGGCTGGGGACGTAAGAGCTGCTCACGGAGCCTCACCACTTCCGATCAGGTCGACGTGTAACGAGGATATGCCGCGCGAGGTCATGCGCTCGCCTTGCGCACGGGCCGCCGCTGCCGGAGCGTGACGACCTTCTCCTTGCGGCGGGCGGACTCGGCGACCTTCTTCTCCGCCTCGCGCGCCTGGCGCCACTCGGTGGGGTAGTCGGCGTGCGGGATGAGGCAGGCCGGGCCCTCCGCGCTGTTCCACAGCGCCTGCCACTTCTCCTGCTCGCCGGAGGTGCCGGCCACCGTGAGCCACGGGTTCAGCTGGAGGACACCGCGCTTGGCGGTCCGCATCCAGCCGATGTGCGCGAAGAACTGGCTGGCCTCGTTCACCGAGGCCGCCGACAGGTTGCACCGGGCCTGGAGATCGCGCTGGTTGGTCTTCACGAAGCCGCGGGCAGCAGCCCGGGTCTGGTCGTCGGCGCGGTTCGCGTTCTGCAGCGCCACGAGCTTGCACCAGACCTGGAACCACGAGCCGGGCATCTTGAGGCTGCCGAGCACATCCATCAGCAGCCGGGCGTCCAGCACGTACCCGCTGCACTCCGCGCTCGCGGCGAACTCGCGGCCCTTGATCTTCTCCACGCCCAGGATCAAGCCGCCCTTGCCGTCCGACCGCGCAACAACGCGCTCGCCGGGGCGGACGATCGGCAGCTGGTCCATCAGCACAGTCCTCCAGAGATGATCAACGTTTCAGCCTGCACGGTAGCACTAGGTAAACCGGCTTGTTCTGGAGGGGCAGAACAAACCGTGGCTCACAGTTACCTGATGACCCGTCAGGTTCGGGGGTCGTTTGTTCTAGGTTTCCAGAACACCCGGGACGCGTTTGTTCTGGAAACCTAGAACAAACGGTTTCGCATCACCGCAGGTCAGAGCCAGTTTCGGCGCGGAACGCTCTTATGTGTCACTAGAGCTCAACCACCCCGCGAACCCCGGCCGACACACCACGGTGGGTACGGGGCAAGCAGCTGGCAGCAACGGGCGTGTCGCCGTCGACAACCACCGGATCGAGGGGGCCGGCGGCCATGGCTGAGCAGGCTTCGCGTGCGGCGCCGCGCCCCGGTGCGGGTCGTGGACGGCAGCAGCGGCTCTGAGTCTCGGGTGGTGCCGGCCGTGACGCTCAAAAGCCAGGAAGCGTGGCCGGTGCCGGTGGGCGGTTCCGCCGCCCGGCCCGGGGGGCCGTTCGGCTCCGGTACCTCCGCACGCCGGAATTCGAGCTTTCCGATATCTGAGGTACCGTTCTGTGGCTCGGGTCCGCAACTTCCCAATTCGTTATTCCTCGCGTAAGTGGGGGAAACCGAATTCCGGGGCTGACCTTGAATCAAAAGCCGCGCCCCGCCCGGGTGGTTGGGGGGTGTCCCGTGTTTCCGCCAACGGTACATGCTGCATCAACCCGATGCATGCACTACACTGGAACTCACACGAACGAGCGACCCACCCCCTCACAGCCAGCCCGGCCCGCGCCAGCGGGCCCCAAGGTTCTGGAGGCGCAGCCGGAAGGACCGTC
>NZ_JBIWFN010000040.1:0-37732 GCF_044763085.1 Streptomyces sp. NPDC096311
GGCACCTGCACCACCTGCCACCGCCCCCTGCCCAGAACATCCCCCACCAGCCAGAACCTCAGAGCCAGAGCAACCTAACGGAGTCCTACTAGCGGCTGCTATTCATTATTGTTGTTGCCGTTGTTTCCACCGATTTTGATGAACTTGACATTCTTGGTCGTCGTGATGACCTTCTTGATCACGACACCCTTGGAATTCTTGGTTATTTTGGTCTTCTTGGTGATCGTGGTGATCTTGAGGCCGTCGACGGTCAGTTCCTTCTTGACCGTCGTTTTGGTGGTGGTGGTCGTACTGTTCTTGACCAGCCCCGCGATCTCGGCGGCCTGGTGACCCTGGTGGCTTGCCGTGACCGCGGCCACGGGCCCGGTGTGCGGCGTCGCCGGGGCGGCGAAAGCGCTGGAGGGCATCAGCGCGCCTCCTGCCGCCAGGGCGGTCGAGGCGGCAAGCATCACAAGGCGCTGAGTACGGGAAGTGCGGGTCATGGGAATTCTCCTCCGTGAGAAATAATCAGGGTTTCCGAACAGTCCTGACCATTCGCGGCCATTCGGTGAGGGCCAGCTGCTGCTGAACGGGCCCGCATCTCTATTAGGCACCGGCGGACGAAAGGAGTCATGCCCCTGGAATGCGTGGCAGGAGAACTCGGGACTTGACGGGCGACGGCAGCTCTGCTGCGGACGCGCGGCACATCATGCGGCACATCAAGGGGCCCGGAGCCGGGGCGGAACGGGTGCGGGCTTAGCCTGGCAGTTCCGGGCCGGATCATCACCGGCACCTGACCACCCGATGCCGGCGGAGCACCCCGCCGCTGTCCGCCCGGGACGGACGAGAACGGAGCAGCCGACGTGAGCGACGCCCAAGCCAGCACCCAGGAAGGAGCCGCGGCACCGGCGGCCGGTCTGCCCGATCCGGTCGATCTGCCCGAGCGGATACGCCGGCACCGGCGCCACACGCTGGAGCTGCTCACCGTCTGCGCCCTCGGCCTCGTCCCCTGGACGGTCCTGCTGGCGATGACGCTGCCGTCCGTGTACGAGGTCCGCCAGTGGCGCGCGACGTGGGTCGGATTCGACGCCCTGCTCATGGTCGCGATGGCGGCCACGGCGCTGCTCGGGTGGCTGCGGCACCGCGCTGTGATCGTGTCGGCGACCGCGACGGCGGTGCTGTTGATCTGCGACGCGTGGTTCGACGTGTCGCTCGCTTTCGGCACCTCGGGGGTGTGGCTGTCGGCGGTGCTCGCGGCGTGTGTCGAACTGCCGCTGGCCTTCTACCTCATCCGCCGGGTGATGGGGATGATCTCGTTGGCCCAGTGGCCCACCACCAAGGCCGCCGCCGGCAGCAGCGGGCAGCCGGGCCGCCCGGACGCCTGAACTCGCCCTGCCTTCCCGCAAAGGAGACGACCTGATCAGGCACGACATGACAGGGCAGGCCCTGACACGTGTCCCGTCAGGGCCTGAACTCCACGCGGTGACCCGCCAGGACCTAGCGGTAGCAGTCCCGCACCGGGTCGGTCTCGCTGTAGATCGCGGTGTCCTTCATGAATCCCAGCTGACCGTTGTCGGCGACGGTCATCAGCCAGCGGGTCGGGTGCGGTCCGCCGACCCAGGCCTGGCCGTCTTCCTTGCAGTAGAACCAGCTCGGGTTGGAGTACATGTAGCCGACGATCTTGCCGGGGTCGGGGTAGGAGTGGTTGTTGCCGATGATGCCGTAGACGGGCGCGCCCGACACGTTGTTGCAGTACCACCTGATGCCGCCGTCGTTGGTCCAGCAGCCCGCGGCGGCATCGGCGGACGGAGCCGCCACCGCGCCGAACCCGACGGCCAGCGCCGCTGTCGCCAACGCCGCGCCGATCTTCCTGTGAGCACGCATGCATTCCCCCGCGTTGTCGTGTCACCGCGCGGTGACCGGATCAAGGTGCGTCGAGGCACGGTGTGCTGCGGCCACTATGCCGAGCACGGGCCGCCCAGGTCGATCACTTCGATCCTGGTGGAATCGTGACCCGGCGGGCGACCGCTGCAATCCCCTGCCTTGAGGCGGGGGAGGAAGTCAACCTCTGCTTCTGGCATCCCATCGCGGGCGAGATCGCCGAAGCCGAGCGCCGGCGCCGGCGTGGACACCGGCCGTGACCGCAGGCGGCCGCAATCCCGCAGCGCACACGAACCGTCCGGCCGCGTACCGAGAGCGCACCCGCCCCGCACACGCCCGCCCCTCTACCGGTGCTGTCGCCACCGGTTCGGGTCCTCTTCCAGAGCCGCCCGGTCCCAGCCGCCGTGCTCCGCGGCGGCCTCGTAGGTCGTGTGCAGGAAGCCGGCCAGTGCCCGGTCCGGGTCGGCCGCAGTGCGCACCGCCTCGTACGGCAGGAGGAACTGGCCGAAGTCAGGGCTGTAGAACGCGTCGGCCGGGGTGACCGGGTGGCCGGCGAAGCCGCCCGGCTCGGGATAGGCGTACGCGTAGAAGGCTCCCTCTTCACCGCCGCCGGGCCAGAAACCACAGCTGCTCAACTCGCGGGAGTAGCCCTCCACCATCACCCAGTCACCGCAGTTCGGGGCCCCGCCGGGATGCGGCGGCGCCGCCCGTCCGGAGAACCTCGTGCAGGCCAGGTCCATGGCACCCCAGAAGAAGTGCACCGGGCTCACCTTGCCGGCGAAGTACGAGCGGAACTCCCCCATCACCCGGTTGGCCTGCAGCAGCTGCCTCCAGAAGAGCTGCGCGGCCCTCGGGTCGTAGGACGTGTGCCGGTGGTCTTCGTCGAAGGGGATCGCCGGGTCCACCTCGTTGGGAGACGCCTGGATCTTTGTCTCGATTCCCAGCTCGCTCAGGGCCCGCATCGTCTCGCGGTAGAAGTCGGCCACCGGCCTCGGCTCCAGGGCCACGCTGCGGTGGGCGCCGTCGCTGCCGCGGATGCGCAGCTGATGGTCGAGGAAGTCGAACTCGATGTCGAAGACCCCTGAGCGGTAGGGGATCGCCGACGTGGTCAGGCCGCGCGGGCTGACATAGAAGGTGACCTGCCACCAGTGATTGACCAGGGGCGCGTGGGCCAGCCGGATCTTGCCGACGATCTGGGTCCACATGTGCAGTGTGTCCCGGGTCTCGGTCCAGTCGGCGACGCGCAGCCGCGGCCACGTCGTCCGCGACGCCCCATCGGAGATCACGGCCACAGCACACTCCTCCCGGGACAGCCGGCCGACACCGACCACGCTGCCCTCAGCCGGGGAATCAGGCAACCCGGCAGGCCCCCGGCGCGCCTCACCGGCCACCGGACCGGGACGCCTGCATGCTCCACGGGCAGCCGTGCGCCCGCATCGCAAGGAGTGATCCCGCGGCTCAGTCCCATCCGCGGCGAGGCCCTCCGGGGCCGACCGGAAGGAGCTCTTCCTCATGAATGTCGACCAGTCGGTACTGGTTCTCGGGGCGACCGGGGGGCAGGGCGGCGCCGTCGTCAGCGCGTTGCTGTCCCGCGGCGCCGCCGTCCGTGGCCTGGTCCGCAACCCTCGATCCGCTGCGGCCCGGGACCTGGCCGCGCGCGGCGCCGAGGTGGTGGGCGGAGATCTCATGGACCGCGAGTCCCTGGCCTCCGCCATGCGGGGCACAGCCGGTGTGTTCGCGATGACCACGCCCTTCGAGTCAGGACCGGCCGCCGAGATCGCACAGGGCCGGACCATTCTCGCCGCCGCCCGTCATGCTCGTGTGCCACACCTGGTCTTCAGTTCCGTGGCAGGTGCCGACCAGGACACGGGCGTGCCGCACTTCGAGACCAAGGCCGTCATCGAGCGGGAACTGGCCGCAGGCGAGGTGCCCTACACGATCCTGGGGCCCACCTACTTCTTCGACAACGCCCTCGGCGGCGAGGACCAGATCCGCCAGGGGGTGCTCGATCTGCCCCTGCCACCGGACCGTCCGCTGCAGCAACTGGCGCGCCCCGATCTGGGCGAGTTCGCCGCCGCCGTCTTCGCCGCGCCCGACGCGTTCGCCGGGCAGCGCATCGAGCTGGCCGGCGACGCCCCCACGCCCGATGACATGGCGGCCGCGTTGAGCACGGCAGTCGGTGTGACCGTCCGCCACAACGAAGTACAGCTCGACGAGATCGGCAACGACGACATGCGAGCGATGTGGGCGTTCCTGCGTGGCCCCGGCTACCGCGTCGACCTGCCGGCGCTGCACGCCGCCCGTCCCCGTCTGCGCTGGACGTCGTTCGCCGACTGGGCCGAGAACGCCTTCTCAACGACACCGTGACATGCTGCCTTGTCCGCGGGTCCTTGGCATGGCCGGCATCAGCTACCGCGTGGCGACAGCGCTTCCAGTCGCTGACGCACCGCTCGACGGCACTGCGGCGGCAGATCCACGCTCTGCCCGAGGCGTGCGGCCGGGTGTGCCCGGGAAGCCCGCCGTGTTGGAGGTGCGCGGTTCCGGGCGCGCACAGCGGACCTCCCGGCCACACCGTTCTCCTGCCCCGCTCCCCCGCCGCCCGCACACCGGTGCCGGCATTTTCACCTGGTTCTGGCGATTCCTCCCCGGCGTTCACGCCGGGGAGGAATCACCTCCTGCGGCCTCGACGCGGAGCGTCGCCTCATCTGCACTTGTCGGGCGGAGTGCCCGCACGGCTGCCTGGCGGAGCCAGGAAATACGAACAACCGCCCTACAGGTCACCGGCAGTGGTGATCTCCGGTCATGGGGCGGCCATGTGTGCGGTGGTCGTACGACGGTCCGGGGCTGTGAAGCTGGTGGTGCAGGTGAAGCTGCTGCCGACGCCTGTGCAGGCGTCGGCACTGGAGGCGACCCTGCGCGCCTGCAACAGGGCCGCCACGCATGCCTCCGCCGCCGCCTTCAACCGAGGCGTGAGGGACCGCAACGGTCTGCAGAAGGAGGTGTACGCGGACCTGAAGACGGCCTTCGGGCTGTCCGCGCAGCCGGCGGTGCGGGCGGTGAAGAAGGTGGTCGACGCCTACGCCACCCTGCGGGCCAACCTGCGCGCCGGGAATCTGGGGCCCTCGACATCCCGGCGGTATCGCAAGGCGCTCAGTACGCCGATCGTCTTCCGGCCGGAGGCGGCCCAGCCGTTCGACGACCGCTGCCTGTCATGGCAGCACGACGCGCGCACCGTCTCCATCTGGACCGTGGACGGGCGGATGAAGGGGATCCGCTACACCGGCCACCCCGACCAGCTCAAGACCCTGATCCAGTACCGGCGCGGCGAGAGTGACCTCATCCAGCGGGGCGGGAAGTGGTTCCTTATCGCGACCTGCGAGATCCCCGACGCCGAGATGTTCGAGCCGGTGGACTGGATCGGAGTGGACCGCGGCATCGCCAACCTTGCGACCACGTCTGACGGGACCAACTACCAGGGCCGCCGCCTGTCGCGCTACCGCAGGTGGCAGGCCCGCAAACGAGCCGAACTGCAGAAGAAGAAGACCCGTTCCGCCCGGCGGCGGCTTTCCCGCCGCAGGTGCAAGGAACAGCGCCATGCCACGCACGTGAATCATGTGATCTCCAAGGGGATCGTGTCCGTCGCGCAACGCACCGGTCGTGGGATCGCCGTCGAAGCACTCGACGGGATCCGCGAGCGGGTACGGCTACGCCGCGACCAGCGGGGCACCCTCTCCTCCTGGCCGTTCCACCAGCTCGGACAGCACCTCGCCTACAAAGCCCGCAGGGCCGGGGTGCCGTTCCTGGAAGTGGATCCGGCCTACACCTCGCAGCGCTGCCCGCGCTGCGGGCACACGGAGCGGGCCAACCGGCCCACCCGGGACCGTTTCTGTTGTCGTCGGTGCGGCCTCGCTGGGCCCGCCGATGTCGTCGCCGGGGTCAACGTGCGCGACCGCGCACGCTCGGCGTGGGTGTTCGTCACCATGCCCGTCCCGCCACCGGTGTAGCCGGAGGCGGGAGATGCGACCCGTGACCGTCCCGTCGTAGGGGACAGTCGGGAGCGCGACAAGGCGTGACCAACGCTGAGCCGTACAAGCTCGGCCGTTCACAGCTGAGAAGGTGACGCAAGAGTCACATACGTGCGGGGCGGCCCCGGACGTCAACGCCTGGGGCCGCCCCGCACGGGGGGACTGCCGTTCGCTACCAGCGGTACCAGCGGCCACGGCTGCCGCCGCCTCCGGCGGAACGCATGACGAAACCGAGCAGCCACACGGCCAGCACGATCACGGCCACGATCCACAGAGCCTTCAGCGCGAAACCGGCACCGAAGAGAACCAGGGCGAGCAGAAGAACGAGAAGCAGGGGAACCATAGTTATCAACCTCCGAAGCAGCGAGTTCCCCGGCAACACCCCGCCATGCACCCGAAGTTTATGGGTTTCTTATCCTTCGGCGCGGGAATGCGCTACCGCCCCGAATCCTTCACCCGTCCGGCAGGCGGGCCTGTGGACCTGCGGGTCAGGCTGCGAAGCCGATGGTGGTGACGTATTCGTACTGGCCCCACTGGGAACCGAGGTCCACGACGGCCTCGTTGATCCAGGCGCCGTCGAGGGCCTGGTCGTCGGCGGCGGCCCAGGCCTCGACGATGCGGTCCCAGTGACGGACGTTGAGGGTGCGGAACTCCACGACGCGGTGCTGGGGCCTGGTGACCTGGGACTGGTTGAGCGGGTGGAACTCCACGCGGGTCCCGCGGCCTTCCCGGTTGAGACGGCCGAGCAGGTAACGCGCGCCGTTGCGCCGGCGCACCTGCAGGTACGCGCTCTCGATGTTGCGCAGGTTCTTCCTGGAGGGACTCCGCCTGCCGTCCAGTCAGGCCTTCGGCGTCCGGTCGGTGACCGTCAGACCGGCCTCCCGGGCCGCGGCGCGGGCACGCTCCGAGCGGGTGAGGTGGTGGAGCCGGGCGAGGAGGCCGCGCCGGGCGGTGACCGGGGTGGCGACGAACCCTGCGAGCACATCGAGTTGCCGGGCCACGGCCTCGTGGCCCTTGATGCCGCGAGCGCCGAATTTGCCGAAACCGTTGTTCCTTTCCGGCATTTCGTCTCCTCGCTTTTCCGGCAGCCGACTTGACGGAGCCTCATCGTCGCGTATTTCAGGGTGAGTCAAGAATGCATGACCGGGGGCGGCGGCAGTGGGCTTCGGTGAATTCCGGCAGGAGTGGTCCGGAATGGTTTTCCTGTCGTCCGGTGCCGCTTTGGGGCCTACGGTGTCCGGGCCTGCGGCGTCCGGGCTACGGCGTCTCGGAGCCGATGACGTACGTGTCCTTGATCTTCGCTTCGGAAACGCCGCGTCCCTCCGGGAAGACCGCACGCCAGTCGCCGATCACGTGGAGCTCGTCGGTGCCCATCGCACGGACGAGGGTGAGGCCCTCCTCGTACGCCTTGAACGCCTTGGTCCAGAGGTTGGCGAAGGCCTGTGAGCGGATGAGGTGCATCCAGTCGGGGCGGTACAGCTCGCGGTTGTGGTTCGACTCCCCCATCGTCGAGACGAACTTGGAGTACATCGCCTTGACGTATTCCAGGGTCACCTCGTCGCCGGTGTCGATCGCCCTGTCCCTGGCGTCCTTGAGGGCGATGCGGAACTTCTCCAGGAGGTTCTCCGTCGCGCCGGAGGTGAACGACTCGTGGATCTGGGGCGGGTCGCACAGACCGTACTTCGGGGAGGACAGGCGCAGCAGCAGGCGCAGGGTGGGTTCGGTGACCCACAGGGGACCTGGTTCGTCCCTGCTGCCCAGGGGGTTGGGGAGCGTGTGCGCGTGCTCCCATGCCGGGGGTGCGATCAGGTGAACTCCGGCGCGGCGGCGGTCGTGCGGGAGGCCGGTGGTGTGTTCCAGCCGGCCGATCGGCAGGTGGGTCTTGAGCGCGGAGAGATAGGCGCCGATGATGTCGAGCGCCGTCACCTCGTGCCGGCCCGCGGGGAGTTCGGGCCGGGTCCGTTTCGGGCGGGCCTCCCAGATCTGGTCCGCGCCGCGGGCGGACTGCTTGCGCAGGACGTCCGGGATCCAGGGGTGCGCCACGATGTCGTAGCGGCCGCCTTTGCGGGTGGTGTCCAGCAGGGCCATCGCGTCCGGGATGGCGCGCCTGAGCAGGGCCGCGGTGGCCGCTTCCAGGTCGCCGCCGTGCTTGGGAGTGCGGCGCTCACGGCCTCGCCGATCAGGTCCGGGATCTGGGCGGCGCTCTGGGCGCGGCGGCCGACGGGCACGAGCGGCGTGCCGCGGCCGCCGGGGGCGTCAGGGGCGGGGCGGGGTGTGTGCTGCGCCGGGGCGGACGGCGGCGCGGCGGGTTGTGCGGGTGCGGCGGTGGTAGGGGCCGGGGTGCATTCGGCGGGGTCCAGGTGCTGGGGGTATCCGGCGGCCTCGTGGCGGGCGGGGTGTCCGCACAGCACGCAGGGTTGCGGCGTGGTGAGTTCGCCCTGCTCTTCGTGGTGCGGGTCGGCAGGTGCCGGCTCGGGGGCGGCGGCTGCCGACTCCGAGGCGGTGGTGTCGCGTGCGGTGGTGTCGCGGGCGGTGATCTTCGCGTCGGCGCCCTTGAGGAAGTAGGCGTACTTCTCGCGGGTCTCACCACTGGGGTCGCGGCCGGATTCCCAGCCGACGACCGTGGACGGACTCACGCCGAGGGCGCGGGCCACTTCGGCACGCGAGAGACCGAGGGCCCCACGCAGGGCCCGCCGCTGCTCAGCCGGCGGAAGGGGGACGGGTTCGGCAGCGGCCGCGAGCAGTTGGTCGATCGCCTCGAAGTCATTCATGCCGCTCCCAGGCCCCCGTGCGCGATGCCGCTCCGGGACACCTTCTCCAGTCCTTCGAGGTGCCCGGTGCCGGCGGGGGGCCGCCGGGCTTGGGTGGTGGCGGTGCCGCCGGCCCCGGTGGCGGTGACCGTCCAGGAGCAGCCGCGGTCGGTGCTGGTCCGGAAGGGGTGCGTCAGAGGCGGCAACATGTGTCCTTGTGCTGGTGTCGATGCCTACTGGTGGGGCTGGTCGGCATCGGCGCCACGTGTATCGGTGCCCGTTCGAAGGGGCGGGCTCCGCCGAGGACAATCGTCGCCATGAGTGAGGGTACGGGTGATGCCGAGAGCCGCCTGGCGCGGATCGAGCGGCTGCTGGAGAGCGGTGAGCGTGAGGTGGCGCCCGCGTGGCGGCGGGCGACGCGGGGTGAGCCGCGCTGGGCGGTGACCGCGGTGATCCTGGTGGCGGTCGCGCTGCAGTGGATGCTGCCGCACCGGCTCGCCTTCCATCCGTACTGGGCTTTGCCGGCTCTGGAGTTGGTGCTGCTGGCCGGTCTGGTCGCGGCGAATCCCCGGCGGGTCGAACCCCGCACCCGGTGGCTGCGGTGGTGGGGGCTGGCTCTGACCGGTGTGATCAGTCTGGCCAACGGCTGGTCGGCGGTCCGGCTGGTGGCGGGTCTGGTCAACGGCACCGCGGCGACGGAGGCCGGGCCTCTGCTGCTGACCGGCGGCGGTATCTGGCTGACGAACGTCATCGTGTTCGCCCTGTGGTACTGGGAGTGGGACCGCGGCGGCCCGATGGCACGGGTCCGCGGCCAGAGCCAGTACGCCGACTTCCTCTTCGTACAGATGCAGAGCCCGCAGACCGCACCGCCGGACTGGGAGCCGGCGTTCCTGGACTACCTGTATCTGTCGTTCACCAACTCCACCGCCTTCAGCCCGACCGACGTGATGCCGCTGTCGCGCTGGGCCAAGATGCTGATGATGCTGCAGTCCTCGGTCTCCTTGGTCACGGTGGTGCTGGTGGTCGCCCGGGCCGTCAACATCCTCAAATGACCGGGCCGCGTGGCCGTGTGCGGACGGGTGGCGGCCGGTGCGTGTGCGCCGTGCAGAGGGCGGCGCGCCATGATTCGGGCCGATCCGGGCACGCCACGGGGGCGATCGGTTCAGGCAGACAGGACGAGCCGGTCCGCGCCGCGCACCGGGGTCAGTTCATCTGCCGGCGGGCCTGCTTCACCTCGCGGTCGACGGCCCAGGCGTCGGCGACCGGTCCGAGGTGGCCGAGCTTGTCGGGATTGATCACCGTGCGGATGGTCTGGATCTGCCCGTCGAGCACGTCGAGGGCCAAAGTGTGGAGCACCTTGCCGTCCCGGTCCCGGAAGACCGCGCCGGGCTGGCCGTTGACCTCGTGCGGCTCGAACGTCACGTCGATCCGGCTCATCAAGGGGAAGACCGTGCCCAGCACCCGGGCCACGTTCTGCGCACCCATGACGGCCTTGGCCAGCTGCGGGGCCTTGCCGCCGCCGTCCCCGACGAGCTGCACGTCAGCGGCCAGCAGATCCCGCAGCCCGTCCACATCACCGCTCTTCAGCGCGTCGAAGAACCGCGTCGCCAGCTCGTGCCGCCCCTGCCGGTCCACTTCGAACCGCGGCCGCCCGGCCTCCATGTGCCGCCGCGCCCGCACCAGCAGCTGCCGGCACGCCGCCTCCGAACGCCCCACCGCCGCGGCGACCTCGCCGAACTCGAAGGCGAAGACCTCCCGCAGCACGAACACCGCCCGCTCCAGCGGGCTGAGCCGCTCCAGCAGCAGCGCCGCCATCGACACCGAGTCGGCCAGCTCCACCGCCTGTGCCGGATCCTGATACGGATCGCTCAGCAGCGGCTCGGGAACCCACGGGCCCACGTACTCCTCCCGCCGCACCCGTGCGGAGCGCAGCACATCGATGGAGATCCGTGTCACCGCGGCCGATAGGAAGGCCTTGGTCGACGTGGGCCGGGTCGACGAGCCGTCACAGCGCAGCCATCCCTGATCTTGCGTGGGTATCCCCGGCTTCAGCCGGGGAGGTAAACGCATCTTCGGCCCGGAGGCGTGAAGCGCCGGAGTTCACTGCGTTGTCAGTGGCCTTCGCTATGTTGATCACACATTGACCGAAGGGGGGTGGGCCGGATGATCCGTGCATACAAGTTCCTCATGCGGCCCACCGTGGGCCAGGCCGCTGCGCTCGCCGCGATGCTGGCCGATCACTGCTCGCTCTACAACGGCGCATTGCAGGAACGCCGGGACGCCTACCGGCACGTGTCGAAGACGAGCGTCACGTATGGGCAGCAGTCCGCACAGCTCAAGGAGATCCGCGGCTTTGACCCGGAGCGTCAGGGCCGCTGGTCTTTCTCCTCCCAGCAGGCCACCCTGCGCCGGCTGAACAAGGCGTTCGCCGCGTTCTTCCGCCGGGTCAAGTCCGGTGAGACGCCCGGCTATCCGCGTTTTCGCGGGGTGAACTGGTTCGACACGGTGGACTTCCCCAAGGACGGGGACGGCTGCCGCTGGGACTCCGCCCCGCACGATCGGGTGACCCGCGTCCGTTTCCAGGGTGTCGGGCATGTCAGGGTCAACCAGCACCGGCCCGTGGTCGGCAAGGTCAAGACCGTGTCCGTCAAGCGCGAGGGCAAGCGCTGGTACGTCGTCCTCACCGCCGAGCAGGAACAGCCCGAGCCGCTGCCCAAGACGGGCAGCGTGGTCGGCATCGACATGGGGATAGCCTCATTCCTCACCACCTCCAACGGTGAGCACGTCGCCAATCCCCGCCACGGCCGCAAGGCCGCTGCGAAGCTCGAAGCAGCGCAGCAGGCCCTGTCCCGTTTCCCACGTGTGCGCCGCGACAAGCGCACCGCCAACCACCAGCGGGCCGTGGACAATGTTGCCAAGCTGCACCGCAAAGTCCGCCGCCAGCGGCTCGACCACGCCCACAGGGTCGCTGTCGACCTCGTGCGGCAGCACGACGTCATCGCGCACGAAGACCTCAAGATCCGCAATATGGTCAAGGCCCCCGCTCCGAAGGCCGATCCTGACCAGCCGGGCAGCTTCCTGCCCAATGGTGCCGCCGCGAAGGCCGGGCTGAACCACTCGATCTCGGATGCCGGATGGGGGGTGTTCCTGACGATCCTGCACGCCAAGGCTGAAAGTGCCGGACGGGAAGTGATCGCCGTGGACCCCCGCAACACCTCCCGGACCTGCCCCGAATGCGGGCACGTCGCAGCGGAGAACCGGCCCACCCAGGAAAAGTTCCACTGCGTCTCGTGCGGCCACACCGCGCACGCGGACACGGTGGGCGCCCAAAACGTTCTACGGGCCGGGCTGGTCCATCGCGACGCCAACCCGGCATAGCGAGAAGCCCCCTCGTTTACGAGGGGGAGGAGTCACGCTGTGCTCCTCTGGGGCCGTCGGTGGCTACACCCCTGAGACGAGGTAGCCCGGCCTCCTGTGACATGGCCCGATGTGACCCGCGTCTCCCCTGCGCCGGCGCCTGTCAGCCGCCGGAGCGCTCGCCGTCCGCGGAGCTTCCGGGGACGGCCACGGCCCGGCGGCGACGGCGGTGTGTCACCCCTGCGGCCGCGACCGCCACGGCGGCCAGCACCGCCGGGATCAGCACTGCGGGCCGCACGGCCGACCGGTACGGCGGAGCCGGTGACGCCTCCAGCGGGATGCGGGCGGTGTCGTTGCCGGGCGTGCGGTCGTAGGGGTTGTACGTGCGGACGGTGCCGTGGGCGCCGGGCACCTGCCGGTCGATGCGGAAGCGGAAGACCAGGCTGGTCGTCCCGTCGTCCCCCGGCCAGAGCACGTCGCTGTCGAGATCGCAGACGAAGGCCCCGCCCGGCTTCTTGGGCCGCGCGCACGCCCACTTCCCGTCCGTGTCCTCGAAGGTGTAGGGGATGGAGGTGATTGTGGTGCCCTCCGGCGGGATCACCTCGAAGCGGCCCCTCTCGTCCGCCGGCCTGCCGGGGCCGAGGCCGCGCACCCCGAGCGGCACGCTCACCGTGTCGCCGACCCGGCCCCGCACGGTCCCGGTGAGCGCCGCGTAGTCGGCCTGCACGGTGGTCTCCACGACGGTGACCGTGCTGGTGGCGTCGTGGATGCCCCCTTCGTGCGTCCTGGTCAGCGTGAGCGGGGCGCCCGTGCCGCGCACCGTGAGCCCGGCGGGCCGCTGAGGGTCGGACGACCAGGAGTAGTCCAGCGTGCCGGTCAGTTCCCTGGGGACGGCGGTGAAGGTGAGGGTCGAGCTCGTGCGGTACGCGGTGCGCGCGGCGGCCTTCGCCGGGAACGTGCACCAGGCGTCGGTGAACGTCGGGTTGTAGGAGCAGTTGCGGTGACGGGCCGCCAGCACCAGGCCGCCCTGTGCGGTGATCCGCAGGGCGATGCCGCGCTGCGTGGAGAACCGGCTGGGGTTGGAGAACCTCGGTGTCAGCGACACGGGCTTTCCCGGCTCCACCGCGGTCATCTTCCCCGGCTCCTCGAGCCCGTACAGCGTGGGCCCCCCGACAATCATGCGGGTGGTGCCGGTGACGGAGGCCGTGTTGTCCGCGCTCGCGGTGTACGTGACCGTCCCGCTGTCGCCCGGCTGCGTCCCGTCCACGCCGTGGAGGGTGAAGGGCGGCATGCTCTCCCCGTCGTTGTCCAGGGTGCCGTACTGGCACGTCCACACCCAGCCCCCGCCGGTGCAGTTGTTGCCGCTGCCCTCGCTCACGCGGGCCACCCCGGCCAGTCCCGACGCGTCCACCACGACCTTGATGTTGCGGGCCGGTCCGGTGTTCCCGGGCACGACGGCGACCGGCAGGACGAAGGCGCCGTTCTCGGCCTTCGCGCCCTCGTCGGCGTTGTACATGACGAACGTCCCGGGGGCCTCGAACCGCAGGCCGGTCTCACCGGGCCCGTCGGCGGCGGGCGCGGCGGCCGTGAGGACAAGGGCGACGAGGAGTGCGACGAGGGCTCCCCACCACCTGCCCTTTTGCGGGCGTGCGGTCCGTATCGGCATGCGGGGCACTATGCCATCCGCCCCTGGCGTCCCCTCAACACGGCCCGGGGCGGCCGGACTTGGCGAACCCGCTGGGCAAACGGGCCCGGCGGACGGGCCTGGCGGGGGCAAAGGCGCTGGACAGGAGCGGGCGGGGTCTGGTCCCGGCCGCGTGGTTCGGGGGCTTGTCGCTGCCTTTGTCACCTGGTCTTCTGTACGCCGGGTGATCCGTGACGGGAACGAGAAGCGAGGATGAGGCGGCGTGGAACCAGTGGCGGGACCGGACGTACGGGGTGCGGTGCCCGAGGGGCTCGGTGCGGCGATACGGGATACGGCCGAGGAGATCGCCGCACTGCTGCGGGCGGGCGCCGGTATGGAACGCCGGGTGCCGCAGTCGCAGTGGAGCGTCGGGGAGGCGGCCGCGCATCTGGCACTGGCCAACGAGCTGATGGCGGACGTCGCGGCGGGCGGTGTGCGCAGCTATGGGGACGGCACGGCGCAGAGTCTGGCCGCGGCCAACGAGCAGGCGCTCGCCGTGTTCGGTGAGCGCGGGGCCGAGCCGCTGGCCGGGATGATCGTGGAGCAGGCCGGTGCGTGTCTGAGGGCGCTGGAGGAGCGGAGTGCGCAGGGGACGGTGGTCACTCCGCTGGGCCCGATGGGGCCGGATGTGCTGGGGTCGTATCTGCTCACGCACATGCTGGGGCACGGTTACGATCTCGCCCGTGCGCTGGGGCGTGGGCACATGATCGACCGGGAGCGGGTGCGGCTGACGCTGCCGTTCTTCCTGACGGTGATGCCACGGGTGACCGATACGGCCGGCACGGCCGGGCTGAGTGCCTGCTATGCGATCCGGTTGTGGGGTGGCGGCCGGTTCGGGGTGCGGGTGGCCGGGGGTGCGGTGTCGGTCGGTGAGCGGCTGCCGGGGCGTGCGGACTGCACCATCCTCATCGAGCCGGTCACGTTTCTGCTGATGGCGCTCGGGCGCCGGGGCCAGTGGGGCGCCCTCGCTCAGGGCCGCATCCTGGTCAGGGGGCGCAAGCCCTGGCTCGCTCCGCGTTTCCCGGCTCTGTTCAAGGCGCCCTGAGCGCGACGGGCCGCGGCGGCCGGACGGTGGCCGGTCACCCGGGCTCGGGGGCGGTGGCGGCCGGGGCGGCGCCGAGGAGGCCGAGGAGGGTCTCGCGGTGGAGGTCCGCGATCGGGCCGAGGAAGTCCGGGTGGCGCAGCAGGGGGGCCGCGCGGTGGTCGCGCGGGCTGGGGATGGTCAGCCGGCGCGCGTCGCCCACACTGTCGGGTCCGTGGTGGGTGGCGGCCAGGCAGGCGGCGGCCAGGGCGGCGAGGTCGGCGTCGGCCAGCAGGCAGGCCGCCCAGCTGACCACGGTCTCATCGACCTGGGTGCGCCAGGCGTGGGTGGCGTCCGTCAGCGGAGGTGCGTCGGCACCGGTGACGAAGTCCAGCCGGCCGGAGCCGCCGGGGCCGAGCAGGTCCAGCAGTTCGGCGTCCAGCGCGGTGGGGTAGCGCAGGGCGGCGGCGATGGTGGCCGCGTGCCCTGCCTGGGCTTCGGCCAGGGCCAGGTTCAGCGGGCCGGCGGCCGGGGGGAAGGCCGCCAGCAGCCAGCGTGCGGAGGCGGCGATGACGGGCGAGAGAGCGGTGGGCATGGTGGACCGTCCTGTGCGTGTGCCCGCCTGTCCTGGGTGTTCCGGTGTGGGTGATCCGGTCGCGGGCACTGCGCGCCCGGGCGGGGATGTGCGGGGCGGACAACGGTACGGCGGCCTCCCGCGGGGCCGACAGGAGCTGCGTCACAGCCGGGGCGGTGGGGCGGCGCGGCCGGGGGCTGCGGCAGGGAGACGCGCGTCACCTTCGTTGATGTCACCGGGATTCCCGGAGGATGCCCTGGCCTTCAGGCCGGGGAGGAATCCGGTTTTCCGCGGAGCGGGGCAGGGGAAGCCGGGTCGCCGCTGGGCGATCCGGCGTCCGGCCGGGGAGCGGTGAGGGCGACCTCCAGGAGGTGGAGGATCTCGGAGTTGAGGGACCGCCGGTCCGCGGTGGCGCGGGCGGTCACCTGTTCGTGTAGGTCTGCCGGGATCCGGAGTGAGAAGCGAATCATGACGCTACGGTGGCGTCATGACGACGCCAATGGAAGCCGACGGGGCCGGGCGTGCCCGGTACACCTACCGGCTTCGCGTGTCGTCGGGTGCCCGTACCGCGCTGGAGGCGGAGTGGGCACGGTGCCGGTGGATCTGGAACGAGTGCGTCGCCAAGTCCAAGGCGGTCCACCTGCACCACAAGACCACGGGAGAGAAGCGGACCTGCGGCCCGGCGCAGCTCGACAAGATGCTGACCGGGGCGCGGGAGCGTACGCCGTGGCTGCGTGAGGGCAGCTCGGTTCCTCAGCAGCAGCTGATCCGGGACTTCGGCAGGTCCCGCGCGAAGGCGCACAAGGACATCCGGGAACGCCTGCCTCAGCGGCAGCGGGCCGGTATGCCGGGGTGGAAGAAGAAGCGCGAGGCCTTGCCGACGCTGAACTACACCCGGCGCGGGTTCCGGCTGAAGGACGACCGCCTGCATTTGGCGGGTGGGATCGTGCTGAGGGTGGTGTGGTCGCGCAGCCTGCCGGTGGAACCTTCCTTGGTGCGCGTGTACCGGGACAGCGTCGGGCACTGGTACGCATCGTTCGTGGTCCGCGCCGAGGTGCGGCCGCTGCCGGAGACCGGCCGGGTGCTCGGCGTGGACTGGGGGGTGAGGGAGACCGCGACCACCACCTCCAACGCCCATGATCTGCCGCACGCCCAGCACGGCCGTAAGGCGCAGGCTGGGCTGACCCGTTATGACCGGATGATGGCCCGCCGCCGGCCGAAGAAGGGGCAGGCCGCCTCGAAGGGCTACCGTGAGGCGAAGAAGTGGCGGGCGAAGACCTACGCGAAGATCGCCCGGCAGCGGCAGGATGCCGGCCGCAAGTGGGCGAAGAAGGCCGTGACCGACCACGACGCCATCGCCGTCGAGGACTTCAGGCCGAAGTTCCTCGCCAGGTCCTCGATGGCGCGCAAAGCGGCGGACGCCGCGATCGGCGCCACGAAGAAGGCCCTGATCGAGATGGGCCGCAAGCACGGACGGGACATCCGTCTCGTGCATCCTGCGCACACCACCATGGACTGCGCATCGTGCGGAGCGAGAACCAAGCACGCACTGCCGTTGTCCGAGCGCACCTACACCTGCACCGCGTGCAAAGTCGTCTCCCCCAGGGACAAGAACTCCGCCCGCGTGATGCTCGTCCGGGCAGGTCTGAACCCGGCTGGTGCCGAGGGCGTAAGACCACCGGGAGCGCCGCTCCCGGAGGCAGCCTGAGCCAGGAATCCCCGCTCAGCCCTGAAGGAAGGAATCCCCTCCCCTCAGGGAGGGGAGCAGTCAAATGACCGACAGTCCGCCCCCCGGTGATCGACCAGGAACTGCTGCGACGCTTCGACGCTCTGAACACCCAGGGAGCGGGACGTGGTCGTTCTCGTCGCGAGCGGTCTCGGCAACGACGAGATCGCGGCCCAGATGTCCGTGTCGCCGTTCACCGTGAAGACGCATGCGGTGCGGGCCATGACGAAGGTCGGCGCACGTGATCGAGCGCAACTCGTCTCGTTCGCCTTCCGGGCCGGCCTCTACCCCTGAACCCGCCGGGCAGAACCCCGAAACAGGTGGCCGCCGTGGCGATGCCGAGCAGTCCGGCGGGCGGGACGGCGTGGGCACGTACCTGGAAGACCTCGCCGTCGCGCTGCGCGAGCGGCGTGCCCGGACCTGTATCTGTGGAGCAGGGCTTGCGTCAGGGCAAGGCAGACGGGTTCGGGGTCGGTCAGCAGTGGCGGCCGTCCCATCCGCCGGGTCCCTCCGGTCTCGTCGTCGATCTTCACGTACAGCGCGGTCAAGAGGGTGTTCAGGTCGTGCGTCACAACATGATCTTGAGCGCCCTCTCTTCAAGCTCGCGCACCGGCCCCGACATCGGACTCGTTCGTCTAGCCGAGCATGCGGTCGAGGTTGAAGGCGGCGCTGATCAGGGCGAGGTGGGTGAAGGCCTGGGGGAAGTTGCCGCGCTGTTCGCCGGTGTGGCCGATCTCCTCCGCGTAGAGGCCGAGGTGGTTGGCGTAGGTGAGCATCTTCTCGAAGGCGAGGCGGGCCTCGTCCAGGCGGCCCGCGCGGGTGAGTGCCTCGACGTACCAGAAGGAGCAGATCGAGAAGGTGCCTTCCTCGCCCTGGAGGCCGTCGGGGCTGGCCTGGGGGTCGTAGCGGTAGACCAGGGAGTCGGACACCAGGTCCTCGCCGAGGGCGTCGAGGGTGGCGAGCCATTTGGGGTCGGTCGGGGAGATGAACTTCGCCAGCGGCATCATCAGCAGGGAGGCGTCGAGGATGTCGCTGTCCTCGTACTGGGTGAAGGCGTGGCGTTCGGCGGACCAGCCGTGGCTCATGATCCGCCGGTAGATCGTGTCGCGGACGGCGCCCCAGCGGACCATGTCGGCGGGCAGGCCGCGGTGCTGGGCCAGCCGCATGGCGCGTTCGATCGCCACCCAGCACATGAGGCGGGAGTAGAGGAATGTCTTGCGGCCGCCGCGGGTCTCCCAGACTCCCTCGTCGGGCTGGTCCCAGTGGTCGCACACCCAGTCGATGAGCTCGCTGATGCTGTCCCAGTGGGCGCTGGAGATGGGCTTGCCCCACTTGTCGTAGAGGTAGAGGGAGTCGACGAGTGCCCCGTAGATGTCGAGCTGGAGCTGGTCGACGGCGGCGTTGCCGATGCGTACGGGGGCTGAGCCGCGGTAGCCCTCGAGGTGGGGCAGTTCGCGTTCGGGCAGGTCACGGCATCCGTCGATGCCGTACATGATCTGCAGGGGGCCGGTGGGTCCGCACGGGCCGTCGGGGGCGCGCTGGACGTGTTCGGTGACGAAGCCCATGAAGGCTTCGGCCTCGTCGGTGAAGCCGAGTCTGAGCATCGCGTACACGCAGAACGCGGCGTCGCGGATCCACACGTAGCGGTAGTCCCAGTTGCGTTCGCCGCCGATCTGTTCGGGCAGGCTGGTGGTCGGCGCGGCGACGATGGCGCCGGTGGGGGCGTAGGTGAGGAGTTTGAGGGTGAGGGCGGAGCGGTGGACCATTTCCCGCCAGCGGCCGCGGTAGCGGGACTGGGACAGCCAGCGGCGCCAGTAGCGCACGGTCGCGTTGAATTCTCGTTCCGCCTCGGCGACGGCGCAGAAGCGGGGTGCCACGTCGCCGCCGATCTTGTCGATGGTGAAGACGGCCGTCTCGCCCTCGTGCAGTTTGAACAGGGCCCAGATGTCCGGGCCATCGACCTCGATGGGCACGGTGGAGGTCAGGGCGAGGCGCAGCGAGGCGGAGGCGAAGACCGCCTGGCGGGCCTCGGCGTGCACGGTGTGGGGTGTGGTGCCGTACTCGAAGCGGGGGGCGACGCGGGCGCGGAAGGGGAGTGCTCCGCGGACGCACACCACGCGGCGGATGAGGCGGTGGCGGTCGGCCTCGCGTGAGTCGTCGACGACGGGCATGAAGTCCTGGATCTCGCCGACTCCGTCGTCCGCGAAGAAGCGGGTGATCAGGACGTTGGTGTCGGGGAAGTAGAACTGTTTGGTGCGGGTGGGGACGTCGGGGGCGAGTTCGAAGGATCCGCCCCGTTCGGCGTCGAGGATCGAGGCGAAGACGCTGGGTGCGTCGAAGCGGGGGCAGCAGTACCAGTCGATGGTGCCGTTCGTGCCGACGAGGGCGGCGCTGCGCAGGTCGCCGATCAGGCCGTGCTCGGCGATGGGCAGGTAGCCGGGGGTGCCGGTGCCGCGGGGGCCGGCGTAGGTCCGGTCGCTGTCCTTCGCTCCGGCCTCAGGGGTTGCTTCAGCCACGTCAGCCTCCTTGGGCTTCGCCCGAGCCGCCCCCTGGTGTCCAGGCTAGGGCCTGTCCGGCGGATCAGGCCGGAGGGAAGTAACGGCGCCTCATAGGCGCAGGTGAGCGGGGTCTGGTGCGGGCAGCTGCAAGGCGGAGGAGGGAGTCATGGCGCAGCCATGGCGACCGACGACAACGCCGCTGGGGGCACCCCCTGCTCGAAGAGCTTGGGGGAGGGCGTGCCAGACCCCGCGTCCGCGGCATGATCCGCCGGACAGGCCCTAGCGAGTTGTCGCACCTGTGGGCCTGCGGAGCGGGGGCTGCGGCGGCGCGGCGCCCGGGGGTCAGGGGCGGGGGCGGGCGGGGGTGCGCGGGGAGAGGTGGCGAGCGAGTACGTCGAGGGCGTCGGTGACTTCTTCGAGCCGCTCGGGGGTGCTGTCACCGAGGGCGGCGGCGAGAGCGTCGTCGATGGTGGTGGCCCGGACCTCGGCGACGCGGCCGGAGAGCTGGGGGGCCTGGCGGACGAGGAGGCGGCGGCGGTCGGCGGGGTCGGGGGCGGTGACGACGGCGCCCGCTTCCTTGAGGCGGGCGACGGCGGTGGAGACCTGGCTCTGGGGCAGGCCGGTGCGGGCGGCGATCTCGCCGACGGCGCTGTCGGGGTGGGTGGCGAGGTCGCTGGCGACGATGAGGACGGACCGGGTGCTGCCGCCGTAGCGGGCGGCGCCTCCTTCGGGTTCCGGCATCGCGGTTTCGCCGATCTTCATCAGGGTGCGGCCGAGGAGGAACAGGTCGACTCCGTTCATGACCCCAGCACGCAGGCTCCGCCTCGCGCGGGGCGGTCAGCGGGCCGCGGGCTGGGCGGGGAGGTTGAAGACGTGGCCCGGGGAGACGATCTTCGTGATCGCCTCGCCGAAGAGGGTGCTGGGCTCCGCGCCGTTGTGGTCGATGTCGGTGTTCAGCAGGACGACGAGGGTCGCCTGCGCCGCGGGGAGATAGACCGTCAGGGATTCATAGCCGGGCAGGGAGCCGTTGTGCCCGATCCAGCCCTGGACGTCGAAGATGCCCAGGCCGTACCCGGCGCCCGGGATCGTGGTGGGAAGCGTGGCCAGCCGCTGCTTCTGCGTGGCCGGGCTGATCAGGGTGGTGCCGTCGGGCAGGACGCCGGTGGCCACCGTGCCCGCCCACCCGCGCAGGTCGTTCAGGCTGGAGATCATCGCGCCGGCCGCCCAGGCCCAGGACGGGTTCCAGCCGGCCGTGTCCTCGACCTTCCCGGTCGCGGTCTGGTCGGTGTAGCCCTGGGCGTGCGGGCTCGGGAAGGCGGCGTTGGTCGGGAAGAGGGTGTGGCGCAGGCCCGCCGGGGTGAGGACGTTGTCCTGGATGTAGTCCTGGACCGGCTTTCCACCGGCCTTCTCGACGGCCAGGCCGAGCAGGATGAGGTTGGTGTTGCAGTAGGAGAACTTCTGGCCCGGCGGGAACAGCACGGGGTGCGTGAAGGCGTAGGCGAGCAGCTGCCGGGGGGTGAAGGGCCGCTGCGGATCGGAGGTGAAGGCCTTGAAGAAGCCCGGGTCCTCGGTGTAGTTGAACAGGCCGCTGCGCATCCCGGCGAGCTCGCGCAGGGTGATCCTGTCCCCGTTCGGCACTCCGGCGACGTACCTGCCGATCGGGTCGTCCAGGCCCGCCTTGCCCTCGTCGACGAGTTTCAGCAGGGCCGTCACGGTGAACGTTTTGGTCTCGCTGCCGATCCGCGTGTACAGATCCGGCGACATCGGCCGGCCGCTGCTCTTGTCGGCGGCCCCGAACGACCTTATGTAGATGCCCTGGTGGGGTGTCCACAGGCCCACGGTCACGCCGGGCACGTTCGCCTCGCGCATGACCTGCTGCACGGTCCGGTCGAGCTGCCCGGTCACGGCGGGGGTGAGGGTGCGGACCTCGCCCGTCGGCGAGGCGGAGGGCGAAGGCGGCTGCGGGGCGGTGGCCGCGGTGCGCACGGACACCGGCGCCGCGAACGCGGCCGGGCCCGCGACCGCCACCGTCAACATCCCCACCGCCGTGGCGGTTACGGCTCCCCTGCGCAGCCGTCTGCACGCGTGCGTCATGGGCCCACTCCCAGCAGCCGAGGACGAAGCCCGCGAGCGTGGTGGACGAGAGCGCCGGACAGCTGCGCGACGAACCGCGGGGCACCGCCGTGCCGTGGACACCACCCTCAAGCTCCTGCCCCACCAGCATAGGAGCGCGGCCTTGCCCCCGCCCGTCGGGCGCGAGGGGTCCCGGACGGCGCGGTGAGGACCGTACGGCACCGGCCGGCCGGTGCGGTCCGGGCGGACGGCGTGGTCCGGACGGCGTGGCCCGGGCGGACAGGCTGGGCGGGCAACCGGCCTGCGGGCACGGCTTTGTGACGGGCCGTCAGCCATGACGGCCGCCAGCCGTGGCGGGCCGCGGGCCCGGCGGCGGCCGAGAAACGGGCAGGGCGGGACGGGACCGCGGTCCCTCGCGCCGGGCGGCCCGGTGCCGCCGTGCCGGCCGCCGGGCCGGGCCGGGCCCGTGCAACCGCCCGCCCTCACTTGATCGTCCCCGCCCCCGGGGAACCGTGACGGGAGGGGATCATGTGGTGCGGGATCACATACGTCCTGAGGACGAGGGCCGGGGGGAGATGACGTGAGCGTCCTGCTGTGTCTGCTGGCCGTCCTGGCCGCGGTCGTCTCCGGCGTGGTGTTCCTGGGCCGGGGACTGGCCTGTGTCTGGAGAGGCGGGCTCGCGCGCTCGCTGCGCGGTCTCGCGTACGTCGTCGCGGCGGGCGCGGCCGTGACGTACGCCTGGGGAATGCTGTACGTCGCGGGCGCGGCGCTGGACGCGGAGGACGGCGGGGCGGACTCGTCGCCCATCCGGCCGTGCCGCACGGGCGTGCAGGAACGCGACTACCGGATCGACGACTACCACGTCTGGTGGGTACCGGTCCGGTTCGTGTGCCATCGAAGCGACGGGACCACCTACGACCGGGAGGTCCCCGGATATGTGAACCCGGCGCTGGCCGGCCTCACGGTCAGCGCAGTGGCCCTGGCCGTATCCGCCCGGTCCGCATCCGCACGGTCCGTGGACGAGCGCGCGCGGAGGCCGTGAGCATGCTGGTGTTCTACGCCGTGCCGCTGGTCAGCCTCTTCCTGTGCGCGGCCGGATCGGTTGCGTACCTGCTGTGGGCGGCCCTGCGTCGTCCGTCCCGGCAGGTCCGCTGGGCCGTCATCGGCGCGGGTGTGGCGGTGCTCGGATACGCGGGTGCCGTGGCGTACGGGCTGGCCTTCACCGGATCCCTCCGAGGACGCCCCGGCCTTCAGGCCGGGGAGGAATCGGACTCCTGCGGGGCAGGGCAGAGGTGGCCGAATCGCCGGCAGGGCGATTCGGCGTCCATCCGCTACGGCGGTGAGGCAGTCCGCACCGGTCGGGAGGTCTCAACTGTCAGTTGTCCCGGATAGGTTGATGTCATGACGGCGATCACGCAGGAATCGGAAGGTGACGGGCACGCCCGCTACCCCTATCGCCTGCGTGTCTCCTCTGGCGCCCGCACGGCTCTTGAGGCGGAGTGGTCGCGCTGCAGGTGGTTGTGGAACGAATGCTGCGCCCGGTCGAAGAAAGCCCACCGGGACGGGGAGAAGTGCGGTCCGGCACGGCTGGACAGGATGCTGACGGAGGCCCGCACCGCAATGGTGTGGCTGCGTGAAGGCTCCTCGGTTCCTCAGCAGCAATTGATACGCGATTTCGCGAAGTCCCGGGCCAAAGCGCTCAAGGACATCAAGGCCCGGTTGCCGATGCGGCAGCGGGCCGGTATGCCCCGGTACAAGAAGAAGCACCAGGACGCCCCCAGCCTGAACTACACCCGGCGCGGCTTCCGCCTCAAAAACGGTCGTCTGCACCTGGCCGGGGCATCGCGGTGACGGTGGTGTGGTCGCGGGATTTGCCCAGACCTCCGTCCAGCGTCCGCGTGTACCGCGACAGCACCGGAGCGTGGTACGCGTCCTTTGTCGTCCCGGCCGTGACCGGGTCCCTGCCGGAGACCGGCGCGGTGATCGGTATCGACTGGGGCGTCAAGGAGACCGCGACCACCACCAGCGACGAGCACGACCTTCCCCACCCCCAGCATGGGAAGAACGCCGCCCAGCGCCTCGCCCACTACCAGCGGATGATGTCCCGCCGTCGTCCCCCGAAGGGCAGGGCTGCCTCGAAGGGCTACCGCACCGCGCAGGCCCAGGCCGCGAAGCTGCACAAGAAGGTGGCACGGCAGCGTCAGGACACCGCCCGCAAGTGGGCCAAGAAGGTCGTCCGCGACCATGACGCTGTGGCGGTCGAGGACTTCCGCCCCAAGTTCCTCGCGAAGTCCACCATGGCCCGCAAGGCCGCTGACGCCGCGATCGCAGCGACGAAGGCCGCGTTGGTCGAGATGGCCCGCAAGCACGGCCGGACCGTGCATCTGGTACACCCCGCGCACACCACGATGGACTGTGCGCAGTGCGGAGCGAGAACCAAGCACGCACTGCCTCTTTCCGAAAGGACGTATACCTGCACCGCGTGCGGAGTCGTGAGCCCTCGGGACAAGAACTCCGCCCGCGTGATGCTGGTCCGGGCTGGTCTCAACCCGGCTAGTGCTGATCGTGCAAGACCTGCACCCCCGCCGGGGGGGGCAGGCGACGTGAGCTAGGAATCCCCCCGCTCTAGCCGGGGGAGGCGTCAAAGGCCCAGGGAGATGGCCAGCCGGGTGAGTTCGGCGGTGCTGTTGATGTTGAGCTTGGCCCGGATACGGCGGAGGTAGGCGTCGACGGTGTGCTTGGAGAGCCCCATGTGGCGGGCCGTCTGCAGGTAGGTGCGCCCTGCGGCGATATGTCGCAGCGTCTCCTGCTCGCGGGGGGCCAGCGCGGGGACGGGGGTTTCGGCGTGCGACGTGGCGAGTGTGAGACTCATGGGATTTCCTCCGACGTGTCGGCTCGGTCGTCGCTGCTCACACCCTTGAAAGCAGGGGACATATGACCGAATAAGGCTTTTTGTCCGCTTTACATAAAGAGTGGCCGGGGGACTTCATGACGGTGTCCGCCGACTGTCACAGGCCTGTCACAGGCGATCCCCCGCGGGTTTGCCGCGGCGCGGCCACGGACGGGGCGGCGGGCCGCGGCCCCCGGTGACGTCGCCGGGTTGGTGCTCCGTGCCCCCCGGGATCATGCTTGTCAGGAGAGCCCCCGGCCGTGCAGGTTCCCGAAGGGCGAGATGAGCGGCGATGGAGCGACTTCCCACCCATCCTGGTGAGCGGCCACACGAGTCGGACACCTCCCCCGGTCCGGCCCGCACGGCCCCTCCCACTCCCCCTCCCACGGCCACCGCCGCCGTCGACGCGCGGGGCATCGTGACGGAGTGGAGCGAAGGCGCCCGGCAGTTGCTCGGCTACCCGCCCTCGGAGGTCGTGGGCCAGCCCGCCGCCCGTCTGCTCGCCGACGACGCCGGCACGGCCGGTGCGGCGGTGCTGCGGGAGGCGGCCGGACGGGAGCGGTGGAGCGGGACCGTGGCACTGCGGCACCGCGACGGCCGCCGGCTGCGGCGGGAACTGCTGGCGCACCGCCGTACGGCGGACGGCCCCGGCACCGAGTGGCTCGTGGTGTCCGCCGTGACCGGCACACCCGAGGGACAAACGCCCGCCGGCACACCCGAAGGAGAGACAGCCGGGGGCGGTACACCCGGGAACGAGACGGCCGGAAGCGGGGCGGCCGGAAGTGCGGCGGCCGGAAGCGGGGCGGCCGGGAGCGGGGCGGCGGGGAGTGGCCGGCTGGGGGAATGGGCATTTCGCCAGGCACCCTGTGTCCTGGCCGTCTTCGACGCGGACCTGCGGCTGGTGCGTGCCAACGCCGGTATGGAGCAGGTGCTGTCCCTCACCGAGGAGCAGATGCGGGGGCTGCGTCTGCCGGAGATCGTGCCGCATCCGGTGAGCGACGAGACCGAGGCGAAGATGCGCCGGGTACTGGAGGGCGGCGGCCCGCAGCATCTGCGGGCGGGCGCAGGCCCCGCGGGCACCGGGGCGGACGACGGCTGGTCGACCTCCCTCGTCCCGCTGAAGGACCCCGCCGGGCGCGTGCGCGCGGTGTGCCTGGCGGCGCACCAGCGGCTCCAGGAGCATCTCGCCCGGCAGCGGATGCTCCTGCTGAGCGAGGCCTCGGCCCGCATCGGCACCACCGCGGACAGCGGGCGCACCACGCAGGAACTGGCCGACATCGCCGTCCCCCGGCTCGCGGACTTCGCCGCCGTCGATCTGCTGGACGCCCCCCGGCACGGCGGCGAGCCCTCCCCCGCCGCCCCGGCCATGCCCCTCGCCGCGACCCGTACCGCGGTGCGCTCGGTCCTCGACGACGGCCCCACCGCCTCCGCGGCGGGCACGAAGACCCTCTACCCGGCCCTGTCACCGGTAGCCCGGTGCCTGACCCAGGGCCACGGCGCCCTGTACGACGCGGCCGACCCCGACCTCCTGCGGTGGACGCGGCAGGACCCGGGGGCCGCCCGGCTCCTGGGCGGCGGAACGCACTCGGTGATGGTGGTGCCGATGCGGGCCCACGGCGCCACGCTCGGCGTGGCCCTCTTCGGCCGGCACCGGCGCGCGGAGCCCTTCGAGGCGGACGACCTGTGGCTGGCGGAGGAACTCACCGCCAAGGCGGCCGTCAGCATCCACACCACCCGCCGCGACAGCCGGGAGCACACCAGCACCATGACCCTGCAGCGCAGCCTGCTCCCGCAGACGCTGCCCGACCAGGGGGCCCTGGACATCGCCACCCGCTATCTGCCCGCCGGCACCCGGGCCGGCGTGGGCGGCGACTGGTTCGACGTCATCCCGCTGTCCGGTGCGCGGGTGGCCCTGGTCGTGGGCGACGTGGTCGGCCACGGCATCCGCGCCTCCGCCACCATGGGCCGGCTGCGGACCGCGGTGCGCACCCTGGCCGACGTCGACCTGCCGCCCGACGAACTGCTCACCCACCTGGACGACCTCGTCCTGCACCTGTCCGCCGACGAGGGCCACGCGGACGGCGCCGCCGAGAGTGCCGGGGGCATCGGCACCACCTGTCTGTACGCGGTCTACGACCCGGTCTCGCGCCGCTGCGCCCTCGCCCGGGCCGGCCACCCGCCGCCCGCCGCGGTCACCCCGGACGGCGCCGTGCGCTTCCTCGACGTCCCGGCCGGCCCGCCGCTGGGCCTGGGCGGCCTGCCGTTCGAGACCTTCGAGACCGAACTGCCCGAGGGCAGCCTCCTGGCCCTCTACACCGACGGGCTGCTCGCCGCCCGCGACCACGACATCGACGAGGCGCTGGACAAGATGTTCGCCGCCCTCGCCCGCCCCGCGAAGACCCTCGACACGGTCTGCGACAGAGTCCTCACCGCCATGCTGACCCACCGTCCCGACGACGACATCGCCCTGCTCGTCGCCCGCACCCGGGCCCTGCACGCCGACCGGGTCGCCGCCTGGGACCTGGCCTCCGACCCGGCCGTCGTCGCCCGGGCCCGCAAGCACGCCACCGAGCAGCTGACCGCCTGGGGGCTGGACGACGCCGCCTTCATCACCGAACTGACGGTCAGTGAACTGGTCACCAACGCCATCCGCTACGGCCGGCCGCCCATCCAGCTGCGGCTGATCCACGAGGAATCCACGCTGACCTGCGAGGTCTTCGACTCCAGCAGCACCGCCCCGCACATGCGGCGCGCCCGGACCTTCGACGAGGGCGGGCGGGGCCTGCTGCTGGTCGGCCAGCTCGCCCGGCGCTGGGGCACCCGGCACGCTCTCACCGGCAAGACCGTCTGGGCCGAGCAGTCCCTCTCCCCCGGCTGACCGCCCGCGGCCCCGGAAACGGGGCGCTCGTGCTGCGGCGCCGGCCGGCTGCCGGCCCGGCGGTGATGATGCCCGCCCCCCGTGCCGAGAGGAGCGGGCCGATGTCACAGCGGGATGCCTCCACGCGGTGTATGAGTTCCGCAGCGACGACGAGCTGTTCCACGCCCGGATCGATGACGGGGCGATCGAGGCGCTGCACGGACCGGCCCAGCACCCGGACGCGACCATCACGATCAGCCAGGAGGCATTCCTCCGCCTGACCGGCCAGAGCCTGACGCTCGCCGAGGCGATCGAGAACGGTGCCGCGTCGGTATCCGGCGACGGGGAGGCTCTGCGCCGGCTGAGGGGCCTGTTCCGCCTGCCGCCCCCACATGCCCGCACAGCGGTCCAGACCTCGTTCTGACCGGGAATCACCACGCCTCGACGCGGGATCCCCCACCGCCAGAAGCCGCGGTTCAGCGGGGCACGGCATTTCTGCCGGTTGCCCGGAGGCGGGGGCCGGGACGGCATGATCCGCCGGACAGGCCCTATAGGCGCACGACGACCAGGGCGACGTCGTCGCGTCCGCCGCTGCTGACACCGAGGCGGGCGAGCAGCGTGTCGGCCAGGCGTTCGGGAGCAAGACGGGTGTGGCGGGTGAGCGTGTCGGTGAGCCGGCGCAGGCCGGCGTCGATGTCCTCCCCCCGGCGTTCGACCAGCCCGTCGGTGTAGAGCACGAGGGTGTCTCCCGGGGTGTAGGGCAGCTCGGCCTGGGGGCGGGACACATGGCGGGGGCGGGCGCCCAGCGGGGGGTCGGTGGCCTGGTCGAGCAGGCCGAAGGAGCTGTCGGGATGCACCAGGACGGGCGGGAGATGACCGGCGCTGCTGTAGCGGACGCGGTGAACCCGGTTGTCGATGACGGCCTCGGCCACGGTGGTGGCCAGCGCCCCTTCCACCGAGCGGGCGTACAGGCCCAGCACCTCCAGCGCTCTGGCCGGCTCGTGCAGGGCGCGGACCGCCGCGGACAGGGCGCTGCGGAGCATGCCCATCGTCGCGGCGGCCTCCAGGCCGTGCCCGACGACGTCACCGACGGCCACGGCGAACCCGCCGGGCAGATCGACCACGTCGTACCAGTCGCCGCACACGTTCAGGGACCCGGCGGCGGGCAGGTAGCGCACCGCGATGTCCTGGTGGCCCGCCAAGTCGGGCGAGTGCAGCATGGCCTCCTGCAGGGTGACGGCGACCTGGCGTTCCCGGGCGTGCGCCTTGCGCAGTTCCTCGTTCAGCTGCTGCAGTGCGCGCGCCCGCGCATACAGCTCGGCCTCCATCGCCTGCCGCTCGCCCAGCACGCTGATTCGCTGCGCGCGCAGGGGACGGGACAGGACGAACTCGGTCACGTCCTCCACCCGGTGGATGATCCACTCCACCTGTCCGTCCGGCCCGAGCACCGGGGTGTTGATCGGCGACCACCAGCGCTCCTCGAACTCGCCCGGACGGCCGGTGACGGGGATGTCGTACTTCTGCACCGCCATGGTGTCCGGTTCCTTCGAGCGCAGCACCCGGTGCAGGGAGGCGCTCAGATTCCGCACCCCGTCGGCGCCCGGGTCCGCGGGATTGTCGGGGAAGGCGTCGAAGAGGTACCGCCCGACCAGTTCCGTCCTGGGGCGGCCGGTCGCCAGGAGGTAGGCCCGGTTGACATCCACGATCACCAGGTCGGGGCCCAGCACCAGGTACGGGCTGGGGGTGGCGGCGAACAGCGCCCGGTAGTCGATCCGCTCCCTCACCACGCGCGCTCCCTACCACCCCCGACGTCACACGGTCCTCACCCCCGCCCATGAATCCACTCGACCACGACACGGGGCCGTCCGCGCTGCGGGAACTCCCGGCCCGGATCCGCCGCCGGCTGGACCGCGCCGCTGGGCGGGCGTTCCATCGGAGGGTCGCTCCTTTACGTATCGACGTGCACGCCTACGTATCGACGTGCACGCCGTGACCTGGATGGTCGGGGCGCCGGTCGAGGACACGGTGGCGGTCATGCATCTGATCCTCGCCGGGATCCCCGCCCGCTCCGCGGATGCGTGTCCTGGCCTCACCCCTGGGAGGGGCACTGCCGCTGCTGCCGCGCCAGGCTCGACGACCACCTGGCCTTCGAGTCCCCCCGAACGCCCGAGCGAACCTCGATCGCCGCCCGCCGCCTCTGGTACGACACGGTCAGCCATGTGCATCCGCCGGCACTGGCCGCCGCGGCGGCGTCCTTCGGGGCGGACCGCCTCGTCCTGGGCACGGACTTCCCCCACGAGGACGGAGAGGTCTTCCTGCGGGCTGTGGACCACATCGCCGGCTCGGGGCTCACCCCGGAGGAAGCCACGATGATCCTCGACACCAACGCGGCGAACCTGCTCAGCCTGTCCGCACCCTGACCCCGCGGGCGCAACCAGCTCCCACCGCGCCGCGGGCCGGCCCCCTCTGGGGGCGGGCGGACGTCAGCCGGCGCCGCCGGTGCCGCCGCGGCCGCCCGTGCCGCCGCTCTCACAGCCGAGCCCGAGGCAGATCCCGCCGGTGCCGCCCTTGCCGCCGCGGCCGCCGTCGCCGGTGCCCACCGCGGCGCCGCCCGTGCCGCCGGTGCCGCCGTTGGCGCTGCCGCCGCAGATCCCGGCGCAGATCCCGCCCTTGCCGCCGATACCGCCCTCGCGGCCCGGCGCGCCGGTCGTGCCGGTGCCGCCGTTGGCGCTGCCGTTGCACAGCCCGGCGCAGATCCCGCCCTCGCCGCCGTTGCTCCCGTTGACGGTCCCGTTGCAGTTGCCCGCACACACCTGGTCGCCGATCCGCACGTTGTCGTCGCCCACCTTGATGGTGCCGAACTGACCACTGCCGAACTGGCCGCTGGTGAACTGGCCGCCGCCCGGCCGGGCGCCGTCGGCGGGGAGCTGCCGGGCGGCGGCCACCGCCGTATGGCTCTGCGGCACCGGCGCGGCCATCGCGGCCGGCGCCAGCGCGCCGGCCGCCACACCGGCGGTCAGGGCGGTCGAGACCGTGAGACCGAGACGGACCTTCCAAGAACGCATACGCATGACATTCCTCTTCCCAAAGAATTATTTTCCGTACCGCGGTTTCCGCTGTATCGAATAAACCCGATCAAGGGCCTCGTCGTCACGGCCCGGGAATTCGGGGCTTGACAGGAACGCCCCGGCCCGCACCGGGCCGGGGCGTCGGAGAAAGTTCCTCAGGAGCCGAAGAGGGAATTCAAACCCATCAGCGCGGCCCAGTCCCCGTCGCGGAACTGCTTGTCCCAGGTGTCGAACTCCTTCTCGGAGATCTTGTACTTCTTGGCGACGTCGGCCTTCTTCGCCTGCCCGGACTCCACGGTCAGCACGATCCGTATCTTGTCCACGCCCGTGAGCTCCGACTTGGGCTTGTCGGGCAGGTCGTCGAACTTGAAGCAGCCGAACTGGCCGGGCTTGCCGGGCTCCCCCGGCTGACCGGGCTCACCGCCCTTGCCGCCTTCCCCTCCCTTTCCGCCTTCCCCTCCCTTCCCGCCATGGCCGCAGTGGGACGGGTCGGCCGGGGCCATCTGGCTGGTGCCTGTGGTCGCACCCGGCGCCGCCTGGGCTGCGCACGCGGTGCCGGTGGCGAGGGCCACCGAGGCCACCGCCAGGACGAGCGGACGCTGCCAGCGAGTTCTGGACATGGGGGTTCTCCGTTTTCCTTGAGCAAAGTTGTGGTTCTGCGGGCGCAGCGCCGGCCGTCCGGCTCCGCGTCCTGGTCAATGGGGGTGCGGGGGGTGAGGGGGTGCGGGGGGTGAGGGGTCCAGGTGGGGCGGAGGCTGTGCGGGCCTCCGCCCCGCGCGGGGCGAAACGGTCAGAAGATGCTGCCGCCGCCGGCGCCACCGCCGCCGCCCAGGCCGCCGAAGAGGACGCCCAGGCCGCCCGCGCCGCCCTTGCCGCCGCTGCCGCCCTGGAAGACACCGAAGCCGCCGTTGCCGCCCTTGCCTCCGTTGCCGCCCTTGAGGATGCCGTCGCCGCCGGAGCCGCCGGAGCCGGCGCTGCCGCCGAACAGACCGGTGCCACCGTCGCCGCCCTTGCCTCCGTTGCCGCCGATGACACCGTCGCCGCCGCCACCACCGCCGCCGCCACCGCCGCCGGACAGGATGCCGTCGCCTCCGTTGCCGCCCTTGCCTCCGTCGCCGCCGACGCCCAGGACGCTGCCGCCGCCGGAGCCGCCGGAGCCTCCGCCGCCGCCGATGAAGCCGCCGCCTCCGGCACCGCCGTCACCGCCTGCGCCACCGCCGTGGACGAAGCTCACGACATGCGCGGCAGGCATCGGGGCGGCCATCGCGGCGGACGCCGGAAGGACGATGCCCCCGGTGATCACCGCGGCCGAGGCGGCGAGTGTCGCGAGGCGGAAGCCCCGGCGCTTGGAACGGGCATCGCTGTGGGTGTGAAAAATACGGGTCATGGGTTTTCTCCTACCGATTAAGGGGACTCTTCTGCCCGCCCCGGAAATTCGGGACGACAGCCGGCGGACCGTTTTACCGGGACCGCCACACCGGGATAATTCGCGGTTTCGGTGAAAGAGAAAACCCTCTGCCGAAGATTTCCGTCCTACCGTCCTGCCTCATTTGTTTTCCGGATTTCCTCTCCGGTGAGGCCCGCACTTCAAGTAGGCCCCACGGGCACCGCACGGTCACGTTCCGAGGAGTCGTGACTTGACCCAGCGGGACGAGTCGGGTAAAGCACGCAAAAACAAGCCGCACGGTGGTCCTGGGACACCGTGCGGCGTATGTGCGCCAGCGCTGCTAGGACCCCTCGGGGCCGGGCGGTTGCTGCTGTTGCTGCTGTCCTGTGTCGGCGGGCGGGGGTCCGGAATTCTGGGGCGCGGATGTCTTTGGCTCGGGCTGCGAGGAGGGCGGCTCGGAGGACGGGGCCTGCGGCTTCGAGGACTCCTTGGACGGCGATGACGACGGCCGGGAGGAGCCTGGTGACGACGGAGAGGACGGCTTGCCCGACTCCGACGAGGACTTGTCCTTCGACGGTGACGACTCCTTGCCGGACTTCGACGACTCGGAGGGCTTGGAGGGCTTGCCCGACTCCGACGGCTTCGACGGCTTACCCGACTCCGACGGCTTGGAGGACTTGCCCGACTTGGACGGCTTACCCGACTCCGAGGACTTCGACGGCTTACCCGACTCCGACGGCTTGGAGGACTTGCCTGACTCGGACGGCTTGGAGGACTTGCCCGACTTGGACGGCTTACCCGACTCGGAGGGCTTCGACGACTTGCCCGACTCCGACGAGGACTTGTCCTTCGACGGTGACGACTCCTTGCCGGACTTCAACGACTCGGAGGGCTTGGAGGGCTTGGAGGGCTTGGAGGGCTTGGAGGGCTTGCCCGACTCCGAAGACTTGCCCGACTCCGACGGCTTCGACGACTTACCCGACTCGGACGGCTTGGAGGACTTGCCCGACTTGGACGGCTTACCCGACTCCGAGGACTTCGACGGCTTACCCGACTCCGACGAGGACTTGTCCTTCGACGGTGACGACTCCTTGCCGGACTTCGACGACTCGGAGGGCTTGGAGGGCTTGCCCGACTCCGAAGACTTGCCCGACTCCGACGGCTTCGACGGCTTACCCGACTCCGACGGCTTCGACGGCTTACCCGACTCGGAGGACTTCGACGACTTGCCCGACTCGGACGGCTTACCCGACTCGGAGGACTTCGACGGCTTACCCGACTCCGAAGACTTGCCCGACTCCGACGGCTTGCCCGACTCCGACGGCTTGGACGGGTTGCCCGGTCCCTGCGAGGTGTTGCCGTTCGAGGGTGTCTGTTCCCTGCCCGGCGTGGACGGCTTCGGTGACGGCGGGGGCGGCGGCGGGGGCGGTGTCGTCTTCTTGTCGTGCTCGCCGCGGTGGTCGCCCTGCTTCCGGGTGAACCATTCGCCCTTCTTCTGGTCCGCCACGACGAACTTCTTCACCGGGCGGGGCGCCGGTGCGACGACGACCACGTGCGAGGACCGGTAGCCGGACCACGACTGGCCCACCGGCCTGGGGGCGGCACTCTGCTGCGCGGCCGGCGGTGTCAGCGGATTCCCGCAGGCGCAGCGCACCCGCGGTACCCCGCGGTCGTCGACCAGGACGGCGGTCCCCGCCTGCAGCACGGCCTGATAGCTGGTGGCAGAACCGTTGCGGTAGCCGTGGTTGGTGACCCGGGTGTCCGCCCGTAGCCGTACGGGGGTGAGGGTGCGCAGATAGCCGGGGACGGCGGAGGGCTGGATGCCCAGCACCGAGGCGAAGGCCGCGTTCTTCGACGGGTGCGCCTTGAGAGCGGTGATCTGCTTCTCCACGTCGCAGCTGGCGACGTTGCGTGTCCCGCCGTAGAGGCCGGGGGCGTCACCGCTCACGCTCCGTACCGCGGTGCCCGTGCCCGTGGCCGTGGCCGTGGAGGGCAGCGAGGGTGTCGCCGTCGGCGCGGTGCTCTCCTTCGCGGTCGACTCCGTGAACGGGTCCGCGCCCGTGCTCCCGGCGGACTGCAGGAAGACCTCTCCCCGCTGCTGGTTCGAGGTGTCGTCGGAGCGGGTGAACACGAGGATCAGGGCCACCGCGGCCACGATCGCGGTGGCGACCACGGCCACCCGGGGAGCGGACTTCCACCACGGGTGGTGCGGGCCCTCGTCGCCGCCCCGGCCCCCGCCGCCGGGTCCGCCGGGCGGTCCGGCCGGCGGACCCGACCGCCCGCCGCCGGGGCGGGTCTCGGCTTCCGGGGGTAGGGGCCGGTCCGGCTGGGAAGGCCCCGCCAGCGGCCCCGACGGAGGGCCTTTGGGACGGTCGGACGACGGTTGGGACGACGACGGTTCGATGCTCACGAGCTCCACTCCCGGCATCGGGGCCTGCGGCACACAGGCCAGCGGCACAGCCTCAGGAAACCCGCAACACAACCTCCTGCCGTCGGCCCCGCGCCCGCCCCCTCACCCTCCGGCCGTCGGTTCCTCTTCACACCATTGTGTGCGGCCGTCCCGCACACCTCGCAAGCCGACGGCCCCGCACCCCGGCAGGAGCGGGCAGGGCCGGACCGGGGCGTACGGCGTGCCCCGACCGGGTGTACGGCGTGCGGCTATCCGGGCGTACGGCCGAAGACCGGCCGGGCCCACCGCGGCGGATCCGGCACCGGTTCGGGCACCGGCTCCGGATCGGGCACCGGCTCCGGATCGGGTGCCCGCGCGGGTTCGGCGACCGCGGGGACCACCTGGGTCGGCGTGTGCACGTCCTTGCCGACAGCGGCAGCGGCAGCGGCGTCCGCGCCGCTCGCGGCGGCCCGCAGTGCCGCCACGAACTCCAGGCAGGAGTCGTAACGGTCCTCGGGGACCTTCGCCAGGGCCTTGGCCAGCACGCCGTCCAGCGCCGGCGGGATGCCCGGCCGTTGCCCGCTCAGGGGCGGCGGCTGGTCGTACTGGTGCGCCCACAGCAGTGCCATGTCGTCGTCCCGCTGGAAGGGCGGGCCGCCCGCGAGGGTTTCGTAGACGACGCAGGCGAAGCCGTACAGGTCGCACCGGCCGTCCACCGGGCGGCCCGAGATCTGCTCCGGGGCCACGTAGTCGAGCGTGCCGACGAACTCGCCGACGGTCGTGAACCCGGTCAGCGACAGCGACTTCTTCGTCAGCCCGAAATCCGTGAGGTAGACGTACTCGGGATGATCACTGTCCGTACCCCGGGCCACCAGGATGTTGCCGGGCTTGACGTCCCGGTGCACCAGGTCGTGTTCATGGGCCGCGTCCAGCGCCGACGCCACCTGCCCGGCGATCCGCAGCGCGGTCGTCACCGGCAGCGGGCCGTCCCGGTCGAGCAGGGCCCGCAGATCCAGCCCCGAGACGTACCGCATGGCGATGTACAGGACACCGTCCGTCTCACCGGCCTCGAAGACCGGCACGATGTGCGGATGGTCGATGGCGGCGGCCACCAGCGACTCGTGCGTGAAGCGGCGCCGGAAGGTGTCGTTGCGGGCCAGTTCCGGGGCGAGCAGTTTCAGCGCGACCGTACGGTCCAGACGCAGGTCCTTGGCGCAGTACACGACGGCCATGCCCCCGCGGCCGATCTCGCGCTCCACCCGGTAGCCCGCGATCTGCGCCCCGATCAGGCCCGAGGCCCGGCCGGAGTACAGCTCCATGCCCCCCGACGCCGCACCCATCACACACCACCGCCGGCCCACCGTGCGAGCGCCCCGGGACAACCCCCCGCGCCACCGGAACCGACTCCCGGAGCAGGTCCCGGCGCAGCCGTGTGGACGGGCCGCTCACCCATGCCCGAATTCTATCCAGCGCTTTCTCCAAGCGCTTGATCACGGCCGGTCCGCAGACGGGCGTCCCGGACGCATCCTTCGGGTTCGGATTCGGGGTCAGGCCGGGGTCAGGGCGTGGGGCACAGGGTCAGGTGGCGGCGGGCGGACGGCCGGGGCCGGGGCCCCGCGGGCGGGACCGGGGCCGGGGCGGAGGCGAGGGCAGGAGTGGCGGCGGGAGGGAGGGTGCGGGCGGGGCGGGGGCGTTGCGCACCGGCGGTCTCCTCGCGGACGACTTCCCGCAGGGCGCGGCCGAAGCGGGCGATGTCCTGGGGGGTGGTGTCGGGGCCGAGGGAGGCGCGCAGGGCGGTGGTGGCGCCGGAGCGGGGCAGGTGGAGCGGGGTTTCCTGCGCGACCGTCTTCCACAGGACGACGCCGCGGGCCGCCAGCCGGCGGCGGACGAGCGCGGCGGGCAGGTCGCGGTGGCGGAAGGCGAGGATGGCGGACTGGACCCGGCCGGGGGTGATCAGTTCGGTGCCGGGGCACTCCTCGACGGCGGCGCGCAGGGCGGGCAGGAGCCCCTGCCCGGCCAGGCCGTCGGGCCCGTCGGGGGTGGCCGTGGCGGTGTGGTGGGCCAGGGCGGCGTTCAGGCCCGCGACGGCCGCGTTCGGCGGCAGGGGGCGGTGGGCGGCGGCGTCCTCGAACGCGGCACGCAGCCGGGGCGCCAGGAAGGCGAACCCGACGGCGTACGGGCCGCGCAGGAACCGCCAGCCGTCCCCCGTGAGCAGCTGGCAGCCGATGCGGCCGGCATCCACGGGGAGCTGGCCGACAGAGTAGGAGGCGTCGACGGCGTACACGCACCGGTACGGGGCGAGGATCTGCCCGATCTCCTCGACCGGGTTGACGATTCCGCAGCCGGAGGGGACGTGGACGACCGAGACGAGCGCGACGTCGTCGTCGATGTGCCGGGCCATCCACTCCAGGTCCAGGTCCCCGTCCTCGCGCAGCGGGACGACCTCCACCGTGCAGCGGGTGCGGTCGCGCAGGGCGTAGAGGGCGGTCAGGCGGGCGGCGCTCTCGTAGGGGGTCGTCCAGACGCGCTCGCCGCGGCCGGGGGCGAGTCGGGAGACCAGTGCGTCGAAGGCGCCGGCGGCGTCCGTGACAACGGCGGTGTCGGCGGCCGGGACGCCGAGCAGCGTGCCGAGACGCTCGTGGACCTCGGTGCGCAGGACGTCCTCGAGGTCCTCCTCGAGCTCGTGCGGGCCGTAGCGGTCCTCGCGGCTCGCGCAGTCGGCGACGAGTGCGCGGACGGCGGCGGGCATGGCGCCCCAGCCCGCCGTGTCCAGGTGGACCGTCCGGCCCTCCTGGTCCGCGGGCTCCGTGCGGTCCGTGCGGTCCGTGCCGTACGTGCCGTACGCGTGGTCCGTGCCGTACGTGTGGTCCCTGTGGTCCGTGGATGACGGCGTCGCGTTCATTTCCGGGGCCTCCCCCCGCTGTCGCCAAATATTGCCAACTTGCTTGGCAATAGATTGCCTACCGTGAGGTCGTGATGGCAACGGGGGCTCCGGCGGCGCTCTAGCGGAGGGGCCGCGAAAGTGCTGTTCAACCCCCTCGGGTCCGGCTCCGCACGATCCACGGAGCGGGGTGTTTGACAAACTTTGCCAGGCATCTGTGCAGGCGGTACGGCGTCTCTCGCCGGCCTCCAGCCCATCTCCAGCGAATACCGAGCAGATCCCGAGGAGGCGTTGCCAAGCTTCTTGGCAAGAAGTTACCAACGCAGATTCGCTTCATTGCCACGGAGGAGCTGTCATGAAGAACCTCGTCGCCCGCCTCGCCGTCACCGCCGCCACCGCCGCCGTCGCCTCCGCCGTACTCACCGCCGGCGGCATCAGCACCGCCGCGGACGGCATCGGCTGGCCCAAGGCGGCGAGCACCACGACCGCCGCCTCCGCGCAGGGCAACATCGGCTGGCCCAAGGCCACCGTCGTCTCGGCAAACGGCGACATCGGCTGGCCCAAGGCCACCGCCACCACCCTCTCCGCCACCGACGACATCGGCTGGCCCAAGGCCACCGTCGTCTCGGCAAACGGCGACATCGGCTGGCCCAAGGCCACCGCCACCACCCTCTCCGCCACCGACGACATCG
>NZ_JBIWFN010000040.1:37831-47058 GCF_044763085.1 Streptomyces sp. NPDC096311
GGCTGGCCGGTCGCAGCCGGCAGCGCGGCCGTCTGAGGATGCCGCCCGCCCCTGCGCGGCCGTCCCGTCCCGCGCGTCCGCGGAACGCTTCCCCGCCCCCGCTCCCCGTACGACATCCACCGGACCCCCGCCCACCGGACCACCCGCCGAACCCGTGAGGCCCCCGCCGGCAGCAGCACCGTGGCGGGGGCTTCGGTCATGCCCGGGGCGGGCCTGCGGCCTGAGCGGGTGTCCACGGCGACTCGAGCGGGATGCGGCACGGTGCTGCCCGGAGCACCGCTTCGCCTCGCCCGCGTCCCGGAAGGAAGTCGCCCAATGACCCACACACCGTGGAACGCGAAATTCGAGGACGTGCTGCGCCAGGGCCTGCCGGGGCTCGGCAAGGACAAGGAGCCCGCCGCCGACGTCCCGATGGAGGCCTACGGGCTGGACTCCATGGCGCTCATCGGCATCGTCAGCGCGCTGGAGTCCGCGTTCCGCGTCAGCCTCGCCGGCCAGATCGTCGTCCCGGTGCACGCCCTGACCGCCGGCCACCTCTGGGGCATCCTCTCCGCCGCGCTGGCCCCGGCATGGGACGAGAGCCGGCCCGCCACGTCCGCCCGCCGCACGCGCGACCTGGGCCCCTGGGCCGTGGCCTGAGCGGGGCCGGCATGCCGGCCCCTTGGATGCATACGGACCACGTAGGTGCGCGTGGCGGGAAACGGCGCCTTGGCCGGCCGAGGGCGGGCGGTGTCAGTAGTCGCCGACGAACGTGACCGTCTCGTCGAGCGGCGCCCGGCCCGTACGGGTGTAACCCACCGTGACGTCCTCGAACCCGATCGACATGCCACAGAAGAGGATGAGCTCGTCCGGGGGTGACAGGACCTCCGCGACGGTCTTGCGGAACTTCGCCCATGCCATCTGCGTGCAGCTGTGCAGCCCTTCGGCGCGCAGCAGCAGCATGACGGTCTGCAGATACATGCCGAGGTCGGACCACTGGGCCGGGCCCAGGTCGCGGTCGATGTAGCAGAACAGGGCGGCGGGGGCGCCGAAACAGTCCCAGTTCGCGGAGGCGGCCCTCTGGCGCGCCTCTATGTCCTCGCGCGGAATGCCGAGTGCGCCGTAGCGCTGCTCGCCGAAGGCGGATCGGCGTTCGCGGTACGGGGACTTCAGCAGGGGCGGGTACTGCTCGTACTCCGGCTCGTCCCAGGGGTCGCCTGCGGCCAGGCGCTCGCCGGCGCGCTTCTTGAGTTCGGCCAGCGGTCCGCCGGTCAGCACGTAGGCGTGCCACGGCTGGAGGTTCGATCCGGACGGTGCCCAGGCCGCGCCGGACAACACCCGCTCCAGGACATTCCTCGGGACGGGCCGGTCGGTGAAACCACGCACCGCCCGCCGGCTCGTGACCGCCTCATAGACGTCCACGATCGTCCACCTCCCTCCGCTCAACGCGACACTTTCGTTTCACTCAATATAGTATCACTCAATACCATCTCATGTACGACTATATCCGCGTACAGATCCTCTGCCCCTGATTCCCGGAGGGCACCTTCATCTACCGCGGCCTCGCCGCCGGCCCCGTCCCGCGCATCACCGCCGCCGCCCGGTCCGCCGGATACGCCGCCCCCGCCGAGCGCACCCCGCAGCAGTCCGCCGCGTTCGCCGCGCGTATGAAGCTGATCGAGGAGCTGGAGCGGGCGGACGCCGTCCTGATCGGCGCTCCGATATACAGCTGCTCGATCCCGTCGGCCCTCAAGGCGTGCGCCGCCGTCGCCAGCCGTGGCGGCTCCCACGCACCCGGCACCCCGCGCGAGGGCTACGAGTTCGTGCAGAACCACCTGGAGGCCGTCCTCAAGACACCCTAGGCCTGGACCTCGACTTCATCGTCCCGGAACTCACCATGCCCCCCGCAGCCCGGCCATGTCCGAGCCGGCCCCTCCCCCTCTGCGAGGCCTCCCGCACACGCGCCTTCGAGGACGCGGCCGCCAAGGCCAGGCAACCCGCCGAACGCCTCGCCGCACAGCCCCGGGCCATGGACGCCGCCGCGTGACGCCTCACCCCGGGACGTCACGCGGCGCCCTCGTCGCCCGCGCCCCGTCCGGCGGTGACGGCGGCGCTCCGTCCCCGGGGGCCGGCGGCCCGGCGCCGGGGCGGCCGGGGCGTCCGGCCCGCCGGCAGACCGCGCACCGAGACGACGGCTGCAGCCCTCGAGGCCGGGTTCCGCTGCGGCCCTGTCACCTCACGCCGGGGTGCCGTACCAGCCGGAGAAGACCCCCTGCGGCGACACCGCGAGAAGGGCAGGGGCTCGAGTGGTGCTCCAGTGGTTCGAGACGACCCCTCAGGACCCCCTTGCCAGGATCCTGGCAAGGTTTTGCCAAACCTTCCTTCTGTAGCCGCTGTCGAAGGAGCGAGCCGCGATGTCACTCTCCGGTCAGAAGCCGCCCGACCGCCTGGTCCCCTCCGCACTGACGGCGCTGACGGCGCTGCCGCGGGGCGCGGGCGGCAGCGACGGCGGCGCCGAGCACGCCGCGGCGCCCGCGTCCGGCGCCGAACCGCCCGGCACGCCCCTGCAGGAGATCGTCCGCGACCTGTTCGCCGAGGCGATCGGCGTGCCGCGGCGCACCGTCCACGCCGACTCCGACTTCTTCCGCATCGGCGGGCATCCCGCGGCCGCGGCCCGGCTGCTGGCCCGGGCCCGCCGGGTGCTGGGCGCCGGCCTGGACGACCGCGCCCTGCACGAGGCGCCCACCCCGGCCCGGTTCGCCGCGGCGGCCGGCGAGCGGCCGGCCGCCGCCACCGGGCCCGCCGGGGCACTCGACGGGGCACTCGCCGGGGAGGGCAGCGCGATCCTGCCACTGCGGCTGCGCGGAGCACTGAACGCAGGGGCGCTGCAGGAGGCGCTGGGCGATGTGGGGCACCGTCACGGGGCGCTGCGCAACAGCCGGCTGGGCTCGGCCGGCACCCGGCTGCGCGCCCTGGCCGCCGAGGACCACCTGCTGGAGCTCACCCTCCCGGCCGACCTGGTCGACCTGTGGTCGCACACCCCGCTGGCCGCCGAACTCGCCCTGGCCTACCGGGCACGGGCCGCGGGCCGGCCGCCGCGCTGGGAGGGCCCGGTGCCCGAGGCTGCGCCCCGGGCGAGGGCCGGCGACCTGGCGCCCACCGTGCCGCCGGGCAGCCGGCCCGCCCCGGCCGACGCCCGCGTCGGCCGCCTCGCCCTCGACTGGGACGCCGGCCTGCACCAGCGGCTGGCCCGGCTGGCCGCCACGCAGGGCGCCACCCTGTTCATGGTGGTGCACGCCGCGCTCGCGGCCCTGCTCACCCGGCTCGGCGCGGGCCCCGCCATCACCGTGGCCGCGCCGGTGCCGGCCCGTGACAGCGCCGCCCTGCGCCGGGCCGTGGGCCCCTACGGGCGGGTACTGGCCCTGTCCGTGGACACCTCCGGCGACCCGGCCTTCACCGCGCTGCTGCGCCGGGTACGCGCCGCGGACCTCGCCGCCTACCGCGCCGGCACCGCGGCGCTGGCCCGGCCCGGCGGCATCGCGCTGAGCGTCCTGGCGGACAGCGGTGAGGCGTACGAGGCGGCCGGGCTCACCGTGCGGGCGGCCCCGCCCCTGCTCCCCCTGCGGGCCGCGGCCCTCGGCCTGATCCTGACCGAACGGCACACGCCGGCCGGCGCGCCCGCGGGCATCGCCGTCACCGCCGCCTACCAGTACGACGCCGTCGGCGAGACGGCCGCCGCCCACCTGACCGGGCAGCTGGCCGCCCTGCTCGAGGCCGCCCTCGACGCTCCCGCCACCGCGCTGAGCCGGCTGGGCGGCGGGGCGAGGCCGCCGCTCGCCCCGGCCGGGACCGGGGAACACACCGCTTCCTCCCCCGCCCGCCGTCCGGCGCCCGCGGCGATGCCGGTGCCGGTGCCGGTGGCCGGGTGAGCCCGGGTGGCTCTGCGGCCTGCGATCCCGGGGCGGGCCGGGCCCGGTCTCCGGGAGGCGGGCTCGAGACGCCCTGCCGGGTATCCCCTGCACTGAGGCAGCGCCGACGCCGACGGGCCCCTGGGGTGTGGTGGCTGCGGTGCGGTGCGGTACGCCTTGTCAGGGTGCGGCCGGGACGGAGAGCGGTCGAAATCCGCGGACGCGAAAGGTCTCCACGGCGGCCGGGCAGCACCACGGCTCCCCCCGTACTCCTCACCTCGCTTGATCCGGCTCTCGAGCGAGCAGCACGACGGCAGGGGGGAGGACGATGTTCAGGCCCCGGGCCGCCAGCGGCGGCGCGACGCCGGCCCGCCGCAGGCGCTGCGGAGGTGTGTCATACGGCCTCTTCCGGGTCCTTGGGGGACGGCGGGGTGACGGGTCCGGGTGTGACCTGTGCGCTCGCCGCGCCCGCGGCGGCCAGGAAGAGTCCGGTGACCGCGGCGACGGCCGCGACCGTACGGGAGTGCCTCATTTGAGTCCTTTCGTGGATACCCCTGGCTTCAGCCGGGGGAGGAAACGAAACCCCTGCGGAGCAGGGCAGGGAGCGGGGTTTCGCCGCCAGGGCGAAAGACCGTGTCCTGACCCGCAGGTTTGATCTTTACCTGTTGTAACGCTAGTTTGTGAGCGCGACCACGACGCATGTGAAGCGGGCATTCAAGTACCGCTTCTATCCCACGGACGAGCAGGCAGCAGAGCTGTCGCGCACGTTCGGCTGCGTCCGCAAGGTGTACAACCTCGCACTTGCGGCCCGTACGCAGGCGTGGGCGCGGCAGGAACGGGTCAACTACAACACCACCTCCGCAATGCTGACGGCGTGGAAAAAGACCGAGGAACTGGCGTTCCTCAACGATGTCTCCTCGGTCCCGCTCCAGCAGTGCCTGAGGCACTTGCAGACGGCGTTCACCCACTTCTTCGCCAAACGGGCCAAGTACCCGCGCTTCAAGTCGAAGAAGAAGTCCCGCAAGAGTGCCGAATACACCACCAGCGGCTTCCGCTTCCGCGACGGGAAGCTGACCCTGGCCAAGATGTCCGAACCGCTGGACATCGTCTGGTCGAGGCTGCTCCCCGAGGGGGCGAAGCCGTCCACGGTGACCGTCTCCCAGGACGCCGCCGGACGCTGGTCCGTTTCCATGCTGTGCGAGGACCCGGGCGTCAAGCCGCTGGCCGCCACCGATACGGCGGTCGGTATCGACGTCGGCCTGGACCGCCTTCTGACGCTCTCCACCGGCGAGAAGATCACCAACCCCCGGCACGAACGCCGCGACCGAGCCCGGCTCGCCCTGGCCCAGCGCCGCCTTGCGAAGAAGCAGAAGGGCTCGGCGAACCGGGCCAGGGCCAGGCGGAAGGTTGCCAGGATCCACGCCCGGATCGCCGACCGGCGGCGTGACGGGCTGCACAAGCTGACCACCCGACTCGTGCGTGAGAACCAAACGCTCGTGATCGAGGACCTGACCGTGCGCAACATGGTCAAGAACCGGAGCCTGGCCCGCGCCATCTCGGATGCCGCATGGGCCGATTTCCGCAGCCTCCTGGAGTACAAGGCCGTCTGGTACGGGCGGGAAGTGATCGCGGTCGACCGCTTCTTCCCCTCCTCCAAGCTGTGCTCCGCCTGCGGCACCCTCCAAGAGAAGATGCCGCTGCACGTCCGCACCTGGACGTGCGACTGCGGCACGACCCACGACCGGGACGTGAACGCCGCGAAGAACCTGCTGGCCGTCGGACTGACGGTGACAGCCTGTGGAGCTGGTGTAAGACCTCAACGGAGCACTCCGGGCGGGCAGTCGGCGACGAAGCAGGAAACCCCACGGCGCGAGCCGTAGGAATCCCCTCGTTCACGAGGGGGAGGAAGTCAAGCGGGTGCCTTTCGTCTGCGTGGGCTTTGCGTGGACGAACCTCGACGCCCCAGCCTGGCCCGGGGCGTCGCAGAGGCCCTCGAGACCTGCTCGAGAGGAGCTCGAACGATCTCCCGAATCGGGCGAAGCGTTCGTTCCGGAGTGCTTCAATGGCCCCCGGCAGAGCCTGAATTGACCAGCACTGACCGGCAGGGAGCGAGCACGGGGATGCGGAAGTCGTACTACGCGGCACACGTCTACATGATCCTGGGAGTGATCTCCGGGCTGTATTACCGGGAGTTCACCAAAGCCAACGATTTCACCGGCGACACCCAGCTGGCGCTCATGCACACCCATCTGCTCGCGCTGGGCATGATGGGTTTCCTCATCGTCCTCGCCCTGGACAAGCAGTTCACCCTGTCCGGGACGAAACTGTTCACGTACTTCTTCTGGTTCTACAACGTGGGCATCACGATCACCGTCGCCATGATGTTCGTCCACGGCACCGAGACCGTGCTCGGCGACCATGTCCCCGAGGCGGTGCCGCTGACCGCGGGCCTCGGGCACATCCTGCTCACGGTGGGACTCATCCTGCTGTTCGTGCTCCTCGGCAAACGGCTGAACGAGTCCGCCGGGGCGGGCCCCGCCGAACCGGAGCAGGAGAAGGAGACGGCCAAGAGCCCCGTCTGAGAGCCCGGCCTGAGGGCCCCGTCCGACAGCCCCGTCCGACAGCCCGGTCCGGGAGTCCGGTCCGGGAGTCCGGTCCGGGCCGGCTGCGGCCCGGACGCATCCGGCCCGTCGTGGACCGGACGGGCCGGGCCGCCGTCCCGGCGGACGGAGGGGCCGCTGTCCCCGGCCTGGCCGGCCGGGCGGCTGTCCGGGCCGGAGCGACCGGTCCCGATGAGCCGGCCGAACCGGGCCCTCCGGGTCAGACGGGCTGGGCCGCCGGGCCCAGCAGCGCGTCGGTCAGGGCGGCCAGCCGCTGCCGCGCCGGATCCGGGCGCAGGCGGCCCGCCCGGGTGAGGGCGGCCAGGCCGTGCCAGGCGCTCCACAGGACCTCCGCGAGCAGCCCGCCGTCACGGCCGGCCGCGACGGGCTCGACGGCCTGTCTGATCTCGGCGAGGACGTCCGCGAGCGGCGCCGGCGTGCCGGCCGCCCCGGTGGTGTCCTCGCCGGTGTCCTCGCCCGGGTCGAGGGTGAGCATGGCCTCGTAGAGGACCGGTCCGCGCTCGGCGAAGTCGGCGTAGGCGCGGGCGACCGCGCCCAGCGCCTCCTGCGGGTCACCGGCTGCCTCGCGGGCGGTGCGCAGCGCGGCGGCGAGTTCGGCGAAGCCTTCCAGGGCGACCGCGTGGACGATGGCGTCCTTGTTCTTGAAGTGCTGGTAGAGCACCGGCTGGCTGTATTCGATACGGTCCGCCAGGCGCCGTGTGGTGACGTGGTCCCAGCCTTCGGACTCGGCCATCTCACGGGCTGTGGTGAGGATCAGCCGGTGGCGCTGGGCCTGCTCGCGAAGGCGTCGCTCTCGGGGCGTCATGAACCGGACTTTAGCACTTTCGGCGAAAATCCAGCTGTCAGTGATAGAGTCCCTGCCTTTGAAATCAGCGCTGCCGTCGGGGGACGGCGGCGCTGTGCGGTGCGACGGTGACGGCTCTGTGCGGGGCGGGTTCGAGCGGGCTTCGAGGCACGGGCGCCAGCATCGGGGCACGACTGCCCACAGAGAGGGCCACCCCATGCTGACCCCGACTCCCCTGGAGGAGCTGCTCGACCTGGCCGCGGACGTCATCGGCTGCGACCGGCGCACCCTGCCGGCCGGGGCCGCGGGTTCTCCCTTCATCACGCTGGGCGGCGGCCTCGCGCAGGCCGTGCGGCTGCAGGCGCGCGCCGGACGGCAGCTGGGCCTGGCCGTGGACCTGGCGCAGCTGCTGGGCCCCGCCCCGCTGGCGGACGTACTGGCCCGGGCCGTGCCCGTCCCGGCCGCGGTGCCCGGACCGCCCGCGGGGGCGGGCGCGGTGCGGGCGTTGCTGCCCGGGCAGCGGGCGGCGCTGGCCGCCGAGCGGGAGGCGGGTGCCGGTGCGGTGTGCCGGGTGCTCAGTGCCGAGCTGGCCGGGCCGCTCGACGCGGGCGCGCTGCGCCGTGTGCTCGCCGCTCTCGGTGCGCGGCACGAGGGCCTGCGGACGGTGTTCGCGGATGCGCCGCACGGTCCGGTGCGGCGGGTTCTCGCCGCCTGTGCCCCGCCGCTGGTCACTCTGGAGGCGGCGGGAGCGGGCGGGGGCGGGGACCCGGTGGCGGCGGTGCACGGGTATCTGGCCGCGCGGGCGCGGCAGTTGGTCGGCCGGCCGGGCCGGCCGCCGCTCGTCTTCGCCCTGAGCCGGCTGGCCGGGGGTGCGCATCTGCTGTCGTTCGTGTACCACGACGCGGTGGCCGACGGCTGGTCGGCGGCGCTGCTGTGGCAGGAACTGCTCGCCGACTACGACCGTGCCGTGCACCGGCGTCCGCTGGTGCGGGCGGTGCGTCCCGGGCCGGATACGGCGGGGCGCGCCGCGGTGGCCGCCCGGCCGGGCGGGCTGCGCGCGGCGGCCGGGCGGGCCGAGCGGCTGCGCGGCTTTCCCGCCGCCGTGGACTGGGCGGAGGGTGCGCCGCGGCCCGCCGTGTTCGATGTCCGCGGCGAGCTGCTGCACGTCGGCGTCGACGTGCGGCTGCGGGACGCGGCCGATGCGACGGCCCGGCGGGCCGGTGTGCCGCACGGCACGGTGCTGCTGGCGGCGTGGGCGCTGGCCGTGGGCCGGCGCGCGGGCCTGGAGCGGCTGCTGGTGGGCTGCGAGGTGCCGCGCCGTGCCACGGCGGCGCTGCTGGGCACCCTCGCGCCGTGCTCGGCGACGGTGCCGGTGGGCTGTGAACTGGAGGGCGGCGTCGACTACTTCCTGCGCGGGATCGCCTGCGCGTTCGGCGAGGCCCTCGGCTGCGCGGACCTCGACACCGCCGAGCTGGCGCGCGAGCTCGGGGTGCGCCCGGACCGCTCCCGGCCCGTCCTGACGCCGGTGACGTTCGCGGCCCGCGACGAACTGCTGCCCGCGCGCGTGCGGGCGGGCGCCTTGAGCGCGCGTTTCCATCACGGGCACGCGGGCGCCGTCACGGCGGACGCCGCGCTGACCGTGCTGCGCTGGCGCGAAGACCCGCTGCTGCGCCTGGAGTTCGCCCCCGCGGTGCTCTCCCGCACGCGGGCCGTGCGGCTGGCCCGCGAGATGCGCGGCGCGCTGGCCGCACTGACGGCGGCGCCCCCGCACACCCCGGTCGACGACCTGCTGCCCGCCCCGGCCGGCGCGCGCGGCCTTGCCCTGCCGCTCCCCCAGGGCCTGTCCGGCGGATCAGGCCGGAGGGAAGTAACGGCGCCTCACAGGCACAGGTGAGCGGTCTGGTGCGGGCAGCTGCAAGGCGGAGGAGGGAGTCA
>NZ_JBIWFN010000041.1:0-3855 GCF_044763085.1 Streptomyces sp. NPDC096311
AACTGCGCCCGAGCACGGTTCACTTCATGTGCGTCCACACACTCAGCATGCCGCTGAACACGGCCGACAGAAAGACCTAACGGAGTCCTACTAGGTCCAGGTGCCGAGACCGGATCGGGCTGCGGGCGGATTTCCACGCCCGGCCGCGTCGCTAACGTTGACGACCAGCCACGATCACGCGCGTGACGCTCCCGGCCTGCCCGACGCATCCCGGTGGAGCGGATGACCGCCCCCTGGAAGCACCCGAGGAGCTCGATGCCCGCCAGCGGCCACACCTACCTCTGCACGTTCGACGCACTGGAGGAGGGGATCCCCCGGCGGTTCGAGGCGGAGGGCGTGCCCGTCTCCGTGGTCCTGGCCGAGGGCGAGGTGTTCGCCATTCACGACGTGTGCTCCCACAGCGCCGTCTCGCTCTCCGAGGGCGAAGCGGACGGGTGCACGGTCGAGTGCTGGCTGCACGGCTCCCGCTTCGACCTGCGAACGGGCAAGCCGCTCGACCCGCCGGCCTCGCGGCCCGTCCCGGTCTATCCGGTGAGGATCGATGATGGTCGCGTATACGTCGATGTCGCACCGCGGAGTGGTGGATGACTGAGCCTTCGGGCGATCTCACGGGCGAGCGTGCCGATGCCGTCCGTAACCGTGCCCGTCTGCTGGAGGCGGCTGCCTGGCTGGTCGCCGAGCGAGGTGCCGAGCACGTGACGATGCACGAGGTCGCGCAGGTCGCCGGCGTGGGCAAGGGCACGCTCTTCCGCCGGTTCGGTGACCGCAATGGACTGCTGCTGGCTCTGCTCGATGACGTCGAGGCGGAGTTTTTCGAGGCGTACACCTCCGGTCCGCCACCGTTGGGACCGGGAGTGCCGGCGAAGGACCGGCTGACGGCCTTCGGCTGTGCGCTGATCGAGCGCGTCGCAGACGAGACGGATCCGGGCCCGGCACTGGGCCGTCAGGTCCCCGTGGAACGCCGTCAGACCACGCACTACGGCCGGGCCTTCCGCCACCATGTCCGATCACTTTTGCGGGAAGCGGGCGTCGTGGGCGACCACGCCCTGCTCGCCCATGCCCTGCTCGCTTTCGTGGACCTGGAGACCTTGGACTACTTGCGCGACGAGGAGCAGATCAGCACCGCGTCTGTGCAGAGCACGTGGGCGGATCTGGTCCGGCGGGTGACCGACGCCGACCAACGGTGACCGCACGCCCGCTTCCAGGGCGCCGTTGTCATGTAAGGAAGATGGGCACGGCGTTCGTCCCGCTCATGGCCTTGGCCTCTGCGGTGTTCTGGGCGGTGCGGTGGACGACGACGTTGCCGAGATCCCGGGACAGGTGTGTGACGAGGGTGGCGAGGCGTCGGTGCCAGTCGGCCTGGGCGGTTGGCGGAGGTACGACGATCAGTTCCAGTACGTCCGCGGGATGTGTGGCCGTTCCCTCGATGACGGCACCGTTCAGGGCCAGGTAGTCCGGTGCCGGTTGGAGGCGTTGCTGTGTCTCCTCGCGGACCCTGTCGATGACGGCGTCGCGCAGGTCCGTCAGCCGATGCAGGGCGGCCCAGACGACATGTCCGGGGACGAGGTGTACGGCTTCCCCCTTGCGCCTCGGCGCGATGAGGCCGAGCAGGCCGAGGCGGAAGAGCGCCGCTTCCAGTTGGGTCGACGTCACCGCGGCGTTCTTGGACAGTTCGTCGAGCGGGAGCGGTCTGGTGGCGTCCGTGCTGTGATGGTCGACGAGGGCGGTGAGGAGTCGGCCTGAGGTGCCGGGGAACAGGGCGGACAGTGGAGTTCCGAAGTTCAATTCGCGTCCTGGGTGGGGTTCTCGCCGGCTTCGCAGGCAGGTGGCATCGACGACGAAGCCGACGAGAGTCTCTGGAGGCTTGGGCGGCCTGTTTCGGGTGGTCAGGTGCCGGAGGACCATTCCTCCACGAGTGCGACGGCTGCCTCGTGGAACTCCGCGAGAACGTCGAGGAATCCGGCCCTGCCCCACAGCGCCGTCCCCAGAACGGCGACACCCACGGCCGTGATGTGCACCGCCCCGGTGACGTCCTGGCACGACACCGCGCGCATCGCCGACCGGTCCCCGCGGGCCCACGCTCGCGTCGCCTCGGCCACGGCGAACTCGTAGTGGGGCGGGGCGACGGTGGCGACCTCATCGGCCTGCCGCACCAGGTCGTCCAGCCTGAAGGGCCTGCCGGTCAGTTCCAAGATGCTGATGGTGGAGCGCACCAGGCCGTTCAGGATGGCGTACATCTCCAACAAGCCGCCCGAGTCCAGGCCGTCCAGCGCCTCTCGGACCGCGACGCCGTCGTGGTCCGCGTAGCCCCGGACCACGTTCATTGCACGGTCGCGGGAGGTCTTGTGCGCTGCGTCGCTCATATGGATCACCCTAGGGACGCAAGGAGGAGCGCGGATCGGTCTCTCGGCTCAATGTGCCTCGTAAGTAAGCACTAGGACCGACGACCACGCCCCCTGCCGGAGTCAGCCTTCGACGGCTCCGGTGAGTACGCCGGTCCTGAAGCGCTGCTGCATGAACGGGGAGACGACGAGCAGGGGAGCCAGGACCACAACGGCCACGGCATCCACACGTCACCGGCGCCAGTCGCGGGCCCCTCACAGCTAGACGAGGCCCACGTCATGCACCCCTTCGCCTACCACTCCGCCGCCACCGTCCCCGAGGCCGCCACCGTCCCCGAGGCCGTCCAGTCCGCCGTACGCGGCGCCCGGTACATCGCCGGCGGCACCACACTGGTCGACCTGATGCGGGAGACCGTCGAACGACCCGATGAGATCGTCGACATCACCGCCCAGCAGTCGCCTTCGTCGCGCTGGGCGCCGTGGTCCGGCTGCGCGGCGAGGACGGTGAACGTCGTCTGCCGCTGGCCGAGTTGCTGCTCAGGCCCGGTGACACCCCGCACCGCGAGCACGCTCTCAACCCAGTTGCGTTCTTTCTGCGGGATCCGCGCGAAGTCGGTGGCCAGGACCGACGCCAGGCGGTTCCAGGCCGGCACGCCCATGTAGCGGCCCGGAACGAGCGCCGGAATGGCCGTCAGCCCGTCCAGCAACCGTCCTGGCCGGGGCTGTACGCACTGAGCCCGGGGCCGCCGGGCAGCTCTGGTTTCCTGGCCGAGCAGGTCGAAGACGTAGTGCCGTTGTGTGTCGTCGAGGCGCAGCGCGGAAGCCACCCCCGCCAGCACGCTCGGGGTGACCGCGATACGCGGCTGCTCGATACGGCTGTAGTAGTCCGTGCTGATCGCGGCCGGCTCAGCCACTTCCTCGCGCCGGAGCCCGGGCACCCGACGCGGCTCGTCCCAGACCGCGAGGCCCACGGCTTCCGGACGCAGCTCATCGCGTTCCTGTGGGGACCAGCCGGATGCGGGATCACGAAGCAGGGGAGTGCCATCTGTCTGAGTGCCTTTCGTTCCCAGGGCGTGCTCACAGCCCCGGAAGCGACTGCTACCGGGTCGGCGCCGTGGCGGTGTCCCGGTGGTTGTTCCACACGCCGAGCACGTCCTTCTCGGTGATCGGCCTGTCGATGGCCGTGGCCGAGTCACCGGATGTGCGACTGGGCATGGGGGCTGTCTGCGACTGGTTGGGCGCACGGGTCCGCGTGGGGCCCGCGTCGGACGAGGCGTCCGAGCCGCAGGGCGCCAACGTCACCATCAGCGAAGCCGTCCCGAGCAGGGCGGCGGCTCGCGGTGCAACTCGCTTGGCCTTCATCCTCTTTCACACCTGCTCTCGTGACTTCGTGGTGGGGGCGGGCCGGGGGCCCGCGCCCCAACCTCCGAGCAAGAACACGGCCCAAGCCACACGGTCGCAGGTGCGTCTGTGTTGCGCGGGGGGCGGGGCGGGGGGGGGAGGCCCCCGGGGC
>NZ_JBIWFN010000041.1:3865-36491 GCF_044763085.1 Streptomyces sp. NPDC096311
ACCCCACCACCCGCGCCCGCGGCCGGGGGGGGGGGGGGGGGGGGGTGGTATCTGGGTTTCGATTAACCCCACTCCCGGGGGGGGGGGGGGTGTGTGGGGGGGGGGGGGCCGGGGGCCCCCCCCCCCCCACGTCGAAGCACGAACACGGACGATGCCTCAGGGACGCAGAAGCGTCTTGATGGCACGGCGTTCGTCCATGGCCTGGTAGCCCTCGGCGGCCGCGGACAGCGGCAGGGTGAGGTCGAAGACGCGGCCGGGGTTGATGCGGCCGGTCATGACGCGGTCGATGAGGTCGGGCAGGAAGCGGCGTACGGGGGCGGGTCCGCCCTGCACGGCGACGTGGGAGTAGAACAGGGCCGCGCCGTCGAGGGTGACGCCGTGGGGGACGCCGGTGATGCCGACTCCGCCGCCGGGCCGGGTGGAGTTCAGGGCCTGCTGGGTGGACTGTTCGGTGCCGACGCACTCCAGGACCCGGTCGGCGCCGATGCCGCCGGTCAGGTCCTTGATGCGGGCCACGCCCTCGTCGCCGCGCTCCATGACGATGTCGGTGGCGCCGAACTCGGTGGCCAGCTTCTGGCGCGACTCGTGGCGGGACATGGCGATGATGCGTTCGGCGCCGAGCTCGCGGGCGGCCAGCACGGCCGAGAGGCCGACGGCTCCGTCGCCGACGACGGCGACGGTGTCGCCCGGCCGCACGCCGGCGGCGACGGCGGCCCACCAGCCGGTGCCCATGACGTCGGAGCAGGCCAGCAGGTCGGGCACCTGGGCGTCGGTGGGCAGTTCGGGGGTGGCGACCAAGGTGCCGTCCGCGAGTGGGACGCGGATGTACTCGGCCTGGCAGCCGCCGACGAATTCGCGGTTCAGGCAGTTGCTGGGGTAGCCGTTGAGGCAGTTGGGGCAGGTTCCGTCGCTGGCGAAGAAGGAGCCGACGACGAACTGGCCCGGCCGTACCGTGGTGACCTGGTTGCCGACTTCCTCGACGATGCCGACGTACTCGTGGCCGACGGGGGCGGGATCCTTGGCGGGGTTGATACCGCGGTAGTCCCACAGGTCCGAGCCGCACACGCAGGTGGCGAAGGTGCGGATCACGCAGTCGGTGGGCTTGAGGATCTCGGGTACGGCGCGTTCCTCGACGCGTACGTCCTTCGGGCCGTAGAGGACTGCTGCGCGCATGGCGGGATGCTCCTTGTCGGTGGTGTCCGGGGGGTGGGTCAGAGGTCGCGGGTGCGGGGGGCGCGGCGTATTCGGCGTCGGTGACGTGGTCGAGCCAGGTGACGTCGTCGCCTTCCCACAGGGCGATGTGGGTCATGAAGTGGTCGGGGGCGGCGCCGTGCCAGTGCTCCTCGCCCGGCGGGGTCCAGATGACCTGGCCCGGGTGGGCTTCGAGGATCCTGCCGCCGCGGGACTGGATCAGGGCGATGCCCTCGACGATGTAGAGCGCCTGGCCCACTGCGTGGGAGTGCCAGGCCGTACGGGCACCGGGTGCGAAGTGCACCGCGTTCGCCCGCGTGTTCGACGGCTCTTCGCCGCGGTAGATGACATCGGCCCAGGCGTCTCCGGTGAACAGCTTCTCCGGCAGCTTGCGGGTGGCGGGCCGCTCCAGCAGCTCCATCGGGTGTCTCCTTGCTTGTACGAGGGTTGTGCGGGCCGCGCAGGCGCGCTTGTTCGCGCCGTGCCGACGGGGCGGGTCAGCCGCGGAAGAGGTCCTTGGCCACGCGCATGGCGGTCATGGCGCGGGGGCCGGCCGGTGGAGAAGGCGAGGTGGGTGATGGCCTCGATCAGCTCGGCCTCGCTCGCCCCGTTGTCCTTTTCGGCGGGTATGTCTGCCGGTGCGGTTCAGGCGATCAGGCGTCGCCACGCCGGGCGGCGCCCATGCGGGGGGCGGCCAGCGCGGCGGCCAGGGCCACGGCGGCGGCCAGGAGGAGGCTGATGCGCAGGCCGTGCTCGAAGCCGGCCGAGGCGGACAGCAGCGCGCCGAAGACGGCTACGGCCAGGGCTCCGCCGATCTGCCGACTGGTGTTGAACACGCCGCTGGCGGTGCCGGTCCGGTCTGCGGAAACGTGCTCAAGCAGCAGCGCGGTGGTCGGCGGCATCACCAGCGGCCCGGACAGGCCGATGGGGATCAGCAGCAGCGCGGTCACCCACACCGGCACCGTGGCCGGCACCGTGGCCAGCGCGATCGAACCGGCCGCGATGAGGATGAGTCCCGCGATGACCGGCACCCGCGGGCCGGTGCGCTCGGCGATCCGGGCCGAGAACGGGGTCAGGGACGCGCCGAGCAGCATCATCGGCAGGAACGCGAGCCCGGCGCCCAGCGCGGACAGGCCGTGCTGCTGCTGGAAGTACAGGGAGAACAGGAACGGCAGTCCGTAGAAGCCGACCATGAACGCGAACCCGATGCCGGTGGCGACGACCACGGTCGGCGAACGGAACAGCGTGAGCGGCACCATCGGGTGGGCCACCTTCGCCTGCGCGGTCACGAACGCGACCAGCGCGACGACAGCGATACCGAGCGAGGCCAGCACGTGCGGCGCGGTGAACCCGGCCGCCCCGGCCTCGATCGCGCCGAAGGTGAGGCCGCCCATCGCCAGGATGGCGGTGACCTGCCCGATCCAGTCGAACGGCGCCGGCCGGGTCGGCGAATGCGGCGTACGAGCGAGCAGCACAAGGGTGAGGATGCCGACCGGCAGGTTGATCCAGAAGATCATCCGCCAGGAGGCCAGGCTCAGCACACCGCCGAGCACCGGGCCCGCCGCGGCGGCGACGGCACCGCCCATCGCCCACACCCCCACCGCGCGCGCCCGGCGGGCCGGGTCGGGGAACGCCTGGCGCACCAGTGCCATCGAGGTGGGCATGGTGACGGCCGCTCCGATGCCCTGGACCACGCGCGCGGCGATGAGCAGCGGCAGCGATGGGGCCAGCCCGCAAGCCACCGAGGCGACGATGAACAGGCTCAGGCCGCCGGCGAACGCCTTGCGCGCGCCGATCCGGTCCGAGAGGGCACCGGCCGAGAGCAGCAGCGCGGCGAACATCAGCGTGTAGGCGTCGACCACCCACTCCAGGCCGGTGATCCCGCCGCCCAGTGCGTCACGGATCGAGGGCAGGGCGACGTTCACGATCGTCGCATCCAGAGTGATCACGAAGAAGCCGAGGACGGCGGCCGCCAGCGTCGCGGTGGCGTGCCGGCTGGTTGCGGACACGCCCGCCTCCGACGACCGGTGCGGGGAAGCGGTGAGAGGCATGACGGTGCGTGGTCCTTCCTTGAAGGGGACAGGTACCGGACTCGCTGGCCCGGTCACCCATCCAAAGAACCACGCACCCCATCTGACCTGGGAGTCCTTGGTGGGAGAGGTACTGGCAGGGCCCCCCGCACCAGGGTGTCCTACGCTGAAGCCGTGCCGACCGACACCGTCCGCGAGGACATCCGCACCTTCCTCACCAGCCGACGTGCCCGCCTCACGCCGCAGCAGGCCGGCCTGCCCGACTTCGGCGGGCGCCGACGGGTCAGCGGGCTGCGGCGCTCAGAGGTCGCTCAGCTCGCCGCGATCAGCATCGAGTACTACACCCGTCTGGAGCGCGGCAACGTGGGCGGCGTCTCCGAGGAGATCCTCGACAGCCTCGCCGGTGCCCTCCAGCTCGACGACGTCGAACGCGCCCACCTGACCGCCCTCGTCCGCGCCGCCAACGCTCCTCATCGCGCCGATGGCCGCGACGGCGGCGCGTTGCACGTACGCGACAGCATCCAGCAGGTCCTCGATGCCATGACCGGCGCCGTCGCGTTCGTGCGCAACGCCCACCTTGACGTCCTCGCCACCAACCAGCTCGCCCGCGTCCTGTACGAAGAGGCGCTCGACACCGTCGAACAGCCGCCCAACCTGGCCCGCTTCGTCTTCCTCGACGCGCGTGCCCGCCGCTTCTACCGCGACTGGGACGGCATCGCCCACGACGCCGTCGGCAGCCTGCGCGCCGAAGCCGCCCGCACGCCCGGTAACACCGACCTCGCCGACCTCATCGACGAACTCGCCACCCACAGCACCGAATTCGCAACCCGCTGGGACGCGCACGACGTCGAGTACTACCGCAGCGGACAACAGCACTTCCACCACCCCACGGTCGGCGACCTCGACCTCGACTACGACGCCCTCGAGATCCCAGCCGACCCCGGGATGACGATCGTCACCTACACTCTCGCCCCCACCTCGCCGCACGCCCCCGCGTTCCTCCGGCTTCAGCAACACATCCCGGCTCCCGCCGAGGTGCCGAGCCCGACGGCCGGCAGTAGCCCGTCCTGACGAAGCAGGCCGCATGGCCACTGGCCGTCGATGCGTATGGCGGTCACCAGGGTGCGGTGGCTACGGACGCGCCCGCGAAGCAGCAGCTCATGCGACGAGTCACCGGGGTTGATCGCGAACATCGCGCCGGAGTTCCACCGGGTCGCCCCCGTCAAGCTCCAGTATCCGCAGGGGACGATCGAGTTCCTCGACGAGGTCAACTGGGGCAGTGCCGTCATCCGCATCCCCTGGCAGCTCTACAAGACCTACGGGGACACGCGGACCATGTCGCTGTACTACGACAACATGGTCAAGTGGCTCGCCTACGAAGCCGCCAACAAGGCCGCGAACAAGGGTGACATCCCGGGCCTGGGCGACTGGTCGGCCGGCGACAACACCACGCCCATGCAACTGGCGGTCCTCGCGGGTTACTTCACGGCCGCGCACGACATGGCGCAGATCGCGGGAGTGCTGGGCAAGGAGTCGGACGAGTCGAAGTACGACGCGCTCGCCTCAGGCCTGGCCGGCGAGTTCACCACCAGGTTCCGTCACGAGGACGCCGAGGGCGTCTACTACGGCAGCGACAGCGAGACCGCGAACGCGATGGCGCTGGACGCCGGCCTGGTGCCCGCCGCCGACCGGCAGCAGGTCCTCGACCGGCTGGTCGCCTCCGTCCGTAAGGCCGGTGACCACATCACCAGCGGTTCGGTCGGTCTCGGCCCGCTTTTCCGGTCCCTGCACGCGGGAGGACGCGACGACGTCATCTACGACATGGTCGTGAACCCCACCTCACCCGGTTACGGCTCCCTCGTCACCAGCGGTCACACCACCCTCTCCGAGTCCCTGGACGGCTCCGGCTCGCAGAACCACCACTTCCTCGGTCAAGTGGACGCCTGGCTCGTCAACGGGCTCGCCGGCATCAACCAGGCGGCCGGATCGGTCGGTTACCGGGAGCTGGAGATCGCCCCCGCCGTCGTCGGTGACCTCACCCACGCCTCCGGCAGCTACCGGCTCGGGAAGAGCCTCACCTGTTTTGCTGGCGCCAGGCCTACTGGCCTGGCGTCAGCATGTCCGGCGGGGCGACGGTTGCCCCGATCAGGGTCGTGACGCTTGCGGCCACTCGGCGAGGCCGCTTCTGTCAGGCGGAAGGGCTTCCGTGAACTGGCTGTTCAGAGAGTTGCTCTGGCTGCTGGTGGTCGCGGATGCTCCTTGGTTCTGCGCCATCCCGCGCGGTGTTGCCCTGTCACGGTCATCTGCCAGATCGCGAGGAGCAGCAGCGTGCCGGTTTCGGTGAGGAGGCTGAGGACGGCTTGTGGGGCAGGTTGCAGGCCGTGTTCGGTGAATCCGAAGACGCCCACGGTGCGTGAGGCGGTGAAGCCGGCGAGGGCGCCGAGCGTGACGCCGGCCGCGGCGGCCCTCAGCAGCAGGGGCGGTGTTCCCCTCGCCAGCAGGGCGGCGAGGGCGAAGGAGGCGCTGGCCTGGAGCAGGAACAGGGGGCCGATGATGTGGATGAAGCGGTACTCGTCGACGTAGAGCTGGGCGTGTATGTATCCGCCGGCGGCGAGGGTGGCGGCGATCGCCGATCGCAGGGCGGGGGCGAGGAGTCTGTGGGTGTTCATGCCAGCCTCCGATCCTTGATGGCCAGTTCGCGGTCGCCTTGGTTGTAGCCGACGGTGCGGATGCCGAGTGCGTCCTTGAGCTGCCGGGCGGGGACGACCTGGGGTGTGGGGGCGGGGGCGCGGCCCGGTTTGGGCAGGGGGTAGGCGGTGGTGGTGGCGGAGTGGAAGGTGATGTTGCCCTCTGTCTTGGTGAACAGCTGGTGGACGTGCCCGTTGAGACAGGTCACGGAGGAGAAGCGGCGCAGCAGGGCGATGACCTTGAGGGCGTCATCGGTGCTCCAGCCCCACTGCGGATACATCGCGAACAGCGGGATGTGGCTGAAGACCACGATGGGGGTGTCCGACGACAGTCCGGCGATGTCCTTGCGGACGAAGTCGATCTGGTCGGTGCCGAGATGGCCGAGCTTCTCCAGGCTCAGCGTGTTGACCAGGGCGATGAAGTGCACGCCGTGGGTGTCGAAGCTGTACCAGCCGTCGCCGAGTGTGCCCATGCCGAAGGTCTGCCGGTAGGCGCGGCCTGCGTCGCCGATGGAGTCGTGCTCACCCGGTACGGTGAAGACACGGTCTGTCTGCATACCGGTCATCATCTGCTTGACCTGGTCGAACTGCGCGGCCGTGGACAGGTGGGTCAGGTCGCCGCTGTGCATGACGAAGTCGGGCCTGAATCCGAGCGAGTTGACCTGGTTGATCGCTTCGGTGAACGAGCCGGCCACGTCCATGTTCGCCGGGCCCTGGAACCCGATATGACTGTCGGACACCTGCACGAACCGCAGCGAGCCGTTCGCTGCCGTGGCGGCTCCGGCGGGAGCCAGGGAGTTGCTCTCCCGGGAGTCGGCGATGTGGCTGATCACCTCTCCACTGGCCACGGTCAGCACCACGGCGCCGCCGAACCACCCCGCGTGGCGGAGGAGTTGGCGCCGGGACATGCCGTGCTCCGTGGCGGGCTGCTCGGCATCGCCGACCGGTGCGGCGTCATGGCTGTCGTAGTAACCGGTCATCAGGTCACCTCCACGGTGGCGGTCATGAACGGATGGATGGTGCAGAGGTAGGAGTAGGTGCCGGGCTTGGTGAACGTGTAGCTGTAGGTCGCGTGGGTGTTCAGGGCTGCCGAATGCAACGGGCCGCCCGATCCCGCGCTGGTGACGGTGTGGGCGTCGGTGTCCTGATTGGTCCAGGTCACCGTCGTGCCCGCTGTGACCTTGAGCGTGGCCGGGGAGAACGCGAAGTTCTTGATCGCCACGGCGTCCCCGGTCACCGGCGCGGCCTGCGCGCCCGGACTCGGGGGGCTCATGGGCATGCTCATGCTGGGCATCGGCGAGGTGCCGGGAGCGGAGCCCGCCGTGTTCCCGGCTCCGGCGGCACCGGGCATCCCGGCCATCCGGTGCTGAGCTGGACCGGGTGTGAGGGCGCCGGTTGCGGTGGACGAGGAAGGCGACGACTGGCCGCATGCGCTGAGGAGCCCCAACGCGACGGCGGCGACGGCCGACCCGGCCGCGACGCGTGATCGTTGGCCTGGTGCACGAAAGTTCAGGTACATGGTGTTCGTTCCTCACTGATCAAGACGGGGATGGGGAATGTGCCGGCCGGCCGCCCAGCCATGCGCCGCGCCGTGCGTCCGCCCTCGCGTGCCGCGAAGTCGCAGGTGGCATGCGGCAGTTCCCCGTCCGGGGCCGCGCGTGGCGCATCGTCTGCGTCGAGCGCTCCGCAGGACCGTTGTCGTGGTGTGCGCGGGGCGAGTGTGGCCGGTGCCATGGGCGAGCGCGCCGCGTCGTGTCTCTCGGTCACCGCTGATCCCTCCTTGTCGTGGGGGAGTGGAGTGTGGGGAGCGGAGGAGGAGTGCCGCGTGAATCGGCTCTTGTCTGGCTCCACGGGCGACGGCGGCGCTCGGTTCGGTAGATATGCACTTTTTATGACGTTTCTTGGTGATCGCCGTAGATCAGTCCGCGCCCGGGTGCTCCGCTCGCGGAGTGTCACCTGCACCGCGCCGTGCGTTACACGACAAAGGGATATATGTACGCGATGATCGTCTTATGCCCTGGAGTTCCCGAAAGCGTGACCAAAGGACCGATCCGGATGACTCCGCGCACCGTGTCTCTGGTAAAGGGACCCTTTCGACCGCAGACGAGGAACTGCTGCGCACTCTGTACGCGGAGCACGCAGGCCCCCTGTTCCACTACGTGCTGCGACTGACCTCAGGAGACTGGCAATGGGCGGAGGATGTCGTGCAGGAGACGCTGCTGCGAGCGTGGCAGCATCCCGCCGCGTTCGACCCGGCACGCGGCCCGGCGCGGGCATGGCTGTGCACGGTGGCCCGGCACCTGGTCATCGACGCCCACCGGGCCCGGCAGGCCAGACCGGCCGAGGTCGGCGGCGAGGCGCTGGAGAGAGCCGCCGAGCAGGCGCCGGGCGAGGACGAGATCGAGCAGGCACTGCAGAGCTGGGCGGTGGCCGATGCCATCCGGACGCTGTCCCCGGATCATCGCGCGGTCCTGCTGGAGACCTACTACCGGGGCCGGACCATGGCGGAGGCCGCCCGGGTGCTGGGCGTCCCGCTGGGCACCGTGAAGTCGCGGACGTACTACGCCCTGCACGCCCTGCGGCTGGCGCTGCTGGAACGAGGCATCGAGCCATGACCGTGGCATGCAGGAGGTGGCGACCATGAGCATGAGCGCGGAGCACGACGCCCTCCGGCTGGCGCTGGGAGGATACGTCCTGGGCACGCTGTCCCCGGCGGAAATGGAACAGGCGCGCGCCCACCTCGCGGGATGCGCCGAGTGCCGGGCGGAACACGCCCAGCTGGCGGGACTGCCCACGCTGCTGGCGACGGTGACCGCAGCCGAAGCCGCGGGTCGGACGGCGCCGGCGGCCGACGCGAACCTGGCCGACCGGCTGGTGGCGCGGGCAGCCGAGAGCGCTCAGGGCTCCTCGCCCGCACGGCCCGCCGTGCCCGCCGTGCCGCAGGTGGGTGTGCTGGAGAGGCTGCTCCAGCAGGCCGCGGCCCGGCGCCGCAAGACCTGGCGTCTGCAACTGGCCGGCGTCGCCGCCTCCCTGACGTTCATCGCGGCAGCGGCCGGCGGCACTTGGCTGGCGGCCACCGGATCGGTGGGCAGTCAGGCGACGCAGCCCGGGCCGACCGCGCCGACTGCCTGGCGCACCTTCTCCGGAAGTGATCCCGCCACCGGCGTCACCGCCTCGGTCAAGGTCTCGCCCTCTGCCTGGGGCAGTGTCCTGCAGGTCTCCGCCAAGGGGGCGCCGGCCGGAATCACCTGCCGGCTGCAGGCGGTCGGGCCCGGCGGAGCCAGGGTGGACGGCGCCAGCTGGCGGGCGGGCGAGTACCCTCCCGGCACCACGATCACAGGCGCGGTCGCCATGTCTCCGGGAGACATCGAGCACTTCGAGATCGTCGCAGGCAACGGTCAGAAGCTGGTCACGATGCAGGCGTGAGGGGGCGGGGAGCCCGCCCGACGTGGCGTCGGGCGGGCTCCCGGCGTATCCGGAGCCGACTCCTGACGGTGTGCCGGGAGGTGCGGCGTTCACCTCCACCTCCGCCGGGAGGAGGTCAAAGGCGACGCCCTGGCCTCAATAGGGCCTGGCCTCGGCATTGACCTGACCCGAAAGAAATTGAGCAAAGGCGCGAACAACTCGAACCGTTCGGCATGCGCCGCCCGTGGAACCGAATGAGCGCTCCTATGCAGGATCCGGCCTACCGACCGCCCCGCGAAGTCATTGGCGGTCCCCCCATTTCCGGTCTCCGCACATCCACAGAAGAGTCAGAAGACCATGTTTGTAACTGATTCCCCCCGCCCGAGCTCGCTGCTCACCCGGAACTGCCGCCACCAGGCGCTGCTCACCCTGCCCGCGCAGGAGGCGCACGTCTCCGCCGTTCGTCACTTCGCGGCCGATCTGCTGCAGACCTGGAGTGTTCCCGCGAGCGAACGGGACTCCGCCGTTCTCATCGTCGACGAACTCGCCGCCAACGCCGCCCAGTACGGACGCGAGCGCATGACCCTGCTGCTCGTCCTCGACCACGGCACGTTGCACATAGTGGTCAGTGACTCCGGAATGGCCGTGGAGCACCTTCGCCCCGACATCGCCCCGGACGAACACGGCCGCGGCACCGGCATCGTCGAGCACCTCGCACAGTCCACCGAGGTCCACCAGACGCGCAGCGGCCGCGAAGTCCGAGCCTGCCTGAGGTGCTCGGCATGACCGGCACCGGATCGCCCGATGACCGTACCGATGGCGCCTTCGCGACCCACAAGCCGTGCCCCGTCGATGGCTGCCTGGGCCCGGCGCAGGTGCTCGTGCCCTCCCCGGCGAACCTGTCGGCTCTCGACGACGGCGACCACGACCCGGTGCCGTGCAGACGCTGCGGCCTCGGCGTACCGGCGGAGGTGTGAGGATGGGGGTCACTCCGCATACCGCCGAGGTCATCGACGCGCCGCCTCCGCACGAGGCGTACGCGAACGCGCCCGACCTGCGCCGCGAGATGCACCAGGTACTCGCCCTCGGAGCCGAACGCGACGGCCGCCGAGTCCGGACCGTCACCGGCCCGCCGGTCGATGCGACGGCCGCCGAACGCGCCTGGCTGCTGCGCAGGGCTGCTCTCATGGACCGGATGGCCCTGGGCAACCCCGGCCCCGGCCCGGTCGGCGCCGCCGCACGAACCGCCGAACAACTCGCGCGGCACGACCGCCGCCATCCCGGCCTGGTGGCCGGCCCGCACCACCCCGACGCGATCACTCCGGACCCCGGCCGCCGCCCCTACGTCCGCCAGGAGTACGCCGCATGGATGGCCGCCGGGCGCCCATGCGGGAGTGGCCCTGGACCGGGCTGACGTCGAGGTCGCACGGACCGCTGCCCTGGACGAGACCCTCCGATACGCCTGCGGCCCCTACGGCCCCACATGGATGTACGGCGCCCACAGGCTCGGGTTCAGGCGGTAGCCCTCGTCGGCGTCGCGGAGGGCGCGTACCGCGGCGTGCAGCGCGTACGCCGTGTCCCGTGGGAAGGGATGCCGGGGGTCGAAGGCCGCGTAGAAGCGCTCGGCGAGCTCTTGGGAGGTGTCGTCGTCGACGCCCCAGAGGGTGCCGATGACGTGGGTGAAGCCGGCCATGTGGAAGGCGCCGGTGATGTGCAGCGCCTCGTCGGCGTACTCGCCGCGGCCGCGGGTGGTCTCGCACGCCGAGAGGTACGCCAGTTCCGCGGCCGGGAGCCGGAGCCGGGCGATGTCGGTGAGGGTGAGCGGGGCCGTGTCGTGGTCGTGCAGCAGGACCTGGCCGGTCGCGGCCCCGTCGTCGGCGGCGACGGCGTGGCAGGCGAAGTGCACCCAGGGGTGGTGGGGGAGTGCGTCGAGCACGGTCCGGCGTAGCGCCTGCTCGTCCAGGAGCAGACGGGCGCCCGGTCGCGCGGCCACGAGGGCGGCCTCCGCCCGCGCGCCCTCCAGCGGCACGAGCCCCGCGCCCGGCGGCGCCGGCACGGCGACCACCAGGGGGGCCGTGGGGGCGGTCGGCCGCCGGTCCCGTCGTGCGCCCTGGCGGCGCCGGGCGTGGACGAGGCTGTTGACGGTCGGGGCGTACGAGCTGACGGCACGGTCGAGCAGGTTGTCCCGGTCGTTCTCGTGGCGCCCGGCCGCGTGCAGGGGCAGGGCGGTCAGGGGGCCGGTGGGGATCCACCACATCCGTCCCGGGGACTCCCCGCCGGGCCCGTCGTCGGCGCGGCGCCCGAGCGCGTCCAGGACCGGTTCGGCCACCGCCGTCCACAGCCAGGCGAGCGCCTCCCGGATCTCGGACTGGGCGTCGCGCTGGCGGGACAACGGCCGGCCGGCGTCGCCCGCCGTACGGACGGCGGCGAGGAAGGCGTCGGCCCGGCGGACCACCTCCGCATGGCTGAGCGCCGTCAGCGGTACGCACCGCACCCGTCCCTCGCGCAGGACGAGCGCGTCGCAGCGCAGCGGGCTGATGTTGACCATCACCACCGGGCCCTCGTCACCGAGTCCGGCGAGCATCTCGGCGGTGCGGGGGAGCCGCAGGAAGTCCCCGAAGCCCGGCTCGCGTCGGATCGCCGCCACGAGCCGGTCCCACCGTTCGGCGAGGGCGTGCCGGTCCTCGCCCGCGAGCGGGGTGCCAGGGGCCGGGTGGCCGGGGCCGGCCCCGGCCGGCCCGGACGAGATGAAGGCGGCGGCTTCGGGGCGGTCCAGCTGGGGGATCAACCGGGCGTGCTCGGCGGCGAGTTCGTCCGGCAGACGGCTCAGCAGGTCCGTGGTGTCCGCGCGGGCGCCGAGGGCTTGGGCGAGCAGCACGCCACGGCCCTGCTCCAGGAGCCGCAGCGCGAGTTCGGGGTCGGCCAGCTCCAGCGCGCAGGCCGCCGCGTCCTGCGCGAGACCCGCGAACTTGCCCAACTGGCGTGCGCGGTCCATGCGTCCGATGCGGTACGACGCCGTGCGCGGCAGCAGTTCGACCGCGAGCCGGAACGGTTCCATGGCCGCGGCGTGGTCGTCGGGCGAGCCGCTCTCGCCGCCGCCGATGACGCTCAGCGCCCACAGGTGCGCGCAGCCCACCCGGACGCTGACGTCCATGGTCGGGTCGGACGCGGCCTTCCGGTACAGGTCGATCGCCGCCGCAAGGGCGTGCGGATCGCCCTCGGTCACCGCCCGCATGCCCAGGGCGGAACCGTGGTTCAGCAGGGCGAGCCCGCGCAGCGCGTGCCCTTCGGGGGTCGTGGCGTACGCCTCGGCGGTGGCCCGGACCCATGCGCGTACCGCCCGCCGTTCGCGGCGCGTCGAACGGCGTCCGCCGCCACCCTCGACACCCCCGGGTGCGGGCGCGGCGACATCTGCCGCGCCGATCAGTTCCAGACGCCGCACGGTCGCCAGCACCGCGTTGCGCTGCACCAGGTTGGGATGGCCCGCCGGGGTCGCGGCGACCGCCCGGCGGGCGGCCCTGGCCGCCTCGCGCAGGTCGACGGGGTCCGCCCGGGCCTGATGGCGCTCGGCCAGGATCGAGGCGAGGTTCGACAGGAACCGCGGATACAGCCGATGGCGCCGCGGGACCGCGGCGAGGACCGCCCGCGCCAGCAGAGCCGCCTCGTCGAGCGCCTCCGGGGCGCCGTCGGGGGACTGGTGGTGATACAGACGCAGCGCCTCGGCGAGGCTGGAGCGGGCCCAGGTCTGCTCCTCCGTTCCCGGCTCGGCGCAGGCCACCGCCGCCCGGAAGGTTTCGACGGCCTCCGCGAGCGCGGCGGAGTCGCCGTGCAGGTGATAGAGGCTCAGCAGTGCGTCGCCCAGGCTGTTCAGACGGTTGGAGCGTCGCACCGGGGTCGAGTCGAGGGCCGTCCGGATCGCGTCGACGGAGGCGGTCAGGTCCCGGGCGTCGTGCGTACGCAGCCATCGCAGCCGCAGCGCGCCGGAGAGGTTCGTCCAATAGGAGGGCGTGGCGACGGTGACCTCCACCCCGTACGGGGCCAGGGCCTCGCGGAACAGGGTGATGGCCCCGTCCAGGTCGGCCGGTTCGCCGAACCGTTCATAGCGGGACCACAGGACCGTGCCGACCCCGTTCATGGCGGCGCCGCGGAGGTCGATGTTCTGCGTCCTGTCGAGCACGGCGTCGAAGAGGACCAGGGCCCGTTCCAGGTCCGGGAGCCGGCCGGTGCGCTCGTACCGGGTGTGCGACTCCTCGGCGGCGCCGAGCACCGCGAGTAACTGCTCGTACCCGGGTGCGCCGAACAGGTCGTACGGGGCGGACATCAGGAACCGTGCTGCCCAGGGGAGCCCGGAGCGTCACGCTCGTCGCGCTTTTCGCGGATGCGTCGGGCCATCGCCTCGCCCAACGGCCCGTTCCGGTCGAACCACGCGGCGGCCTCGTCGTCGCGCCCCAGCGACAGCAGGGTCAGGGCGAGATTGGCGGTGGCGTCCTGGCTGCCCTGTTCCGCCGCCCCGGTGAGTACTTCGACGGCCTCCTCGAGGCGCCCGTCGAGCCGCAGCTTGATGCCGTACTGGTTCAGGGCCTGCGGGGAGCCCGTCTCGGCCGCCCGGCGCAGCTCGGCCTCCGAGGGCATCACCCTGAACGTGAACCGCGGTCCGTCCGATCCGCTTTGTTCCGCTCTCCGTGCCCGCGTGCGTCGACGCCAGAACATCGCCATCACCCCCCGTGACCGTCGGTGATCGCCCAGTATCCTCTCAACTCGGTTGCCATGTAAGGAGGTTGCAAGGATGGCGGAAATCCGCACCGGCGACGGCGACGGCGACGGGGATGGCGAGTCGAGGGCGGTGCGGTCGGTCATCTGCGCCCGGCTGGACGAGATCAGGGGCTTTGTGCCGGCTGAGCGCCGGCCGGAGTTGGAGGAGATCCTCGGGGCGCTGCGGGGGAACGGCGACCCGGCGGGTCCACAGGCCGCGCTCCACCGACTGCTGCGCCGCTGCGGGGTGGCGGCCGGGTTGCGCGCGTTCACCCGGGGCGCGGGAATCGGCGGGCTCCCGGCGGCCGTGGAAGGGCACCCGGTGGTGGAGGCGTACGTCTGCCCGGGGGACCGCTGTGACCGCCGGACCCCGGCCCGGAACCAGCCGGTGCCGGAGACCTGCCGGCTGCACGGCGAGCCGATGCGCCGCCGCAGGCTGTCATGAACGCCGTGCTCGCCGAGTTGGGCAAGAACTTGGCCGCGCGCTGGCTCACCCACCTCGTCCCCTCGGGGCTGCTGTTCCTCGCGGTCACCGGGGCGGGGCGGCTGCTGGGCCAGGCGCACTGGTACGACGTCGGCCGGGTCACCCGCGCGCTCGACGACCTGGCCGGGCATCCCGCGAGCCGGTCGACCGGCGGCGTGGTGCTGGCGGCCTCCGCGACGGTGGTCGCCTCGGCCGGGCTCGGCCTCCTCGCCCAGGCGCTCGGCGGGGCGGTGGAGCGGCTCTGGACGGGGGACTGGCCCGCACCGGTACGGCCGCTCGGCGAGCGGCTGACCGAGCGTCGGCGAGGGAGGTGGCGGGCGGCCGAGGACGCCTACGCGCGGGTGGAGGCGCGAGCCGTCGAACAGGGGCCGCCCCTCGACCCCGGCACGGTCCGAGAGCTCGCGCGACTCGCCGCGGTGCGCAACCGGATCTCCCTGGTGGAGCCCGCCCACCCCTGCTGGACCGGCGATCGCGTCCGCGCCCTCGACCTGCGCGTCCACCAGGCCTACCGGCTCGACCTCGACTCCGCCTGGTCCCGGCTCTGGCTCGTCCTGTCCGCCGACACCCGCACCGAACTGCGCACCGCGCGGGAGGTCTACGACGACGCCGTCCGCCTCGCCGCCTGGAGCCTGCCGTACCTGCTGGTCGCCGTCCTGTGGTGGCCGTCCGCCCTGATCGCGCTGGGCCTGGCGATGCTCGGGGCGCGCCGGGGCCGGTCGGCGATGGACGCCTTCGCCGAGCTGGTCGAGTCCGCGGTGGACCTCCACGGCCGTGATCTGGCCCTCGCGCTGGGCGTGGACTGCCCGGGCAGGCTGGACCGGGAAACCGGCCTGGAGATCACCGCCCTGCTCCGCAAGGGCGTCTGAATCCGTGACCCGTGCCGCCCTGCTCCGCAAGGGCGTCTGAGACCGCGCATCGGCGCGGACGGCACGCGCGCTGGTGTTCGCATCGCGGACCCCTGCGCGTCACACCGGCGCCACGGGGTCTTCCCCGACATTCGTTCCTCTTGGAACACTCCCCCCGCGCAGGTCCCATCCGCAGCACCACGTCAGGACAAGAGGTCACCCAGTCATGCCTCAAGTGAACCGACGCCGCTTCCTCCAACTCGCCGGTGGTACCGCGGCGTTCACCGCGCTGTCGAACAGCATCGAGCGCGCCGCCGCCCTGCCCGCGCACCACGGGTCCGGCACGATCGACGATGTCGAGCACATCGTCGTGCTGATGCAGGAGAACCGGTCCTTCGACCACTACTTCGGCTCGCTCAGAGGCGTCCGCGGTTTCGGTGACCCCCGCCCGTCCACGCTGCCCAGCGGCAAGTCGGTCTGGCACCAGTCGGACGGCACCAAGGAGGTGCTGCCCTTCCGGCCCGCCGCCGACAACCTGGGCCTGCAGTTCATCCAGGACCTCCCGCACGGCTGGAGCGACGGGCACACCGCGTTCAACGCGGGCAAGTACGACAAGTGGGTGCCCGCCAAGTCGTCGACGACGATGGCGTACCTGACGCGCGAGGACATACCGTTCCACTACGCGCTCGCAGACGCGTTCACCATCTGCGACGCGTACCACTGCTCGTTCATCGGCTCCACGGACCCGAACCGCTACTACATGTGGACGGGTTACACGGGCAACGACGGCAAGGGCGGCGGCCCGGTCCTCGGCAACGACGAGGTGGGCTACGACTGGACGACGTACCCGGAGCGGCTGGAGGCCGCCGGGGTCTCCTGGAAGATCTACCAGGACGTCGGTGACGGCCTCGACGCGAACGGCTCCTGGGGCTGGATCCCGGACGCCTACCGCGGCAACTACGGTGACAACTCGCTGCTGTACTTCAACCAGTATCGCAACGCCAAGCCCGGTGACGCGCTCTACGACAAGGCCCGCACCGGCACCGACGCCCGCAAGGGCGAGGGCTTCTTCGACCAGCTGAAGGCCGACGTCAAGGGCAAGAAGCTGCCCAAGGTCTCGTGGATCGTCGCGCCCGAGGCCTTCACCGAGCACCCCAACTGGCCCGCCAACTATGGCGCTTGGTACATCTCCCAGGTCCTGGACGCGCTGACCTCCAACCCCGAGGTGTGGGCGAAGACGGCCCTGTTCATCACCTACGACGAGAACGACGGCTTCTTCGACCACCTCGTGCCGCCGTTCCCGCCCCAGTCGGACGCGCAGGGCAAGTCCACGGTCGACGTCGGCCCGGACCTCTACAAGGGCGACGCCGGCCGTGCCGCCGGACCGTACGGACTCGGCCAGCGGGTGCCGATGCTCGTCGTCTCGCCCTGGAGCAAGGGCGGTTTCGTCTGCTCCGAGACCCTCGACCACACCTCGATCATCCGGTTCATGGAGCGCCGCTTCGGCGTGCACGAGCCGAACATCTCGCCCTGGCGGCGCGCGATCAGCGGTGACCTCACCGCCGCCTTCGACTTCTCGTGCAAGGACACCAAGCCGGTCACGCTGCCGGACACCGACGGTTACCAGCCGCCGGACCACGACCGGCACCCCGACTATGTGCCGACCCCGCCCGCGAACCCCGTGCTGCCCCGGCAGGAGCGTGGCTCGCGCCCGGCCCGCCCGCTCAAGTACGCACCCCTCGTGGACGGTTCGGCGGACGCGGCGGCCGGGAAGTTCACGCTCGCCTTCGGCTCGGGTGCCAAGGCCGGCGCCGCCTTCTTCGTCACCTCCGGCAACCGCACCGACGGCCCCTGGACGTACACCACCGAGGCCGGCAAGACCGTCTCCGACACCTGGAACTCGGCGTACTCCGGCGGCTCGTACGACCTGACGGTGCACGGTCCCAACGGCTTCCTGCGCGTCTTCAAGGGCCCCGGCAAGACCGCGGGACCCGAGGTCACCGCGCGCCACGTCGGCGAGAACGTGGAGCTGACCTTCACCAACAAGGGCTCCGGCACGGTCGAGCTCAAGCTCGCAGGCGGCTACGGAGGGCGGCCGAGTTCGTTCAAGGTGCGGGCGGGCGCGACCGTGCGGCACACGGTGGACCTGCGGGCGAGCCGGCGCTGGTACGACCTGACCGTCGTGTCCACGGCGGACGCGGGGTTCCTGAGGCGGTTCGCCGGACATGTCGAGAACGGTCACGCGGGTGTGAGCGACCCGGCGATCGTCACCTTCTGATGGATATCTCGGCTCTGGTCAATTTCCGGCCGGCTCACGGTAGTGTGCCCCGGTGACCACGCATTCGAACACTCCTGCAGGTTGGTACCCGGATCCGCACGGGGCGCCCCAGACGCTGCGTTACTGGGACGGCTCGCAGTGGACCGAGCACACCAATGCGGACCAGGCGGCCCCGGCGGGGCAGACGGTTCCGCAGCAGGCCCAGCAGCCGTACGGACAGCCGTCGGCCGCCGACCCTCGCGTGCAGAAGCAGGTGCAGCAGCAGGCGGGTGTCGCGGGCGGCGGTGCCGGCGGTGGCACCTTGTTCACCGAGCCGGTCCTGGTGGTGAACCAGAAGGCCAAGCTGATCGAGCTGACCAACGAGTACAAGGTCATGGACCAGCAGGGCAACCTGCTCGGCGCGGTCGTCGAGGTCGGCCAGAGCGGCCTGAAGAAGGCGATCCGCTTCGTCTCCAGCCTCGACCAGTACATGACGCACAAGCTGGAGATCCGTGACGCCTACGGGCAGCCGGTGCTGCGGCTCACGCGTCCCGCGAAGATCATCAAGTCGCGGGTGGTCGTGGAGCGTCCGGACGGACAGCCCGTCGGCGAGATCGTGCAGCAGAACATGATCGGGAAGATCAACTTCGCGATCAACGTCAACGGCCAGCAGGTCGGCGCGATCAAGGCGGAGAACTGGCGCGCCTGGAACTTCGCCATCGTCGACCACACGGACAACGAGGTCGCCCGGATCACCAAGACCTGGGAAGGCCTCGCCAAGACGATGTTCACCACGGCGGACAACTACGTCCTCCAGATCCACTACCAGCTTCCCGAGCCCCTGCTGAGCCTCGTCATCGCGACGGCGCTCACCGTCGACACGGCGCTCAAGCAGGACGCCCGCGGGCTGGGCTGAACCGGCACACGACAAGAAGGGTGGCCGCGGAACTCTCCGCGGCCACCCTTCTTGTCGTACGTGTTGTCGTACGTGCTCCTGGAAGCCTTCCCAGAGCCCTGCGGGAGCCCTACAGGGGCGTCAGCTGACCGGAGCCGGGCTGTTTCGGCAGCATCGAGGGTTCGTACGCCGCCGATCCGGGCTCCAGCGCCAGCACCGCGGCGACGGGGTGCTCGTCCCCGGCGTCCACCAGAGGTTCGGGCAGCGCCGGCTCCGGCACCGAGCGGGACAGCGTCACCACACCCCAGGCCGCCACGCCCGCGCCGAGGGCCGCCAGCAGCAGGCCGGCCGGGCCGCCCTGCAACTGCTCCCCGAGCAGGAAGAGGCCTATCGCCGCGGCGGCGACCGGGTTGGCGAGCGTCACGACGGCGAGCGGGGCGCCGAGACCACCCCGGTAGGCGATCTGCGACAGGAGCAGTCCGCCCGCCGCGAAGGCGGCGACGAGCAGGGCCACCACGATCACCTGGGCGCTGAGCAGCGGTCCGGAGCGGTCCGTCACCGCCACGGTCACCGTCTGCGTGAGAGCGGAGGCGACACCCGAGGCGAACCCGGAGGCGGTCGCGTGCCGCAGCCCCGGCCGGGTGCCGGGCCGCGACAGGATGCCGATCAGGGCGGCCGTCGAGGCGGCCACGCCCAGCGCCTGCGGCACGCTCAGAACGTCGTCGGGCGCGGGCCCGGACGCCGTGACCAGCAGCGCGGACAGTCCGATCAGGGTGAGCGCGGTACCGCGCCACTCGACCGGGCTGACCCGCCGTCCGGCGACCCGTGCGCCGAGCGGTACCGCGGCCACCAGGGTGAGCGCGCCGAGCGGCTGTACGAGCGTGAGCGTGCCGTACTTCAGCGCGGCGACGTGCAGCAGCGCGGCGGAGGCGTTCAGTACGACGGTCCACCACCAGGCCCCGCTGCCCAGGAGCCGCAGCATGCCCGAGTCGGTCGTCCGGGAGGCCAGCCGCTCCTGGGCCACGGCCGCGGCGGCGTACGCCACGGCCGAGAAGAGCGAGAGGACCACGGCGGCGAGTGTGGCGTTCATCGTCTTGCCCCCACGAGCTCCGGTACGGATTCCTTTTCGCCAGCACCGCCGGCCCCGCCGGAATTCCCGGCTCCTCCGTCGGCTTCGTCAGATGCCTCGTCGGCGGCGGCAGGGCCGTGCGCCTCGGTCGCCCCGGCTCCGCGCGGCAGACGGATCACGGCCAGCGCGATGCCGAGCAGCGCGGTCGCCACGATCGCGTCGAGCCAGTAGTGGTTCGCCGTACCGACGATCACGAGCAGGGTGAGCAGCGGATGCAGCAGCCACAGCCAGCGCAGGCGGGAGCGGGTCGCAGCGATCAGGCCGATCGCCACGATCAGGGCCCAGCCGAAGTGCAGCGAGGGCATCGCCGCGAACTGGTTCGCCATCTCGTCGGTCGCCGGGTGCGCCCCGTAGACGGTGGGCCCGTACACCTGTCCGGTGTCCACCAGACCCGCGGCGGCCAGCAGCCGGGGCGGGGCGAGCGGGAAGGTGAGGTGCAGCGCCAGGGCGGCGGCGGTGACCACGGCCAGGACCCGGCGGGCCCACACGTAGTGGACCGGGCGCCGCAGGTACATCCAGACCAGGAAGGCCACGGTGGCCGGGAAGTGCACGGTCGCGTAGTAGGTGTTCGCGAGGTGCACCAGGGTGTCGCTGTGCAGCAGCGCGCCCTGTACGGAGCCTTCGCCCGGCAGGTGGAGCGTCCGCTCCCAGTCCCACACGCGGTTCGCGTTGCGGAAGGCCTCGGCGGTGTGGCCGTCGGCCACCTGCCTGCCGACCTTGTAGACGAGGAAGAGTCCTACGACGAGCAGGAGCTCACGTACGAGAGGCGGCCGTGCCGCGGTGGCGTGCGGCGACGGCCGCCGTATCGCCGCGGCCGGCTCTGGTTCTGCTTCCGCAGGCTCGGTTCGGGATTCCATCCCCCGGCCCCTTTGCTGACGGTGTTGCTTGGGGTGGTGCGCGGTGAGCCCAGGACAGAATCCACTCGATCACTCGAGATTCACTCGACAGCGGAGTGGGTCCTGTCCAAGGCTCATCGATACGGAAGTGTACCGATACGAAGGTGTTCCGATACGCCACTGTACCGATACGGACGCGTACCGGTACAGTGGCGTATCGATATACACTGTGTGAAGCGGAACACCAGGCGAGCCACCCACATGAGCGAGGAGATGAGCCATGACGTCGCAGGCCGCGGACGGACCGGAGACGGTCGTCGCCTCGCGCCGCTCCAAGATCACGCCCGAGCGTGAGCAGGAGTTCTACGACGCCGTGCTCGAGCAGATCCGCGAGTGCGGCTATGACTCGCTCACCATGGAGGGCGTGGCCGCGAGCACCCGGTGCAGCAAGTCCACGCTGTATCGCCAGTGGAAGACGAAGCCGCAGTTCGTGGCCGCGGCCCTGCGCGCCAACAGCTGTCCGCGCTTCTCGGGCATCGACACCGGCACGCTCGCCGGGGACCTGCGCGCGATGGCGCAGGCCGCGGGGAACTGGTCGGGCCGCGACAGCCAGCTGCACCAGGCGCTGGGCCACGCCGTGTTCCAGGACAAGGAACTGCAGGAGGCGTTGCGCGACGCGCTGGTCGAGCCCGAGATCGGCGCGGTCAAGGAGATCCTCGCCCGCGGGGTCGCCCGCGGCGAGGTCGCCGCGGACCACCCGGCGCTGGAGTTCATCCCGGCGCAGCTCTTCGGTGTGGTGCGGGTTCGTCCCGTGCTGGAAGGGCGGAACGCCGATGCGGCGTATCTCACACAATTCGTCGAGGCTGTCGTGATTCCGGCGCTCGGCCTGACCTGAGACCCAGGTCGCCGTCCGCGGGATGACCGGACGTCGGCCTGCACGCGCCGCACCGTGGGGACGGGGGCGGCGCGCACCCCCGGCCGGGTGGGGTTCCTCTTGAGCGGAGGGGCACCCCACCCGGCCGATCCATGTCCGGGGGACGGATTTACGGGCTACACGGTCTTACGGGCTAGACGTTCTGCCCGTTGCCGCTGACTCCCGACGCCACCTTGATGCCCTTGGTGATGTCATCGATCACGGACTCCTTGGGCGCCTTGGAGCTGACGTCGATGCCGAAGCGGACGACGATCAGTGACTTGGAGTCGGCGGGGGACGGGAAGACGAGCGACTCGACGTAACCGTCGTCACCCTTGCTGGTGACGACCTTCCAGCGGACGAGGTAGCCCTTCTCGCCGGCCACGGTGACCGCCTTGGAGGCGAGCTCCGTGTGCGAGGTGATCGTGCCGTAGCCCTTGCCGTACGACTCGGTGGCGTTCTTGGAGATGTCCTCCTTGGCCGCCGCCTCCGCCGTGGTGGACTTCAGTTTCTGTGCCGCGGCGGTTGCCGAGTACGCGCCGCCCCGCTGGCACTCCTGCGAGGTGTCGCCGGGGCACTTGTAGGTGTCCTTGGTCGACAGCACGGCACCCGTCGTAGTGCTGCCGCCGGTCCAGTTGTCGGGCACCGGCACGCTGATGCCGCTGATCAGGTCGGTGGCGTAGCCGTCCTCGAGCTGCGGCTGCCCGGACTGGCCCGGTGCCGGGGTCTGGCCCCCGGAACCGCCGCCCGGTCCGCCCTCGAGGCCCCCGTTGCCGCCGCCCTGGCCGCCGAATCCGCCCTGGCCGCCGTTCTGTCCGCCGGAGCCCTGGGAAGTGGCGCTGTTGCCACCGTTGCCGTCGCTCTTGGTCAGGGCGTACACCCCGCCCCCGATGCCCGCGAGGACCGCGATCGCTGCGGCGACGGCTATGCCGGTACGCAGTCCGCGCCGCGGGGCGCCCGGAGCGAGCGCCGGATACGGTCCGGCGGCCGGCGGGTGCGTCGGGGGACCCCATGCGGCGGCGGACCCGACGGGGCGGGTCTGGTCCGTCCATGTCCTGCCGTCCCACCAGCGTTCGGTGGCGGGACTGTCACTTGTCTGCCCGGGGTCGGGATACCAGCCGGGAGGAGTCACCTGCGTCATGGACCCACCGTATGAGCTGTGGGTGAAAGGCGGATGAGAGGGATCCGGAAGATTCGTTTCAAGAACGCCTCGGAAGCGCCGCCGGGTGCCTCGTCAAGACCAGCGGGTGCCACGCCGCGACCAGCGGGTGTCATGCCAGAACCAGTCGCACCGGCGCCGCTCCCGCCCTCGGCGGCAGCCGCAGCCCGCCGCGCCCCGGCGTGATCGAGCCGAGCACACTCGGATGCCGGGCCCCGGTGCTCACCGGATCGGTGCCCGTGAGCCCGTGCAGGGTCAGGAAACCCAGCACGGCGAAGGCGTACGCCTCCTTGGCCGCCGCCGGCAGGCCCAGAGCGTCGGACGTGCGTACGGGCACTCCCGGCAGCTCCGCGCCCAGCATCGCCATCAGCGCCGGATTGCGGGTGCCGCCTCCGGACGCGATCACCTCCGTGGCACCCACCGAGCGCACCGCGTCGGCGACCGTACGGGCGGTGAGCCGGGTGAGGGTGGCGATGACGTCCTCGGCGGTGAGGGTGCCGAACCCGGTCAGCGCGTCGCGCAGATGGCCGAGGTGGAAGAGCTCCTTGCCGGTGGTCTTGGGCGCGGGCAGCGCGTAGTACGGCTCCGCGAGCAGCCGGTCCAGCAACGGTTCGTCCACGGTGCCGCGGGCGGCGAGGGCGCCGTCCACGTCGTAGTGCAGACGTCCCCCGGTCAACCCCCGCACGGCCACGTCGACGAGGGCGCACCCGGGCCCGGAGTCGAAGGCGGTGCCGTCCGGCGCGGTGAGGTTGGCGATGCCGCCGAGGTTCAGCGCCACCGGAGTCCCCGCCCTGCCGCGCAGCCACAGCAGGTCGACCAGGCTCACCAGGGGCGCGCCCTGCCCGCCGGCGGCGATGTCCCTGGGGCGGAAGTCGGAGACCACCGGCAGCCCGGTCGCCTCGGCGATCCAGGCGGGCTGACCGAGCTGGAGCGTGCCGTGCGCCCGCCCGTCCTCGACCCAGTGGTAGACGGTCTGCCCGTGCGAGGCGACCAACTCGGCTTCGCTGCCGCACAGTTCGCGGTCGGCCCGGACCGCCGCCGCGGCGAACGCCTGCCCGATCAGGGTGTCCAGGCGGCACACCTCGGCCAGCGTGGTGGCCGCCGGGGGCAGCGCCGCCGCGAGCGCCTCGCGCAGCGCGCCGTCGTACGGCTCACCGACCATCCCGAGCGGCCGCAGAGTGAGGTCCTCACCTTCGAGGGTCAGTTCGGCCGCCGCCGCGTCGATCGCGTCGTACGACGTCCCGGACATCAGGCCGATCACCCGCACGTGCTCAACTCCCTTGGTTGTCGGGGAGCGTGGCCAGGGCGAGCGCGCTGATGGCGCACGTCGCCGCCGCGTAGTACGCGGGGATGTCCACGCTTCCGGTCCGCTTCATCGTCTCGGTGATGATGAGGCCCGCGCAGCCCGAGAACACGGCATTGGACAGGGCGTAGGCGAGTCCCAGGCCGGTGTGGCGGACGCTCGTGGGGAACATCTCGGAGAGCATGGCGGGCCCCGGTCCCGCCATCAACCCGACGACGGCACCCGCCCCGCACACGGCGAGACCCTTCACGGCGTTCGAAGTCCCCGTGTCCTGAAGGAGGTTGAGCAGCGGAACCGAAAGGACCACGACCAGGCCGGCGCCGGTGAGCAGCACGGGGCGCCGCCCGATCCGGTCGCTGAGCAGACCCGCCGGGACGATCGTGGCCGCGAAGCCGAGGTTGGCGAGGACCGTGGCGAGCAGCGCCTGCCGGAAGCCGGTGTGGAGGGTGTTCTGGAGGTACGAGGGGAGCACGACCAGGAAGGTGTATCCGGCCGCCGACCAGCCCATCACGCGTCCCGCTCCGAGGACGACGGTCCGCGCGACCTCGCGCCCGGGCGGGCGCTCCCGTCTCCTCTCGTGCCGGAAGGCGGGCGTCTCCTCCAGCCGCAGCCGCAGCCGGAGCGCGACCAGCCCCAGCGGAAGCGTCAGCAGGAACGGCAGCCGCCAGCCCCAGTCGCTCAACTGCCCCTCGGTCAGCACCGTCGCCAGCAGCGTCGCCACACCCGCACCACCGAGCAGCCCCAGAGCCACCGTGAACGACTGCCACGACCCGTACAGCCCTCGTCTGCCCGGCGGCGCGAACTCCGTCATGACCGAGACCGCGCCGCCGAACTCCCCGCCGGCGGACAGCCCTTGGACCATCCGGAGGAAGGTCAGCAGCCACGGCGCGAGGGCGCCGACCGTGGCGTAGGTCGGCAGCACGCCGATGAGCGTCGTGGCGCCCGTCATCAGCGCGATCACCAGGATCAGGACCGGGCGGCGCCCGATCCGGTCGCCGAGCCGTCCGAACAGCGCCGCGCCGACCGGCCGGAAGAAGAACGCCAGCGCGAAGGACGCGTATGTCCTCACCAGCCCCTCGGTCTCGCTGCCGCCCTCCGGGGTGAAGAACCGGGCCGCGATGACGGTCGCGAAGTAGCCGTAGACCCCGAACTCGTACCACTCGACGAAGTTGCCGACCGAGCCCGCCAGCAGGGCCGCGCGCCGCGCGCGCGGGGGACCGGTGGTGTGCGGGACGGACTCGTGCACGCGGGGGCCGCTCATGGGTCCCTCCTCCTCGCTGTTCCTTGGAAAACTAGCGCCATTTTCAGGTCTTTTGACTGTCGATAACTTTCACCACGGCTGATCGGCGCCCCAGCGCGTCGCCTGCGGACACCTCCCGTCACCCGTCTCGGCAACAGGTGCGCCGACCCACCTCCACATCGGCTTCCGGACGGCTAGGCTCGATGTCTGTACGTCGTACGGGCGACCTGGGGAGGTAGCGGCATGACGGAGGCACGGCCGGGACCGGCCGCCTCGTCCTCCCTGTGGGAGCGCGAGGCGGAGATCGCCGACGTGGTGGAGGCCGTCAGAACCCTGCGCGCGGACGCCTCGTCCTCCGGCACTCTGCTGGTGTTCAGTGGCGAGGCGGGCATCGGCAAGACCGCGCTGCTCGCCGAGGCGCGCCGGATCGCGGAAGCCCACGGCTGCACGGTGTGGTCGGCCCGCGGCGGCGAGACCGTCACCTCCGTTCCCTTCAACGTCATACGGCAACTCCTCCAGCCCGCCATCGTCTCGCTGATGCCCGAAGAGGCCCGCGAGTACCTGGGCGACTGGTACGACATCGCCGGACCCGCGCTCGGCATCGCCGAACCGGGCGACCGCCAGGCCGACCCGCAGGGCGTGTGCGACGGACTGGTCGCGGCGGTCCGGCGGCTGGCCAAGCGCGAGTGGCCCCTCGTCCTGATCCTCGACGACGCGCACTGGGCCGACCAGGAGACCCTGCAATGGCTGGTCGCGTTCGCCGAGCGCCTCGACGACCTGCCCGTCCTCGTCGTGGTCGCCCGCAGGCCGGGTGACGTCAGCGGTGAGCGGGCCCGCCAGCTGGAGGCCGTCGCCGCCGCGGCCCGACCGATCCTCACGCTCAGCGCGCTGACACCCGACGCCACCGCCGGACTGACCCGCGCCACGCTCGGGGAGCACGCGGACGCCCCGTTCTGCCGCGAGGTGTGGGCGGTCACCGGCGGCAACCCGTACGAGACCGTCGAACTGCTCGCCAAGGTGCAGGACAGCGAGCTGGAACCGGTCGAGGCCTCGGCCGCCGAACTGCGCGCCCTGAACCGCTCGGCACGCGGTCGCGGACTCGTCGCCCGCCTCGAAGGACTCGGCATCGATGCCACCCGCTTCGCCTGGGCGGCGGCGATCCTCGGCACCGGGATCTCCCTCGACCTCGCCGCCCAGCTCGCCGGGATGCAGCGCGACGAGGCCGTGCGCTGCGCCGAACTGCTCGGCGCGGCCCGCATCCTCACCCCGACCGAACCCGTGAGCCGCGAACTGGCCGGCGGTGACCTGGAGTTCGTACACCCCCTCATCGCCAGCGCCGTCTACCGCTCGATCCCCGACGCGCTGCGCACCGCGATGCACGGCCAGGCCGCCTGGGCGGTCACCGAATCGGGCCGCGGAGCCGCTGCCGCCTCCCGCCACCTCCTCGAAGTGCACCCGGACGACGACCCCGAACTCGTCGAGCAGATGCGCGAGGCCGCCCGCGAACACCTCGCCGTCGGCGCGCCCGACGCGGCCAGGCGCTGCCTGGAGCGCGCCCTGGCGGAACCCCCGCTTCCGGAGGTCCAGGCGCGTGTGCTCTACGAACTGGGCTGTGCCACCCTCCTGACCGCTCCCGCCACCACGATCAGCCATCTGCGCACCGCGCTCGACCAGTCCGGCCTCGACGGCGATCTGCGGGTGGACGCCGTCTTCCGCCTCTCCCAGGCCCTGGTTCACAACGACCAGCTGGACGAGGCCGTCCGCACGGTCGACGCGGAGGCCGCCCGGCTCGGCGTGGGCCCCGCCCGGATGCGGCTTCAGGCCGTCCACTACATGTGGGAGGGCATCCACGCGGGCGAGGACCACGTTCCGGGACGCTCACGAAGCCTCGCCGAACTCGTCAAGACCTGCACCGGACGCGACAACTCCGAGCGCGCCCTGCTGATACTGCGCGGTTTCGACGCGATGACCCGCGGCGAGAGCGCGGAGGAGGTCGTGGAACTCTGCGACCGCGCCCTCGTCAACGGCCGCCTCGCGCCCGGACTCGGCTGGACCGACACCGAGTGGGGCATCGAACTCCTCATGATGCTGGGCAGTTCGTACGCCTATGCGGACCGGCTCGACCGGGCCGAGAGCCTCTTCTCCGAGGCGCTGCGCTCCTACACGAGCGCCGGATGGAGCGGCGGCCACCTCGCCCTGGCGCACGCCTTCCTCGGTCTCGCCTACCGCAGGCGGGGCCGCCTCAGGGACGCCGAGACCACCCTGCGCGAGTCGCTGCGCATCGCCGAGCGGGTCGGGCGCGGGCTACCCCTGTACTGGTCCGCCACCTGCGGCCTCGTCGACACCCTGCTCGCCCGCGGCGACGTCCAGGAGGCCTGGGCGATCGCCGAGCAGTACGGCTTCGCACCGCCGTACCCGTCCACCATCGTGCTGCCCGACACCCGTTCCGTACGCGGACGGCTGCTGCTCGCCGTCGGCCGTGTCAAGGACGGCATCAACGAACTCGAGGCTGCGGAGAAGGCCGCCGCCGCGCGCGGCCACCACAACACGGTGATGGCGCCCTGGGCGCTCGACCTCGCTCGCGCGCTCGCCTCGGACGACCCGGCCCGCGCCGCCGTACTGGCCACCGACGCCCGCCGCCAGGCCGAGCGCTTCGGCACGGACACCGCGATCGGTGAGGCACTGCGCTGCGCGGCGGCCCTCGAATCGGGCCAGCGTGCGGTCCGCCTGGCCGCCCAGGCCGTCACCTACCTGGAGGCCTCGCCCTGCCAGTACGAACACGCGGCGGCCCGCGTCGAGTACGGCATCGCGGCGCGCTCGGTCTCGGAGCTCGGCAAGGGCCTGACGCTGGCGCGCTCGTGCGGGGCGGACGGGCTGGTGGCGAGGGCGGAGGAGGTCCTGGCGACAGGGAGAGGGCTGAGGTAGCCGCCCGGCCGGGCGCGAGGACGAGGTGTCCGGAGCGGACGGGCAGGGTCACCCTGTGCTGTCGTCGCCCTCCTCCTCGGCGAGCACCCGCTGAGCCGTCGCGAACGCCGAGTTCGCCGCCGGGACACCGCAGTACACGGCCGTCTGCAGGAGTACGGCGCCGATCTCCTCCTGGGTGAGCCCGTTGCGGCGTGCCGCCCGGACGTGCATGGCCAGCTCGTCGTAGTGACCGTGTGCGACCAGCGCGGTCAGGGTGATCATGCTGCGTTCGCGGCGCGAGAGCGTCGGGTCGGTCCAGATCTCGCCCCAGGCGTAGCGCGAGATGAAGTCCTGGAAGCGGGCGGTGAAGGGGGTCTGCCGGGCCTGTGCCCGGTCCACATGGGCGTCGCCCAGTACCTCACGCCGCACTTCCATGCCCGGCTCGGCACCCCCGTCGAAGTGGGCCCGCAGCGCCGTCAGGACCGCCACCGGACACTGCGCGGGCGCCAGGTGCGAGGCTCCCTGGAGCTCGACGAGCGTGGCGCTCGCCACCGCGTCGGCGATCTCCCGCAGATGGGCGGGCGGCGTCGCCGGGTCCTGGCGGCCCGCGATCAGCAGGGTGGGCACGGAGATGTCGGGGAGCCGGTCGCGCAGGTCGAAGGCGGCCAGCGCGTCACAGCAGGCGGCGTACGCCTCGGGGTCCGCGTTCCGTTGGTCCTCGATCAACCGCGGCACGGTGAAACCGGGCGTGAACCAACGGGAGTTCGCGTTCTCGGCGAGCGCGGCCAGCCCCTCCCCGCGTACCAGCTCCGCACGCTCCTCCCACGGCTTGGAGCCGTTGAAGTGCGCCGAGGAGCAGATGACGGCGAGGGACGACACACGCTCCGGGTGGTGAACGGCGAGGTGCAGACCGACCGCGCCGCCGAGCGAGACGCCCGCGTAGGCAAAGCGTTCGATGCCGAGCGAGTCGGCGAGGGCGAGGACCAGGGCGGCGAGGTCGCCGACGGTGGCCCCCGGCCCGATCAGATCCGGTGCCGACCCTCCGTGTCCCGGAAGATCCCAGCGAACCACCCGGTGGGTGACGGACAGCTCGGGCGCGACCTTGTCCCACAGGGCATGGGAGGTGCCGAGCGAGGGCCCGAGGAGCAAGGGGGGAGCGGTCTCGGGGCCCTCGGCGCGGTGGTTGAGCAGGGTGTGGGTCACGTTCGCTCCAGAGCACGGTCGGTGAGGGCTTTCGCGGAGCCCGTGTAGCGGGTGGGGTCGGTGAGTTCCGCGAGGTCGAGCTCCTTGAGCTCCGGCTCCTCGCCGAGTACGTCCACGAGGGGCCGTCTCTCGGCGACGGCCCGCTCGGCGGCCCGGGTCAGCAGCTCCTTGGCGCGGGCCCGCCCGAGCACCGGAGCGAGTTCGACGGCCAGGCGCTCGGAGACGATCAACCCATGGGTGAGAGCGAGGTGATCGCGCATGGCGTCCGCGTTCACCCGAAGCCCCTCGACCAGCTCGGCGGCGTTTTGGGCGGCGCCCGCGACCAGCCTCAGCAGTTCGCGCAACGGCTCCCACTCGGCGTGCCAGGCACCGGCCGGCCGCTCGTCCTCGGCGACCATCGACCCGTAGAGCGTGGCGGCGAGCCCCGGCGCGCGGCGCGCGGAGGCGGCGATCACGGTGGCCGCCACCGGGTTGGCCTTGTGCGGCATCGCGGACGACCCGCCACCGCTCCCCTCCGCGACCTCGGCGACCTCCGTGCGGGAGAGGGTGAGCACATCGGCCGCCATCTTGCCGAGGGCCCCGGCCGTGAAGGCCAGGCCGCCGGCCAGGTCGGCGATCGGTGTCCGCAGGGTGTGCCAGGGCAACGCCGGTTCCGCGAGGTCGAGTTCACCGGCGTACGCCGTCACGAGCGCGCCCGGATCCTCGGCGCCGAACGCCGTGAAGGCGGCCAACGTCCCTGCGGCACCGCCCAGTTGGGCGGGGAGCCGGACATCCGTGAGCCGGTCTCGCGCGTCCAGCACCAGCGACCGCCACCCCGCCGCCTTCAGCCCGAAGGTCGTCGGTACGGCGTGCTGTGTGAGGGTCCGCCCCGGCATCACCGTGTCCCGGTGCGCGGCGGCGAGTCGGGCCAGGGCCCGCGCCGTCCGCTCGAGATCCGTCAGGACCAGGTCCAGTGTGCGACGGGCGACCAGCATCAGCGCCGTGTCCAGGATGTCCTGGCTGGTCGCGCCGCGGTGGACGTAGGGCCCGTACTCCTTGCCGACCGCCGCTGTCAGATCCGCGACCAGCGGGATCACCGGGTTGCCGCCGCCTCGGGCGCGCAGCGCGATCGACCTGGCGTCGAGGTCCGCCGCGGCCACGGCGGACACCGCCGACGCCGCCGCGTCCGGCGCGAGCCCGAGTCCCGCCTGCGCGCGGCTCAGTGCCGCCTCCGCGTCGAGGAGCGCCCCCAGAAGCGCGCCGTCCGAGGTCGCGGACGCCGCGCGGGAGCCCGCCCACCCGGAGGCGAGCAGCCCGATATCGGCATCGGACTCGCAGCGGACGGGGTCGGCAGCTGTCACTGGAACTCCAGGAAGACCGTTTCGCCTTCGCCCTGAAGGCGGATGTCGAAACGGTACGTCCGGTTCGCACCCTCGGTCGCGATCAGCGTGGCGCGCCGGTCGGCAGGGAGCGAGTCGAGCAGCGGGTCGGCGCCGTCGGCGAGGTACGCGCGGGTGAAGAGGTGGTGCACCAGACCGCGCGCGAACACACACACGCTGATGTACGGAAGCCCGGCGTTGCCCGGCGGCAGGGTGTGCAGCGCGTACCGGCCGTCGGCGTCCGTGGCGACCCGGCCGAAGCCCGTGAAGTCGACGCCGCGCCGGCCGAGGAAGCCGCCCGTCGACGGGTCGCGCCGCATCGAACCGGGGGCACCCTTGAGGGAGCCGTCGGGAGCCGCCTGCCAGAAGTCCAGCAGGGCGTCCGGGATCACCTCGCCCGCGCCGTCGCGCACGTACCCGTGCAGGGTGATCGCCTCGGGGTGGCCCTGCGGCGCGACCTGACCGCCGTCGGGAAAGGGCAGCGCGTGGCCGTAGAAGGGGCCGATGGTGTGGGACGGGGTGGGGAGCAACCGCTCGGTCATGGTCAACGGCCTTCCTCGATCCAGGTGGCGGAGGGACCGTCGAGGACGATGTCCCACTCGTAGCCCATGGAGAACTCGGGCTGGGAGAGATCGTGCCGGTAGGTGGCGATCAGACGGTCCCGGGCCGCCTGGTCCGTCACGGACTGCAGGATCGGGTCGTAGCGGAACAGCGGGTCGCTCGGGAAGTACATCTGGGTGATCAGCCGCTGGGTGAACGCCGTACCGAAGACCGAGAAGTGGATGTGCGCGGGCCGCCACGCGTTCGTGTGGTTGCCCCACGGGTAGGGGCCCGGCTTGATCGTGGTGAACCTGTACCGGCCCTGATCATCCGTCAGGGTCCGTCCGACACCGGTGAAGTCGGGGTCCAGCGGCGCCGGGTGCTGCTCGCGCAGATGGGCGTAACGACCGGCGGCGTTGGCCTGCCAGATCTCGATGAGCTGACCGCGCACGGGACGCCCCTCGCGGTCGAGCAGCCGGCCCGAGACGGTCATGCGTTCGCCGATCGGCTCGCCCCGGTGCTGGATGGTCAGGTCGCTGTCGTGCTCGGTGATGTCGGTGACGCCGAACACCGGACCCGACAGCTCGACCGTCTCCGGGTCGCCGCCGTCGACGGCGACCAGCGGCTGCACGGGGTGGCGCAGCAGGGAGCTGCGGTACGGGGGGTAGTCGCGCGACGGGTGGTTTCGAACCGGCGCTCCGCCGGCGACCGCCTTGTCGTACGCGTCCTGGAGATCCTTGATCTCGGCGTCGATGTCCGACTGAGTGAGGGCCATGGTCGACTTCCTATCGTTCGAGGACGAGGGCGAGGCCCTGGCCGACGCCGATGCAGAGGGTGGCGATGCCGGTGCCGGTGCCCTTGCGGGCGAGTTGGTGGGCGACGGTGCCGGCGAGGCGGGCGCCGGAGGCGCCGAGGGGGTGACCGAGGGCGATCGCGCCGCCCTGGGGGTTGAGGATCGCGGGGTCGAACTCGGGCCATTCGGCGAGACAACCGAGGACCTGGGCGGCGAAGGCCTCGTTCAGTTCCAGGACGGACAGGTCCGCGAAGGTCTTGCCCGCCTTGGCCAGGGCGCGGGTGACGGCCTCGACGGGGGCGAGGCCGAAGTACTGGGGGTCGGTCGCGGAGACGCCGGTGGCTCGGATGCGGGCGAGAGGTTCACGGCCGGTGGCCGTGAGGCCTTCCTCGTCGGTCAGCAGGAGGGCGGCGGCGCCGTCGTTGAGGGGGGAGGCGTTGCCCGCGGTGACCGTGCCGTCGGTGGTGAGGAAGGACGGCTTGAGCCTGGCCATGGCGGTGGGGGAGGCGTCCGGGCGGACGGACTCGTCGGCGGCGAAGAGCACCGGGTCGCCCATGCGCTGGGGGATCGGCACCGGGGTGAGTTCGGGCTCGAACAGCCCCCCGGCCTGGGCCTTCGCGGCCTTGCGGTGGCTGTTGAGGGCGTATGTGTCCTGCTGCTCGCGGCTGATCTTGTGTTTGTCGGCGATGAGTTCGGCGGACT
>NZ_JBIWFN010000042.1:0-35389 GCF_044763085.1 Streptomyces sp. NPDC096311
ACGTCTTGTGGGCCATGATCCGCGACGGCGCGTGCTACGAAGCCCTACCAACCGTCACGACAGCGGCTTGACATCGTCATTGGGAAGTTCTTTAACCTTCGGTGGTCTGTGACCTGCCATCGGGGCTGGACCGGCTGCGATGTTGTGGGGGTGCTCATGCTTCTACGCGCAGCCAGGTGTCGCTTGCGCGGAGCCAGAGGGAGCCGTTGCGCCCTTGGCCGCAACGCATGACCACTCGTCCGGGAACGCGAAGCGTGCGGCGGCTGGTCACTGTCCACGTGGTGCCGTTGAGTTCGGCACGTGTGAGCTCGACGGACCGCTTGTTGTGGTTTCGGCGTGTGAGTACTGCCTGGTTGCCTCGGACCGCGAATCCGTCCGGGTTGCGGACCGGACTGGGGTAGCTGACCACGTCCCCGGTGGACGGGGTGATCTGTGTCAGGAAGGTGCCGCCTCTGCTGCTGCCGGAGGACCACACGAGCCATACCCGTTCGTTCTCGGTCGCGGCGGTGCAACCTTGCAGAGGGTGGTCGGGCAGCCGCCCGTCGGGAGTCCAGGCCGCCTGGCCTCGGGTGTTCCAGCCCGCGAGGCCCGCTCCCGACTCGGGGTGGCCGCCGTAGATGCCTTCGTCGCCGTAAGCCGTCCAGATGCCTCCGTGGACATCGGTGACCAGGGCGGGGATGTCATCACCGACGCAGAACTCGGCTTCAGGTGTCCCGGATGGGGAGAACACCACAGCATTGGACGGCCAGGGACCCTCGGCCTCGTTCCGGAACGTGCGGCCACTCACCAGCAGGAATCGGGAATCCGGGAGCAGAGCCAGGTGGCCTGGCCACATCCGAATGTCCTTCAGCATGGTGCGCCGCACCTCCTGACCGGTGATGGTGACCAATTCACCAGTGAACGGAACTTCCAGCCCACACCCGATCCACCCCTTGGGGTAGCGATTGCGAGCGAGATAACGCCGGTGGACCAACAGGACTGCAAGCTCCCCGGCGGGCCCGACACTCCACCAGAGGGCTCGGTACCCCCGGCCGGCATCGGCAGCGGGAAGCCGCCACACGTGGTGTATCGCGGCATCGGAACGAGCAGTCATGGGGCGGAGGTTCATAGGAAGTCGCCTCTAGGACTCCAGGGGCTGAGCCGCCCGAAGAGCGCTACCTTACCGGTCCTCGACCAGCCCAACCCAGTGGCAATCTGTCCAGTGGTCGTGCCACAGGACATCCAGTGTCGAAATGTGCCTCGAACTATGCCGCTTAGCTGGGCATTCTCCGGACACTGAGGCGGCATTCGTCTGATCATGTGCTGCGAACAAGGTGCGCTGATCAAGACGAGGGCTGTGAGGGTGAGTCTGCTGCCTGTTGTTCCAAGTGAAGCATTAGCTGTGGCGTCACATTTCCGGGGCGACTTCTTCGACTGCCTGACCGCGCGCGGGGACACGTTGTTCGAGTTGACCGACGCGTTGCTGTGCGCGGACGGGCCGGTGACCACACCGGTGGACCTCACGCTGGTGGCCGAGCACCGGCGCGGGCACGGCGCGATGTACGAAGCCTTGAACCGCGGGAACGTCGATGTGCCGCGGCTGCGGCAGGTGCTGGCCGGGCTGCCGCAGCCCGCGGCCGCCGACGAGCGCCTGGTCCTGGCGGTGGACGTCACCCACTGGCTCCGGCCGGACGCCCCGACCAGTGCGGACCGTTTGTTCTGCCATGTCTACGGCCGCAGCGGACGTTCGTCGGACCAGTTTGTGCCCGGCTGGCCCTACTCGTTCGTGGCCGCACTGGAGTCGGGCCGGACCTCGTGGTGCCAGATCCTGGACGCACTGCGGCTGGGGCCGGCCGACGATGTCGCCGAGGTCACCGCGGCCCAGGTCCGCCGCGTGGTCGAGGACCTGATCGACATGGGCCGTTGGCACGCGGGTGACCGCGACATCCTGGTCGTCTTCGACGCCGGATACGATGCTCCCCGCATGGCCTACCTGCTGGAAGGACTGCCGGTGGAGGTCCTGGGGCGGATGCGCACGGACCGGGTGATGCGCAAGCCGGTCCCGGTGCCATGGATCTCACTGCCGCAGGGCGGACGACCGCCGAAGCACGGCAAGGAGTTCCGCTTCGCCAAGCCGGATTCCTGGGGCGATCCGGACGCGGAGACCGTGCAGGTAACCGACCGCTACGGCACCGCTTGCGTGATGGCCTGGGACCGCATTCACCCGAGGCTGACCACGCGCTCGGCATGGATCGACCACGCCGGCGAACTCCCGGTCATCGAGGGCACGTTGATCCGTCTTGAGGTCGAGCGACTGCCCGGCGGCCACGACCCACTCCCCGTCTGGCTGTGGACGTCGACCACCGGCCTATCGGGGGAGGACGTCGACCTGCGCTGGCAGGCGTTCTTGCGCAGGTTCGATCTGGAGCACACCTTCCGGATGATCAAACAGGCGCTGGGCTGGACCCGCCCGAAGCTCCGCACACCCGAGGCGGCGGACCGGTGGACCTGGCTGATCATCGCAGCGCATACCCAACTCGGCCTCGCCCGGCCGCTGGCCGAGGACCTCCGCCACCCCTGGGAGCGGCCGGCCGAGTCCGGCCGTCTCACCCCCGCCCGGGTCCGCCGGGGGTTCAGGAACCTCCGCCCCAACTTGCCCTGCCCGGCCCGTGCACCGAAACCCAACCGGCCCGGCCCCGGCCGACCGCCCGGCTCGAAGAACCGATACCCCGCCACCCACTACGACGTGGGCAAAACGGTCAGACGACCCGAGACCATCGCCGAACGCAACCAGGCCAGACCATAAAGATCAAGCTCAGCCCGGATCGCCCCCGTAACGAAACGGTGGGGGATGACCTGCGCGCACGGATCGAACAACAGTGTCAGTCGGGCCGATATCCTGTGGGTGAGGTGACCGGAAATCGTCACCCAGAAAAGGATTCATGACGACAACTCCGATATCTCCCATCACGGAGCCCGACCCGTCCGCGCTGACCTGCCCCGGTGACCGGGTCGGCCTGTGCGCCGGGCGCCAGCGCAAGACACACAAGTACGGCAGTGTCGGCTGTCCGCTGTCCGCTGTGCCAGTGGTGCATCGCGCCCGTGATGGAGCGGTGGGGTCCGACCGTGCGCTACGTCAGCACGCCCGCGTAGCTGCGCACCGGCCGGGTGAAGCCGCTCAGGCGGGAGAACCTCCAGGGGCGTCGCCACGTCGTGCCAGACATGAGGCAGATAATGACGCGCATGTAGCGGAGCCGGGGGCTGGCCGCCGTGTAAATCGCGGCCGCCGACGACCAGACGGCATTTGCCCCGCAGGAAGTACTCGCCACGCGATGGGCGACCGCGACGGCGGACGTACGACACGCACGCCCGGCGAGCCCGGCGTACGGCTGCGCTGCTACTGCTCTGACCGCATAGGTTCGCCGGGTTGGCGGCGCCGGTGCTCGGACCGGCTGGACTCGGTGTGGGAACAATTTGAGCGGTCGCGGAGCCGATCAAACTAGGCTCCCAGCATGTCTGGTCCGACGTTGGTGATCGAGTTGGCGGAACCGCTCTCCCCGGCTGCGCTGCGGGAGTTCCGCGCGTTGATGGTGGGGCTCTCCTCCCACTTCGCCGAGAAGCGGCCTGGGTTCTTCGACGTCAACGTGCCCGCAGAGCGCCTGGGCGTCGAGGACAGGCGAGAGGAGGACCGGCGAAAGCCGTTCCCGCTTCCACTCCTCGGTAACACCGCCGCGGACGAGGAGCTCACAGCCCTGGTGGGGTTCAATCCGCAGCGCGAGGACTGGCGTCGGCCCTTCCTGGTCTACTTGATGGGGCCGGGTGTCGGCGACGAGAGCATCTTCGAGGCTGAGCACGCGGACGAGCCCGAGGTAGAGGCCATCCTCGGCTTCAGGCCGACCCATGCCGTCAACGTCAGCGCCGGCTGCAATCGCGAGATCGACCACGTGGCCACGGCCCTGCTGACCGCCACTGTCATGGACGCCATCGGGGGTGTGGCCAAAGCCGAGCTGCTGGACGGACAGGCGTCGGTCGTCGCTGACCTTCCGGGGGTGTTCGGGATCGCGGACGACAACTGGATGGCGCTGGGAACGGCCGAGTTCCTGCGGGCCTGGGTTGGGCACCCCGCCTTCCGGCTGGTCAAGTAGCCCAGACAGATCCGCAGCGGAGGTGGTGCTGTGACCTGGAACGTTCACCATGTTGCCTGATCATGCGGCGAGAGCGGGTCGGCCGCCCCAGCGGATGCCTTTCTCGCTGCGGATGCGGGCACGTTCCTTGCGTTCGGCGACCAGAAGGTCGTGGTGGCGGGCGTTGGCGTTGCGCCAGCGGAGGAAGGCGTGCAGGGTCCGGGTCTGCACCGTGTGGTTGGGGTGGTGGGAGTTGGCGATGGTGAACTGCTGCAGCGGTCCGAAGTGCGCCTCGATCGGGTTCGCCCACGAGGCGTAGCTCGGGGTGAAGCACAACTCGACCCTGTGCTTCTTCGCCCAGCGGCGGATGTCGGCGCCTTTGCGGGCGGACAGGTTGTCCAGGATCACGTAGATGGGTGCGCCGTCAGGCCGGGCGGCCCGGATCGACTTCAGCGCGGCCAGCGTGTTCGCGGCACCCTTCTTTCGGCGGTTTACGCCCCACAGACGGTCGTCGCCGACCGAGTAGAAGCCGTGGAAGTACCGGACTACGTGGGTACGGTGGCAAGTGGCCAGCAGCCGGTCGGGACGCCGTTGTTCAGCCCAGCCCGAGCCCGCGGTGGGCCGGATCCCGAGCGGGCCGAACTCGTCGAAGGAGAAAACCCGGTCTGGGAAGCGGTCCAGCACGTGCTCGATACGGTCCAGCTTCGCCTCTCGTTCGGGGTCCGGGGATTCCTTCCATGTCTTGGTGCGCTGGAAGGTGACGCCGCGGCGGGCGAGCAGGCACCGTAACGCCTCACGGCCGATGCGGATCACCCGGCCCTGCACTTTGCGCAGGTAGGCGACCAGCTTGGGCAGCGACCAGCGGGTGAACGGCCGGCCGAGCTTGACCGGGCGGGAGGTGGCCGTCGCGATGACGAAGTCCTCGTCATCATCGCCGAGTTGGCGGGGACGCGCCTCCCGCCCACCGAGGGTCCAGGCAGGCCAGGCCCTTCTCATTGAACGCGTGGATCACATCCCAGACGGTGTCCTCGTCGGTCTGCACCAACTGGGCGATCACCGGCACCCGGTTCCCGCCGGCCGAGGCCAGCAGCATCATCGCCCGCCGGTAGCGAACCGAACTGGTGCTGCCCCGGTGCACGATCTGCTGCAGCTTCTGCCCCTCCTGGTCGGTCAGTCTGCGCACACGGACCGGCTCGGGCACCGCGCCTCCAGCGGTCGGATCGGATGTCACCGCACATCCAACCGCTACGACCGCCGACCCGACGAACCTAAGCGGTCACAGCACTACCTGGACCTGCGACAGCAGTTCGGCACGTAGAGGTACTGACCGTTCGTGCCCCTCGCGGGGTGGTCAGCCGGGTTATCGGGCACGGCGGCGCGGGCACAGCCCGTTCCCCGTGCAGCCCGGCCGCCCCCGGCTGTCAGACCACGGGCATAACGTTCTCCCACATGAACCCTGAACTGCTCGGCCGGCTGCGGCCGTTCCGTGAAGAAGCACTGAAGCGCGGCTTACCGTCACAGGACGTGGAGCGGTGGATCGCCACCGCCCGCCCGTCCGGGACGCTCATCACGAGCGGGGACGGACCGGTCGTCGGCCGGTTCGGTGGCCCGCTGATGCTGCCCACCGACGCCCCGGACCCCTGGTTCCCCCTGCTCGCCACCCTCGACTGCGCGGGCCTGCCCGAGGAGGTGACGGGCCTGCCGCTGCCGCCGGACGGGCGCCTGCTGCTCTTCGGCTTCCCCGAGATGACGGACTACAGCGCCAGCGCCGGTGAGGTCGTGTACATCCCGGCCGGGACATCCATCGAGGAACGGAAGACGAAGTACCCGTACGTCTACGGCGGGGAGGGAGACGAATGGGACGACGGGACACGCGGCATCTACGAGCAGTTCCCGCAGGACGAGCTGCGCCTGTCGGCCGACGTCTGCCTGCCGTACCACTTCGTGACCGCCGCCCCGGAGCCGCCCCACGACGACATTCCGTTCCCCGGTCACCCCCGCGCCGGCGAGCTGGCCGAGGCGTGGCTGGAAACCTCCGGCGACATCGCCGTCGACGGCCCGCTGCACATCGGCGGGTACGCCTCCCACGAGTGCACGGAAGGGGACCCTGTCGTAGATGCCGCGTTGAAAGCTGCGCGGGCGCGGCAGTTCCGGACCGCGCGGTCGGACGAGCCCGGCGACGCCGTGGAACTGCCCGCTCCTGACGAATGGATGCTGCTCGCCCAGTGGGACATCGGTCTCCGCGGACGGGAGGGCTCCACCCTGCACTGGGTGATCCCACGGCAGGACCTGGCCGAGCGTCGCTTCGACCGCGCGCACGTCTCGTTCTTCTGGAACCCCTGAGCCGATCTGGCCCCACCGCGCCGGTCCCCAGGCACGCCACCGGCCGGGCGGCGGTGGGGCCCGTCCGACTCGGGGCGCTGCCCGGCATCCGGGACCGTGCCGGCAACGACGGGCGCCGGTGGCGCTGCGCGTGGTCCACGCCCGGCACACCCGGACCAACGACCAGCTGATCCAAACAAAACTGCCTGGGCAGCAACGGCGGACTGACACGCCGCCATTGCAACCGGCAACGTACTGCCGGGCGTCATCTGGCCGTTCACCCCCGTCAGGGGGTGACATAGTCGCCCCAGCCGAAAGTGGCGACGTAAGCCCGTCGAACGGCTTCTCCGCCGCGTCCACCCCTGATGCAGATGATGGTCAGCGCGAGGATGAACCAGGCGGTGCAGCACCCCGCGACGATCAAAGTCCAGCGAATGCCGGAGAAACTGGCAATGACGACCAGAGCAATGATCGTGACGACTAGTCCGATGTGGCCGCCCCTGAGATCCGTGCTGGACCTGCTGCCGCCTGTCATCAGGGTCTCCCGCCGAGGATCACGCCGTTTTGCGTCACAGCAGACTACGGGGCTCCGTCAACGGCGTCGTGGCCGCTCCCACGACGGGGTTTTGGATTTGGTGCCGACCTTGTGGTGGGCACCAAACCACGGCGTGGAACGCCGTCCCCACCCCGAAGCTAGGAACTCCCCTCCCTGCAGGTTGGATTGGAGCGTCGCGTGACGCGACAGCAGCAGGCGGCAGGGGGACAAGTTGTTCATCTTCGGTGTGCTGGCCTTGGCACCGTTCATCCTGGCCATCATGTGGGCAGTCCTCGGAGTACGCGCTCTGCTTCTCTGTCACACGCCGGGCCAGTGGCTGCAGGAACGAGTGCGGCAGCCGAGACTTCGGGGAGCAGGAGCCCTGCTGATGCTGGCCAGTTGGAACGCTCGATCGCGGCGCGTACAGCGCCCGCCTGCGGCCACTCCTCTTCGTGAGCTTGGGCAGGCGGCCGCCCGGCGTGCACGAGGGAGCCGGCCACGGCAGCGACCGACTCCGGGGTCGCGTAGACGCGCCAGAGCGCCGGAGTGAGGTGACCGGGCCACGGGCATCGAGTATCCGGGGCCGACGTAGACATACGCCCAGCCCGTCTCCTCGCCCCAGAGGAGACGGATTCCGCTGGCGGTTGGAGCAGCACGACACTCGCCTCCGCGGCGGGGTCGGGCAGGTCAGGAGACGCGCAGGAGTGTGATGGCGGGGCGGATCGCGCCGGGCCCGAACTTGGCACGGATACGGTCGCCGACTTCTTCGGCGCCCAGCCGGGCCTCGCGCGCACCGTCGAAGCTGATCTGTTCGGCAACCTGATCGGCGGCGATCAGGTCCTCGCCTTTCAGCGTGATTCCGGTGAGGCGGCCTCGTTGAAGTCCTGCCGCATCGATCAGCCGGTAGGCGTGCGCAGGTCGTCGTCATGTGCGGAGGCCCCCCGGAGCCGGCGGGTCTTCTCCCACGTGGTGCCTCCGGCGAAGCGCCGGGCCAGGGTCACGCCGCGGGCCGCCTGGCCCCGACCACGGAGCTGGAGGGCGAGGGTGACGACCAGGTCGAGCAGGGCCGCGCGGACGGCGACGCCGTCCAGAGTGTGGCGGGGGAAGATGCGGCTCACGCTCGCGGAGGCGGGCAGGGCGCGCGAGGTGACGGGGCGGGGGTCGATGCCGCGGGCCCGGTCGGCCACCTGGCGGCCGGCCCGGCCGCCCAACAGGCGCTGCACGCTGGCCGACGGGATCGCGGCGAGCAGGCCGACACAGTGCACGCCGTAGCCGCGCAGGACCTGGGCATGGCGGGAGCCGATGCCATGGAGGGCTTCGACGGGCAGCGGTCCGAGCCAGTCGGCCACCCGGCCAGGGCCGACGGCGAGGACACCGCCCGGCCCGGTGATCTGGCCGGAGGCGGTGGCCGCGACCGTGATGGACGGGCCGATCGCGACCCGTACGTCGACACCCAGCCGGGACATGCTCCGCACCCGCAGCACCTCCCCCAGCCGCCGCGCATCCACGCCGTAATAGCGCAGCGCACCCTTCAGCTCCACCAGGGCCGCCGCCGGAGGCAGCGCCTGGACGACCGGGGACAGCACCGCCAGCTGCTCGAGCACCTGCCGGTAGACGTCCTCCGGCAGACGATCCGGACAGCGCACATGCATCACGCTCGCCACCCGCCATGCCTCAGTCCCTACCTCCACAGCACCCGCCTCCCCCACCCCGCATTATCGCACTAGCATTCGAACACGCGGGAGGGTGACCCAGTCGCCTGCGGATCTAGAATCGGAAGCATGTTTGATGACCTGCCGCCTGACCTGGCACGACTGCTCACCCTGCGGATGTGGCACGCCATGTGGCTGCAGCGCATCGACACCAAGATCGCCGCCCTTCAAGAGCGGGAAGCCGAACAGGAACAGGGCCGGAAGAGCCGCCCGCAGGAGCCGGACTGGATCGTCGAACTCGGCATCGGCAACGGACGCCCGCCCATCGAGGTGCATGTGGGCGGCTGCTACGCCGCGGGCAAACGACGACGTTCCGTCCCGCGCGACGAAGCACGCCGGCTCCTCAGCTCGGGCATGCGCGCCCGTACGCACTGCAAGCCCGACGCCCAGCTCCGCATCCTCGACTGACCAGCCACAGACGACGCCGCATCTCTACTCCCCCGTCCGGCACAGGACTTCGGCCTAGGCGCCCTGCCGCCGGGCCGGCTTCTTGGCCGCGGACTTCTTCGCGGACTTCTTCGCGATCTTCTTGGCGGGTGCCTTCCCCGCCGTCTTCCCGGCCGTCTGCTTCTTGGCCGTCGGCATCTCGTGGACCTCGGCATCGCCGGCGTCCTCGCCGCGCGCGGCCTGGGCCATGAGGACGCTCTCCTGGAGGGCCGCCATCAGGTCGACGACCTGGCCGCCCGTTTCCTCGTCCTCGGTGCTCGGCTTGGGCGGCTGTTGGCCCTCGGCCTTCGCCTCGATGACCGCCTCGAGTGCCTGGCGGTACCCGTCCCGGTAGCCGGAGATGTCGTCCGTCGTCATCGAGTCGATCAGCTGAACGGCTTCGTCGATCTCGGAGTCGGTGACCTTGGCCTCCTTCGGTGCGAGCTCGGAGGGGTCGCGCACCTCGTCGTCCCACTTGAGCACGTGCGCGACCAGTGCCCCGTCCCGCACCCGCAGCAGCACCAGGCGCTCACGCCCGTGCCACGCCAGCTTCGCGACGGCCACCTTCGTACTGCGAGGCAATGCCCGGGCGATCAGCACGTACGGCTTCGCCCCGACCGGGCCGTCGTACTGCAAGAAGTAGCTGTCGCCGCTCAGCCGAACCGGGTCGATCGACGCGGCCGGCACGAACGCGACGATCTCCATCGCCTTCGCAGTCGGCAGCGGCATCCGCTCCAGGTCTTCGTCCGTAATGGCGACCAACGTGTCCTTGGAGACCTCGTGCCCCTTGCCGATCTCGCCCGCGGACACCTCGCGGTCCTCCGCCTCGCAGTACTTGCGCACCCGCACCCGGCCCAGGTCCTCCGTATGGACCTGATGGAAACGGACCGAACGGTCCTCGGTGGCACTCATCAGCTTCACCGGAATGGTCACCAAGCCAAAAGATATGGCGCCGCTCCACAGCGGTCGGGGCATCACAGACCTCCACGACACCCCGAGCCCCACCAGTGTGGGATCTCAAGTTCGGCTGCACAATCGCATCGCCCGCTTCATATCGACTGCACTCTCGACTGGCCGACGAAAACCCGCCGCAGCACCTCCCGCCTTGTCTGGGGTCACGGCTCCCTGCCCGTCTCACTCTCCGCGCGCGGACCATGGGTGAGCTAACCTGCCCGCATGCGCGGACAGTTCACCGGCTGGCCGGAGCAGGCCATGGACGTGTTGTGGCAGCTCCAGGGCGAACCGACCCACGCGACCCGCGAGCGCTATCGCGCGGACCGCGAACGCCTGGTCCGGCAGCCGATGATCGCCCTGCTCAACGAGGTCGCGGACACCGACCCCCGATACGAGGACTTCTCCGTCTGGCACTACCGCACCGACTCCTGGTGGTGGCAGCACCAGAGCGCGGTGATCCGGCTCGGCCGCAAGATCGAGATCGGCCTCCGCTTCGCCCTGGACGGCCTGCGGATCCAGGGCGCCTGGTGGTACCCCGATCCCGGCCAGGTGGACATGTTCCGCAAAGCCGTGGCCTCCGAGGGGAGCGGCCGCGAACTGTCCGCCATCGTCGAGGACGTGCGGAAGAAGGGCTACGACATCTCCGGGGACCTGATGAAACGCCCCCCACGCGGCTATCCGACGCACCACACCCGCATGAACCTGCTGCGCCACCGTTCGCTGATAGCCGCCCGTCCCCTCGGCTGCGAGGAGTGGCTGCACACCCCCGAGGCGGTCGACCGGGTCCTCTCGGCCGCCGCCGACCTGGACGCCCTGCTGATGTGGCTGGTCCGCCACGTGAAGCGCGCCGCCTGACATCACCAGGGCGCCGCGCGGCACGGGAGGAACCACACCCGTGTCGCCAAACCTGGCGGGGATGCACCGAGAGCCGAGACAACCGCAGATGAAGCAGCGTGAGGCACCGCGAGAAGCCGCAGGTCACAGCCTTGGTATATGCAGCGAAGCGCGAGATCCTACAACCAGCCTGTGAGCCCCCAGCACGGCCCGCTTCCTGACGGCACCGACGGGCGCCGCAGCCACCCCCGACGCAGGCTGGACGGGTGGACTGGCCCGTCTCCGTCGCCCTCGCGCAGTCCGTACCGGAAACTGCTCACCGGCACGGACTGGAGCTACGAGATGAAACTCGACGGTTCTCCAGACATCCGGAGATATCTCATTCGGGCGGGCCAGTAGGGTGGCGGCGGACGAGAGAAGAGATCCTCCGATGGACTCCCGCATATCGCGCATACGCTCCAAGCTGGCGAAGGTCCCGTACCAGGTGCAGCGCAGCCACTCGATGGGCGCCGAGCGTCACGCGTTTCGTGTTGGCCCGCGCATCAGTTCCGCGCAGGCGGACGTCTTCGAGGGCGAACACCGCATCGAATTGCCGTCGGCCTACCGAAAGTTCCTTGTCGAACTTGGGGGCAACGGTGCCGGCCCCTTCTACGGCCTGCTTCCGCTGGAGGAGTGCAGGCTGTTCACCATGGACCGGCAGCCGCCGGACGGCACCCCGCGGGGATTCCATCACGTGAATCACCCGGACGCGCTGCAAGGAGACCTGTTCCTCCACATCATCGAAATGGGCTGCACCGACCTGTGCCTCATCGGCGTGACTGGCCCCCTCACCGGCCGCATGCTCACCGGTAACGCGGACGGCTTCTGGCCCCCGAACGTCTCCTCGGCCCAGGACTTCCTCTCCTGGTACGAACGCTGGCTGGACCACATGCGGGACGGCAAGGACAACGACGCTCTGGGGCTCACCTCCCCGGCGACCGTCGCAAGCGCCCCCTGGGGCCCCCGGGCCAGGGCCCGGAAAACTCCGTGGTCGCAAGCCGCAGTGTGTTGAGGCGACGGGACTCGAACCCGAGATCCTCACAGCGCCCTTGTCTCATGAGACATGGCGAAGTCTGGAGAACGACGGGCACAGAATGATCATGTGGCGGACCGACGACGGGGTCCGGCTGCAGGCCCGCTCCGGACGCGACGTCACCGCCGCATGGGGCGACCTCGCCCTCGCCGGCCACCACCTCCCGGCCGGGACCGTCCTCGACGGCGAGGCCGTCATCACCACCGAGGACGGGCGGATCAGCTTCGAGGCCGCACAGGCCCGAGCCGCCTCCTCCCCCGCCCGCGCCCACCGACTGGCCGCCCAGCACCCCGCGCACTACAGCGCCTTCGACGCCCTGCAACTGCCACCGCCGAACGGGGACATACGAGCACGCCCGTACGCCGTACGCCGCAGCCTGGCGGGCCTGCCCGCGAACACCCCGATCCAGGCCGTCTCCGCCACCACCGACCGCAACACCGCACTCACCTGGTACAACACCCTCCACAACCAGGGTTGTTTACGCACAACTGCCGTGTCTCATCAGGGGTACGGGGGTAGTACCCCCGGTGGCTCTTCCCGGGCATGGTCCCGGGCAAGCCGATCTCGTCCCACGGCATGGCTCAGAAGCTCAACCGGCACGGCATCCCGGTTCGCACCGCGCGCAACGCGGCGTTGGCCGCCCTCGCTGCTGATCTCCCCAGCCCGATCCTCGCCGATGTGACCGAGATTCACCGCCACACCGCACTCCGCTGGGTCGCCTACGCCCGACGCGACTGGGCCCGCACGTGCCGGGGAACAAGGGCAGGGTGTTCGCGAGTAGGGCTGGTCAGGGCCAGGATGCATCGGCTGGAGATCGCCCCCGACTAGGCGCCACTTGAAATGAGTCGCGGCTGATCTTCCCCGAGGTACCCGGTGCGGCGCGTGATCAGGGCCTCCAGACCGTCAAGGATCCGCTCCAGGCCGAAGTCCAGCGCCTGATCCCGGCCGTACTGTGAGGCAATGGCCGCGGCGAGCGCGGGGAAGCGGTCGGCGTGCTGGTGCACCAGGGGGCCAAGGACGGCCAGGAGTTCCGTCTCGGGCGAGCTGTCCGGCCGGGCCGCGCGGGCCTGCTCGGCGATGCCCCGGACGTGCCCGGCCAGCAGCACCGCGGCGTCCATCCGCTCGGAATCTCGCCAGCATCTGGCCGTGTCGGGCGGGACGATCGCTGACGGCGGGGGCGGACGCCCCGACCTGGTCGAGGAGGTTCGCAGACCTGCCCCCGTACTACAGATCTACGAAAGACCCCTTCATGAACCAGTCCACCCCTGCAGCCGACACTCTGTTCCTCTCCGCCGCACCGGCCGGCCAGCCGCCGCGCGTCCCTGCCACGGACGGTCTGCCCGGGCTCGGCGCGCTCGACTGGGGCCAGTTGTATGACCAACTGAACGAGGAGGGCGTGGCGCTCACCCCGCCGCTGCTGTCGCGCGCGCAGTGCCAGGGGATCACCGACACCTTCGAGGAGCCCGGCCTGTTCCGCTCCACGGTCGTCATGCAGCGTTATCAGTTCGGCCGTGGCACCTACAAGTACTACGCTGACCCGGCCGCTGTGCAGGTGATCCAGACCCTGCGGGAGCGGCTGTATCCGCCGATGGCGTGGATGGCCAACCAGTGGGCGCCGCAGCTGAACGAGCGCACCTTCCCGCTCTCCCTGGAGGAGTTGCTGGCCGAGTGCGCGGACAACGGGCAGCGCCGTTCCACTCCGCTGATCCTCCAGTACGGCCCAGGTGACTACGCGTGCCTGCACCAGGACATCTACGGTGACATCGTGTTCCCGCTGCAGATCGCGGTCATGCTCAACCAGCCCGGCGAGGACTTCACCGGCGGGGAGAATGTGTTCGTTGAGCAGCGGCCCCGTTTCCAGTCCCGCGCGATCGTGGTCAAACCCGAACTCGGCCAGGGAATGATCTTCCCTGTGCGGCACCGCCCGATCCGCGGCAAGAACGGCTTCCGCCGCCACCCGATGCGCCACGGCACCAACGCGGTCGAGTCCGGGCAGCGCACCACCCTCGGCCTCATCTTCCACAACGCCCGCTGACCTGTCCTTTCCGATTGGCTCGCGCTCGGAGCAGGCGCGCCTGGGATGGCCCTCGTCTGCGCGGAGCAGAACCAACAGCCGGGTGCGGCGGAGACGGCCGGTGTGTCCCTCGGCGGGTCCCGGCCCGGGAAGAGTGCCCGCGGGCGACTGCGGCCGGATGAAAGGAGTGCCACCATGGGCCGCCGCCTGTCGGTTCTGCTCAACGGCGTACCCGCTGGCGCGTACCCGCGGATGGCTCCGCAGGCGCTGCGCGGCCGGGTCCGGCCCATCGTGCGGGTCGGTGCCGAGGTGCTGCGCCGCCCGTGCACACCAGTCGCCGAATGTGCTTTCGGCACACCGGAGTTGTCAGGGCTGGTCGACGCCATGTTCGCCACGATGTACGCGGCGGACGGCATGGGTCTGACTGCCAACCAGATCGGAGAGACTTTGCGGGTCTTCGTCTATGACTGCACTGACGAAGGCGGCGTCCGGCACGTCGGGCATGTGATCAACCCGGTCGCCGAGCCCGGCCCGAAGAGCCGCCGTCGCAGCGTGCGCGACGAGGAGGGCTGCCTGTCCGTGCCCGGCGTCTACCAGGTCGTCCACCGACCGCACGCCCTCCTGGTCAGCGGCACCGACCTGACCGGGGCGCCGGTGCAGGTCATGACGAACGGCTACGCGGCGCGCTGCCTGAGCCACGAACTCGACCACCTCGACGGCGTGCTCTACCTGGACCTGCTGCCGAAGCGGGCGGGCTGGAGGCGCTGCGGGAGATGACCCGGGTCGGGCAGGCGGTCATCGCCCGCCGCGCCGCCCGGGCCGCCGCGCTGGGCCTGCGCACCTGAGCCGCCGCCCATGAGGAGCGCGGCGTCCGTTTTCCGCCAGCGCCCGATTGTGTGCTGCCGCACCCTGGGAGGGCGACCAGCGACGACAGCATGTACGAGGCGGTGTGCAGCCGCGATGCCCGTTTCGACGGCAACTTCTTCTTCGCCGTCTCCACGACCGGCATTTACTGCCGGCCCAACTGTCCTGCGACCACGCCGAAGCGACAGAACGTGTGCTTCTTCCTCACTGCGGCGGCCGCCCAGCACTCGGGTTTCCGTGCTTGCCGGCGCTGTCGGCCGGACGCGGTGCCCGGTTCCGCCGCCTGGAACACGCGAGCGGACGTGGTGGGCCGTGCGATGCGACTGATCGGCGACGGCGTCGTGGACCGGGAGGGCGTCGCCGGACTGGCTGCGCGTCTGGGCTACAGCGCCCGGCAGGTGCAGCGGCAGCTGAATGCCGAGCTCGGTGCCGGTCCGATCGCACTCGCCCAGCGTGCGCACACCGCGCGGATCCTGCTGCAGACCACGTCCCTGCAGGCCGTCGATATCGCCTTCGCGGCCGGGTTCGCTAGCGTGAGGCAGTTCAACGACACCATTCGCGAGATCTACGCCGTCACCCCCAGCGAGCTGCGTGCCGCCAGGCCGGGCCGTTCCTCCCGCTACGGCTCCGTCGGCAGCGCCGACGGGGCGGCGGGCATACCGCTGCGGCTGGCCTACCGTGGCCCCTACGCCGCGGCCGAGGTCTTCGACTACCTCGCCGCCCGCGCCCTGGACAGCATCGAGGAGATCACCGGCAACGCGGGCAGGCGCACCTACCGGCGCACCCTGGACCTACCGCACGCCCCTGGGGTCGCCGAGGTCAGTGAGAAGCTCGGCGACGGCTGGCTGGAGTGCCATCTTCACCTGGGCGACCTGCGGGACCTGACCACAGCCACGCAGCGCATCCGCCGTCTGCTCGACCTGGACGCAGACCCCTATGCGGTCACCGAGCGCCTCGGCGCCGACCCGGCGCTCGCCCTGCTCGTCCAGAGCAGACTCGGGCTGCGGGCCCCCGGAGCTGCCGATCCGCACGAGCTGGCGATCCGCGCCGTACTGGGCCAACAGGTCTCCGTCGCCGCCGGGCAGAAGCTCGGTACCACGCTGGTGACCGGCTACGGCCGGCCGCTTCCCGTCCCGAACGGCGGCCTCACCCATGTGTTCCCCGGTGCAGGCGTTCTCGCCGACGCCTCCCTGGCCGAGATCGGCATGCCCGACTCCCGCCGCGCAACCGTACGAACCATCGCCACCGCGCTCGCGGAAGGCACGGTGTGCCTGGATGCGGGCGCGGACCGCGACGAGGCCGAGAAGGCGCTGCTGGGCCTGCGCGGGATCGGCCCGTGGACGGCCGGCTACATCCGCATGCGGGCGTTGGGTGACCCCGACGTCCTGCTCACCGGCGACGTCGCCGTGCAGGCCGGCATGCGACTCGCGGGCGCCGATCTCATCGACGCCGAGCGGTGGCGCCCCTGGCGCACCTATGCCATGCATCATTTCTGGAACATGGCAGCAGACCGGCGCCGCACCCCTGCAGCGTGACGTCCGAATCCCGCCAGCACTCGGGCCTGCCGGACACCAGAGTCGAAGGTGGACCGAAGACTGACGAGAAGGAGGCGACGATGACCGCCTGCACGACGATCACCAGCCCGCTGGGCGACCTGCTGCTGGCGGGCGAGGAGGGCGCCGACGGGTTCACCCTGACCTCGCTGTCCATGCCCGGCCAGAGGAACGCCCCTGCCCTGCGCCCCGGATGGCGTCAGACCGCAGAGCCGTTCGCGGACGCCATCCGCCAGCTGGAGGCGTACTTCGCGGGCGAACTCACCCGCTTCGACATCCCGTTCACCTCCGAAGGCACCGACTTCCAGCAGCGCATCTGGCATGCGCTGGAGGAGATCCCGTACGGCACCACGACCACCTACGGCACCCTCGCGGGCCAGCTGGAGCTGCCGCCCGAGCGAATCCAGGCACTGGGTGCAGCAGTCGGCGCGAACCCTTTGCTGCTGGTACGCCCTTGCCACCGCGTCATCGGCGCGGACGGCTCGATGCGCGGCTACGCCGGCGGCGTCGAGCGCAAGGTGCACCTCCTCACCCACGAAGGCGCCCTGCAACCGACCCTCATGTGAACACCGGCCGCAGCACACCCAGTTCACAAGCCCCGGGAGACGGCGCCGAGTCGCTGCAACCCCAGAGCGACGTCCGAATCCCGCCAGACAAGTTGGCTCTTAAGCCGCAAAGTGGATGGTGGCGCCGATATTCCGAGACTGCACGAAAGGACCCTGACCGATGACGGCCTACACGACGATGGACAGCCCGCTGGGCGAACTGCTGCTGGTGGGCGAGGACTCAGCCACCGCGAAGGGCGGCACCGCGCTCGCCTCGCTGTCCGTTCCCGGCCAGAAGTACGGGGCGGTTGTCCAGGACGGCTGGATCAGCAAGCCGGAGGCGTTCACCGAGATCGTCGCCCAGCTGCGCTCCTACTTCGAGAGACGGCTGACCCGCTTCGACATCGAGTACGTCACCAGCGGCTCGGACTTCCAGCAGCAGGTGTGGACGGCCCTGGAGGCTATCCCGTACGGCACCACCCTCACCTACGGCGACATCGCCGACAAGATCAGCGCCCCCAGGGCCGCGGTGCGGTCCGTGGGCACAGCGATCGGCGGGAACCCCCTGCTGGTCGTACGCCCCTGCCACCGCGTCATCGGCGCCGGCGGCCGGCTGACCGGATATGCCGGCGGCCTGGAGCGTAAGCAGCAGCTCCTGGACCTCGAAAACGTCCACCAGGCAGCCTGACCGGCCCCACCCTGGCCCCACCCGCCCGCTCACGGACGGCGGACGGGCCGGGCGGCCCCGCCCCCCTCACCGACCCAAGGAATCTCCGTCATGACCGAGACCACCCGGCTCACGGGCCCGGTCGCAGGCCGGGTCGCACAGACCGACTGGACCGCCCTGGCGGCCGAACTCGACGCGCACGGCAACGCCCTGACCGGGCCGCTGATCACCCCCGCCGAGTGCCGCGAGCTCATCGGCCTCTACGACCAGCCCGACCGCTTCCGTACGACCGTAGACATGGCCCGCCACCGCTTCGGCTCCGGCCAGTACCGCTACTTCACACACGATCTGCCCGACCTCGTGCGGGACCTGCGCGAAGCGTTCTACCCCCGCCTGCTGCCCATCGCACACAACTGGGCCACCAAGCTGGGAAAGGCCGCCCCCTGGCCCGACACCCTGACCGAATGGCTGGAGATGTGCCACGAGGCCGGGCAGGCCAAGTCCGCGCAGATTCTTCTGCGCTACGGTCCCGGCGACTGGAACGCCCTGCACCGCGACGTGTTCGGCGACATGCTCTTCCCCCTGCAGGTCGTCATCGGCCTCGACGCCCCCGGCACCGACTTCACCGGCGGGGAGTTCCTGATGACCGAACAGCGGCCCCGGGCACAGACGCGCGGCTCGGCCACCACTCTGCCCCAGGGCCACGGCCTGGTCTTCACCACCCGCGACCGGCCGGTGGCCACCACACGCGGCTGGTCGAACGGGCCGATGCGGCACGGCGTGAGCACCGTCCGCTCCGGCCGCCGGCACACCCTCGGCCTCGTCTTCCACGACGCCGCATGACCCCAGCCCCAGCCGACGGCGGCGAGCCCGTACGCACCTACACCCTGCGCGGCGCGGACGGACAGCCCTACCAGAGCCCGACACCCGGCACGCTCGGCGGACACCGCCGCGGCCGGCTGTACGGGCGGCTGGACTGCCCGTCCGCGCTGCGGGCCATCGCCCACGGCCACTACGTCACCCACCGGGTGTTCTTCGCTGACGAGGCCACCGCCGTCGCCGCCGGATACCGGCCCTGCGCCGTGTGCCTGCCCGCCGACTACGCCCGCTGGAAAGCCGACCGAGAAAGCACCACCCGATGAACCCCCTCACCGAGCAGGACGAAGGCTTCCGCTCCCCCCTCATCAGCCCCGCCGACCTCGCCGCCCACGCCGACGACCTGCCCCTGCCCCAGCCGCACACCCGCGCCGAACTCGCCTCACTCCTCGGCCTTCTGACGGCGCCGAGGCAGCGGATCGAAACGGCCGTGATCGGGCACAGCCGTGATGACGCCTCCCGCACAGCCGCGCAGGCGTTCCAGGACGCGTGGACGGCCCGCGGCGGACGCGTACTCACGATCGTCGACTGGCCGGAGACGGCCGCGTCCTGGCTGCGTCCGGCAAGGCGGCTGACCGCCCAGACCCCTGACACCTGGGTGATCGCCGCCTCCGTGCTGGGCTTCGCCCAACTCGCGCGCCGCCTGCGCACGTCCACCGACTTCGACCCGTCCCGCGCCGTGGCATTCGCCTCGCTGAGCACCTCCCGCCTGCCCGCGCTCGCCGGCCCCGGCATCCTGAGCGGGCTGCGCGGCGCGAGCGCCGACGGCGGCACCTGGGGCGTACACGGGGCCTGGGTCACCTCCTACCCGCCGGCGGAGGTGAGCGCGTGAGCGCGCTGATTCCCCGTCCCGCCATGGAGGTCGCCCCCGGCGCGGTGCACGTGCCGGGCTGGCTCACCCTCGATGAGCAGCGTGAACTGGTCGCCGCCTGCCGCACCTGGGCCACCGGACCGGTCCCCATCCGCCACACCCGGCTGCCGCGCGGCGGCGTCATGTCCGTGCAGACCGTCTGCATCGGCTGGCACTGGCAGCCCTACCGCTACACCCGTACCGCCGGCGACGTGAACGGCGAACAGGTTGCCCCGTTCCCCGACTGGATGGTCCGCCTCGGCCGCCGCGCCGTGCGCGCGGCGTACCACGACCAGCAGACGGCGGACGGCTACACCCCGGACACCGCACTCATCAACTTCTACGACGGGCAGGCCCGGCTCGGCATGCACCAGGACAAAGACGAACACTCCTCAGCACCCGTCGTGTCCCTGTCCATCGGCGACACCTGCGTCTTCCGCGTCGGCAACACGCAGACCCGCACCCAGCCCTACACGGACATCGAACTGGCCTCCGGCGACCTGTTCGTCTTCGGCGGCCCCTCCCGCTACGTCTACCACGGCGTCCCCAAGGTCCATGAAGGCACCGCCGACCCCGCCTGCGGTCTGGACTCCAGCCGGCTGAACATCACGATGCGCGTCACCGGCCTCACCGACCCCGAGGAGACGCGGTGACCACCGTGATGGGCGCGGACGGACGTGCCCGCTGCCCGTGGGCCGCCACTGACGACCTGCTGCGCGACTACCACGACACCGAATGGGGCCTGCCCGTCATCGGCGAGGCGGCTCTGTTCGAACGCATCACCCTCGAAGGCTTCCAGGCCGGCCTGAGCTGGCGCACCGTCCTCGCCAAACGCCCCGCCTTCCGTGATGCCTTTGACGGCTTCGACCCCGACACCGTCGCACGGCTCAGCGACAGCCGTCTCGAACAACTCACCGGCCACGCGGGCATCATCCGCAACCGGAAGAAGATCGAGGCCGCCCGCACCAACGCCCGCGCCGTGGTCCGCCTGCGCCTCCACGACTGCGGCGGCCTCGAACAACTCGTCCTCGCCCACCGTCCGGCCACCACCCCGGAGCCCCACCAGCACGCCGACATCCCCACCAGCAGCCCCGAGTCCGCAGCCCTCGCAAACGCCCTGCGCGCCCACGGCTTCACCTTCGTCGGCCCCACCGGCATGTACGCCCTCATGGAGGCCACCGGTCTCATCAACACACACCTCGTCACCTGCCACCGTCGCGGCGCCTTTTACGCCCACACCTGCCACCACCGGACTTCACAACCCTCCGAGCCCGATGACCGAATCCCGCCAGACAAATCGACATAAGAAACCCACTCTGGTGGTGGGGTCAGGGACGACGCCCAACCTCGACGAAAGGAGCCCGCGCGCATGACCGGCACCCGACTCATCGGCTACGGACGCGTCCGCAACGACCCCGCCGACTTCCATGACCAGTACACCCGGCTGCGCGACCTCGGCGTCGCCGAAGAGGACATCCACTGGGACCGCGGCCGCACCGGCCACCTCGTCTCCCAGGAAGGACTCACCGACGCCCTCGCCTCCACCCGCCCCGGCGACACCCTCGTCATCACCGCCCTGGACCGGCTGGCCCCCTCTCTCGAAGCCCTGGAAGAACTCACCCCCCAACTCATCGACCGCGAGATCCGCCTGAGCGTCGGCGGCCTGCTCCTCGACCCCGCCAACGAAGCCGGCCGCAGCGTCTTCGACACCTTCCTCCTCGTCGCCGCCTGCCACACCGAACTCGCCCAGCAGCGCGGCCACGACATGCGCGAGGCATTTCTCGACACGCTCAGCCGACTCGGCCGCACCGCCTGAACACCCGCCACCGCCCCGCCCCACGGACAGCAGGAGAACCGCGCTCATGGACCGCACCGGCTACGACGCCCTCCGCAAGACCGTCGACACGCCCTCCGGCACCATCGCCTATGCGGAGAAGGGCGAGGGACCCGTCGCCCTGTTCGTCCACGGCGTCATCGTCAACGGCTTCCTGTGGCGCCACCAGTTTGACGCCCTGTCCGACACCCGCCGATGCATCGCCCTCGACCTGATGGGCCACGGCCACACCACCATCGCCCCCGGACAGGACGTCTCCTTCGAGGCCCAGGCCGTCATGCTCCTCGAATTCCTGGACGCCCTCGACATCGCCCAGATCGATCTGATCGCCAACGACAGCGGCGTCGGCATCGCCCAGATCTTCGCCGTGCACAACCGGGACCGCCTGCGCACCCTCACGCTGACCAACGGCGACGTCCACGACAACTGGCCCCCCGCAGACTTCGCAGGCTTCACCCAGATGGTCGCCGGGGGCGGCCTGCCCGAGCGGATCGCCGCTATGGCGGCGGACAAGAACGCCTACCGCGGCCCCGACGGCTTCGAAGGCGCCTACGAACACCCCGCCGACATCACCGACGACACCATCGACGCCTACATCCAGCCCCTGCTCTCCCAGCCGCAGCGCGTCAAGGACCTGGAACGCTTCATCCTCGCCTTCGACCCGGCCCAGACCGTCCGCGCCGAGGGCCAGCTCAAGAACCTGGACACCCCCACCCTCATCGTGTGGGGCACCGGCGACATCTTCTTCGACGTCAAGTGGTCCCACTGGCTCGCCGACACCGTCCCCGGCACCCGCCGCCGTGTCGAATACAGCGGCGCCCACCTCCTCTTCCCCGAAGAACGCCCCGCCGCCCTCACCAACGAACTGCGCGCCTTCTGGAAGAACCCCAGCTGAGCCACGCTGCCGCTGAAGAGCCCGTGGAAGAGGGGCGCTGAGCACCGACAAAGACGCCACCTGGTTGACCGGCCTTTGGATCGACCTCGCCGCAGAGCCTGCACCCGCCGGGCCGCGGTCGCCGCGCGCGACACGGAGGGCTGCCCGTCGGTTCCCGGCGCCACCAGGCGCTCCGCCGGCCGCACGAACTCCTCGCCCGCGGCCACGATGGGGCCGGAGTCGCGCTGGAGATCATGCGGGCAGGCTGTGCGCACGCTGCCTCAGCCGCGAACTCGCCCCCGCGACGGCGTGCTCCGCCTGGATCTGCTGCCGATGGCGTCTCGACTGCACGCGCTGCGCGAGAGCACCCGCGGGCAAGAGGGGCGCCTCCCGGCGTGCGGGCCGACTCCGGGCACCGGGGCTGCGCGCATGGCCGGTCCGACCCGCGAGCACGATGTCTGTATCCCGCCAGCATCCGGGCAGGATGCGCCGCACCGTGGTTCCGTGAACAGCGCCGACAGCAGGTACGAGGCGGCCTGCGGCCGCGATGCCCCTTCAACGAAGAGTTCGTCTTCGTTGCCCTGACCCCCGCCCAAGCGCACGTCCCAGCGGTCACCGAAGAGAGGACCAGATGACTGACTACACGAGCCTGCCCGCCGACCTGCCCGTGCCCGAGGACGACGGCGCAGCCGCCCATCTGCCCGGCATGAAGCTGCCCCACCTGGAACTGCAGGCCACCGGCGACACGACAATGCGCCTTGACGCGCTCGGCGCAGGCCGGACAGTGATCTACATCTACCCGCTCACCGGCCGCCCGGGAACCGACCTTCCCGACGGCTGGGACTCGATCCCCGGCGCCCGCGGCTGCACTCCGGAGACGTGCAGCTTCCGGGACCACCATCAGGACCTGCTCGACGCCGGCGCGGTCGGCGTGTTCGGCCTGTCGAGCCAGGACACCGAATACCAGCAAGAGGTCGTCGACCGGCTTCACCTGCCGTTTCAAATGCTCTCCGACCCTGCGCACCGCCTCACCCGCGCGCTCGGCCTGCCTACCTTCGCCACCGGCGGTCTGACGCTGTACAAGCGGATGACTCTGATCGTCCGCGACAACGTGATCGAGCACGTCTTCTACCCCATCTTCCCGCCGGACTTGCATGCCAGCCAGGTCCTGGCCTGGCTGCGGGACAACCCGCTATAGACGTGCCCCATCAGGCGCCGCCGCCTCCCAGCCCGCGCAGACGGGTGATCTCGGTGATCGTCTCCGCCGACGGGTGAAAGCAGCACCGCACGTTCTCCGGCTTCCCGCGCCGTGACTGAGCCATGAGCATCGGCCCTCTGGCAATTCGGCCTCGCCAAGGCGGGGGCCGAAGTGCCACCGCTCGTGCAGGCCCCAGCCCCTTCGCCCCGTGCCGCCGATGGCCATGTGCGTGTGCAGCGGTAAGCGGTGTTTTATCCGTACGCGTGGCGGACCGGGTCGGGGTCCGGGCAGACGTCGCGCGGACGCACGAGCCTGCCGGGGCCCGGCCTGCGGTGCATGACGAACACCGGCCGTGCGGGCGGCCCTTGGCAGCCGGGGCCGTAGACGGGCGGTGCCCGCATTCCGCTATCGATCGGCGACGATGACGACGACGACCGAGCCTGACGCATCCCACGCTGCTGAGTCGGCCCGCTTGCCGAAAGGCGGGCCGGTCACTTTGCCGGATGGGAGCCTGGTGTGTGGCCGAAGGTGTGCCGGAAGACGTCGATGAACGCACTGGCCGAGGACCAACCGCACTGGTGCGCGACGGTGGTCACCGGTTCCTTGTCGGCCAGCAGGACCAAGGCGTGCTGGAGGCGCAGCTGCGTGCGCCACTGGGGGAAGGTCATGCCGAGGTCGCTGCGGAACAGCCGGGGCAAGGTCCGGCTGCTTGCGCCGACCTGGCGGCCCAGTTCGTCGAGGGTGCGGTTGTCGGCCGGATCGGCGTGCAGGATCTCGCGCAGCGCGCGCAGCGGGGGTGAGGCCGGCGTGGGCAGATGCAGGGGCTGCTGGGGTGAGGCTCGCAGCTGGTCGAGCAGGACGGCACGCAGCCGTGAGCGTTCCGGGGTGTCGTCGTCGGGCGTGCGGGTGTAGGCGATGATCAGCTCACGCAGCAGGGGGCCCACGGCAAGCACGGTCGGGGCGTCCAGGCCCAGCGGGTTGTCGGTGGCGGGCAGTCCCACCAGGTGCAGTTCGATTTCCCCGTGGGCCTGGTGGGCGTGGACAGTGCCGGCCGGTACCCAGATGGCGCGGTTTCCCGGGGCGACCCAGGAGCCGGAGCTGGTGGTCACGGCCAGTACGCCGCGTCCGGCGTAGACGATCTGGTGGTCGTCGTGCCGGTGGGCGTCGATCATGCCGCCGGGCGCCAGCAGCTGGGTGCGCGTCGGAGCGACCGGCGCATGGCGGATCTGCGTCATTAGTTGGCAGTTTATCGGAAGCACGACACACGGGTGGCTCCGGAGCATGAGGGGATGCGAAGGAAAACCTCGATCTCTCTCCTGGCTCTCGGGCATGCTTGCGTCGACGTTTACCAGGGTGCGGTGGCGTCTCTGATTCCGTTCTTCGTCGCCGAGCGCGCTTACAGCTACGCCACCGTCTCCGGCATAGTGCTGGCTGCCTCCGTGCTGTCCTCGGTGGTGCACCCGGTGTTCGGCGTGCTGACCGACCGCTGGGCGATGCCTTGGCTGCTGCCGGTCAGCACCTTGCTGGGCGGGGCGGGCATCGCCCTGAGCGGGGTGAGCGGCTCGTACGGTCTGCTCCTGCTGTTCGTGGCGGTTTCCGGTGCCGGTGTGGCCGCCTACCATCCCGAGTCCGCGCGGGTCGCCCGGATCGCCAGCCAGGGCAGCCACAGCGCCATGGGCTGGTTCTCCACCGGCGGCAACATCGGCTTCGCTCTCGCTCCGGTCACGGTGGGCGCGGTGGTGGGGGCCGGTGGGCTGCGTCTGACACCGCTGCTGGTACTGCCGGCCCTCGTCGGCAGCGTGCTGTGCCTGCCCGTGCTGCGCGCGCTGGGACGGCAGCAGGCGGCCGGCGCCGCGGAGCCTGCGCCGACAGGAGAGGACGACAGGACCTCGTTCGTGAAGCTGTCACTGGCCGTGGCATGCCGATCGGTCGTCTTCATGGGACTGAGCGCGTTCCTTTCCCTGTATGCCCGGCAGCGAGTGGGCGGCGGCACCGCGACGGGCACCGTGGCCCTGTTCGTGCTCTATCTCGGTGGCGCGGCCGGTTCCGTGCTGGGCGGCGCACTCGCGGGCCGCTGGGGCCGGGTCACGGTCGCACGCTGGGCCTACCTGATCTCGATCGGATCGGTCGCGGGCGTGGTCTTCGTACCAGGCCCGGCTCTGTACCTGTTTGTGGCCCTGACCTCGGCCGGCCTCTACGTGCCGTTCTCGCTGCAGGTCACGCTCGGCCAGGACTACCTGCCCTCACGGGTCGGCACCGCCAGCGGGATCACGCTGGGCCTGGCAGTCAGCATCGGCGGCCTGATCAGCCCCGTCATCGGCAGCCTCGCCGACGCGACATCGCTGCAGACCGCCCTTGCGCCCCTCGTCCTCATGCCGGTCCTGTGCTGGCAGCTGTTCCGCGCCCTGCCCGAACCCGCCGCACCGCGGCTGAAGGCTGCGCCGCAAGCGGACTCGGACAACACGAACGCCACGTCCCTTTCCGTCCACCAGTCGGACCACCGCTGAGCGGCCTGCGGATGCCGGTGAGGCAACCTGCGTACACAAGCCCGGCCCGGCTCCGACGGCAGCACACCCGCTGACACAGGCGCGGTGAAACGCGACGTCCGAATGCCGCCGGAAAATCTGCCGACCGACGGCAACGATGGGACACGAAAGCGGCAGCGCAACCTGAGCAAACCGGCCCCAGCGGCATGGGGAAAGGCCGTGTCCAGTCCCCGTACGTCTGCGGATGCGGTGGCTGCCGAGCAGTTCACAGGGAAGGTGCCAACGTATGTTTTCTCCCCATGCAGGGGCCGAAGCCTCGGGTACGTTCGTCCTCGGCGGTGACCTTGCTGTTCACCGCCTCGGGTACGGGGCGATGCGGCTGACCGGCCCCGGAATCTGGGGCCCGCCCGCCGATCCGGACGGCGCCCGGGCGGTGCTGCGGCGGGCGGTCGAGCTCGGGGTGAACTTCATCGACACCGCCGACAGCTATGGCCCCAACCTCAATGAAGAGCTGATCGCCGAGGCCCTGTATCCGTATCCGGCGCAATTGGTGATCGGCACGAAGGCCGGGTTCTTGCGGACCGGGCCGAGCCAGTGGCACCACTTCGCCCGCCCGGATTACCTGAGGCAGCAGGCAGAGACGTCACTACGCCGGCTGAAGACCGATGTGATCGACCTGTGGCAACTGCACCGCATCGACCCTGACGTGCCCGAGGAAGCGCAATTCGCCACGCTCAAGGCGTTGCAGGAGGAGGGCAAGATCCGACACCTGGGCCTGTCGGAGGTCGATGTGCCGACGCTGGAACGGGCGCTGGCCTTCGGACTGGACATCGCGACCGTCCAGAACCGATACAACCTCGTCGTGCGCGACTCCGAGCCGGTTCTCGACCGGTGCACCGAACTGGGCATCGTTTTCATCCCGTGGTTCCCCATCGCGCAGGGCATCCTCGCCGAACCGGGCACCAAGTTCTCAGACACCGCACGCGAGTTGGAGGTCACCACCGCGCAACTGTCGCTGGCCTGGCTCCTGCACCGCTCCCCGGTGATCCTGCCCATCCCCGGCACCAGCTCCCTAGAACACCTGGAGGAGAACCTCGCCGCCGGCAGCATCAGGCTGACCGACGAACAGTTCACCGAACTCGACGAGCTCGGCAAGACCCTCGCGCCTGAATTCGACGTACCCGCCGGAGCATGAGCCCTGACGGGGCGGCCTCCAGGCCGCCCCGTTCCATTTCCACGCCCTCCCGGACCACCGGATCCGCCGACGGCCAGGAGCTGGCCACGCGGGCGCCGCCGCCACCAGCACCCCGCCGATCGCGCTGACCCCTGACTCGGGCCATGCCGCATGGACATGGCCGGTCACTGCACCACCGAAACCACAACCTCCCCCCGCGGGCGCCGCGCCACGGCAAGAACGCGCCACCTCGGATGGCCGCGCCGCACCGTTGCAGCGTGGTAGCCAGCAGGCGTGTCGGCCTTGCACCACACCACGCACCAGGAACAGGAACAGGTTCATGACACAGGCTCAGGCATCAGAGAACCGCACGGCACCCTTTCACCGGCTCACCGGGATGACGCGTCACAACGTCGACTTCAGCGGCCACCGCATCGCCGTTTACGAAGCAGGCTCCGGCCCTGAGACCATCATGCTGGTCCACGGCATCCCCGACTCGTCCGCGGTCTACCGGCACCAGATCCCCGGGCTGCTGGAGGCGGGCTACCGAGTGATCGCGCCGGATCTCCTCGGCCACGGCGACTCGGACATCCCTGCCGGGTCGCAGAATTACACGATCGCCATGGACGAAGAGTCCCTGTGGGCGGTCGCCGACGCCCGGGGCGCCGACACGTTCCACCTCGTCGGGCACGACCGCGGCGCGCTGTCGACCTGGTCCATGGCCGCAGCCCGGCCAGACCGGGTGACATCTTTCACCGCCCTGTCCGTCGGCCACCCCAGCGCCCGGAAGGCAGCAGGGTACGAGCAGCGACAGATGTCGTGGTACATGCTCCGGCTGCTGCTGCCCGACGCCGAGGAGTGGCTGCGCGGCGAGACCGAGGGCGACGGCGGCCCCTGGTCCACGTTCCGGTGGTGGGTCCAGAACCATCCCGAAGCCGATGCCTGGATCCACGACCTGGAGCGGCCCGGAGCCCTCCGCGCCCTGGTGAACTGCTACCAGGCCAACGCCAACCCGGCGAATGCGCGGGGCCCTATCCCACGGGTGTCGGTTCCCGTTCTCGGCGTCTGGCCCACGCAAGAGGTCTACTGCGGCCTGGAGCAGATGGCACGCTCGGGCGAATGGGTCGACGGCCCATGGCGCTTCGAGCGCCTGCAGGGGGCCGGGCACTTCCTCCAACTCGACCAGCCGGAAGCGGTGACACGTCTCATCCTGTCGCACGTCGAGGCACACCGGCCGGAGCAAAAGGCGTGAAGTCTTGCTGCCGGAACTGAGCAGGTGCGGACACCGAAGAGTTCCCCGACCCTTGTGAGATCCAGTCACTTCCACGCCTGGCCGTCGGAGTGGGAGAGTAAGTCAATCCATTGGCGAGGCCGGTCCGACCTTGAGGCATCCTGGCCAGGATGATCTCCGTGGGGCGCCACCCGAGCCGGCTTCGCCAACATGCCCGGCGCCCTACGGCCGTCATCCACGCCGCCATGGTCGGCACAGCCTTGCTCCGGGCTCACGAAAGCGGCACGTCTGCACTCCACAAGGCTGCCCTGGGCGACACGAACTCGGAGACCGACCAAGGCAGCAGCCCACTCCTCAGCAACGGATGGCCGAGGGAAAGGCGAAGACCTCGCGCGGCGAGGACATCGGCACCGCGTCAGCCGGCACCGGGGGCGAGCTGATGGGCTGGCGCAGGTCCAGGTAGCAGCGCAGCCGTACACCCGGCTCGCCGGGCGTACGGGTAGTCCGGTCGGCGGGCGCGGTGGCCCACATCCTGGCGAGCGCCGTTTACGCGAGACGGCGCCGCGCGTCTTCGGCGCGGCGGGCGAGGGCGGCATCCCGGCGGGGGTTACCGATCGCTTCCCAGAGGTTCTGGCCGTCCTGGCGGCCGAAGCGCCAGAACGCGGGCCCGGCCGGGCCGTGCTCGCGCAGCAACTCCAGCGTGGTCGCCACGATCGGCATCTTCCCGTCGTAGATGCGGAAGCCGCCCTCGGCCCACCGGCCCTGCCAGTGCTCGCGGGTGAGGGCGGCGACCTTCTCCATCTGCTTCAGCGCGGGCCGCGGGCCGACCTGTTTGAAGACCAGGAGGACCGGCAGGTGCGTCGCGTCACCCCACTGGGGATCGGGTGCGGACCAGCGGGTGCGCCACATCGGCTTGTCCCGGCCGTCGGTGTCCTTCAACTAGCGGTGGAAGTGGCGCATGTACTTGTCGAACTTGGCCGCGATGATCGGGGCTTCCTCGGTGCAGTTGTCAGCCTCGATGGACAACAGCGGCAGCCCCACCTCCGGGGCGATGAGGACGATGTCGGCCCACGCACATCCCATGCCAGGGTTCTTCCGCGTGCCCGTCGCCGGGAGAGCGACCTCGGTGGCGTAGGCAGTGATGCTGCCGATCCCGTCAGGCGCGTCGACACAGCGGAGCCCGTTCAACCCATACAGCCCTAGTTCGCCCCAGTTCGGAGAGGGGGAGAAATCTCCGGACTTTATCCACAGAGGAACGGCCTGAGCATCAGGTCCGTCGCCGGGCCGGTGGGCAGGTCGGCGTCACGTCGGCCTGGTTGGCTTGCTACGACGTCGTGATCCGGCCCCGGCATGACGACTCGAAGCGGCCCCGTTCGTGAAGATCCATGACGGCTCGAAGCAGTCCCCGTGCCGGCATGGGCAGCTCTCTCCTGGAGCCTGAGAAGGCTGCCGATGCTCAAGTGGGGGCCGATTCCAGCCGCCCGGGTGGGGCCGCCGAACGGATTTCGCGGCCAACCCCGCAGGTGCGCTGGCGGCGCACGTACGACCGGGTACGGTGGGTGCTCGCGGAGTTGGAGTAAGGGTGGCTGGCTAGGCGTGCCGGGGTTCAGCGTCGGACCGCCACGGCCGCCGTACGGGGTGTCGGTGTTCAGCGCCGGGCTGCCACGGCTGTCGCGGCCGCGGCCACGATGCGGTGCAGGACGGGGACCGGGATCGCCGGGTTGGTGACCGCTGGGCATGCCGTGTCGCGGTCGTGCAGCAGCCCGGCCAGGACGCGGGCGGGCAGCCGCGGATTGCGCACCGCGGTGCCGCGGACGTAAGCCTCCGGGTCGTTCAGCAGCCGCACCGCGTCGGCCGGTGACAGCCGGGGGTCCTCAGCCGCGCGGCGGCGCACCTCGGCTTCGGGATCCCGTGCCAGGCGTGCGACGTCGGCCGGTGTCGACTCCGGATCGTCCAGGGCCAGGCGGCGCATCCGCCCGCTGGGGTCGGCGGTGTAGCGCAGCAGGCCCGTACGGGGGAAGTTGGGGTGGCTGCGGGGCCGGTCGGGGTGGCTGAAGCTGCCGTCCCACCAGCGCCAGACCTCCAGCAGCATGTCGGCCGGCGCGTCCTCGCACGATTCGGCGAGGAACAGGCGGACCACCCGGTCCTCGTCCCGCGCCAGGCACGCCACGACATCCGGTGGGAGGTGCCGGGCTCGGGCCACACTGCGGCGGACCAGCGGGTGGGACGACGCGGCGAGACGGCGCATCGCGTCGGCGTCGCCGTGCAGGTCCTCGACCCAGGGAAGGATGTGCGACATCGACGTCGAGTCGAAGTCGTGGCGCACCGCGGCACGTTGCTCCTCGGTGAGGTCGGGGCGCAGCGCTACCGCGGAGCGGATGTTGTCCTGCGGGTCCTGTGTCAGCACGGCGACGCCGTGCGCGCCCAGGCCCGGGTTGGCGGCCAGCGCCCGACGTACCTCCGCATCCCCGTCCCGGACCAGCTCCGCCTCCAGCTCGGGCGCGAGGCGGCACCGTTCGAGCGCCCGCCGCGGGTCGGGCAGGGCGGCGAAAACCTCGCGAGGCATGGGTACGCCGGTGTGGTGGGCGAGCAGCGCAGCCGTTCGCACCGCGTAGTCGGTGTCGGCCAGCAGCCGCTCCCGCAGCGGCGCAGCGAGGTCCTCCCACCGGGCACAGGCCGCCGTCCGCACCCGGGGATCGCCGTCGGCCGCGAGGTCAGGGAGGTGCTGTGCGGGGAGCCCCGGGAGTTCGGCGGCTCGCGCGCGGGACGGGCCGGCGAAGAGGTCGTTGTACAGGTCCTCGGGGAGTTCCGCGCCCCAGATGCAGGCCTGCTCCGCCCAGAGCACGCGTCGATTCGGCGACGGCTCGGCGCGGATCAGGTGTACCCACTGATCGGACGTGAGTTTGGGCCGGAAGGTGTCGGCGGGCCTTGACCGCACCCGCGGATCGGGGTGCGCCACGGCGGCGTCGAGGACGGCGGGCCGGTCGCATCCGTGCAGGAAGCCCTCCTCCACATCCAGCAGCCGGATCAGCAGTTCGTCCGTCGCGGCCGGATTGGACCCGATCCCCTCCGCCCAGTGCAGAGGCCACGCATGTCGGCCGGGCACCGCTGCCCACACCTCGGCGCGCTCGACCTCCGTCTCGCGCCCGGCGGCCTCGGCGGCCTCCTCCAGCCGCTCCGGCAGTCGGTCAAGGGCCGTCACCCGAGGCCCGCCCGCGCCGGGCACCTCCGCCAGCAGCACCTGCCCGTCGAGGGAGAGCGCCACGAACCCGGGGGCGCCGGTCAACTCCGGCACGCCGCTCCCGGCGTGCCGGACCCGGGTCCACCAGGAGTCGTTGCCGCCGATCCGGTGCCTGAGGACGGCCACCAAGAACTCACCGTCGACATCGCAAAGACGCCGCCACCACGCGGCATCGAGCGCTTCCCGGGCCACGCCGTCCGGCGCCGCGATCCCCCGCGCGATCCGCCAGCCGGCCTCCGGCGGGAACAGGTTGCCCGGACGCACGTCCTCAACGACCGTGAGTCCGGCGCGTGTGAGTAGTTCGTGGAGTTCCTCTGGGTGCTGCACGCGGTCATGATCCCCGCCGGCTCGCGGTGGGACAAGGCCCTCAGCCCGGGCCCAACCGGCCCTCACCCGCGTACACGTCATTGACTGCGACGTCGTTCGGCGGCCCCACCCGGGCAGCTGGAATCGGCCCCCACTTGAGCATCGGCAGCTTTCTCAGGCTCCAGGAGACACCTGCCCAGGCCGGCACGGGGACCGCTTCGAGCACTCCTCGACGCCAAGAACCTGCACTATCCCGACAACTTCATCAACCCGAGCACCGGCAAGCTCAAGTTTCCGACTGCGGAGACCACAACGATGAAGAAACAGGTCGCGGCAGCCAATGGTGTGCCCGTCGTGCGGTACATGAACAACGAGAGAACCGCCACTGCTTTGCGACTCTGGGCGATCGATAACGACGTCAAGGGCATCGAGTTCGTGTTCAGGCCCGTCCCAATCACGGGCTGAACAACGGGTGTCTCCCCCTGCAGGAATGACGGAGACACCCGTCGTCTTCCTAGCAGCAAGAGGAGTGCAATGAGTGACACCCTGGGGCTCTATAGGTTCGTGGACGGTGAACTTGTTCCGCCTGACATGGACGTGGTGCGGGCGGTTCTCGCTCCATATGGTGCCGTGCCCGGGAAAACGACGGCCGACGGTATGGACTTCTGGATCCGCGCGGATGACGGCGGAGAAGCCGAACTGTCTATCTCTGGCAACATGGTTGGGGTCGAGCGTCCCGCCCTGGGTAAGATCCGTGGCGTCATCGCTGAACTCGCCGACAGGATCGGTGCGGGCGTTCTCACCCCCCCCGTGGCACGTTCCTCTTTCGCAAGGACAGCCGAAGCCACCTGCCCGAGGGGATGGAGAACGATTCCGTCTTCGGTCCCGAGATCACCCGCGAAGCCCTTGAAGACGTCGAGGCTCGGACAACATAACTGAGCTCGTCCGAGTGGCCATGCCCAGGAGGGCCTGCGCAGAGACACCTGGCATTGATCATCCAGGCTGCTGTACAGGCCGCCTCACCGGTCCGCCCGAACGGAAAGCGTCCTGTTCCTTGGTGCTCTAGGAGCCTGCCTCAAAGTTGATCTGCTGCGGGCAGTCCGGCAAGGACCCGGTCGACGGCCTGCTGCGCGATGTCGGCGTTGGTCCACAGCGTGCTGATCGGGGCCAGACCCTTGAACATCGACTCTTCCGGTCGGCGGGTGCCTTCCGGAGCCGTGCCACTGTTTCCGCTTGGCCAGGAAGTTGTCCAGCGCCGCCTGGCGATCTCGAAGTAGGGCAGCTCCTGCCAGAACCGCAGCGTCAGACTCTGCTCCTGGGACGGTGTCAGGTCTCCGAGGGCCCTTCGCACTGCGGCGGCCAGGGCCGCGTGGAGTACGAATCGCTGGGCACCGTGTACAAGGCGAGCGGCCCCGCGGAGGCCGCGGGGAACGAGGTGCGAGTGGTCCTGAAGTGGCTTCCGGGCAAGAAGGGCCATGAAGGCTTCATCGTGTTCGATTCGTATCCGTTGTCCAAGTAAGGGAGCCCGACGGGCACCCAGACACAGGGCGTGAACGGCTGACTTCCACCGCAGGTGGGTCCGTCCCGGCAATGGGACGGACCCACCCGCCGACGTCTTTCGAAGGCAGGGCAATGCACCATGACGAGACAGCGTGAGCAATACGGCATTCTCTACGAGGGCGACTTCGGCCTCAGCGCACTCGCCGAAAAGCTGTCCGTGACGACCGGATCCCCCGACGAGACACAGGCACTGCACCTCGCGTCCGAAGTCGCCGCCGCCACCGAGGGCGAGGGCGCGGTCGAGCTGGGCGTCGACGTGCGCTGTCTCCTGGACTCTCCGTTGCCGGACGACATCATCCGCACAGCGTGGCTCGCTGCCGCGCACGGGCGCTTCGATCCGGCGGCGTGCGAGTCGGGCGTCCGAGGCTGGCTGCGCCGGCTCGCCTAGTGCTGTACCGCGAAGGTTCACCGGGTTCGCTGGCCGCTGCGACCGCTGGACTGGTTGGATTACGGCCGACAATGAGGTGTTCGGTCCGGGGCGTGCAAGGTTCCCCCGCGATCCTGCGTCGGGAGGGCACATGCAGCGCGGCGAGGTCTGGTTGGCGGACTTTGACGAGCGGCGGCCGGTAGTACTGCTGTCAGGAGACGAAGCGTCCGGGTTCCGAGCGATGCAGGTCGTCGCTCCTGCGGGGACCGAGATCAGCGGTGTGGCCGTCGAGGTGGCAGTGGGGGCGCCCGAGGGGCTGCCTCTCGAGGGCGTCCTTCGAGTGGCGCTGCCACGTCCCGGTCTTGTCCCGTGCACTTGGCTGGTCACGCTGGCCCAGGAAGATCTGACCGAGCAGGTGGGAGTCTTGTCGTCAGCGAAGCTCGGCGAGATCGAGGATGCCCTCCGTGCCGGTGGTCTCGAGCAGGCGGCGCACTAGGCTGCTTGATCAGGCAACGAGCGGGGGTCGGCCTCCCCAGCGAAGGCCCTTCTCGCTGCGGATGCGGGCGCGTTCCTTGCGCTGGGTGGCCAGGACGTCAGGGTGGCGGGCATTCTTGTTCCGCCAGCGCAGGTAGGCGTGCAGGGCCCGGGTCTGGATCGTGTGGTTCGGATGATGCGAGTTGGCCAGGGTGAACTGCCGCAGCGGCCCGAAGTGGGCCTCGATGGGGTTCGCCCAGGATGCGTAGGTCGGGGTGAAGCACAGTTCGGCCTTGTTCTTTGCCGCCCACCTGCGGATTCTCCAGTTCAGGTGGGCGGAGAGTTTGTCGAGGATCACGTAGATGGGGCCGCCGTCCGGGCGGGTGGCCCGGATCGATCGCAGGGCTGCCCAGGTGTGGTCGATGCCTTTGCGTCTGCGGTTGACGCCCCACAGTTTGTCGTCGCCGACCGAGTAGCAGCCGTGGAAGTAGGTGATCCCGTGGGTGCGGCGGAAGGTGGCCGGCAGCCGGTTCGGTTTGCCCTGCTTGGCCCAGCAGGATCCGGCGACGGGACGGATGCCGAGGGGGCCGAACTCGTCGAACGCGAACGTGCGGTCTGGTCTTTCGTTGATCGCGTACTCGATCCTGGCGAGCTTGGCGTCGAAGGCCTGGTCCGGGGACTCCTTCCAGGTCTTCGTGCGCTGGAAGGAGATCCCCCGGCGGGCCAGCAGACAGCGCAGGGCTTCCCGGCCGATCAGCACTGGCCGGGAGATGTTGCGCCGCAGGTGGTCGGCGAGCTTTCGGACCGACCAGCGGGTGAAGGGCTTGCCCAGCAGGGTTGGGCGGGTGGTGGCCGTCTGGATGACGAAGTCCTCGTCGTCACGATTCAGCAGGCGGGGACGGCCTCTCGCCCACCGAGGGTCCAGGCATGCGAGCCCGATCTCGTTGAAGCGGTGGATCACGTCGCGGACGGTGTCCTCATCCGCCTGGACCAACCGCGCGATCACCGGGACCGCGCTGCCGCCGGCCGAGGCCAGCACCATCATCGCCCGCCGAAACCGCACCGAGCTGGTGCTGCCCCTCCGAACGATCTGCTGCAGCTTCTGCCCCTCCTGCTCGGTCAGCCCACGGACCCTGACCGGTAACGCCATCCCGCCTCCCCATGCCAGTCGAAGTCGTCACATCCGACCAGCACAACGAGCAACCCGGCAAACGTTCCCGGTCACAGCACTAGTAGGACTCCGTTAGGTTGCTCTGGCTCTGAGGTTCTGGCTGGTGGGGGATGTTCTGGGCAGGGGGCGGTGGCAGGTGGTGCAGG
>NZ_JBIWFN010000043.1:0-31969 GCF_044763085.1 Streptomyces sp. NPDC096311
CGCATCGAGAACTACCTCGGCTTCCCGGACGGCGTCTCCGGCGCCCAACTCACCGACCGGGCACGCCGACAGGCCACGAAGTTCGGCGCCGAGATCCTCACCGCTCGCGAGGTGACCGGCCTTGAGACCGATGCGGCCTCCCGCACCGTCTGGTTCTCGGACCGCTCCGCGATCGCGGCCCACAGCGTCCTGCTGGCGACGTGTGTCTCCTACCGCCAGCTGGACGCGTCGGGCCTCACCGAGCTGTGCGGGCGCGGCGTTTTCTACGGCTCCGTACTCACCGAGACCTCCGCGTCCTGAGGGCGCGATGTGTACATCGTCGGCGGCGCCAACTCCGCCGGCCAGGCCGCCATGCACCTGTCCAAGACCGCCAAGTCGGTCACCCTGCTGGTGCGCGGGCCGTCCCTGGCCGCGTCGATGTCGCACTACCTGATCGAGCGGATGCCCAACATCACCGTCCGCACCGGCGCGGTCGTGGCGGAGGCGGACGGCAGGGACCACCTCATCGGGGCCGCCCCGCACACCGACTGGCTGGCGGGAACCGTGGCGCGGGACGACCGCGGCTACATCATCGCCGGCCCCGACCTGACCGTAGACGGACAGCCTCTGCGGGACTGGGAACCGACGTGGCCGCCGTACCACCTGGAGACCAGCGTCCTGGGCGTCTTCGTGGCGGGCGACGTGCGCGCCGAGTCGGCCAAGCGCGTCGCCTCGGCCGCCAGTGAGGGCGCCATGGCCGTGATGCTCGTCCACCGCTACTTGGAGCAGTCATGACCACACAGCCCCTGCCCTGCGAGGTGGAGGAGCTGAGCACGCTCTGCCTGTTCGAGAATCTGACCGAGGAGCAGCTGGCGCGGCTGTGCCGCGAAGGCCGGGTGGAGAGGTTCGGTCTGGCCCCGTACATCAGGAAGGCGACCCTGCCACCTGCTTGTTCGTCCTCCTCGAAGCCACCTCGTCATGACCCGCCGGGTCGGCGAGGATGACGTGGAGATCAACCGCACCTCGCACCGGGGGACGTACACGGGTGCCCTGCAGGCATACATGCGAGGCTTCGAGGACGAGAGGTACCGCAGCTCCCTGCGCGTGACGGAGCCTTCGCGGTTCTTCGTCCGGCCCGCCGCTACCTTCGCCTCGATCATGCGGGACTGGTTCCCGATGGCCGTCCATCTGCTGGAGGGGCTGTTCTTCGGTACCCAGGCCACCCAGCAGACCGTCAACCAGCGCGAGCGGCTGCTGGCACTCGGCTCGCTGTCCGCCGGGCTGACCCACGAGCTGAACAACCCCGCTGCCGCCGCCGTACGGGCCGCGTCGGCGCTGCGCGAGCGAATGGCCGGGCTACGGCACAAGCTCGCGGCGATCGCGGTCGGGCCGTACGCGGAGCACACCCTGGCGCTCGTCCACCTCCAGGAGCGCACCGCCGAACAGGTCTCGAAGAGCACGTATCTCAGCCCGCTCGAAGCATCCGACCGGGAGGACGCGCTCGCCGACCGGCCCGACGAGCGCGACATAGCCGATGGCTGGGAGATGGTGGCGACGTTCGTGCAGGCCGGGCTCGACAGCGACTGGCTGGACCGGGTGGCGGCGACCGTCGACGCGCAGAACCTCGACGGGACGCTCCGATGGCTTGAGCACACGGTCGAAACCGAGCTGCTGCTGAACGAGATCGAGGACTCCACCAACCGCATCTCGCACCTGGTGGGCGCGGCCAAGCAGTACTCCCACCTCGACCGGGCCCCCTTCCAGATCACCGACGTGCACGAACTGCTCGACAGCACCCTCGTGATGCTCGGCGGGAAAATCGGCTCCGGGGTCCGGGTCGTCAAGGAGTACGACCGGACGCTGCCGAAGATCCCCCGCGTACCCCGGTGAGCTGAACCAGGTCTGGACGAACCTCATCGACAACGCTGCAGCGGCGATGGCGGGGGAGGGCACGCTGACGGTGCGCACCTCGCTGGACGGAGAGCAGCTGCTCGTCGAGTTCGGTGACACTGGGCCAGGCATCGAGCCCGAGATCCGCACCCGCATCTTCGACCCGTTCTTCACCACCAAGCCGGTGGGGGAGGGCACCGGGCTCGGGCTCGACATCTCCTGGCGGATCGTCGTGACCAAGCACCACGGGAGCCCGCAGGTGCAGTCTGTTCCCGGTGACACACGCTTCGAAGTGCGCCTTCCCCTCAGGGTTTCACCTGGACGCAACTAAATGTGTATGCAGATACGCCATAATGGGCGGCATGCCTCAGCCGACCATCGTCATCGACGGCATCGAGCCGCTTGATCTGCCCGGTGCCCGGCAGTCGATCGCCCCGCTGCACGCGTTCCTGCGCGAATGCATCATGGACGGTCGGCTGGCGCCGGGCACCGTGCTGTCGCAGGTGGCGCTGGGCCGGCAGCTGGGAGTGAGCCGTACGCCCGTGCGCGAGGCGCTGCGCATGCTCCAGGAGGAGGGTCTCGTCGAGGCTGAGCCCAACCAGCGGATGCGGGTCACCTGCATCGACCCGGCCGAGCTGGACGCCGAGTACGCGATGCGGATCATGCTGGAGACGCTGGCGCTGACCATGACCTTGGACGGTTTCGGCGCCCGGGAAAGACGCGAGGCCAAGGCGCAGGTGACGGCGATGCGCCGGGCGGCCAGGGCGAAGGACATCGAGGGCTGGTTCGCGGCGCACGGCGAGTACCACCGCCTGCTCACCGCTGGCGCGGGTGCGGCCCTGCAGCGTCAGCTGCGGGCTCTGTCCGACCGCAGCGTGCGGTACATCCGCATCACCCAGCACTTCGACCCGACACGCTGGTCCGAACCGGGCAACATCGAGCACCCGGCGATCCTGGACGCCGTCGTCGCGGGCGACCGCGACACCGCCGTGTCCTGCCTGGCCCACCATCTGGAGCGGACGGCCCTGAGAGTGCTGGGCGATCACGCCCCGGCCTACGAACCGGCGGCTGTACCCAAGGCGATGCGTCTGGTCAACGCGGGTCCGTCGCCCTGGGAGGCGTGAACCGGCGATCGTGCCGCGTGGGGATGCCATGCCCGTGCCGAAGGCCCTCCTCGGGGAGTGAGAGGTCCTCCGGAACGGGGCACGTGCGCGCAGGAGCGGTCACTGGGCGGCGGGAGCTGTCCAGTTCCGGCGCGCCCAGGTCTCCAGGGTGGTCAGCTCGGGGTGCTGGGCGCGCAGGGCGGGAAGGTCCGCGTCGAAGCCCTCGTCGTTGAACCAGCCGAACATGAGGCCCATCTCCTGGTTGAACTTCATCACCCCGTCAACTTCGGCTCGATGGACACCCGGCCGTGGTCCCCGTACTCGCGGGGATGGTCCCAGGGCCTTCACGCAGTTGACCAGCCCAGGGGCGACGGCTCTAGACCTTTGTCGACGGCCACGAAGAGTTCGAACGGCAACTCCTTGTCGCCCTGGCCAAGGGCCAGACCGGGCCATCGGTCGGTCTCCGGGCGCAGTCAGAGTCGCATGCTCACTGCCGGCTGACACAGGGAGTCGATCGACTCGGGCGCTGGGGCACCCTCGATGCTGGCCCTCAGGTGCGGCCACAGGTCGCCGTGTCGGGGTCCTTCCCGGCGGGTGGTGAGGGCCGCGGTCAGGGCTTCGAGCTGAGTCCCGAGTTCAGCTTCGGATACCTGGGCGGCCTCGCCGACACACGTCTGGGTATGGTCCAGCACGAGGAACGGTTCCTCCGAGGCCGGGAAACGCTCGAACACCGGACCCCTGCCCAACTCGTGTTCCTGCGACCGCCTCTTCGAGCGTCGCGTTGCGGCCGGCAGGCCGCAACGCGATCAAGGACTGCCATGAGGAACCAGGTGCGGAACCAGGTGCGGTCTCAGCGGCTGAAGACGAGTTCGGCCTCGTCGCGCTTGGTGGTGTGCAGCTCCCAGTAGGCGGGGGAGATCTCCTCGGGCTGAGCGGTCGGGAAATCGGGGATGACCGACATGCCGATGGACACGTCAATGCCGACGTGGGCGGCCTGGATGCCGGTGCCGTCGAGTTCCTTGTGCAGGTTGATGACCCAGTTGCGTAGGGCCGCTGCCGCGGCGTTGACGTTGCCGACCTGCGGGACGGGGTCGATTGAGCCGGCGCCCGTGGTGAACAGCAGGGTGCCCGCGCCGGCCTCGCGCATGGCGGGCAGTACCGCCTGCGTGGCGGCGATCGCCCCGTACAGCTGGAACTCCATCTCGTGCTGCACATCGGACGGCTGGGTCGTGGTGGGAGTGGTCAGGGCGGTCGAGTCGATCGTGCCGACCGGGGAGTACTCCAGGACGTCGATGCCGCCGAACCGCGCGGCGGCGTCCTTGAGTGCCTGGGTGAGCATGTCGCGGTCGAGAACGTCCGCGGGGAACGCGGCGGCCGAGATGCCCTCGGCGGTGAGCTTGCCGACGAGCTGGTCGAGCTTGTCGCGGTTGCGCGAGATGAGCGCGGCATCGAAGCCGCGGGAGCCGAAGGTGCGCGCGATGGCCAAGCCCAGCTGGGGGCCCGCTCCAACGATGGCGATGCTGGTCACGATGATCCTTTCGTAAAGCGTGACAGGGGAACCGTCCGCGATGTCGGGACGGTGGGGCGCTGTGCCTCCGGTGCGGTCACCGGAGGTGCAGCGCCCCAACCGGATAGGGCTATCCAGTTTCTAATCGGAAAGCCCTATCCGTTTTTCCTGTGTCAGCGTAGCACCGAAAATGGATAGGGCATTCCGGTTGGTAGGGTGGTGGCATGACCTCTGGCCCCCAGCAGCCCGATGCCCAGCCCCTGCGCAGCGATGCCGAGCGCAACCGCGGCCGGATCATCGCCGCTGCGCGCACGGTGTTCGAGCGCGATGGACTGGGCGCGTCCATGGCCTCGGTGGCACGTGAGGCGGGGGTGGGAATCGCAACGCTCTTTCGTCACTTCCGCGCCAAGGAAGACCTGATCGCCGCGGTCTTCGCCGACCGCATGGATGCCTACGTCACCGCCGTCAACGCCGCTCTCGACGACCCCGACGCCTGGGCGGGCTTCACCGGATTCATCGAAGCCATCTGCGCCATGCAGGCTGCCGACCGTGGCTTCGCCGACGTACTGACCACGACCTTCCCCGCCGCTGAGGCCCTGGAACAGCAGCGCGCAGCGGCCTATCACGGCTTTCTGGAGCTGATCGCCCGTGCCAAGGACAGCGGGCACCTGCGGGAGGACTTCGCCAGCCAGGACCTCGTCCTCCTGCTCATCGCGAACGCCGGGATCGTCAACTTCGCCGGCGACATCATTCCTGACGCCTGGCGCCGCCTCGTCGCCCTGCTGATCCAGTCGTTCCAGGCTCCTGCGCGGGGCCCGCTGCCCGACCCGCCCGCAGATGACAGCCTCTACGAGGCCATGCTCCGTGCCGGACCGGTGAGCGTCACCTCCCGCGAGCGGAACACCGACAAGTGACCACGCCCGCGACACGCCGCTGGCCACCACGTCACCCTGAACGGTGACGTGGGTGGGCGCCCGGCTGGCGAGGAGTTTGAGCAGGGTCCTCAGGCGCTCCTCACCTTCTGAACCTCCAGCCCCCTACGGCGTTACGCGGATCGGAGCGACCGCGACCCCGACACCCCTCAGCATCCGCATGCTCGGCAGTCTTCAGTGGTCGTAGGCGGTCAGCGCACGCATGACGGCTGGCCGCGCATGAACCTGGCTCCACTCATCAGGCTCCTTGGAATCGATCATCTAGGGAACCGGGAGGTGCTCTACCGGCGGATCGCCGAGATCAGTCCGCCGGGTCGCTCCTCGCGCTGCGGCGGGGTGCTGATCGGGCGGCCGTAGGCGGCAGCGCGCTCGCGCAGGGTGTGGCTGCCGGCCTCCCAGCCAGACCACCTGCCGCGCCCGGTCGGCGGCCTCCTCGTCGCCCAGCACGCAGCGCGGTGACCTCGTGCACCGCGTCGTCGATGACGCGGGCCGCGCCGGGGGTGCCCAGGACGTAGTCGCGTACGCCCGCGTCCCGGCCGATCCGGCGGGCGACGGCGTCGGCCAGGGCCGGGTCGTCCGGCGGGTTCAGCAAGGCGTTGGTCAAGTTGATGGCGAGAACGGCGGCGCGGGTACGCCGGGGCGGCGCGTTCTGCCAGCGCGCACCGAAGCTGTCGTTGAACACGTCATACGACGCAGGGCCTCCAGGACATACAGGGTGGAGAGGCGGCCGCATGGATGCGGCCGCTCCTTGGCGGTCAGATGGCGGCATGGGCGGTGCAGGCGAGAAGGGCGGCCAGGGCGCGGGGCTGGGCTGAGGTTTCCAGCGTCCACAGACGGACGGGCATCTGATCGACCGCCGTGTCGATGAACACCACTCGCCACCAAAGTCAGTCCGGCAAGCCATCCTGGTAAGGCTCGGTGGTGCCGTACCCGCTCGCACCCGTCACGCGAGCGGGCGCGGCCTGCGCCCAGACCCGCAGGGCTCCTGTTCTCGACCTGGATCAGGACGGCCAGTCCGAGGCCCCCTCACGTCGGCGACGTCCACCGAATCCGAGGAGAGGTTGGGGTGGGCCGTCCGGGCGCGCTGGGCGCTGGTGTCCTGCCGGACGTGCTCGTGACCGTGCCCTTGGCCGGAGCGCTTCGGGTGAGGCCGCAAAACGGCCGGACAACGATCGCTCCGTGGGCGCGGAGGACCGCAACGTTGGGTGGCCCGGCGGCCGGTCGCCAGCCGGGCCACTGGAAGTGCGGTCAGTCGCCGGTGGTGTCGGGGACGCGGCGGGTGCAGCGCGGGATGACCACGGTGACGGGGTTGCCGTGTTCGAGATACACCCGGCTGGTCAGGCCGTTCATCGGGCGGGCGCCGGAGTGCTGTCGTGACCGTCTTCGGCTGCGGGATGGGTGCAGCGGATGGGTTTGCCGAGGCTGTGGGCGTAGTCGATTATCCCTCGACGACCAGCGACGAGACGATACCGGCTTGGTGTGATGCGTCGAGCCGCGAACTTGCCATGACGGCTGCAGCTGCCACGAACTGTGCTTCGAGGGCGTACAGGAGGAACTGCTCGACGTACCGGTCGGCTGGCATACCGAAAGAGGGTAGGGCAGGCCGTCAGCTTGAGTCGTCGTAAGGGCCGCGCCTGTTTCCTCCTTGCGATGGCTACGCCGGTTCTCGTGTTGGTTCTGAGATTGGATACAACTAAGTGTGTGCACTGAGGTCTTCTCGTTCGCATGCCCCCAAGGGATGCCGACAGCCCAATCTGCTGTGCGCGGCAGGTCTGAGATCGGCAGACTGGTTTGCGTGAAGATGCCCCGAGCTGAGTGCGAGTTCTGCCAGCGGCACATCGCGGCCGGGATAGTGGCCGGACGGCCCAGCAAGGGCGTCTGTGGCGGCACGATCCGACCGAGCGGCCCGAGGTGTTCGGGGACGCCCTCGTATCCTGCGCGGGCTCTCTGGCGATCGTGGACCTGCCGGGGCCCGGCGCGCAGATGGAGTTCGTGGAGATCGAGGACGAGCCAGCCGGTGAGGAACTGGCTGGCCCGCTGGGGACGATGGCCCTGTTTTAGCGCTCATGGCGGACCCGCCGACGTTCTCTCTCCCCGGTCTTCGTCCGAGCTGACCATGCCCTCTGATTCGGGCGCTTTCACGGGCGACTGGAGGCGGATGTGCTCGTCGGCCCGGAAGGCTGCGTGTGTCCACGGCGGGCTGCGGGCCGAGGAGGGCGTACAGGGCGACGATCAGGGTGGCGCCCGCAGCGACGGCTGCGCCGAGTTTTTCGTCCTTGTAGACCAGGACTGCGACCACGATGGCCAGTGCGAGGATGAGAATGGTGAGGGAGGGCATTGCGATGTCCTTCGTCCAAGCCCGGCCGTCGTGTCCGCCAAGATCCCGACGGCCGGGCGCTCCTGTGCTGCCAGACACAGTGAACCTCACCAACGAGTGATTGGTTTCAGTACTCTGCATAATCGGAATTCGCGCGGATTGTGGAAGGCTGCACTATAGGCTGCTCAAGTCGCCGATGTGGGCCCTGAGCTGCAGAAACATCGACCGCTCCAATGGTTTGCAGCCTCTCGCGTGCATTGCGGGCGCGCAGCTGCTTCATGCGGATTCGTGTCCAAAAAATCACTCTGATTCCTGCTAGAGATCTTTAACGGCTGGGGTTACGAAGGAGCACATACCCTTGGACGGGCCGTGGGCGCCGCGCCGAGCCATCGATCTGCCAAGGTCGACCGTGCCAAGGCTGGCGGCAGGCTGCTGATGCTGCCATCCACGACGGTGTCAGCGGGTCTGTCGGCGGTCCTGTCGAGCCCGTGGTCGGCAGCGACATCGGCGTGGGCATTGTGGACGGGATCGAGGATCTGTTGTGATGAGGACTTGGCTGGAGGGGCTGTTTGGAAGGGGACTGCCCCGCACCGCGTATGAGACTTCGCTGGAGAGCCGGGCGGAGATCTCACCCGAGGAGCGAATGGTTCTGCTCGTCGGAATCCTCGACGACCCTGCAGCGCGCGAGGACGAGAAGTCCGACGCTGCAATGTACCTGGAGGATTTCTCCGGCCCCCTCGTCGAATCGTGCCTAATCCGGATCATTCGCGCTGAGGACTTCACCAGCGTGCTGGCCCAGCAGTGTGCGGAGTCCCTCGGCGGGATCTGGGCTAGGGCTGGCCGGGTGGACCCCGCCTTCATGGCGGAGCTGCGAGGTCCGGCGAAGAACGAGGTCTTTGGCATCCTCGGCGCCCGCGCCCCGCACCTGCTGCCCCCTAACACCATCTAGAAGATCTTTAACGGCTGAGGTTGCGGAGGTTGGAAGTCGAGCCCGGTCTTGGTGATGAGGCCGTCGATGAGGCCGGGTCGGTACTGCATCCGTTTGAGCCGGGTCTTCACCAGTGCGGTGAGCTGGTCGAGGCTGTGTTTGGTGAGATTGGCCAGGGACCGTTTCAGGTGCGACCAGACGCCCTCGACCGGGTTTAACTCGGGTGCGTACGTCGGGAGTTGGTAGACGGTCAGCCATAATCGGGCGCCGACAAGCTGCCGCATGGTGTGGCTGACGTGCGTGTTCAGGTTGTCCCAGACCAGGACGATCGGGCCGCCGAGCTGCTGGTGTGCGGAGTCGAGCAGGCGGGCGCAGTCGGTCTCGGTGAAGCCCTTGCGTCGGCCTTTCGCGGGGCCGCGATCGAGGTGAATGCGGTAGATCAGCCGGGACCGGTGGCCGGATTTGCCGAGCAACTCGATCTTCTGTGCCCTCGTCGACGCCTTGGGCTCGTACGCCAGGTGGGGCGGATACGGCAAAGCCAGGTGCGCCGCAGGCGGGTTGCTCATGTAGTCGGCCTTCGGGCAGCCGTCGACGTGCGGGCATTCCTCCACGGTCCGGTTGCACAGCTTGCACAGGAGGCCACGCACCATGCCCGTGGAGTAGTCGTGATCCACCATCGCCCCTGGAAGGGCACCGCACAGGTGGAGTCCGGCCCGAGGGAGTCGATCAGGGCAGCTCGCAGGCGCCGTACGGCAGGCGTCTTGGCCGGGGGTGGCGGCCAGTGTTGGAGGGTGCGGTGACGGGAGCCCTGGCATTGCTGCTCCGGCGGTACCGACGAGGGGGGTACGCCTTCGGCCGTGGTCGCCTGCACGAACCACGTGTACGTGGTGGACCCGAACGTCCCGCCGGCTCGGAAGCCGTAGACCAGCCGTCCGTCGGTCTCCGTCCACGAGCAGTGGTCCTGGTGCTCCCAGCCCTGATCGGTGAACTTCTCGGAACAGATCATCCGGCCATCGCTCATCAGATGGAAGCGGCCGTCTCCGCCGAGCACGGCCATCCGCGGCGAGGAGGGACTGAGGACCCCGGACAATCCACACGGCTTCCCGGCCCGCTCGCGAACCATCGCGTCAATACCGTGCTCGCCGAAGTGGTCGAACTCCCACAGCAGCTTCGCCTTGCGGTACGGGGGGAGGTCATCAAGGGTCGACATGAGCGCATCGTGCCGGACAGCACTGACAAGCATCAATGAGCTTCTTCGAGCTGGCCACCGATCAGGTGACGGTCCACGAAGCGCAACGGGCGAGGCCCCCGGGCTGTTGATCGAGATGTCTGACGTCTCAACCACGCTGCTCGGGGGCCTCGTTGGTCATCTATCCTGCCGCACTCGACCTGCCCCATGCACTCGTGGAGTGGGTGACCATGCTCGTCGTCACCCGTGAGGGCGACCGGCGCTGCAAGCTCCGCCCGTCTCAACGCGCGATGGTGGCACTGGTGTACCTGCGCGAGCACACCACCCTGGCGAAGATCGCTGCGGGGTTCGGGATCAGCGAGTCCACCGCCCACCTACACCAGCGCGGTCATCCGCCTGCTCGCCGAACGTGCGCCGGGTCTGCTGAACGTCCTGCGTGAGGCCGATGCGGACTTCGTCCTGCCGGACGGCACGCTCGCCGAGTGCGACCGGGTCGGTGACGGACGGGCCGACTACTCCCACAAGCACCGCAGGCACGGGGTGAACGTACAGGTGGTCACCGATCCGGACGGCCGATTGCTGTGGCTCTCACCCGCGTTGCCGGGCCGAGCGCACGACCTGACCGCGGCCCGCATCCACCGGATCATCCGCATCTGCGAGCGCCAGGGCGTCCCCATTCGGGCCGATCTCGCCTACCAGGGCGGCGGCCCCTGGGTGACCACGGGCATCAAACGCAGACCCCTGCAGGAACTCACCCTCACCGAGAAGACTGCCAACCGGGCTCTGTCCGCGGCACGGGCACCGGTCGAGCATGGCGTCGCACGGCTGAAGTCCTGGCGGATCTTCCGCAGATCCCGATGCAGTCCCCACCGCATGACGTCAATCGCCAAAGCCATCCTCACCCTGGAGCGGCAACGCTGAAGAAGCTCAATGTCAGCTACCGCACTCCATGGTCTTACACCAAACAGGTGTTACGACTTGACTTCAACCGCCTGATCCCGGAGGCCAAGCAGGGGGCTATCGTTCACGCGGCGCTGCGGACCGCGCCGACGCCCGGCCACCCGGTGGGGCAGCATCGGCGTACGGACGGAGGATCGGGAAGTGACCATAGGCGGCAGCCCGGTACGGCTCGATGAGGTGTGGACGTTCTGCATGGCGCGGCTGGACGGGGAGGAGGCCGCAGCCTGCCGTGTCGGCTACGACTTGGCGGGCGCGGCGCCGGAGCGAAGAGGAAGCCGAACAGAGCGCAGGCCAGGGCGTGCGAGAGGCGTACGGAGCCGCTCCGGATCAGGACGACGACAACAATGCCGAGCAGGACGACGGCGGAGATCGCTACGGCCACGAGCGGTGTGTCCCTCCAGAAGCAGGAGGGGCCCGGCCGATGCGGACACTGTTGGCGAATTCGGCGGCAACGATCGCGCCCCGCGAAATGATGTAGCGAGGCGGAGCTCATGACTGTGCAGTCAACGGGCGGCGCAGCCGCCTCCGTGCCGGATCGTGCTGCTGGCCCGTGCGGACAGCACGGACAGCCTGGCCGCGGGCCGACAGGCGTCTTCCGCCACGATCCTGAGCGGAGCCGCGTGGTCTGCATGACCTCACCACTCGCGAGGCGTCGCCCCTCGGCCGCCGCGGTGTGTCCGGCAGACGTCAGTGCCCCGGCAGCCAGTTAGGGCCTTAGCCCACTTGGAGGGAGTGACTGTGCCGTTCACCGGTCCACGCGGTCTCCCATGCTTCCATCGGGCCAGGAGGCACACGACATGGCTGACGATCAACAGCAGGACAGCCGCTCCCGACACACCGCGTCCCGGCGCCGTGTGCTGGCAGCGGCCGCCCTTGCACCCGCACTCACCGGTTCGCCTGCCGGGGCCCGCGCCCTGTCCGCCGGGCCGGAGGCCCGCGCCCTGGTCGAACCGGTGATGACCAAGCTGGCGGACTGGGCGGACGTGGGCGAGGCACTCGGCCGACCTGGTGACATGAGGCGGTTCATGTACCACACGGGCTTGCCGCGCCGGGACCTCACGGTCTTCTCCCGCGGCATCCGGATCGACCCGGCGCTCGCCCTGGGCTCGCACGTGTCCTTCGTCCGGTACGCAGACCACAGCACGCTTTTGATGGGCGACGCGGTGGTCAAAGAGGGCGAACTGCAGCACTTCATTGACGTCCTGCAGGAGCGCGGGATCATGCAGACCGCCATTCACAAGCACCTGCTCGCGCACGAGCCGGATGTCTGGTGGGTTCATCTGCACGCCCACGGCCACGATCCGGTCACCGTCGCACGCGGTCTGCGCGCCGCATTCGACTGCACGGGCACCCCGCCCGCCGAACCCACCACCCCCTCGCGGCCCGTCGACCTGGACACCGCCGCGATCGATGCCGCCATGGGCGTCACGGGCGCCGCCGACGGCAAGATCTACAAGAGCACCTATGTCCGCCGCGAGACCGTCACCGACGGCCATGTGATCCTGCCCCCGGGACTGGGCTCCACCACCTCCGTCAACTTCCAGCCGCTCGGCGGCGGAGGGGCGGCCCTCAGCGGGGACCTAGTCATGATCGCCAAGGAGGTCCAGCCGGCCCTCGCGGCCCTGCGGCGCGGTGGCGTCGAACTCGTCGAGGTGCACCACCACAGCCTCACAGACGAACCACGCCTGTTCTTTGTCCACTACTGGGCCGTCGGCAATGCCGTCAGGCTCGCCCAAGCCATCCGCCGGGCCGTGGACACCACCAACGTCGTACCCATGCCCGGAGAGGCCGGCTGAGGACCGCGGACAACGAGACAGACATCTGCCCGTTCGACTTCAGCGAAGCCCTGGAGTTCGACCCTGCGCTCGTGGACCTGATGCACCGCGATTCCCCCGCACGCATCCGGCTTCCCTACGGCGATGCGGACGTCTGGCTGATCACCGGCTTCGACTCCGTCAAGCAGGTGATCACCGATCACCGGCTCAGCCGGGGCGCCATCATCGGCCACGACTACCCCGGCTGGCTACGCACGTGACTGCGGGAGCCGTTTTGAGATGACTGCGGGAGTGTAGGGGGCTTAGCCGAGAAGGGGGGTGCTTACGGCGTAAGCACCCCCCTTCCGCAAGACCACGCCGCTCTGTGGCGAGGCGACCGTCGGCGTTGGGCCTCTTGACCAGGGCCTGTCGTTTGGATCATCCCGGCGGGGCGGGTGCTGCACCGCGGAAGTTCCGCCGATGAGTTTCCGGCGCTTGTGCGGTCTACCCGTCGACGAAGGGAGCGCACCATGCGCAAGATCATCGTTTGCACGTTCCTGACGTTGGACGGTGTCATGCAGGCGCCGGGCGGTCCGGACGAGGACGCTGGTTGGTACGAGCACTCCGACGCGATCCGGCTCGGCCGCAACTCGATACGGCACTGGAGGCGGCCGTGACCTGCACCCATGCAGGAGGGGCATAGCTGTAGCCGGAGCGGCATTTCCGCTTGCTCCCGTTATCTCCCTACGGTCGACTATGAGAGACGGGGGCCCGTATCGCCGGGCATTGCAGCACCCTCCGTGCCGAAGGAGCTCAAGCAGCATGGCGTCGCTCTCCTCCCTCCTTCCTCGTCACGACGGCTCGGCCCTGGTGGTCGGCTGGCCCGCGACTGTCCTCGACCTCGGCGGGCTGCGCATCGTTTCCGCCTCAACCGTCGACGCGCTGGGCTTTCACGGCTACCTGATCAAGACCCAGGGCCCGGCCCTTGTCGAGGACCGGCTTGCCGACGTCGACCTGGTCAGCCACGGCAACCACGCCGACAACTTCGACGACTCCGGCCGCGCCGTCGCGCCGGTCACCCCGCTGCCGCTCACCGCCACGGGCAGCGCCGACCGGCTCGGCGCCCCCGCCAAGGGCCTGGCCGCCCGGGACACCCACACGTGCACCGGCCCGGACGGCGGCGAACTCATCGTCACCCCCGTGGCCGCCGCCCACGGCCCCGACGACGGCGAACGCGACGCGGACGGCGAGGTCAACTGTCAGTTCGTCGGCTTCATCCTCACCGGAGACGGACTGCCCACCGTCTACAGCAGCGGGGCCAACGCCTCCACTCGCACCGTCACCGAGATCACCCCCCCCGCACCCCACGCATCCCGGGCTCAAGTTCCGCGAGCGTCCCGTCAGCCGCGACGGCGTCCGCGCCGCCGCGGCCGCCGAGGTCCTCGGCGCACCCGTCAACATCCCCGCCCCTACACAGGCTGGGCCCACTTCGCAGAAGGCCCGCGAGGCTATTGAGCACGCCTTCGACGACGCGGGCCTCACCGGCATCCGGCGCGTCGCCGACCACGGCACCTGTTTCTCCCTGGAGCCCTGACCGAACCTCACTCGAAGGAGTTCGCCATGCCCCTTGTACGCATCGACATGATCCGTGGGCGCAGTCCCGAGAACATCCGGGCCATCGCTGACGCCGTCCAGCAGTCCCTCATCGACGTCCTGAAGATCCCCAAGCGAGACCGCTTCCAGATCGTCACCCAGCACGACCCCGACGAGATCATCGCCCTGGACGCCGGCCTGGACTTTGAGCGCACCCCCGGTACCGTCATCGTCCACATCTTCACCCAGCGCGGCCGCAGCACCCCGGACAAGCAGCTCATGTACCGCACGCTCGCCAAGCAGCTCGCCGAAGCCGGTGTCGACGGCAAGGACCTGTTCATCAGCTACTTCGAGAACGGCGCCGAGGACTGGTCCTTCGCCGACGGCCGCGCCCAGTACATCGAGGGCGACCTCCCCGTCCCCGGCCGCTGACGACGACCGTCCCGCGACCGCCCAGAGTCTCCCGGGCACCGAGTCCGCACCACACCATCCGGCCCCCGTCTCACCACCCCAGCAGAGCGCGGCCCCGGCTGACACAGACGTACGCTTCGCTCACGGACCGCTCGCCGTCGTGGACGGTGACGACGCGGCGTACTGCGCCGACGGCCTGGTCCTCGACTGCCCCCGATGCCCGACCCGCAGCAGGCGTTGCCGCGGACGGCGGTCGAGTGCGCGGACCAGATAGGTGGAGGCGTACAGGAACGCGAAGCGTACGACGACGAGCACCACGCAGATGACACCCACCGCGATCAGCGCGTCCTGGAGGTCGGCGCGGCTGAGGTTACGGACCGCGTACTGCAGCTCCACCCCGGCCAGGACGAACAGCGCGCCGTTGATGAGGAAGGTGGCCAGCGGCCAGAACGCCAGTGCCTGGGTGCGGTGTCGGGCCGGGATGATGCGCGGGGCGACCTGGCTCATGATCAGACCGCTGATGACGACCGCGAGGACACCGGAGGCCTCGACCAGCTCGGCGAGCAGGTAGGCGGTGAAGGGCGCCAGGATCATGACGAGGTTGCCGAGCAGGGGGTCGGTCAGACGGCGCCGCAGGTTCATGTTGACCCAGGTGACCGCGACTCCGACGGCGGCCCCGCCGCCGTAGGCGAGCAGGAACAGTCCGCCGACGTGCGGGAGGCTGAGGTGTTCCTTGCCGACCGTGATGCCGACGGCGAGACCGTAGACGACGAGGGCCGTGCCGTCGTTGACCAGGCTCTCCGCACGCAGGATGGTGACCTGGCGGCGTGGCAGGGCGCGAGCCAGGACGGCGACCGCGGTGGCATCGGTGGGGGCCAGGGCCGCGCCGAGCACCCAGGCGGGCCCCCACGGCAGGCCGAGGGCGTGTCCCGCCGCGGCGACCGCCCACGCGGTGAGGATGACCAGCACGGTGCTCAGCTGCACGATGCCGCGCAGGTTGGTGCGGATCTCCCGCAGTGAGGTGGTCAGGCTCTCCCAGTAGAGCAGGACCGGGAGGAAGAGGAGCAGGATGATCTCCGGGGGAAGTTGGGCTTGCCGTACCGTCGGGATGAATCCCAGGAGCATGCCCGTCACGAGCAGGACGACGGGCGGGGCGAAGCCGAGGCGTTGCCCCACGGCGGTACCGATCAGCACTGCCACGCCCAGGACCACGACGAGTTCGAGACCGAGCAAGGTACTTCTCCTGGAGGGGTGAAAGAAGAGTTGCTGTTCAGCGGGGTATGAGCTTCAGGGTCGTGTCCCGCGACGCCGACAGGGGATCGACGTAACGCGCACCGTAGCGGCCGTACTTGGTGCGGCAGGCGGTGTCGATGCGGTCGTTGACGACCGGGTCGGTGACCTCGACGAGGGTGAGGTCTTTGGCGACACCACCGGAGCGGATATGGCCCTCGCGGCTGGCCCGGGCAACGCGGCACCAGGCGCCGGAACTGCCCCGGAAGGAGCGGATGTAGAGGTCGTCGCCGTCGCGAACAACCCAGATCGGCAGCGGCGCGCGCGGCGTTCCATCGCGGCGCGAGGGGGCCATCTGTAGTTCCTCGGCGCGCCCGATCCGGGTCAGCTTGTCGTTCCTCCACGTCGTCATGGGCTTGCCTCCTCTTCGACGGTGCGGCGGAATGCGCCCTCGTGGGCGTGAACGCGGCTTGGGCAGCTCACGCCCACGAGGCGTTCGGGTCAGGGCTGCAGCAGCGTCTTGATGGCGCGACGTTCGTCCATGGCCTTGTAGCCCTCGGCGGCCTGGTCGAGGGGGAGGGTGAGGTCGAAGACCTTGCCCGGGTTGATGTGGCCGCTCAGGACGCGGTCGATGAGGTCGGGCAGGTAGCGGCGGACGGGGGCCGGACCGCCGCGCAGGCCCACCTGGGAGAAGAACAGCTCCAGGCCGTCGACGGCTACCTCGTGCGGGATGCCGACGAAGCCGACGCTGCCGCCGGGGCGGGCGGAGTGCAGGGCCTGGCTCATGGCCTGGGAGGTGCCGACGCATTCCAGGACGGAATCGGCGCCGATGCCGTCGGTGAGGTCCTTGATACGGGCTACACCGTCCTCGCCGCGTTCGGTCACGATGTCGGTCGCACCGAACTCCAGGGCGAGCTTCTGGCGGGACTCGTGGCGGGACATGGCGATGATGCGCTCGGCGCCGAGTTCCTTGGCGGCGATGACGCCGCACAGGCCGACGGCTCCGTCGCCGACGACGACGGCCGTCGAGCCGGGCTTGACCTCGGCGGCCAGCGCGGCCCACCAGCCGGTGCCCATGACGTCGGAGACGGCCAGCAGACCGGGCACCAGCTCGGCGTCCGGGTGCTCGTCGGTGGCGACGAGGGTGCCGTGGGCATTGGGGATGCGCACGTAGTCGGCCTGGCAGGTGGACATGAACTCGCGGTTGAGACAGCTCGACTGCCAGCCGCGTCGGCAGTTAGCGCAGGTGTTGTCGGAGGTGGCGAAGGAGCCGACGACAAACTGGCCGGGCTTGACGTTGTTCACGTCGCTGCCGACCTCTTCGACGATGCCGACGTATTCGTGACCCATGGGGTGCGGTTCGGTAGTGGGTTCCGCTCCGCGGTAGGGCCACAGGTCCGAGCCGCAGACACAGGTGGCGACTGTGCGGATGATCGCGTCCGTCGGCTTGAGGATCTTCGGCTCGGGGACGTCCTCCACCCGGATGTCACCGGGGGCGTGGATCACGGTTGCGCGCATGTCTTCTCTCCTGAGGCGTTTCTCGGGTGGGGGTGGCTTGGGCCCGGGTGGGCTCTTCGCGCCGGTGAGTGGCCCTTGCCGGTCGGCGGCCGTTTCAGGAGTTCCATCGTGGTTCTCTTCGCGCTTTGCCGTAGTGCTGGTGCTCGGACGGCGGTTTCACCCGGAATTACCGGATTCCTGACAACGGCCGATAGGGCATGCGGAAGCCTTGACGGCATGCGAAAAATAATTGCCGGTCTCCGACTCCGATGCCACCCGCAGGGCCCGTACAGAGGAGAATTCCACCCCCGGATGTGAGTATCCAGGGACAAAATCTTCCTACCCGGCAGAGTGGCGGACGGCGCACACTGGCAAGTATGAAAAGCGCTGCGCATCGTAAGGAGCTGGGCCAATTCCTGAAGGCCCGCAGGGCCGAACTCAGCCCCCGTACGGTCGGTCTGCCCGAAACCGACCGGCGCCGACGCGTGAGCGGACTGCGCCGGGACGAGGTCGCGGTGCTGGCAGCCATCAGCACCAACTACTACACCCGCCTGGAGCAGGGGCGAGTGACCCCCTCCGCATCCGTGCTGTCCGACCTTGTCCGGGTCCTGCATCTGGGTGACGACCAGCGGGACCGCCTGTTCGAGCTGGCCGGGAGGGAAGCCAGCCCGGCACGGCGGCGGGTTTCGCAGAAGGCGCACCCCCGGCTGCGTACCGTGCTGAACGAGCTCAGCGTGGCCCCCGGTGTGATCCTGGGCCGGTACCTGGACATCCTGGCGTGGAACCCGATGGCCGCCGCGTTGTTCGGCACCGATTTCGCGAAGGTCCCCGAGCAGCGGCGCAACTACGTCCGGCAGCTCTTCACCGACCCGGCTATGAGAACGCTGTACGCCGACTGGGAGGACTCTGCCCTCAACGCCGTGGCCGTGTTGCGGCAGCAGGCGGTGGCCTGCTGCGACGACCGGAGGCTGACCACTCTCGTCGGGGATCTGTCGGTGCAGGACGACCAGTTCCGCCAGTGGTGGGGAGGTCGCCACGTGGTACCCCGCGCTGGCGGCACCAAGGTGTTCAGCCATCCGGTCGCCGGTGAACTCACCCTCGCCTGGGACGCCCTCACCTGCGTGGCCGACCCCGACCAGCAGCTGATCGTCTGGAGCGCCGAATCCGACTCGCGCGCCCACGAGGGGCTGCGCTTCCTCGCCTCCTGGGCCGCGGCCCAGCAGGACGACTCCAAGTCCGACCCCGTCAGCTGACTGGGGCGGTCTCCTTTCACACCGGTACAGAGAGATGGCAGGAGAGCCCGGAAATAATGGGCCACTGTGATTTCCGGCATTCCCTCATGCGCTTTCCTTCCGACCAGAGATGATCCCGGGCAGGGGCAAATCCTGACCGGGGACAAATCCTTCCTACCTTCGCTGTTGAATTCCGTGCCATGCTTCCAGAGCACAATCCACGCAATCCTTTTCGAGGAGCAATACCCCCATGTCCTCCACCTCTCGACCCTCGGTCGCCGTGGCCTTCCATTCCGGCTACGGCCACACCGCCGTCATAGCCGAGGCCGTGGCGCGCGGTGCCGCGGAAGCCGGTGCCGAGGTGATCTCCGTCCCGGTGGACACGATCACCGACGAGCAGTGGGCGCAGCTGGACGCCGCCGACGCGATCATCTTCGGTGCCCCCACCTACATGGGCACCGCCTCCGCTGCCTTCCACACCTTCGCCGAGGCCAGCAGCAAGCGCTGGTACACCCAGACCTGGGCCGACAAGATCGCCGCCGGGTTCACCAACTCCGGTGCCAAGAACGGCGACAAGTCCTCCACTCTGGGCTACTTCTTCACTATGGCCGCCCAGCACGGCATGCACTGGGTCAGCCTGGGCGTGCAGCCGGGCTGGGCCTCCACCGAGGGCAGCGAGGACGACATCAATCGTCTGGGCTACTTCGTCGGTGCGGGCGCCCAGACCCCGGTTGATGCTGGCCCCGAGGCGGTCCACAAGTCCGACATCGCCACCGCCGAGGGCCTCGGTGCCCGCGTCGCGCAGCAGACCGCGTTCTTCCTGGCCGGCCGCAGCGCCCTCGCTGCCTGAGACATTCCGTCCGTACACCTCCAAGGAGCATCGTCATGTCCGACTCCGCGAACCTCGCTCTCGTCCGCCGTCTCTACGACTCCGGGATGGCACCGGACGTGGTCGCCGAGGTCATCGACCCCGACATCGTCTGGGACATCACCCCCGGCTTCCCCTACGGCGGTGTCTACAAGACCTGGGCCAGCGCCGGCGCCGACTTCTTCGGCCGGCTCGCGCCGAACTTCAACTCCTTCGGCGCGGTCGCCGAGGAGTTCTACGACGCCGGTGAGCACGTCTTCGTGCGCGGCCACTACCACGCCGTGTCCAAGTCCGGTCAGGAGTCGGACGCCCGCTTCATCCACCTGTGGACGGTCGGCGGCGGCAAGCTCACCCACCTGATCCAGGCCGCCGACAGCCACACCGTCCAGCAGGCCGTGCAGGCCTGACCCGCCCCGTCACCCCGCAGGGAGAAACTCATGGCGAAGATCCTCTTCCTTATCACCGCGGCCACCCACTGGACCCTGGCCGACGGGTTCCAGCAGCCGTCCGGCTTCTGGGCCGAGGAGGCCATCGGCCCGTACGGCGTCTTCAAGGAGGCCGGCTACGAGATCACGGCCGCCACTCCGGGCGGCGTCCCGCCCACCGCCGACGCCCTCAGCCTCACCCCGGACTTCAACGGCGGCGAGGAAGGCGCCGAGCAGATGAAGACCGCACTGCGCGAGGCCACCGAACTGGCCAGCCCGCTGCAGATCGAGGACGTGAACATCGACGACTACGACGCCGTCTTCGTCCCCGGCGGCTGGGGTCCCATGGAGGACCTCTCCGATTACCCCGTGGCCGGCAAGCTCCTCAGCGACTGGCTCGCCTCCGGCAAGATCGTCTCGCTGGTGTGCCACGGCCCGGCCGCGCTGCTGTCCACCGTGGACACCGACGGCAAGTCCCCCTTCGCCGGCTACCGTTTGACCGGACTGTCCAACTCCGAGGAGATCCAGAACGGCCTCGCCGACCGCGCGAAGTGGCTGCTCCAGGACCGCCTCGTCGCCGACGTCGGCGCGGACTACCACCAGGGCGAGGAGAACTTCGCCCCCCACCTCGAGATCGACCGCACCCTCATCACCGGCCAGAACCCCGCTTCCGCCGTCCCCCTGGCCCACGAGGTCGTCAAGGCTCTCGGCTGACGGCATCCCGCACCACCGCTCGTAGAAACAGGCAGTTACCGATGGACAGCAACGCGACGCTTCCCAGCGTGGGCCAGACCTGGCTGGCCGACCTCGGCCCGGACACCCCGCTCGGCCACTTCACCGTGGAGATCACCTTCGACTCGGCCACCCAGGTCAGCTTCGAGGTGACCAGCGGCGCCATCAAGGGCCGCAAGCAGACGATGGAGTACACCACCACCCAGCTCCGCGACGGCCTGTACGTCGTGCGCTGGACCGAACCCGACGCTGGCGACCACGTCACCCACATCGAGGACTACACCGAGGGCACCTGCATGGCCAGCTCCGTCATCGGAGGCCAGTTCGTCCAGCTCCACGGGAAGTGGACGCGCGTCCGCTGAACCCGCTGTCGGCAGTGCCCGGCGCGCGCCATGTTGACGAAGGCGATCCAGGGACAAATCTCTCCCCCTGACAACGTAGGTCTTCGGTGCCAGGGTGAGGGCATGAACCGCGATCCTCACCGCCACGATCTGGGGGAGTTCCTCAAGGCGCGCCGCGCCGAGCTCGACCCGGCCGCCGTCGGACTGCCCGACGGCGGCTCGCGGCGTGTCGCGGGCCTGCGCCGTGAGGAGGTCGCCGTACTGGCGGCCATCAGCACCGACTACTACGCCCGCCTCGAACAGGGCCGTATCCAGCCCTCGCAGTCCGTGCTGGAGTCCCTGGCCCGGGTGCTGCACCTGGACGAGGATCAGCGTGCCTACCTCTACGAGCTTGCGGCCAAGGACGATTTCCGCCCGCCCCGCCGGCAGTCGCGCCCCAAGGCGCAGCCGCAGTTGCAGCGCATGCTCGACGACATGGCGCACACCCCCGCCTTCGTGATCGGGCCGCGCACCGAGATCGTCGCCTGGAACACCATGGGCGCCGCCCTGATCACCGACTTCGGGAAGATCCCCGAGAAGCAGCGCTACTACATCAGGCTGCTCATCACCGACCCCACGATGCGCGAGCTGTACGCGGACTGGGAGGGCGTCACCCGGCTGGCCATCGCCCAGATGCGCATGCACAACACGAACAACCCTGGGGACCCCCAGCTAGCCGCCCTGGTCGGTGAACTCTCGGTCCGGGACGACCAGTTCCGCCAGTGGTGGGGTGCCCACAACGTCGCCGTGCGGGACACCGGCACCAAACACCTGCGCCACCCCGTCGTCGGCGACCTGCATCTCGACTGGAACGCCGTCACCTGGGCCGCCGACCCCGACCTCCAGATCATTGTCTGGACCGCCGAAGCCGGCACCCCCACCCACGACAGCCTGCGCATGCTGGCCTCCTGGGCGGCCGACCCCTGCCACTCGACCAGCGACAGCTCCGCCTGACCGTCACTCAGGTATTCCCCTCAGAGGGGGAGCCTTTTCTCCTACGCACCCCGCGCCTAGGAAGAGGCTCTCCCTTCTTCGTGTACGGCTCTCCTGGCACGCTCATCATGAAGCCGACCGCGCCGCGCGTCCCGCCCCCGGTCCGGCTCTCTTCCCACCGGTTCCTCAGCGCCGAGGCGTCCGGGCCTGCCTGCTCATCCGCCAGGAAAGAGATTCACCTCCCCATGTCCCTGACCCAGTCCCGCCCCGGGACGCCGCCGCTCGCTGTCGCCGAGCCGCGCTGGACCCCCCGCCTCTGGGCCGTTCTCGCCGTGCTGTGCCTGGTGCTGTTCCTCGATGGCCTTGACGTCTCCATGGTCGGCGTCGCCCTGCCCTCCATCGGCCACGACCTCGGCATGGCCACCGGCTCACTTCAGTGGATCATCAACGGCTACGTCCTCGGCTACGGCGGACTGATGCTGCTCGGCGGCCGTACCGCCGACCTGCTCGGACGCCGCCGGGTCTTCCTCGCCGCGCTGGCCGTGTTCGCCGCCGCCTCACTGCTCGGGGGCCTGGTCGACAGCGGTTCGCTGCTGATCGCCACCCGGTTCGTCAAGGGCCTGGCCGCCGCCTTCACTGCGCCCGCTGGCCTGTCGATCCTCACCACGACGTTCCCGGAGGGACCGCAGCGCAACCGGGCGCTGTCTGTCTTCAGCCTCTTCGGTGCCCTGGGCTACTCCTCGGGCCTGATCCTGGGCGGCCTGCTCACCGGGATCGGATGGCGCTGGACCTTCCTGATGCCGGTCCCGCTCGCGCTGCTCGCCCTGGTCGTCGGCCTGATCCTGATCCCGCGCGACCGCCGTACCGACACCGGCGGCCAGGACCCGGCCGGAGCGGCCACCCTCACCGCGGGCATGCTGCTCGCCGTGTACGCCGTGGTCACGGCGCCCCAGACGGGCTGGACCTCCGCGGCGACACTGGGCGCCTTCGGCGTCGCCGTCCTGCTGCTGCTCGCTTTCGTCCTGATCGAGCAGCGGGTCCGGCACCCGCTGGTCCGCTTCGGCATCCTGCGTAAGGCCACCACGGTCCGGGCCAACCTCAGCATCGTCGCGCTGATGGGCTCCTACCTCAGCTTCCAGTTCATGATGACGCTGTACCTGCAGGACGGTCTCGGCTGGTCGCCCCTGCGCATGGCCTTCGCGCTGCTACCGGTTGGCCTGATCGTCGCCGTCGGCTCGCCGCTGACCGGCAAACTCGTCAACCGCTTCGGCACCGCACCACTGATCATCACCTCGATGACCTCGCTGACCCTCGGCTACGTGTGGTTCCTGGCCACGGCCGGCTCCTCGCCCCACTACCTCCTGGCCATGCTTCCCGCCCTGCTGTTTCTCGGCGGCGGCTTCGCGTTCGGCTACAGCGCGATCATGGCCCAGGCCACCGAAGGCATCGACGACTCCGAACAGGGCCTCGCCTCCGGCCTCGTGCAGACCTCCGGCCAGGTCGGCGCCGCGCTCGTCCTGGCAGTCCTCACCGCCGTGATCGCTGGTGCGGGCGGCAGCGGCGGAGACTTCACCGCCTACCGGCCCGGCCTGAACCTGGTCACCGGGGTTGCGGCGGTCGGTCTGCTCCTGAACTTGGTTCCCGTCCTCCGTCTCCGCCGCCGTCCCGCACAACGATGACCGAGATCTTCTGCCCCGGCAGTCCGCGGTACTCATGACGACATCCACGTTGGACCGACCCATTGCCACGGTTACCCCTCAGCAGCGGCCGGTCGTTCCGGGGCAACGGCCGCCCGCCGCGCGGCCCGGCCAGCCCAGGACCATCCGCAAGGTGCTGTGGTGGGCGGCGTGCCTGGTCTGCGGCGGTCTCGTCGGACTCGGCCTGGCCGCCGTCGGCACGCTGCGCGGGCGGACGCCGTCCAGGTTCCGCATGGGGGTGATCGCCGCCGGGGCGGTGGCGCAGCTGGTGTGTGCCGGTTCCTTCGCCGTGCTCGATGGCGGCGGCGACTTCCGTCCCTGCCCACGCCGGGAACTGGCGACCGAGGACAAGGGGAAACTCAGGTGCTGCATCTGCCTGTCCGTGGTTACGACGCCCACGGTGGGGATGCGTGGGATCTCCCCGGCAAGGGGGCTTCCGTGACAGATGACAAGCGGTTCAAGCAGGCTGCCCGCCGACTCGCAGCCGAAGAGGGCATCTCCTACACCGCCGCCCGCCGGCGCCTGCTGGACGCCGAGCTGCCGGAGCCGGACGCGGTCCGCTACGGGTGGGAGGAGATCACCGTTGACGCGCTGTCCGCCGTCGTCGCGGAACACGGCGCGGTGCCGGTGCGGGTGATCTGGTCGGACCAGACGGCCCTGGAGAACTACGCCGGGGGCCGCTGGGGGGTGGCCGAGCCCGCAGCCGACGGCTATGTGATCCGCGAGGTGATCTACCAGCAGACCGCCACAGCCGCCGTGGGCAAGGGCGCCCGGGTGCCCTTGCCGCACCGTACGGCCGACGGCCGGGTGGAGGTGGCGGCCCTGTGGCCGCTGGTGTGGCACCCGAAGGGCGAGCCTTTCTGGCGGTGGGCGCACAACGGTTGGTCCGTCGAGCGGTCCGGCGACTACCTCGACGGGTTCGATCCCGTGTGCCCGAGCCCCGAATTGCCGTACGAGGTGCGGGTCTACGACGTCCCGGACGGGATCGTCGGCGAGGACCACTCGGGCGGCTCCCCGAGCTGGTGGACCATGGCCTGGTGCACCAGCCTCGACAGCGCGCGGGAGCTGGCCGACGCCTTGGTCGCCCACCGGCTGGAGGAGCCCCGACGCCCGGCCGGCGGCGACTGCGGGCATCTGCGGGCCGAGGTGGGGGAGCACGTCACCCACGATCTGTCCAGCATGCCGAGCCGGGTCCACCAGGTCGACGCTGCCCCGGACCGTCCGGTCGTGCCGCGACTGCCGTTCGACACGTGGCCGCCAGGGCGGCCGGAGTCCGCCCCGCCCACACGCGAACCCGTCTGGTACCCCAAGGAGCAGCATCCGCCGCACTACGAGCTGAAGGTGTGGAGCGCGGATGCCGGGTGGAAGTCGCTCGCCTGGTTCACCGGCGGCCGCACGCCGGTGAGCGTCACCGCCGCTCTGCTGCGCATTGGCACCGGCGGCCCGTACGCGTTCGCCGAGACCTGGGGTCCGCACCACCCGGACGCCTGGGCGCACGACTGGACCCAGGAAGGCCGGTCCCTGACCTACCGCCACCCCGACGAGCCGTACGCGGAGTCGTCAGCGCGTCTCAACGCCCAACGACGGGCGAAGGAGGACCGGCTCGTCGCTGCACTCGCCGAGCGCAGCCGGGGCCTGCTCACCGCACAGCAGGTCGCCGAACGACTCCAGGCCGGCGGCCAACGGTATCGGGACTTCCTCGCCATCGGTTCCGTCGCCATCGCCAGGGCCTTCAACGACGCACGCCGGGATGAGGAGGGCGCCGGGCGGTTGCGGCTGCGGGAGGCGCTGGACGCGCTGGAGGACCGGCACGAGGTGCCCGACTGGGCGGTCGACCTCACCCGCGCCCGCCTCGACGACGACCTGGGGGCGCGCGCCACGGGCGCGGAACGGGCCTACGTGCGACGGGCGTTGGCGGAATACCTGGCCCCGCGCGCGGAGACCGACGGCGTACCCGGCCTCTCTGAAGCCTGACGCCCCCCTCGCGGCCGAACGCCCCGGGACTCGCCGACGCGGGCCCGGGCGTTCGGCCGTCTGCTGGCTGCACCGTGGTGACCGAGCGCTCGGGCAGCGGGTACGGCGCCCGACGTGTGCGCCTTTGACCATCGGTTCCGGACCCGGTCGCGGAGCGGTAGAGCGCGGGGCAGTGGCCGACGCATCGGCCCAAGCCCGCGCCCCGGCCCATGAGCTGGGTGCATCACGGTGAAGGTGCCCGCGGTCCCTCATACGAGGGTCCGGTCTGTGCAGCATCAGTGCGAGATGTACGTCCTGCGCCTTTCGCTTCAGCCGGTCAGGCGCCCAGGAAGAGCCGGGGAAGCTGCCCGGCCGTCCCCAGAGCCGCGGCATGGTTCACCTGGGCCTGTCGAACCGAGCAACCGGGGCGGGTCGGGGGCAGTAACAACTCGGTTGGCGCCCGGAGTCCGTCGCCCCGGTCCGTGACGTCAAGACGCCCCCCCAGAACCACATGTTCTGGGGGGCGTGCTTGGTTACTCTATTTCTTGGCGAGGCGTAGCTGGTTGACGCACCGCAGGTCCTGCTGGTATTTCACCGAGCGCTGCTGGTACCAGAACCGGCATTGCGACGTGTCACCCGTCACCGGACCGGTCACCCTGAACCGGGCCATGTGGAAACTGTTGGCCGGTTTGTGGGCTTTCACGGTGAAAGTGCTCGACCGCTCAGGCAGGCCGGTGATGTCATCGCTCGGTGACTTCACCAGGCGCACACCGATTCCGTATCCGCCGGTGTCGTAGACGCTCACCACTTTGTAGCCGATCAGCTCCAGCCCCTTCGGCAGGCTGACGAACTGGGCCTTGGTTATGGTCACCGGTTCACCGCTGGCGTTGGTCGCTTGGGGCAGGTTCAGCCAGTACTCCTTGCCGATCCGCAGCTGGTCGTACTCCAGGTCGGCCTGCTCGAGCAGTCCTGCACCCAGCGCGTGACCCTTCCGTGCACCTGAGTCATCTGGTCGCTGCGGGACCAGCCAGGCTGCCAGGGCCGCCGCCACGATCAGGAATGCGGTTCCGGCGATCAGCCGGCCGCGCCTACTTGGAGTAGAAGACACCAGCGTGCCCACTGCTGAGCGACCCGTTCTTGCCCCAGATCCAGTGCTTGCCGGGCTGGTTTCCGAACGTGATCCTCTGCCTGTGGTTGCTGTCGTAGCCGGTCTTCGCACCGAGCGAGATACCGAAGGCGCTCACCGCGCCGCCGAACTTCACAGAACTGCCGTGAGCAAGCGAAAGGGTGCCACCACCCCCCGAAAGGTAGGTCCGATTACCCTTCGGGGCCTTATTGAAGTTCGCCGACCCGTCCTTCGACGACACGTCCTTGCCGAACTTGCCCGCCGCGCCGTCGGCCGGAATGTGGTATCCGCTTGCCTCGATCTTGTACCAGGTGGCGCGCACCGAGCCGGAGCACCAGTGCTGGTACTTCCACTTCTTGTAGAGGATCGGCACCTGGTACTGGTGCGAGTACTTGGACTTGTTGGACCAGCCTACGGTCATGCCGTTGCTCTGCGACAGTTCCTTGGACGCACCTAGAGTCCAGTTGCCGCTGCTCTTGACCGCGGTGTCAATGCTGCTGGACATCGAGGATTCGTACTCGAACGTTGACTTCGCGTCCCAGTTGGCGTGCGCTTCGCCGACGACCGTGTACTTCGTCGAGCTGTCGATCTGGGTTTTGGTGTCCCAGCAGTTGCCGGAACTCATGGGGACGGTGGGCGGGCGCACCGCTTCGGCGCTGACGTCGTGGCCGTTGACCAGGTACGGGTTGTAGTCGGCGGCGAGGGTGCTGTTGTCGCTCTGCCACATAGGGACCGTGTCGGGGGCCGGAGCCGGGTCGGCTTCGATCTTCGCGGCGAGGGTGCTGCTGTCCGTGGACGCCGCGTAGGTGTCCTGCGTCGTGTCGGACACGGTGTTCGGCGCGAGCAGAGTGCTGTGCCCGTAGTCGTTCTGTCCGGAGACCGTCGCGCTCTGCTGGGCCGTGGTGGTGGAGAGGGTGTCCACGCCGAGCATCGGCGTGCTCGTGGTGGTGGTGACGCCCTCGGCGGTGGCTTGCAGGTTGAGGATGCCGCCGTTGTCGTCCTTGGCCTGCTGCACGTCGGCCGGGAGCGTGCTCGGGAGGGTGATGGACCAGGTGCCGTCAACTGCGGTCGTCGCCGTGCCGAGGAACGGCACCTGGGTCTCGCCGGTGGCGCCGTCGCCGAGGTCGTTGGCGGTCAGGGTGACCGGAAGGCCCGCGGCGGGCTGCCCGTTGCCGAGGGTGAACTTCCCGGTGACCGTGTTCGACGGGGTCTGGGCGGCCTCCTCGGGCGCGTCGACAGCCTCCGCCCCTCCGGTCTCGTCCGGCAGGGTGGCGAAGTAGGGCTGCACAGAGGGGTCCGGGTCCGCAAGGCACGGTCCGGCGTCCGCCATGATCGTGCCGACGATTCCGGTGCGGACCTCTGGATCGAGCTGAGTCCACGGTCCGGTGGAGTATTTGGCGATCTGACCGGTGGTGTCGGGATCGCTGGTGGTGGCCTGGGTGTTGACGACCCCAGCGCCCGGGCTCCAGGCCTGGCTGGTGTCGGTCAGACCAGTGGCCACCGCGCCCGCGCTCTGAAGGCGTCCAGCAATGGTGCCGATAATCGGGGTTTCGGTGTAGCTGTACTGGTTGATGGCGCCCGTGCTGGTGAGCGCGTAGACGGTGGAGTTCACCATCCACACGTTCGTAGCATCGAACAGGGCGGCGGTCGAGGTCGCAGTCTCGGAGATCTTGGTGAGGGTGCCGTTGCCCGTCGTCGGAGCGGACTGCTTGTAGATCACGAGCGAGTCCGCGGCGTTGAGTACGAACACCCGGCTGCCGTTGGTCCAGATCTGCTTGGCGTTCTGCCACGCCAGGCTGTAGGTCTTCACCGGAGTCAGCAGAGCCCCGCCGGTGGCGGTGTTGTCCTTGTAGGACTTGACCTGGCCGCCAGAGGTGGCCTCGTAGATGATGCCATTGCCACCGCCGGTGAACACCCTGCTGGTGGTCGGCAGGTTCGCCGTGTAGAGGGTGTCGATCAGCGTGTCCGTGGTGCCGCTCTGGGGTCCCCAGTCCATGTACTTGTGCAGCACGCGCGGCGCCGCGATGTTTCTGGTGGTGTTCGGCTCCCACACGTACGTCGGTACGGAGGTGAGACAGTCGTCGGCCGCAGCCGGCTGTGCGCCGGCCAGCGGAACCACGACACTCCCGGCAAGGGCAGCGGCGATCATGACCGCGTGCGCGCGGCGGGATATCCGGACTCTCATGGAGTCCCTTTCTGTGGTGCAAGAAGATGGACGCCCAGCAGGGCTCTGACCTGCTGGAACACCCGGATTTGATCACATGTGAAGAACCTGTGTCACTGAAGTCTTTGCCGAGCCGGGTCTCCTGGAGGGCGAATCCGGTAAGGCGGTGACCGTGACACACGGACAACTTACTGACGGGTATGGGCAGTTGATCAATCGCTCCGGGTGAATAGGCGAGTGCGGCCCGTTACCGGAATGTGTCCCCGGCGTGTGCCCGCCGGAACAGGTCTGCCTGCTCGGCCTGCATCGGCGACAGGACGGGCGCCTGCGGCTTCGCGCTGCCCATCGCCGCACTCTGCACAGGCGTTGGTCCCGGGGCTCGCCACCTCCCTCGCGACCTGGCCCGTGGCCTTCCGCGGTCCCCGCGCGTGGGGACCGCGGAAGCGCACCGCCGCGCCTGGGGCAGCCGCGGTTCCGCAGCAGAGGGATCACGAGGACTGCTGACGCGCACGGCGGCGCGCCTACTGCACAGCAGCACGTTGAGGCTGGCTGAGTGGACAGGACCACAGGGGAGCCCGTGACCGGGGAGGAAGCCAGCCCGTACGCCGAGCCGGTCACGAGCTGCCCCGCCTATGGCGCGAATCGTGGATACGGGTCTGGGACCCGCAGTACGAGGGGGTGGCGAAGTATCCACCCGGAACGCTGCGCTGAAACAGCCCCCAGGGGAGCCTTGCAGTGTGCCTTCGCCCATCGGTTCCCGAGACCGGACGCCGGGCGGTAGGGTGCGGGCGGCGGCCGACACATCGGCCCAAGCCCGCCCCCTGGCCCGTGACCAGGATGCACCACGGCAAAGGTGCCCGCGGACCCCACACGAGGGTCCGGTCCGTGCAGCATCAATGTGAGGGGTACGTCAACTTTCGACAGCCGTAGGGCTGTTGAGCCTTCCGCATGCTGCTATTCGTCGCGCGCATCGGGTCATGGGGCCGGGCGTGGGAAGATGCGAGAGCCGTATGACTAAGAGCCACGGCCGTAAGAGCCGGGCCCGAAGCAGAAGCCGCCAGGGCGCCGCCTACACGGCCGCCAACGCGGGAACCCTTCACGTACACGCCAGCGGCCCGTCCCACACGGACCTCCAGTCGGCCGATCCCGGCCGGTGGGGAGTCGAGGCCGTGCCGGACCTGCGGATGGCTGCCGCACTGATCGGGGCCAGCATCGAGCGGTGTGCACCGTGCCGACAGTCCCTGACGGCGAAGCTCCTCGAGGAGGACCCGATGGGTGCTCGCGGTGACCGCGGGCGCCGCCTACCGCCTGCGGGCGGCCCGCGAGGTGGAAGGAGAAGTCCTCGCCGACGGGCCCACCCAGGTGTTCTTCTTCCTCGCTCAGCACGCCCCCGCTCACCGGGGCGACGCCCGACTGCTGCTCACGGAAGTCGAGCGGATGCCCGCAGCCGACCGCGCGGCGCTCCTGGACGCTGCGCTGGACCTGTGGGCCTTCTACGGCCGACAGCACCCCGGTCTCCTCCACGGCCGCGACTCCGGCGGCGTAGAGGGCCGGACGGAGGCCGTCGCCGTCCCGTTTGATGAAGGCGTCATCCGTACCAGCCCGCTGCCACGTCATCGGCCGCCCCTAACCCGCCACCCCAGCAAGGAGAACCGGATCCGTATGAGTGAGAACACCGAGGACGTCGTCCGGCGTGCGCAAACGGGTCCGGCGCGACCAGCTCGACGTGCCCGCGTCCTTCGGGGACGGCGTGCTGTGCCTGATCGACCGCAACGGCTCCTTCCCCTCGGCCTGTTCGGCCGTCCCCCTCGCCCCGAACAAACTCCTGCACACCGGCCGTCTCGACGCCTTCGACAAGACCAAGGCCGGGATCTACCAGATCGACATTCCGGAATGGGACTACCCGGGCATGCCGCACCCGCTCGGCCGCCTCGTCGACCGCCCGGACGAGCTGGGCCGCGTGTGGGTGACCACCCCGCACATCAAGCAGCTCGAACGCCTCCACCGCGACGGCCACCTCACCACGCCCGTCACCATCCACGACTCCTGGACGGGGAAGATGAACGAGTCGCTGTTCAAGCCGTTCTACACCGCGGCCCGCGAGGCCCGCACCCAGCTCATCCAGGCCGGCGGCGAGCCGTACAAGAACTACAAGACACGCCTGTCGATCGCACTGCGCCTGCTGTGGCCCAAGCGGCAGGAGCAACGGTCTCCGTTCTGGCGGCCGGACTGGCGCATGAGCATGGTCGCCGAAGCATCCGTCCGCCACTGGACCGTCGCCTTCAAAGCCGTCCAGGAAGGCAACACCCTCGTCGCCCTGCGCAACGTCGACGCCGCGATCTTCTGGACCCCGGCGGACACCCCGCCTGCGACGTACCGGATCGGGACCGGCTTCGGGGAAGTCAAGGCCAAGTTCATCGAGCCCGGCGAGTTCATCCCCGAAGGTGACGACTGATGGCCGGACCCACAGGCCGCGGCAACTCCCTCGGCGCCGCACTGGGCGACCTTTTGCGCGCGCAGGTCACCCCCCGCCACCGGCTGTCCTCCTACAGCGCCAAACACTGGCACGCCCAGCTCAGCCAGCTCACCGGCACCAGACGCGGCTACGAGGCCCTGGAGAGTGCCGGCCTCGACGTCCGGCCCGACACGCTGATCAAGTGGCTGTCGGATCCCGAGTACAACGTCCGCCGCAGCTACCGCGACCTCATCCCCGACCACGTCAAGAACGGCCAGTTCGAGATCAGCGGCCTCGTCAAGACCGGCGCCGACGAACGCGAACGCGGCACCCGCCGCGCCGCACCCCTGCGCATCGATGCAAGCCGCGGCGACTGGAGCGATATCGAGGCGCTCTGGCTGGCCGGTGACCTGCGCGACGACGACTTCGAGGACCGTTTCATCGAGGACGTCATCGTCGCCGACATCGGCGAAGGCACCGACGGCTGGGAATTCAACGGCGGCTCCTACGCTGTTGAGCTCAGGTGACCTGCCGCCGAGCGTGAAGCCCCCGCCCTGGGCGCGGCCGGGGGCTTCATGCGGACTGGGATCTACCGGTACCAGTACGTGACGCCCCGGTGGTGCGAGCAGGTGCCGCGGGCGTGGGCGCTGTAGGACCAGGTGCTGTCCTTGCACTTCGCCGTTGCCCCGCGTGGATGCGGCGAGTTGGCCTTGC
>NZ_JBIWFN010000044.1:0-31472 GCF_044763085.1 Streptomyces sp. NPDC096311
AACCGACACCCCGCCACCCGCTACGACGTGGGCAAAACCATCAAACGCCCGGAGACGCTGATCGAACGCGATCAAGCCCGGCGATAAGGAACAAGCTGAGTGCCTGTTCCTGATCCAGCCATGACATGGTGGCGGCTGTGACGCATTGGCGAACGGCTAGTTGTTGACGCATGCGGTGTTCCTCGGGAAGGACATGATGAAGCTTGTCCTCACCGACTCTGGCATCAAGAACGCGAGCATCCAGGACGCGCTGGTCGATCTCCTGGGCAAGCCGATCGCCGAGTCCAGCGCCCTCTGGCATCCCCACTGCGGGGTACGGGGCCCCCGACGCTGATCCGGGCGGGCCATGGCGATTCATCGGCGGACGATCCCCCAGCCCCATGACCGAGCTGGGGTGGAAGTCGGTGGGCGTGTTGGAGCTCACCGCGCTGCCCAGCATCGAGGAGGCGCGCTGGGTCTCCTGGGTCCGGGAGGCCGACGTCCTGCTGGTCAACGGTGGTGACGCGCTGTACCTGTGCTACTGGATGCGGGTGTCCGGGCTGGCTGAACTCCTGCCGTCACTGGCCGACACGGTCTACGTGGGACTCAGCGCGGGAGCTTGGTGATGACCCCCCCCGCATCGGGGAGGACTTCGTGGGCTGGAAGCCGCCCGCCGGCGGCGACAGCGCGCTGGGTGTGATTGATTTTTCGATCTTCCCGCACCTGGATCATCCGGCTTGTCCGGAGAACACCATGGCTGAGGCAGAACGGTGGGCGGCCGGGATCGCGGGTCCGGCGTATGCGATTGGCGAGCAGACTGCCATCAAGGTGACCGAGGGCGCCATCGAAGTGGTCTCCGAGGGCCACTGGAAGTTGTTTTAAACCGAGAGATCGCACCGGACGGCGGCCTGCACCGTCAGCCGGCCTCGGTCAGTCCGTGTTGTGCTGCGGTTCGGACTGCCCGGAGCCGTTCTCGGTGAGAGCCGTGCGCGCGGCCTGCAGCAGTTCTTCGGAGATCGGGTTGCCCCGGGTGGCGCGGGCGAGGACCAGGGCACCGACCATGGTGCAGAGCTGGGCCATGCCATCGTCGTCGCCGGTGGCCAGCCGGGCGGCGCGGTTCCGTACCCCATTGATGTACACGTGCTGGGAGCGGGCGGCCTGGTCGGGCTCGCGCCCCAGGTCGGTTGCGAATCCGGAGACGGGGCAGCCGTCCCCGGCGTGATCGCGGTGCCAGACCGAGAGGTATTGCTCGATCAGTGTGCGGCGGGCGGCCTCGTGGTCCCCGCCAGGCTCTTCAAGCCCAGCCGGCGAGTGTGCTGCCGGATCCTCGAAGGCGTGGGTGATGGCCTTGTCGACCAGGTCCTCCTTGGAGGCGAACTGCTTGTAGAACGCGCCATGGGTCAGCCCGACGGCCTTCATCAGGTCGGCGATGCTGACCGCGGTGCCTTTCTCGCGGAACATCCGGGAGGCGGTGGCCACGACGTGCTGCCGGTTCTCCTGCGCTTGCGCCTTGGACACGCGGCCCACGGGATCACTCTCCTCGGATAACTGTCGCTTGTCATCTATTCTATCCTGTGTTTAGTCTGATGGCGACATCTATTTTGTCGGCGAGGCCGCCCGCAGGTCAGGCAGGGCCCTCGCTGCCTCCCGCCGTCCGAGGCCGACGCCTCCGCCCGGCAATTGCAGAACCATCGACAGCACTGGAGACGCCCCGTGGCATCACCACCCACGCCCGCCGAGTCCTCGACGCCCGAGGAGTCCACACCACCCGTGCCGCACGCCCAGCGACGAAGGGTTTCCGAGGTGGTCCACCGCCGGCGCTGGGCCATCCTGGCCGTGCTCGCGTTCAGCCTCCTGGTGGTGATGCTGGACAATTCGATCCTCAACGTGGCGATGAAGACCATCGCCCAGCCTGCTCCCACCGGGCTCGGCTCCACCCAGAGCCAGCTGGAGTGGGCGGTCAATTCCTACACGCTGGTCTTCGCCGGACTGCTCTTCACCGCGGGTCTGCTGGGTGACCGGCTCGGCCGCAAGAAGGTGCTGCTCTTCGGCATGGCCGTATTCGGTGTGGGATCCGTGCTGTCCGCGCTGTCGGACTCCTCCGGGCAGCTCATCACCTTCCGCGCCGTGATGGGCTTCGGCGGCGCCTTCATCCTGCCCGCCACCCTCGCGATCATCATGAACGTCTTCGAGCCCGAGGAGCAGCCCAAGGCCATTGGCATCTGGACCGGTGTGGTCGGTTTCGCCATAGCCGCCGGCCCCATCGCCGGCGGCGTTCTGCTGGAGCACTTCTGGTGGGGCTCGGTCTTCCTGGTCAATGTGCCGATCGTGGTCGCCGCGATGGTCGCGATGGTGGCGATCGTCCCAGACTCCAAGGACCCCAGGCCCGGCAGGCTCGACCCGGTCGGCGTACTGCTGTCGATCGTCGGTCTGGCGGTGCTGGTCTACGGCATCATCAAGGGCGGCCAGCTGGGCGACTTCACCCGGCCCGAGGCGTGGGCGACGATCCTGGGCGGCCTGGCGGTCCTTGCCGGTTTCGTGGTGTACGAGGCCCGCAGCGACCATCCGGCCCTCGACGTCACCTACTTCCGCAACCGGCGGTTCTCCGCCTCCGTCGCCGCCATCGGCCTGGTCTTCTTCGCGCTCATGGGCGTCACGTTCTTCAGCGTCTTCTACAACCAGAGCGTGCGCGGCTACAGCGTCCTGCAGTCCGGATTGCTCGTGCTGCCGCTGGCCGCCTCCCAGATGTTCTTCGCCCCGCGGGCCCGGCTGGTCGTCAACCGCTTCGGCGCCCGAGCCGTGTGCGCCGCCGGCCTCGTCCTGACCGCCGTGGCCTTCGCCGGGTTCCTGCTGCTTGGCCAGGACACCCCCATCTGGGTGCTGGAGGTGCTGTTCTTCCTGATGGGCACGGGGATGGCCCATGTGATGCCGCCCGCTACCGTCATGATCATGTCGTCGCTGCCGCGGGAGAAGGCCGGCTCCGGATCCGCGGTCAACAACACCTTCCGGCAGGTCGGCGGGGCCATGGGCGTCGCCGTGCTGGGGTCGCTGCTGTCCACCACCTACCGCAGCGGCATAGACGGCCGCCTGGACGTACTGCCCACTTCCGACCAGCACGCCGCAGGTGAATCCGTCCAGGCGACCCTTGCCGTCGCCGAGAAGCTGGGACCGGCCGGCAGGGCCCTGGTGCAGCCCGCGCACGACGCCTTCATCCACGCCATGCACGTCGCCGCGGTAGGTTCCGCAGCCGTCGCCCTGGTCGGCGCGGTCGTCGTGCTGGTCTTCCTGCCGGGCACGGCTGCCGCCGCGGCCGCCGGCGGTGCCACGTCCCCGCGCCAGTCCGCCTGAGCCCGACGGTGATCACGACGTGTGAAATCGCCACACGGACCCACGGTGACATCGCGGGGGCCAACGCCTTGCTGACGGCTCCGCTGATGCTCTGATCACAGCTCGACTCAGATATTTTCCGCTACTTTCGAAGGAGATCGCCCGATGGTTGCCAACAACCTTGTTCTTATCCCCGGTGCCGGCGGTGTGGGCCGCACAATCTTCGAGCACCTGCGTGCTCAGGATGTGCCGGTGCGTTTCATGGTCCGCCGCGATGACGAGCGGGCCGCTGAGCTGCGGGCACTGGGCGCAGAGGTCGTCATCGGTGACCTGACCCGGCCCGAGTCAGTGGCGGCCGCGCTGCAGGGCGTGGCGCGGATGTACTTCGCGATGCGCGTGTCGCCGGAGCACCTGCTGGCGGCGACCGTGGTGGCTTCCGTTGCGAAGGAGTACGGGAAGCTGGAGGCCCTGGTCGACCTGTCGCAGATGACGGTGTCGCAGATGACCGCCACCAGCACGGAGGAGTCGCACCAGCAGCGGCTGCACTGGCTGGCGGAGCAGGTGTTCGACTGGTCGGGTCTGCCGGTGGTGCACATCCGGCCGACGGCGTTCCTGGACACTCCGCTGTTCACCACGATGGCGGCGCGGTCGATTCAGGAGAACGGCACGATCGCGCTGCCGTTCGGCACCGGACGCACCTCGCCGGTTGCCGTGGACGATGTCGCCCGTGTCGTCGCCACCGTGCTCCGCGACCCGGCTCCCCACATCGGGCAGGTCTACGAGCTCACCGGGCCGCGCTCGGTCGACATGACGGAGCTGGCCGCGGAGTTCTCGCGAGCGCTGGGCAGGCCGGTGTCGTATGTGGACGTGCCCCCGGAGCGGTGGGAGGCCCACCTCCCGAACCTGGGGATGCCCCCGCACGTCGCCCAGCACGTCGCCACCATGGCCCGGCTGCACCGGGACGACCGCTACAACCGCACCGCCGACGGCGTCGAGCGCGTGATGGGCACCCCCGCCCAGTCCATCGAGGCGTTCGTAACCGCCCGCAAGGACTTCTACCTGGGCTGAACCGCCCCGGCCCAGCCCTCTCGGCCGTGTCGTCATCAGTGCAGATGGTGATGCAGTTCAGTGGCTTGTCGCTTCGGGCGGATCTGCCCGAAGCGACGACTGGGCCGCAGGCGCCGCCCGCCGTACGGTGGGCGTATGGGCAGGGACGGAGTGCCCCGGCTGCGTCTGGTCGACATCGCGGTCGACGGGGGCAGGCCAAGGCTGTGTCGGGGGTGCGGTGGGCCGTTGATGCCGTCGGCGAAGTCGACGGCGGTGTTCTGCGAGGGCGCGTGCCGCTCGCGGCACTGGCGGCGAATGCGGCGGGCAAGGGATCGGACCGAGGCGGTGAAGGCCGGCGTGACGGCCTCGTGTCCGCAGTGCGGGGTGGCGTGGACGGTCGGGGTCGACCGCCTGGTCACGGCGGTGTACTGCTCTCCCGCCTGCCGCAAACGGGCCTGGCACGCGCGGCGCGCGCGGTCCGGCGAGGCGTGAGCCTGCGCGTTCGCTGGATGCGGGCCCGCTTCGGCCGCCGGGGCAGTACGCCCTTCTCTGCCGGGCAAGGCGGCCGGATGGTGCGAAGTATCGGGTTACCAGGGCGAGTTGACGGCACACGAGGGTGTCGTCCCCGGGGCTCGTGGGGGTGGTGTCCGGATGACCGGGATGGTCGGCAGTGTGACCCGGCAGCGCTACGACGAGCTGGTCAAGCTGGGGCGGGACTGGGTCGAGACGATGAGCAGCGTCCAGTGGCAGCTCGGGGACGCCGGCCTGGAGATCGAGCCGATGCGCTCCTACGGAGGCACGAACCCATCGGGCAGCGAGGAGTTGTTCACGGTCAGCGAGGCGATCCGGATGTTCGCCGAGGACGTCGGCCTGGCGTATTCGACGGTCCGGGACTACCGGTGGGTGGCCTCGCGCTGGCCGAAGGAACACCGACGGACGGACGTCTCCCACACCATCCACAAGATCCTCGCCTCCATCCCCGGCGAGCAGGAACGGTTCGAGGCGGTCGACAACCCCCCCACCCAATCCGCGAGGCGGGCCCGCGCGCTGGACGCACGACAGCGCGAAGCGGATCGTCGGCTGGAAGGTCGACACCCCCGAGAGCGTCCAGGAGAAGGTGGACGCGATCCACGACTTGGCCGCTGACGACCAGGTGGCCGCGCGGGTGGCCACCGACTTCCTGCGCCGCCCGGCAATCGCCTCGAAGGCCATGGCCGACGACACTGCCAGGCACGCCGTGAATGAGGCGCAGTTCGACCAGTTCCGCCAGCAGGTCCAGTACGGGCAGGAGGAAGCTGCCCCGCAGCTGGACCAGCTGCGCCGCATGGAACACAACACCCAGTTCATGGACCTGGTCGCGGTCTGCACGCAGTTCACCGTCACCGCCGGAAGGATCGTGCCGAACCTGCGCGGCGAGCCCTACGACGACGCCGAACGCGAGACGATCCTGCGGGGCCTCGCGCGGGTGCGGGCGTCGGCGGACTGGATCGAGAACGCGGTCACCCGCGGTGAAGTCGACCTGGACGAGCAGCTTCAGAAGCTGCTGAAGGGCTCGGGCGAGTAGCGATGGGGCGGGGCGTTCCCGCTCACGTCCACGCTGAAGCCGTCCTGTCCGCCCTGTTGGAGGCCCGTCCCGCCGGCCTGACGATCGTCCAGCTGATGGCGGCCACCGAGCGCACCCGGGCGCAGGTCCACACCGGGGTCGCTCATCTGCGTCAGGTCGCCGCCGCGAAGGGGCTTCCGCCGGTGACCTGGGACAAGACGTGGGGCTACCGGATGCTGGAGGACGCGCCGGAGGTCTGGACCGGCTACGAGCGGGCGTTCTTCGAGTCCGTCCACCACCGGGTCGCCAACTTCATCGCCGGGATCCTCCTGCCGCACCAGAAGAAGAAGCCCGACGACCCCTACATCCGCACGGTCATGGCGCAGATGGGCGCGATCGAGTCCACCCTGCACCTCCTCGCCAACCTGGAGTGAACCCCAGAAAGGCAACGGGCCGCGACCGCCCCACCGTTGGCTCCCTTTCAGGTCGCGGCCCGGCACCCCGTCATGCCGCTGCCCCGCTACCGCTACCCCTCCGACACCAGCGATCTCGAATGGGCCCTCCTGGAACGACTCCTGCCCACCCCCGCCTGCCAGACCCCCAAGGGCGGGGCACCGGAGAAGTGGCCCCGCCGGCGTGTCGTCGACGCCATCCGCTACATCACCGACAACGGGACGAAATGGCGCGCTCTGCCCGCCGACTTCGGCATTCCGTGGCGCACGGTGTTCGGATACTTCGCCCGCTGGGCGAAGGCCGGCGTCCTCCGACACATCCTCGATCACCTTCGGCGACGGTTGCGGCTTCGGCGACGGCGGTGCCCCTGGCCGGTCCGGGTGATCGTGGACTCGCAGTCCGTCAAGGGCGCGGAGACCGTGTCGAAGGCGACGCGCGGCTACGACGCGAACAAGCACATCAACGGGAGAAAGCGGCATCTCCTGGTTGACCAGGACGGCCTGCTCGTCGACCTACTCGTCACCCCGGCTGACGTCCAGGACCGCGACGCCGCACGCATCCTGCTGACCCGACTCCACGCCGAGCACCCCGAAATCGTGCTGGTCTGGGCGGACAACGGCTACGGCGGAGACGAGTTCAGCACCTGGGCCCAGACCGCCCTCGGTATCACGATCAAGGTCGTCTCCCGGCCCAAAGAAGCCAAGGGCTTCGTCCTGTTGCCCAAGCGCTGGGTGGTTGAACGGTCGAATTCGTGGACCATGCGGGCTCGCCGCAACGCGAGGGACTACGAACGCCTCATGTCCCACGCCGAAGCCCACGTCCAGTGGGCCTTCATCACCCTGATGACCCGCCGCCTCAGCCGACGAAACCGCCGGACCGAGGCGGCCCCCACTCCCCTTGCGGCAGTCGCCTGACGATCCCTCCGGCTGCCGTTCGGTTCGGCGTCCATCGACGCTCAGCCGAACGCCTAACCCGATCACCACCCAGCTACGGGACACCGTGACCTGCGGAAAGAGGATGTGACACAGGCACTGAGCAACCTGAATGTGCGGGTCACGAGGCCGGCCTGGGGCGAGACCGCATGATGCAACAGACGTGTCCCACGGTCTTCGTGCTGGTGTGTGTTCCTTCGAACCCGTCGATGGTGATGTGAAGCCCGGCCGCGCACCAGAACGGGCGCGCCTCGGCGGGTCAGGGGGTAGGGGGACCGGGGCGGTGGACCGGGCCGTGGATGTCTTCCTCTTGCGGCGGCTCCCCGCCGTCCTTGGCGCTGCCGTCCGGGCGGGTGGTGATGTGCAGGAGAGGGCCGGTGCCGGTGCGGTCTTCGCCGAGGTGGTCGACCTGCAGGGTGGCATGGCTGATGCCGTATGCCTGGCGCAGGTGCAGCTGAAGGGCTCGGCGCACGGCGTGGCAGTCACCGCCCGGGGTGACCAGGACGTGCGCGGAGAGAGCGGCCTGACCGGAGGTTATCTCCCAGATGTGCAGGTCGTGGATCTCGACGACTTGTTCAGTGGAGGCCATGCGGCCGCCGAGGACGTCAGGGTCGAGGCCGGCCGGGGCGGCCTCCAGGAAGATTCGCCCGGACTGGCGGACCAGGCTGATTCCGGCCTTGAGCATCAGCATCACGACGAACAGCGAGGCGATCGCGTCCGCGCGGAAGAATCCGGTCAGCAGCACGACGGCGCCGGCAATGGCGGTGGCGATGAACCCGTACAGGTCGGTCAGGATGTGCTGGTAGGCACCTTCGATGTTCAGCGAGGAGCGGTTGGCCTTGGCGATCGCCCAGCCCGCTGCGATATTGACCACGATTCCGATGAGCGCCGTGATCACGACCAGGCCGCCGGTGACCTCAGGCGGGGCGATCAGCCGGCGCACCGCTTCATACGCAAGCCAGGCTGACAGCACCAGCAGGGTGACGCCGTTGGCCTGCGCTGAGAGGATCTCCGCTCGCTTGAGGCCGTAGGTGTAGCCGCCGCGCGCGGGGCGGCTGGCCAGCCGCATCGCCACCAGGGCCAACACGATGGAAGCCGCATCGGTGAGCATGTGTGCGGCGTCTGAGATCAGCGCCAGCGAGTGCGCCAGGACACCCACGACTACCTCGCCGCACATGTAGGCCATGATCAGGGTCAGCGCAAGGCTCAGCCATCGTCGGTCCGCGTCCGCGGTCACGCCATGGCTGTGTCCGTCGTGGGTTTCGCCGTCTCTGGTGTGGCCGTGCCGGTGTTCGTGGTCCTTCATGCATGGTCCCCGTGGCTGTTGTGCCGACGGCCTGGCGGCGGCCGGCCCCCAGGCCAGTGGACCACGCCCCTGCCGGAAATTCCAAAGGTCGTAACGGTGACGGCGGCTGGCCCCGATGCGGCTGACCTGCAGGTTTCCCGGCGGGGGAGTGCGCCCACCAGCCCGGATCATCCGCCGTCTGCGGACCCGGGCGGCCCGGCCCCCGGCGAGCGGTGTCAACGTCTTCCAGGCAGGCGGAGGAAGCGCTGGAGGGCGGCGGCGGAGCCGTCGAGGGCCTGGCCGAACAGTTGGGTTGAGCACGCTCCATTGCGGCCTCCGCGGTTTCGGTGCCCGCCGGGGCGCAGTTCATTCGCGAAGCTGCTCCGTCACAGGTCACCGGGATTCCCGGAGGATGCCCTGGCCTTCAGGCCGGGGAGGAATCCGGTTTCCCGCGGAGCGGGGCAGGGGAAGCCGGATCGCCGCTGGGCGATCCGGCGTCCGGCCGGGGAGCGGTGAGGGCGACCTCCAGGAGGTGGAGGACGGTGCCGAGGGCGTAAGACCACCGGGAGCGCCGCTCCCGGAGGGAGCCTGAGCCAGGAATCCCCGCTCGGCCCTGAAGGAAGGAATCCCCTCCCTTCAGGGAGGGGGGCAGTCAAGAAGACTGTCGTAGAGGCTCGGTCGCAGCAAATCTGGCATGTGCCGCGGCGGGTTGTCCCGGGCTGAGTCGGGGGCGTCCAACAGGCCTGGTTGTCCGGTGCGGCGGAGTATGGCGACATGAGGATTGAGAGTCCGTGGATCGGTCCGGCACCGCCGCCGGGTGACGGCCCGCACCGGTACTTCTTCACCCTCTATGCGCTGGACACCGTCCTGGACCTGCCGCCCTCCGCCGGGCGGCCCGAGGTGGTGGAGGCGATGGAGGGTCATGACGTGGAGCGGGCGGTGCTGATGGGCCGGTTCCAGCGGGATTGACCGGCCACAGGAGCTGGGCCCGTCTGTTCGATCCGGTCCCGGGCAGCAGGCCTGCGGCCCTCGCCGGACTGACCAATGGGGTGGCCGTCGGCTTTCCCCTGCTGGTGGGTGTGGCGGCCGGTGATCCTGCGGCGGGCGCGCTGGCGTGCCTGGGCGCGTATGTGGCGGCGTTCACCAACAAGGGCGGCCCCCGCGGGCAGCGGACCGCGGGTCTGGCTGTGGCCGGCGCCGTCAACGCGCTCGCTTTCTGGGCCGGGGAACTGGTGACCGATCTGTTCGCGCTTGCCCTGGCCCTTCTCATGGCGCTGGTCTTCCTCGCCGCGATGGGGCAGGCGGTGCATGGGACAGTGGCCCGCCTGGGCACGATGCCCGCAACCGCCCTGCTGGCAGGCGCCGGACAGGCCGGTTCGGACGCGGTGGGAACCGTGCGTGCGGTCCTCCTCGTGCTGGCCGGAGGGCTCTGGTACGCCGCTGCCACCGGTCTGCTCACCCCGGTGCCCCGTCTGCGAAGTGTGCTGGCCGCTGTCGCCGAGCCTTTTCGGGAGACCGGCCGACACCTCGATCGGATCGCCGCCGCCTCCCACCAGGCGGGCGGCGACCATGCACGCGCGGTGGCCGCACTGCGGCGAGCGGAACAAGCAGCGCAGGCACTGCACGGCCCGGACGGCGACGAGTATCTGGCCTCCCTCGTTGCCCCACTGCTGCGCCAGGCATCCGTGCTGGTCGACCTCACCGCGGCGCTCGCGGAGACCGGCGCCCCGCCCCAGGCCGTTCTTGAGCCGTTCACCGCTGCAAGCCGGGCGCTGGCCGACCAGATCGCCCAGGTGGCCGGCCTGCTCACCCGCCGCCCGGGCCGCGGAACCTCCCTGAAGGACATGGCCGACGCGATGGCGACGCTCACCCTCGCCTGCGACAGGCTGCGTTCGCGCGCAGCCACCGGGCAGGAGCCCTACCCCGCGGTGGCCAAGGCCGGGCGCCAGCGCCGACTGCTGGCTCGTATCCGCACCGCGACCGGCACCGCGCACCATCACGCCCGCACTCTTCGAGGCGCGGCCGGCACGCGCATTCACCCGGCTCCAGCCCCGCAGGCTCCCTTCGACGCGGCGCGCCTGCGCGCGGCCATGACATTCAGCTCCTCCGCATACCGTCACGCCCTACGCGTCACAGCCGTCGCCGCCGCCGTGTTCACCCTGGTATGGGCGGCTCGCCTTCCGCACGGCGAATGGGCGACCCTGGCCGTCCTGAGAGTCCTGCGCCCCCAGTACGGCGCCACCCTCGAACGCGCCGGCCAGCGCATCACCGGCAACCTGGTCGGCGGCACTTGCGCCGCCCTGATCATCGCCGGAGTCAAGGAGCCCCCTCTCCTCGCGGTCATGCTGTTCGCCATCATCAGCGCCGGCTTTGCCCTGAGGCCCGTCAACTACGCCTTCTGGGTCGTCTTCGGCACCCCGCTGGTGCTGCTGATCGGCGACGTGGCCCAGCCGGGCGACTGGGGCTCCGCCCTCGAGCGAATCGCCATGACCGTTCTCGGCAGCGCCGCCGCACTCCTCGGCGGCTACCTGCTGTGGCCCACCTGGGACCACGACCGCCTCACCGAACAGACCACCGAGGCGACACGGGCAGTTGCCGTCTACCTGGACGCGGCGCTGAACCGGCTGACCCACCCCCGCAGCCCCTCGACGGACCAGACCCGCCGCAGAGCCGAAAGCATCCTGGCCAAGGCTCGGACCTCACAGCAGCACGCGCGCCGGGAGCCCGGCCACGACCCCAGGGCCGTCTCGGATGCCTCCACCACTCTTGCCGTCCTGGCCACGCTCATGGAACATCTCACCGCCCTGACCGCTCACTCCACACAGCAGGCAGCCCTCATCCCAGGGCTTTTTGACTACGGCACACACGCTCCCGCAGCCCTGACCGCGCCACAGGCCGACGAACGGACCGCCCACGCAGCAGCCCTGGCCGACGCCCTCGACGACATGCGTCTGTATCTCAAGGGGCTCCACACCCAGCGTCTGCGCGAACTGGCAACACGCCGGGACGGTGACACCCATGTGCGGAGGACGATCCGCGACAACGAACCCGTCATCGGACTCCTCGCCAAGATCCAATCGTGCATCGGGCGCCTCCTCCGTCAGCCCGCCTGACCTGTGTCTTCTGTGTCACTCGTTCACGAAAGGCGGCCTTGTGACCTGCGCTGATGCACCATGGGAACAATTATGAAGATTCCGTACATTAGACGGATGAATCGGGTAATTCCTACTGTCGAAGCATGCCTCCTGCCGATCCCGAGGTGTCCACCGCCGTGGGCGCCGCATCCGATTCCCGGATCGCCCCGGGCGGTCCCGGCTACCGCCGGATGAACCTCGCCCTCTTCCTCGCGGGTGCCGCGACCTTCGTCCTGCTGTACTCCACGCAGGCGCTGCTGCCGCTGATCTCCGGAGAGTTCCGGGCGACGGCGGGCGAGGCGAGCTGGACGGTGGCGGCCGCGACGGGCGGGCTGGCGGTGTTCGTCGTGCCGATGAGCGCTCTGTCGGAGCGATTCGGGCGGCGTACGGTGATGACGGCGTCGCTGGCGGTCGCGGTGACAGTCGGCCTGCTGGTGCCGTTCGCGCCGTCGCTTGGCGCGCTGATCGTGCTGCGGGCGCTGCAGGGCGCCGCGTTGGCCGGCCTGCCTGCGTCGGCGCAGGCCTACCTCGCGGAGGAGGTCCGCCCCAAGGCGCTGGTCGCGGCGATCGGCCTGTTCGTGGCCGGCAACAGCGTGGGCGGCATGAGCGGCCGGGTCGTCACCGGCTGGGTCGCCCAGGAGTGGGGCTGGCGGGTGGCCGTCGGGGTGATCGGCGTGATCGCGGTGGCGTGTGCGGTGGCCTTCCGGCTGCTGCTGCCGGCACCGAAGCACTTCAAGGCGGGCTCCCTGCACCCCCGCACGCTTGCCCGCACGGTCCGCGACCACCTCACCGACCCACTGCTGCGCCGCCTCTATGTGATCGGCGCACTGTTCATGACGGTGTTCGGCGGTGTCTACACGGTCATCGGCTACCGCCTGACCGACGCCCCCTTCTCGCTCCCCCAGGGCATCATCGGCTCGGTCTTCCTGGTGTACCTGGTGGGTACGGTCTCGGCGTCGGCGGCGGGCCGGCTGGTGAACCGCCTGGGCCGCCGGGGCGCCCTCTGCCTGACGGCCGCCACGACGGCGGCGGGCCTGCTGATCTCCCTCCTTGGCACTCTCCCGCTGGTCCTGCTGGGCATGGTCCTGATCACGGCGGGCTTCTTCGCCGGCCACACGGTCGCCGCCTCGACGGTCAGCAAGACCGCCACCCACGGTCGCGCCCAGGCCTCCGGCCTCTACCAGTCCGCCTACTACATCGGCTCCAGCGTCGGTAGCACGGTGGGTGCCACTGCCTTCCACGTGGCCGGCTGGTCCGGAACGGCAGGGGTCGGCCTGCTGGCGATGCTGGGCGTCGTGACGATCACGCTGTTCGGTTCCAGGGCGGCCCGGGCCGCTGCACGGCGGGAGACGGCCGCTGTCCGCTGAGGACCCGCCGTTGCCCCTCACGTCTCCCCGCATTACGGCAACGAGCCACACATGGCCCGCCGGCAGGGGCTCATATACCTTGGTAAGAGTCATCGAAAACTTGCCGGCGATCGTAAAGCAGTAAAAGCGCAGACGAAAGGTCGGGATTGCCGTGGCGACGCCAAGCCCTCCTCGCATCCGAGTGGTAATTTCCGACGACCACCCCTTGTTTCGCGAGGGCATCTCGCGTGCGCTGCAACTCAGTGGTTTCATTGATGTCGTGGCCGAGGCGGAGAACGGCCGAGATGCGCTGGAGATCATTCGCCGAGAAATTCCACAAGTCGCCGTGCTGGATTTGCGCATGCCTGAACTTGACGGAATCGCAGTGCTTCACGCCCTGGTCCGGGACCGAGTCGACACGCGAGTTCTCATGCTCTCCGCTTTCACCGACAGCTCCTCTGTCTACCGTTCATTGGAAGAAGGAGCTGCGGGGTTCCTGACCAAAGACAGCAAACGCTCGGAAGTCGTGGAAGCGGTGCGAGCGATCTCACAGGGTAAAACTGTTGTGCCACCAGAAGTGACAGGAGGGCTGGCCGACGAAATCCGCATGAGGCGATCTCAGAATTCGCCCACCCTCAGTGAGCGGGAACAGCAGGTTCTGAACGGTATGGCCCGGGGACTCAGCATTCCGCAGATCGCCAAAGAGCTGATCCTCGGTACGAGCACGGTCAAGACGCACGCTCAGCACCTCTACGAGAAACTACAGGTGTCGGATCGCGCCGCAGCGGTTGCGGAAGCCATGCGCCGAGGCCTGCTGGAATGATCGCCAAGTCACCCTGCAGAGCGCGATGCAAGAAAGCATCGCTCATTTCACCGGTACAACGGCTTCGGCCGTAGTACCGCCGAATTCATTTCTTCGGAGGGTGAAAATACCCCCCAAGCCCTCGATTCGCGCACGGTGCGAAGCGATCCCGATATGGCCTGATGAGAGACTCCTGGCCAAGCATTCGCTAGATATCCCTACACCGTCATCAGAAATCGAGAGTTTAACACTCGCTGAATCATGCTGCTGCAAGGTTACAATGACATTTTTTGCTTGCGCATGCTTCACCGCATTCTCCAGAATTTCGCGAGCCAGCCAGTAGAGTGGCCGATCTGCAGAACCTGCAGACGTGATACTGGACCGAACCTCTCCGTGAAATCTCCCGCGCTCGGAAGCCTGCTGAGTCAGATGCTGCAGAGCGGGCACCAGGCCTCCTGAAACGAGGACTTCAGGATGCAGGGTCCGTACCGACGAGCGGAGCTGCTTGCTTGCTGCGGAAAGAGCCTGATCGGCACGGTGCAGCGCATCGGTCGCCCCGGGGCTGCATGCCGCTTCGTCGATGGAGTGCCTGGCCGCCAGAACGTTCTGCAATGCACCATCGTGCAGCACTTCCGCAATTTTGCGCTGTTCCCTCTCCTCCGTCGCCATGATCCGGTCCAGCAGCCATAGGCGATGTTCCGCCAACTCTCTTATCGCCCTCACCCTGTACTGTTGGACATCCGACAGAAGTACACAGCCTGCGCACACCACAAGAATGAACAGGGTGTGCATGAGTATGAAGTTCCAGTACGGCTGCTGTAGATGGCCGACGGCAGTGCCTACGGCGTAGCTCGCCGCTGCGAGCACTCCAGATGCCGCAGTAAGAACCGGCCGCATCTGGAATGAGGCGAGGACGGGTATGAAGAGAAAGATGTCAGCAGATACCGGCGAGCTCCAGTTCGGGTCGGAAAAATCGCCGGAAATTGCTATCAATGCGGTGAGCAAAGCCAGGTCGACCAGTGGATATACCCAACTTGGATATGGCTTGCGCGATCTCCAGGACGCCCAGAGCATTCCAAAGGTCCATAGAGCGTAGACGGCAGCCAGCGTCACCGAAATCTGCATCTGCTCAGACGGCGGAAACACTGCCAAGTCTGCTGTGAGTGCAATAATGATGGCGATTCGAAGTATTGCCTGCCATCTAAAAGCCCTTTGCAGGTGCAGGGCAGGCACTTCGGCCATGTCCCCTCGATCTGGTCGGCCACCTTCTCGAGCGGTCGGGAATGAGTCCGGAAGTGTCATGTCATCCTCTTACCGGGTGTCGCCACGCCTGCCTCGGTATGCAGAGAGCTGTGCCTTCCTTACGGCCTACGTCCTGGAGCCGGGTGTACGCAACGGCATCGCAACCGGATCGACTCCGGAACGCCTGCACGGACAGTGCGCCCGCGCAGATACACCACGGCCGGCCGGCTCCCACCTTTCTCTAAGAAGCCGATGTCTCCGTGAACTTCGCCGTGTGGTGACTATTTTATGGCACAGACGGTTCATGGAGCGGTTTGCGTCTGACTCCGGAGAGGAATGCGCCTTGGCCAGTCGATACTCTCTCGTCCACTGATCGGCCGATGACAGCTAAGGGATCGCAGGGAATCGACAGGTTGCTTCACACGCTGCGCACACGCGTTCCCGAAGACCTCCGTGATCAACTCGCTGTGAAGTCCGGGGTGTTGTTTCCGCAGCTGGACGAGCGGCAGTGCCGACTACTTGATGAGGGAGGGAGCGAGACCACTGTCCGCAAAGGCACGGACGAACTGGATTCGAGGTGTCCGTGCTGTGCGAGACCCGGAACATCAAGCACAGCACGGACCGTCCGCGGCCGACGGGATGCCCCTGGCCATGACCACCGAACAGGGACCGACTTGAAAAGCGCATGGCCTTCCCAACGGCACTCTCGGCCGCCGTTTGACGAGCTGAGTGCCTGAGGGTGAAGACCCGCCCGCCGACTGGCACCCATCCTCGGCGCTCTCGCCGGCGTCGGAACCGGTCATCCGGGTACTGCCCGGGGGCCAAAGTCGCCGAACGCGCCCTGCAGGGCGCGGGAGCCGAGCAGCATCGCCGAGCTCTGCGCGGCGCCGCCGAGGGCGGAGGCGCCCGCGAAGCCGATCAGACCGGTGACGAAGGTGCGCTTGCGGCCCCACAGGTCGGCGATACGGCCACCGAAGAGCAGCAGACCGCCGAAGGCGAGGGCGTAGGCCGTGATGACCCACTGACGGTTGCCGTCCGATATCCCCAGGTCCTGCTGGGCGGAGGGCAGCGCGATGTTCACGATGGTCGCGTCGAGGACGACCATCAGCCGGGCGAGCGCGATGAAGACGAGCGCCCTGCAGCGACCTGCGGCGGGGTCGCTGAGGCCGCCGGAGCCTTTACGGCCGTTTCGGACATGGGCGTACCCGCTTCGGACTTCGCAGCGGAAAAGGCGGCGGAGGAACGCGGAACCAATCAGTCCGGGCCCGGGGGATCCTTCAAGGTCGCGGACATGCCCGGCAGGACGGATCAGGCCCGGCCCGCAGGCCGTAGGAGCAGCTGCAGGTGACGGGGGACAGCCGGGGCCGGCTGGGCCACAGCAGCCATCAGGCCAGCCGGCACTTCCTTGCGCTAAATTCCAGGACCGGAAGACAATTCCCTGTTTCGATGGGCGCGTTCAAGTACGGCCACCTCATGCTCTGCCGAGGCCCGAAGGAGGTGTTCTCCGATGAACCTTCCGCCGCGGGCGTAGACCTCGAACCGGTCGGCTATCTGCTGAATCGTATAACCGGCTCGGATCTGATCGGGAGCATACTGACACGCCATGGTTCGTGATCCTTCTCTGCCTCGTGGGCTTCAGGAGTCGTCGATGGAACTGCTCACCATTTGAAGGCATTCCAGTACCCGGTTGGATCCGTCAACCGGGGGACCACATGGTGGGGGCTGTCGTAGCCTCGCCGGGGTGCTTGCCGCCGGGTACGCGCTGCTCAGGCGCCACACCGGAGCGGGCCGGGAACCGGTTGACCGGACCGGCCGCATGTCCTGGCGGACGCCCCCGCTGGACACGCTCTCCCGGCCCGTATCGGGTCGGGCCCGGCGATGGCGGTGTTGAAGGCGTGGTGGCCGCCGTGAGCAGCCATGTGGTGGGACGCGGCAGGGGAGGGGATGCGGATCCAGGCCGGCAGTGGGTCCAGGACGAGAGCCGCGCGGATGTCCTGCGGTGACACCGATCGGACGGCAGCCGCTGAAGAGCCTGTGGCGCGCCGTACGCCTTCCCGCATGCCTGCTCTCGGTCTGCGATGCGGGGCAACCGGACGGTGCCGATGCAGGCGGCGCAACCCCGCAGGGGCGCACCCGTCGCGGTGGCAGGCCGGGCCAGTGTCACCTGTGACCCTGACATCTGCCACGGTGCATGGTGACCATTCCCCTGTGCCGACGACCACACGTTTCGTGTCGGCGCCGACGACGGCCCGCACTTTCGCCGAGAGCCGGTAGTCGTGTGAGGAAGCACCGGCCTTGTGGCCGTGGAACGGGCTGACGGGCTTCAGAGATGTTGCTTGCCGTCCATCTCATCCCACCACTCGTCGGACTTCGGGTCGCCGGACGGGGCGTCCCACCAGCGGTCGTCGGGGCCGCGCCGGTTCGCGACGATGGCGGCCACCGGCGGGATCACCATGGCGACCACACACATGCCGACCGCCGCGGGAACCGACCAGATACGCACGACGCCCCAGGCCAGGACGAAGAGCGCGATACATGCCGCCATCATGGCGAAGTAGGTGTGACGACGTCGTGCGTACATGACCCCAGGGTGGGTCGTGCGTACACGACTCCGGGTGGGCCGAACGGCGGATCGACCACCCCTCATCGTGACCCCCGATCCGGCCGGCAGTCTCCGGTGAGCGCCCGCTCGATTCGAGCTTCCACTGCTGGCGCAGGACCGCGGGCGAGGGGGGATCCGCCGGGCGGCCGACGTGAAGCCCGCCGCCCGGATACGCGAGGTTCACCAGGACTCGGACGGTGTCTTTGCCACCTCCCCGATCACTGCCGAACTGCGGCCGTGCAGGAATCCGGAGGAGTTCCGCAAGGACACCGTCGCGCTGTACCGCGCGTCCGGCGGCACACGCGCGTACGCGGCGGTGGCCGCGGATCCCGGGATCACCAGGGAGACGCTGCGCACGTGGGTCCGCAAGGACACCGTTGGGTCCGCGCCCGAGCCGTCACACGGCAGCGTGCAGAGTCCGGCCGAGGAGCCGGCCCGGCTGCGGGCCAACAACCAGCGGCTGCTGAAGGCAGACAAGGCAGACAAGGAGCGGCAGCCGCAGCGAGAGATCCTGCGCCGGGCAGCCGCCCATGCCACCCGGGAGGCGAAGTGAGCCCCCGCCGCCGGGACTTCATCTCCGACCACCGTGCCGACTTCGACGTGAAGCGGATATGCCAGGTGCTGGGCGTCTCCCGCTCCGGCTGCTGACGGCACCAGGCCACCACGCAGGCCCGCGCCGCGCGTCAGTCCGAGCAGGCCGCCGCGGTGCCCGGGATCCGCGAGATCCATGCCGGACACCGCGGCGCCTACGGCGGCCCGCGCATCCATGCCGAACTCCGCTCGCGAGGCCGGAAGATCAACCGCAAGCGTGTCACGCGCCTGATGCGCATCCACCAGATCGCCAGCCGTCACCTGCGCCGCACCCAGCGCGCCGAGCGCACCATGATCGCGGACAAGACGGCCCCTTCCGCACCGGACCTGGTCATGCGCGAATTCATCGCGAAGACGTTGAACACCGGTTGATGCAGCGGCATCACGTATATCGCCGTCGCCTCGACGTGGCCGTATCCGGCCACCGGCATCGACTTACGGCATGCCCTGGCCGAGTCGTTCTTCCAGGGCCTGACACGGGAACTGCTCCACGAACGACGCCTCACCTCGAAGGCACAGACACGGTTGGAGCTGTTTCGCCGGCCGGCCTGCTACAACCGCCGTCGCCACTCCGCCCTCGGCCACCTCTCTCCAGTCGAGTTCGGGCAGCAGCTGATCTCATCTCCTACTCCGTCGCTCGTCGCATGAAACCCGGTGTCCACTCCCGAGGTTGAGCCTCAAGAAGAGGCTCCCCCCCCAACGAGCAGGCCACCCCAAAGTCCGCCTGCGGCCTGCCGCTCGATTCGACCGGTGAAGGCCGGATTCGCAGGATCAGGCGCTGGAAGGCACTCGGCACCTTTCAGGTCACCTTCGGCGGGCCGCTTCTCTGCAGTCCGCCGGCGGCCACAACAGCCTCGCCCCACCGGTCGTAGACCCCGGCATGAGGCGCGCACATGAGCAGCGTCCACCGGCTGGTCCTCCGCTCGGGGGACACCGTCCGGCCCGGGTCGTGCGGCAGTTTTGACAGGACAAGCGAGACGCCTGGGGGCGTGCTCGCACGGGTGGGGGGTTGGTGCGGGGCCGACAGTCGCCCATGAGCACCGCTTCCTCCCGCACCACGCAACGGATGCGGACAGGGGCACACCCTGTTCGCCGAACAGCACGTCGGCTGTGGCACTCGACACCGCTCAACGCCGCGCCGTGGGAAAGGTGCCGTATGACCGAGCTCGGCCTGCCCGAAGGTAACGTGGCCTGCCTTTTCGGCCTCGACAGGGTGGTCACCAAGACGGCTGTGGTGTACGCGGCCGCCTGGAAGAAGTCCTCTTCCCTCCGCACCTTCCCCCGCACCCGCCACACCGCCCGCGCACCCCCATTTCGTCCTGCAACACCGGCTGCACGAACCACACGCCGAGGGGTGCGTCGCCTGACGGCAGCGAGATGGCACCGTCATCCCGCATGCCGCGACCAGTGGAGTGGATTCCATTGCGGATGCATGTAAAACAGGCAAAACCCCCTATTGAGATCACAGCGGGAACGGGTCTGCCGACCCTGCTCGTACGAGCCGCTGACGCCACACTGCCGAAGTAAGGGATCCCCATGTCCACAGCCATCCGGCGTGCGACCTTCGCCGTCCTCTCCATAGCGACCGCATTGGCTGCTACCGCCTGCTCGTCCGCGTCCTCGCCGTCGGCGTCCGCCCCGGCCTCGCCGCTGGCTGCTGACTCCGCCTCGCCGCCCGCGTCCAAGGGCGCCTTCTCCTCCGCGAAGCTCGCAGTCAAGGCCCAGCCGGTCGGCACAGCCAAGCTCGGCCTCCCGGACGGAAAGGTCTCCGCCGCGTTCGACATCACCGGTCTCGCACCCGGCATCAAACATGCTGTCGACATAGTGCCGGGCAGCTGCGCCCAACCGAAGTCCGGCTCCGTGCTGGTGTCCTTCTCGACCGTCACCGGCGACGACTTCGGCAACCTCAAGACCACCGTCCACAGCACACAGTCAGGACTTCGGGAGCTGCCCGACAACGCGGTCCTGGTAGTACGGCTGAGCGACGGCGACTCCCAGCAGCAGAGGGAACCGATCGCGTGCGTGCCGCTGCCCAGCGGTAGACCTGACAACTCACCCGTGAAGGTGCAGCCTGTCGGCTCCACCAAGCGGGAGGGCGACGCCACCGTCGCCTACGACGCCGCCACCAAGACCTACACCCTGAGGGTGAAGGCCACCGGACTGGCAGCGAACTCCCGGCACGCGGCGCACCTGCACCAGGGCACGTGCACCAAGCAAGGCCCGGTCCTGGTGATGCTCGGAGACCTTACCGCCGATGACCAAGGCGTCATCGACAAGACCGTAAAGGTCCCCGATCAGTCCGCCCAGCTGACCGGCGCAACCTACCTCAACATCCACCTCGGCGACGGCTCTCAGATCCTGACCAAGGACAAGAAGCCCACCCCGATGTTCCAGCCCCTCCTGTGCGGCCCCGTCACCACCTGACCATTCACCCTGCGCAACACCCGGGGCGCTCTTTACGCCTGGAGATATCAGCAAGATTCTTGCGAGGAACCCCAGGCGTTTGTGCCTGGGAGGAATCGCATCGTGTGGTGGCGACGCGGAGCGTCGCGGCATCTGGGGTTCGGGCGCGGAGCGCCCGCGGGGTTGGCCGGCGGAGCCGGGAGAGATCTCTGGTGGTCTCAGTCGGGGCGTTTCTGGTTCTCGATGTACTCCTTGACTACGGAGAGCGGGGCTCCGCCGGCGGAGGCGGCGAAGTAGGAGGGGGACCAGAAGTGGTCGCCCCACAGGTATCGGCGTAGGTGGTCGGGGAACTCCTGGCGCAGGCGGCGGGCTGATACGCCCTTGAGGGAGCCGACCAGTCGGGAGAGGGCGACCTTGGGCGGATAGTGCACCAGCAGGTGGACATGGTCTCGTTCGCCGTTGAACTCCCTTAGTCCGCCGCCGAAGTCGGTGCAGACGTCCCGCATGATCTCCTCGCAGCGTGTGAGGAGATCATCGGTGAAGACCTTCTCCTTCTTCGCAAGACGACGCTGCTCCCTCGCCAGAGAGGCACGGTCACGGCGCTCGTGCCGGGGGTTGGCGATCTTCTCCCCGGTGGAGAGGGTCAGCAGGTGGTCCAGGCCGACATCGACACCGACGGCCTGGCCGGTGGCCGGGAGCGGCTTGACGGACGGGTCCTCGCACAGCAGGGAGACGAACCAGCGTCTCGCGCTGTCCTGCGAGAGGGTCACGGTGGACGGCTTCGCTCCCTCGGGCAGCGGGCGCGACCACACGAGGGCCAGCGGCTCGGTCATCTTCGCCAGTGTCAGCGCTCCGTCGCGGAAGCGGAATGCGCTGGTGGTGTACTCCGCACTCCTGCGCGTCTTCTTCCGCGACTTGAAACGCGGGTACTTGGCCCGTTTGCCGAAGAAGTGGGTGAACGCCGTCTGCAAGTGCCGCAGGGCCTGCTGGAGCGGCACCGAGGAGACGTCGTTGAGGAACGACAGTTCCTCGGCCTTCTTCCACGCCGTCAGCATCGCCGAGGTCTGGTGGTAGTTGACCCGTTCCTGCCGCGTCCATGCCTCGGTCCGGGCGGCGAGCGCCAGGTTGTAGACCTTCCGCACGCACCCGAACGTGCGCGACAGCTCGGCTGCCTGCGCATCCGTCGGATGGAAGCGGTACCGATACGCCCGCTTCACGTGAGTGCCCACAACTCACAATTGTCGCATCAACTTGCGACCACCTGCGGGTAGTTGGTCGCGAACGACGATCCGCCCTGGCGGCGGATCGTCCTTCCCTGCCCTGCTCCGCAGGAGTGCGTTTCCTCTCCGCCCTGAAGGGCGGAGTATCCACGGAGGGATCAGATGAAGTCCCGGCGGGGGGTGCCCCTATCTCTTTGGTCAAGGGAAACGGGGGTGCGTTGGGTCGGCGAGCCGGGCAGCATGGCGGGGTGGCTGATCTGCTGTGGGATGACGTGAGTTCCTTCTTCGATCCGGACTTGATGGGGTCGTTGCCGGACGTGCGTGTCCCTGATGCCTCGGTGGAGGACTGGCAGGCGGTCCTCGACCTTGTCGCGGAGAAGGGCTGGAAGCGCCAATACTCCGAGGGACAGACAGTGCTTCCGGTGCCCCGGGCGGAGACCGTGCTGTCCCGCCCGGCGGATGCAGAGTGCCCGGACCTGCGGGTCTGGCCGACGGCCGATGTGTTGGCGATCTTCCGTTTCCATGCCGACGACGAAGTCGACTTCGACGTCGACCTGCGGGAGTTGCAGGGCCAGGATCGACTTGATGTGTTCTGCGGCTTCCTCCGGGAGATCGGGCGGCGGCTGGGCAAGCCCGTGCTGATGGACCCGGAGGGCGACTATGGCCATCCGGTGCTCGGCTTCGATGTAGAGGCCGATCGAGTCGTGCTCCTCGCAGAGCCGCAGGTCAGGTGACTGCGGCCGACGGCTGCGGTTCGTAGAAGGTCCCGTCGCGGAGCATCGCGAACAGTACGTCGGCCCGGCGTCTGGCGAGGCAGAGCAAAGCCTGGGTGTGGTGCTTGCCCTGGGCGATCTTCTTGTCGTAGTAGGCCCGCGATGCCGGGTCGCCCAGGGTGGCGAACGCGGAGAGGAAGAAGGACCGCTTGAGCTGCTTGTTCCCTCTTCGGGAGGGCTGTTCGCCGCGGATCGATGAGCCCGAACTCCGGGTCGCCGGGGCGAGACCCGCGTAGGCGGCCAGGTGACCGGCGGTCGGGAAGGTGCTGCCGTCGCCGACCTCGATCAGGATGCGTGCTCCGGTCCTGACGCCGACTCCTGGCATCGACGTCAGGACCTTGGAAAGAGGGTGTGCCGCCAGCAGTTCCTCGATCCGGCCGGCCAGCCGTTTGCGCTGGTCGAGGACGGCCGTCAGTGAGCCGGCCAGGCTCGGGACGATGAGCGAGGCCGCTTCCGTTCCCGGAACGGTGACGGTCTGCTCGTCCAAGGCCGCGAAGATCTCCGCGACCAGCCGCTCGGCCATTCTGGGGGCCTTCGGCCGTAACAGCGTGACCAGCCGGCGCCTGCCCGCCTTGCGGATCTGGGCCGGGGAGCCGAAGCGTTCCAACAGGGCCAGGACAGCCGGGTGCTGCAACCGCTACCCCAGGACCCGTTCCAGCGACGGATGGATCTGGGTCAGCAGACCGTGCAGCCGGTTGGCGATCCTGGTGGCCTCGCCGGCCAGGTCGTCGTCGAAGCCGACGATCATCTCCAGCTCGGCGATCGTCTCGTCCTCGCCATCGATTGCCCGCAGCGTGTGGGGCATCGCGCGGGCGGCGTCGGCGATGATGAACGCGTCCCTCGCGTCGGTCTTGTCCTCGCCCGGGTAGAGGTCGGCGATCCGCCGCATCGTTACGACCTTGGGAGCAATTGAAGGGCGGCGTCTCGGCCCGGGGCTTTGCCTGATGGCGATCAGCGAGCGGCCCGCCGCCAGCTCAGCGAGACTCATTCCCGTAGTAAGGACAGAATCCGACCTGCTGTGGCGCCCATTGTTATAGAAGGGAACGTCCATGCTGCGGGGACTTGCCGCCGCCAGTTTCTGGGCCGCTGATCTGGCGGCGTACCGGGCCTGATCCCGGCAGGAGGGTTGTCTTCGCGTGCACTCCAGCTCCTAGCCTTCACCGGCATGGAGACAACCAACGGGACGACGGCCGCCGGTACGCACGCGCCATACACAAGGACCCTCGGACGAAGCGGAATCGAGGTGAGCGCCCTCGGTTTTGGCTGCTGGGCTATCGGCGGGGAATGGCAGGGCCCCGACGGGAGCCCGCTCGGCTGGGGCAAGGTCGATGACGAGGAGTCCCTGCGTGCCGTGCGCCGTGCGCTGGACCTCGGCGTGACCTTCTTCGACACCGCCGACGTCTACGGGACCGGGCACAGCGAGCGCGTACTGGGACGGGCCCTCGGCAGGCGCAGGACGGACGTCGTCGTGGCCACCAAGTGGGGCAACCTCTTCAACGAGGAGAACAAGGTCCTCACGGGCGGCGACGACTCACCGGCGTACGTACGGCGTGCGCTGACGGCGTCGCTCGCCAGGCTCGGCACCGACTACGTGGACCTTTACCAGCTGCATCTCTCGGACGTGGATTCCGAACGAGCCGCTCTTCTACGGGACACCTGTGAGGATCTCGTACGACAAGGGCTCATCCGCGCGTACGCATGGAGCACCGACGACCCGAAGCGGGCGGCCGTCTTCGCCGTGGGCCCGCACTGCGCGGCCGTGCAGCACCGCTGCAACGTCCTTCAGGACGCGCCCGAAATGCTCGCCTTGTGCGAGGAGTCCGACCTCGCGAGCATCAACCGCAGCCCGCTCGCGATGGGGCTGCTGACCGGGAAGTACGTGCCGGGCAGCACGCTTGCCTCCGGTGACATCCGCAGCGCACCGCCTGCCTGGCTGCCGGGTTTCGCGGCAGGTGGTGTCGCCGACCCGCAGTGGCTGGCGCGCGTCGAGGGGGTACGGTCCGTCCTCACGAGCCGCGGGCGCACTCTCACCCAGGGCGCGCTGGCCTGGCTGTGGGCGCGCAGCCCGCAGACGGTGCCCATCCCCGGCTTTCGGACGGTGACGCAGGCGGAGGAAAACGCCGGGGCGCTGGAGTTCGGGCCGCTGGCGGAGGAGGAGCTCGCAGAGATCGGGCATGTGCTGGGGGCTTAGCGACTTGGGGGAGCAATGCTGAAGGGGCGGGCACGACCGTTACGTAAGGCGGCCGTGCGGGTTCTCAGGGTGTGCATCACGAGCTGCTCCGTACGGCCTTGTCTCATCCTGTCTTCACCGGCGTCTCCCGCCAACACTTCGGCGAGTTGATCGAAGAACTCGCGCCACGCTGGGAAGCGGCCCGCGAGTCCGCGTTATACAACGGGGCGGCGCCCGCCGACGGACAGCCGGCGCCGGGCGTAAGCAGAAGCTCGTCTTCATCGACCGGCTGCTGGTCACTCTGGTCCACCTGCGGCATGGCCTGCCGCACGCGGCACTGGCCGAGCTGTGCGCAGTGGACCGCTCCACCATCTCCGGCGCCATCCGCGTCCGTTCTCTGCTCGCCGCTCGCGGGTTCGCCATCCCCGACCGGCCCGGCCTGCGTATCCGCACCCCGGAAGACTTGTTCGCCTACGCCGAGGCTGAGGGCGTGGACCTGCGCATCGATGGCACCGAGGTGCAAGTGCGCCGCCCCCGCGCCGGCCGCCCGGGCCGCAAGGGATTCGTCTCCGGCAAGAAGAGGCAGAACACGATCAAGACCACCACCTTCAGCGATGGTCAGGGCCGCACCCTGTACTCCGGCGTCGTCCGCCCGGGCCGGATGCACGACCAGACCGCGGTGCGGACCGAAGGCATCGCCGAGCAGTTCCATCAGCACCCCACGGTCAAAGCCGAGGTCGACGAGGGTTACCGTGGCCTGGCAAGCGAGTTCCCCGACCAGGTCAGCGCCCCGCCGAAGAAGCCCAAGGACGACGCCCCGCTGGGCGAGCTCCATGCCTGGCGCGAGATGCGGCGCCGCCGGTCCTCACGGCGGATCTGCGTGGAACACACCAACGCCGAGTACAAGAAGTGGCGCCCGCTCCAGCGGTACACCGGGCGGCGCGAAAACTACGCCGAGACCCACATGGCCATTACGGGACTGGTCTCCGATCGGTCCGCCCGACGGGCAACCCGCCGCAGGACAAGCACCGAACTGGTACCCGTCCGACAGACCGCCTGCTGATCACCCACCAGCCGAACCGGCAGACGAGCACGCGCCGATCTCAATTTCTCCCGAGGCCGTTAGTCCGGGCAGGTAGGCGACTGGGCAGCCCATGTCCCCTTGCGACCGCCAGCGGCAGGGCACCGATCGAGGCCGACTGGTCGACCACGACCAGCACCGTCCCGTGCTTGGCGTGGAGTTTCGCGAACAGCTCGCGGAGCTTGGGCTCGGTGTTGGGCAGGCGCTTGTCGAACGCTTTCTTCCCGGCCGGGGTGACGGCGGTGGCGTGGTGTTCGCCCTTGCCGACGTCCAGGCCGAGGAAGACGTCGATGCCGCCGGTGTCGATCATGTGCAGGCCCCTCCATCACGCTTTTGTCCGGCCCTGCCTCGGCACCGAGCTGCCACATCCACGTTACGGAGAGCTCTTCCGGCTCGGGTGAAGCCGGTGCTCAAGCCCCTCATCAGCGGTCCGTCGATGCCTCCGGAGCCGGTGACACCACCCCCCGGATCATCAACAACAGGAGGGGGAAGTCATGCCGGACCCGAAGGCCGGAGGCCCCATTGCGGAGCCATGAAGACGGTAACGGGGGCTCACTTCGCCTCGCGGGTGGCATGGGCGGCTGCCCGGCGCAGGATCTCTCGCTGCGGCTGCCGCTCCTTGTCTGCCTTGTCTGCCTTCAGCAGCCGCTGGTTGCCGGCCTGCAGCCGGGCGGGATCCTCGGCCGGACTCTGCACGCTGCCGTGTGACGGCTCGGGCGCGGACCCAACGGTGTCCTTGCGGACCCACGTGCGCGGCATCTCCCTGGTGGTCCCGGGATCCGCGGCCACCGCCGTGTACGTGCGTGTGCCGCCGGACGCGTGGTACAGCGCGACGGTGTCCTTGCGGAACTCCTCCGGATACGGAGACCGGCGTCCCACCCGGACCTCCCTCCCCGATCCATCAAGATCCATTGTCAGGGTGTCCACTCCGAAGGATCGGGCCTCAGGTCGCCGGTCCGTCGGTTTCCGGTTCACCGGCCGCGCAGGCCCGCACTGATCACGCGGCCGGTCCGCCGGGCGGCTTGCGCCAGTCGTTCCAAGCGGTGCGCGGGGTCGGTCAGGACGCAGAGGGCCGCCACCGGGGCGCCGTCCGTTCCAAGCAGCGGCACCGCCGTGCAGCGGCCGGGACAAGGCCGCGGCCCGGCGCTTCTTCCGCCGCCTGATGAAGAAGACGCGCGCGGTGCCCAGGGTGATCGCCAGACCATCGGCGCTGTCGGCCGACCCACCACGGCCTGAACACAGGCCCGGGCCACGGCGCCCCATCCCCCGACACACCGTCAGGCACTCCCACATCCAACAACGTGACAGCGCCCTTCGGAGGGCTCAGGCGGCTGCCGCGAGGGTGACCGGGACCGTTTCCGTCTCGGGGCGGCGGTGCGCTTGAGCCGGCGGAGCAGCCTGCCTGACCAAGACCACGGCCGTTCCGTAGGCGACGGAGTAGTCAATACAGGCACACGCCAGTCCAGTGAAGTGGCGCGGGCCGGGCCAGGCAGGGCCGGGCGCGGCTCGCCTCCCACCTGAGGTTTCAGGATGGAACTTCCCTCGATGGTCGTTTGACACCGTTATGACCAGCTCCCACGCTGGTGGGTGCGTGGCTCATCCGCCCAAAGGGAGATCATCATGACGACAAGTACCCGGAAGCGCATCCGGCACATCGTGGGAGCGTCTTGCACTGCTGTGCTGCTCGCCGGCACGGTGGGCATGGCGAACGCCGAGGCGGCGCCTCAGACAACGACGTCCATGGCGGAATCGTCGAACGCGGCACCGTACGGTCCCTGCACGGGTTACCACTACGACAGCAACCACAACCGCATCTGGGATCCGCCGGGCTGCACCCCGCCATGACCGACCAGTGGCCTCACGCCGTCACGAAGTGCGCCGCTCAGGGCTTGGTCGTAAGCCCGAGAAACGCTCCTGACCTGTAACAACAGGACGTGTTGTGAATCCCGTCGGCTGCGGGGAACGAAGCGCTTGCATCCCCTGCGCGCGTGCTACGGCTGGTTCCCGCAGGCACCACTGTGCCGACGGGCAACCGCTGGATGTGCCGGCCTTGCTTACCGGTTGCGCGGTCTTCTCCACTCTGCGCGGCGGCACGGCGGGAATCTTCCGGTCCGTCGGCGATTTCTCGGCGTCCTGCGGGTGGCCTGCCCGCGCGAAGTTTCCCTTTCCCGGCGGAGTGCCACGCCGCTGGTCCGAAGAATCGACCGGGGCACAGTCCTGACTTTCGGACATCCTCTAGCTAGAACGTGATCACTGAAACCGAGCTCGAGCTCCCGTTGGCCACGTAGACCTGTCGCCCGTCCGGCGACACGGCCACCCCCGCCGGGCGGGCGCCGACGGGGATGGAGCTGTCCACCGTGCGGTTCGTCGCGGTGTCGATCACCGAAACCGAACTCGAGCTTCCGTTGGTCACGTAGACCTGGCGTCCGTTCGGCGACACGGCCACCCCCGCGGGGCGGGCGCCGACGGGGATGGGGCTGCCCACCGTGCGGTTCGTCGCGGTGTCGATCACCGACACCGAGTCCGATCCCAAGCTGGTCACGTAGACCCGGCGTCCGTCCGGGGACACGGCCGCCCCCGCGGGGCGGGTGCCGACGGGGATGGGGCTGCCCACCGTGTGGTTCGTCGCGGTGTCGATCACCGACACCGAGTCCGATCCCAAGCTGGTCACGTAGACCCGGCGTCCGTCCGGCGACACACCCACCCCCTGCGGGAAGCGGCCGACGGGGATGGGGCTGCCCACCGTGTGGTTCGTCGCGGTGTCGATCACCGAAACCGAACTCGAGCTTCCGTTGGTCACGTAGACCCGGCGTCCGTCCGGGGACACACCCACCCCCTCCGGGGTGTCGCCGACGAGGATGGGGCTGCCCACCGTCCGGTTCCTCGTGGCGTCGATCACCGAAACCGAGCCCGAGGAACTGTTGGTCACGTAGACCCGGCGTCCGTCCGGGGACACACCCACCCCCTCCGGGGTGTCGCCGACAGGGATGGGGCTGCCCACCGTCCGGTTCGTCGCGATGTCGATCACCGAAACCGAGCCCGAGGTGAAGTTGGCCACGTAGACCCGGCGCCCGTCCGGCGACACACCCACCCCCTGCGGGGAGTCGCCGACCTTGACCGAGAGCACGGATGCCGGTGCGGGGGGTTCAGGACTCGGCGAGCGGCACTGCGTCAGGTAGATGCTGCCCACCGCAGCCAGCGCCACCAGCACCACCCCCGCGATGAGCCCGGCCCGCCGGTGTCTGGACCGCGTCGGGCGGGGCTGCAGCCGGGCCTCGTCACCTTTGCGTGGCAGCGGTCCCAGGGGCGGGCCGGCCGGCTTCTCCGGCTCGGCCGGTGACACATACTCGGTCGGCGGGAGCGATTCCTCAGAGCGCGGCGGCTTCGAGGCGGGGGACCACTCGGGTGGCGGCATCTCCGGTGGGAGAGCCGGTTGCCGCGCAGGGGAAGGATGAGGCTGGGCAGCGATAGAGGTGAGCTGCCGGGCGGCCTCGTTGCCGTCCATCCTCTGCGCGGGGTCCTTGGCCAGCAGATCGAGGAGGACAGGGGCCAGCTCCGCTGCCCGGCGCGGCGGGGTGGGAGGTTCGAACAGCAGGGCACTGAGCGTGGTGAGGGCGGAGTCGCGGTCGAAGGGGCCGGTCCCCTCGACCGCGAAATACAGGGTGGCGCCGAGTGAGAACAGGTCGGCGGCCGGGGTGGGCGCCGCGCTGCGGGTCCGTTCCGGGGCCATGAAGCGCGGGGTCCCGAGGACCTCCAAGGTGGCGGTCAGGCGGGCCTCTCCGGAGCTCGGCTCCAGCGCGATGCCGTAGTCCGTCAGCAGCACCTGGCCGCCGCCCTCCGTAGGGTAGGAAGGCTGCGGGCCGGGGTGGGTCAACAGGATGTTGGCCGGTTTGACATCCCGGTGAAGGACGCCGAGCCGGTGGCCCTCCAGCAGGGCGTCGAGCACCGCCAGCCCGATCCGGGCGACGTCGGCGGGCGCCAGCGGCCCCTGCTCGCGCACCACCGCCTCCAGGTCCATGGCGCCCGGGACGAAGTCCATGACGATCCACGGCAGGCCATCGTCCTCCACGATGTCGTGCACGGTGACGACATGTGGGTGATTGCGTAGCCGGGCGGCGTGCCGCGCTTCGCCGCGGGCCCTCGCGATACGGGTGCCCACCTCACGTTCTGGGACGTCCGGCGGCAGGATGATCTCCTTGAGCGCGACCTCGCACGCCAGCTCCTGGTCGTAGGCCAGCCACACCCGTCCCATGCCGCCGGCGCCGAGCCGGCGCAGGAGCCGGTAGCGCCCGGTGATCACGCGCCCGGCGGCCTCGTTCGCTCCTGTCACGGCGCTTCCTCTTCCAGGACGGGCCAGCAGGGGGTCCCCGGCGAGCGCTGAAAGGCCTCTCTCCACGTATCGCATACCGCCCGAAGAGCGGCAAGTCGCCCTGATGCGACTGCCAGGCCATCCAGGGGGCGACGCGGCACTGGCTGGGCGCCGGTGCTCGCACGGTGCCGGCCTTGGACGGAGTCGCGGTGCAGGTGGTCGTTCTCCACAGCCACGTTGAATACGGCCGACACACTCGCGTAGATAGCGCGGCGGTACGAGGGCGCCGGCGCCGCCCGCTCCAGCTCGCTGAGCCAGCCGCGAATGAGTTCGAGGCTCCACGGCGCCCAAAATCAGAGAACGCGCGGGTCAACCCACATCAGAGGGTGAGCCACTGAACGCTCTTGAAATCTGCTCTCGAGGCGTTCCATCGGGCGGATATGGACAACGAGCCGAATTATCGATGGCTGTCAAGTCACGAGAGGCAGTGTCGTGACGCGCATCGTCGGTGCCGGGCTTACTTGTTCCACGGGCTCACGCAGAGCATATGGCCCGCTGCCCGCCCGGAACACCTCCGGCGGCATAGGTCAACAGACATATTGAATGAAGGAGAATTCCCATGACTCGCATTTCTCGGACTCAGCGCATCGCCATGTTTGCCACCTCGAGCGCCCTTGCCGCAGGAGGCGTACTGGTGCCCACCAGTGCATTCGCAGCGACGCCACACACCGGCACCGTGACTATGGCGACAGCCAGTCACGGCAACAGCCACGACGGCGACAAGCACGACAACTGGTCGGGCAAGGGGCACGACAACTGGTCGGGCAAGGGGCACGACAACTGGTCGGGCAAGGGGCACGACAACTGGTCGGGCAAGGGTAAGGACAAGGGCAAGGGCAAGGGAGGTGGCTGCGGCAAGCACCCCACCCCCACTCCCACTCCTACTCCCACCCCTACTCCCACTCCTACTCCCACCCCCACTCCCACTCCCACTCCCACTCCCACTCCTACTCCCACTCCCACTCCTACTCCCACTCCCACTCCCACCCCCACTCCCACCCCTACTCCTACTCCCACCCCTGGCCCCACGGGTCCAATCGTCAAGTGACCAGCGGCCGTCCGCTATGACGGTGCGGGTAGCGAAGGGGCGGGCATCCAGAGGATGCCCCCCCCCCACGGGTGAGTGGCGCCCACGGGGTAACAGTCGGCAAAAAGAGAACCCACCACCACGCG
>NZ_JBIWFN010000045.1:0-5692 GCF_044763085.1 Streptomyces sp. NPDC096311
CAGGATCACGAGAAGGCCGTACCCACGTCCGGCGATCACCCGAACGAGTGACCTGGCGAACGTTGATGATCAAGCCGGAGGTTAAGGAACAAGCTCAGCACAGGCCGCTGACCCCGCATTCACCACGGTCTTCGACGGCTCACTACTACTGCCGGACGGCCGCATCGCCGTCGGCGACGTCGAGCAACTGACCCGGTTCGTACACCAGGTGGGAGACTGCGGCGAGTTCAAGGTGCGCGTCGCAGTGGACTCCCCAGGCGCGGACACTCACGCCATCGACGTCACGACATCCGAAGCATCATCCTCAAGACCAGATGAGCCCGCAACTCAGTTTGGTTGCCTGATCGCGGCCACCTATGACTCGTTCGTGTCGTCCGTCTAGCCTTCAGGGGCTGGAGCCTCGACAGCCTCTCGCGGCACGACATCGAGAGCCGGTGGCTAGGCCACGCCGGGAAGGACCAGCCCGGCCCTGATAGCGACGTTGAGTGCGCCGATATGGTCGGCGTTGGCGGTGTGTCCGCACCGGGTGCACTCGAACTTCTCTTGCGTGGTGCGGTTCTCGCCGGACACATACCCGCAGGCGGGGCAGGTGCGGGAGCAGGGCCTCGGCGTAGTCGGGTGACGTCCGATTCGTACTCAAGTGAGGCCGACTTCGACAAGATCAAGACGGTTCGCGCGAACGCCATGCCGTGGGAGGGGGCGACGTCCCGCCGCGGTGCGAAACCGCCGCCCATCCTCCGCCTCACCCCTTGCTTCACCTATCGAATTTCGATAGATTCCCATCGTAATTCGATGGAAGGATGGGGTATGGGAAAGCTGGCAGTGCGTGCGCTTCGCGCTGTGCTCGTGGTGGTGCTCGCCGGCACCGTGTTCGTACAGGCAGGGATGGTGTGGGTGCTGGTCAGCGGGAGCGACCCGGAGGACGGGTCGCTCCCGCTGACCCCGCTGCGCGTGATCACGATCCTGGGCATGATGTCGGCCCAGGTCGCCCTCGTCAGCGTATGGCGGCTGGTGTCGATGGTGCGACGCGGAACCGTGTTCTCCCATGCCGCCTTCCGGTACGTGGACGCCGTGATCGGCGCGATCGTGTCGGCCGCCCTCCTGTGGTTCACGGTCACGGCCATCAATGCGCCGGGCCAGCGGGACGACCCGGGCGTCACCGTCATCATGGGCGGGGTCGGCGTGGCCATCCTGGGGGTCGCGCTCATCGTGCTCGTGCTGCGGATGCTGCTCGCCCAGGCCGTCGCGCGCGACGTCGAAGCGGCGCAGATGCAGGCCGAGTTGGACGAGGTGATCTGATGCCGATCATCGTCGACATCGACGTGATGCTGGCCAGGCGGAAGATGTCCGTGGGCGACCTCGCGGACCGCGTAGGGATCACGCCCGCCAACCTGGCGGTACTCAAGAACGGCCGCGCCAAGGCGGTGCGCTTCGCGACGCTCGCCGCGCTCTGCGAAGTGCTCAAGTGCCAGCCGGGCGACCTGCTGCGCTGGGAGGCCGAGGACGCCGCGGGCGGATGACGTCCCCCGGGCGGGCGTGAAAACGCCTGGCACCACCGGCCTGACACGGCGCGTGGACCACATGGACGCGGATCACCGATCACCCGCAGCACCGTCCCGACCCCGTTGGGTAGATTCCGGTGACCTGCACCGCACCGTCCTGGTCGACGATCGCCACCTGCGAACGTGACCTCCCCATCGCAAACTCCCGCCCTTCCAGCGCGGGAGGGCGGGAGTTCGTCATTGGGTTGTGTTCATCTTGAACGTGCAGGTCACGGGGGTGGCATGGGTGGGTGAGGCCATGCGCGTGCTGGTCGGCGGCGACTGTCTGCGGTGAAGATCGTCGGTCAGCGGGCGATCGCGTGCCAGTTGAGGACCAGCAGCGCGCGGACGAGCCGGGTGGCCTTCACGTCGAGGCGGAGCCGGGTCGGTACGCGCCAGTTCTTGTGGTGCGCGAAGGCGGTGTTCGCAGCCGGTTCGTTCTGCGGCGATCAGCTGGTTGACCCGCTTCTTCGCGGGCGGGAGCTTCTTGCCCCTTGGGCTTCTTGTAGCCGGTGATGACCGCCGGGTCGCTGCTGTCGTCGCCACCACCGTCGAGGCCGACGAAGCCAGTCACCGAGAACGAGAATGTGGTGGATTGGCCGGTCGGCCCGCAGTGGCGTCGGAGCAGCCTGCCATCCACTGCCGGGATGGTTCCCTTCCGCTTCGTGTGTCGTACTCCTCGCACACAGTTGATTCATCTTGGCCGGCTCTGTAGCCCTCCTCGTACTGCTGCTGGTATCTGCCTTTGCACCCGGACACAAGCAGCAACGGAACAACCAGAAGGGCGACTCCCTTCACATGCTTGGTGGAGCCCAGCCGGCCGCACCGCGCGACCGCACCGGGCTCATTCTTGACGTGAAGAAACGGGAGGGCTCCGTCGTCCATGCGGCTCACCCTTCCAGAACACCCCGTCACCGGGGCGAGTTCGCCTGGTGGTGAGGTGATTGTTACCAGGAGCGAGGATCGTCCACGTCGCATCACCTCTGCTGCAAGTGGGCGAAAACCAGCAGTCCCTAAGAGGCTGACCGCTCACGGCGGAACCGAGTTGGCCCTGACCCGTGGAGTTCGTTCACAACTTCTGACGCGGGGCATGCCGGTCTCGCGGGCGAGTTCCATCTGCCCCTCTGTCACTGTCCTCCGCATCTCGGGAAACCTCAATGAGCGGTATGCAAGCTGAAGTTGCTGGTCACGGGGCTGGTGTGCGTGGGCATCGGGATGGCTCGTGCTGGTCGCCGGCAGGTGACTTTGGTGAAGATCGTCGGTCATCGGGCGACTTCGCGGTTCGTCAGGACCAGCAAGGCTCGGACCAGGGCGGTTGCCCAGGCGGGGTCGGTGCGTACCTTGCCGAGGACGCGCCAGTTCTTGAGGTGGGCGAAGCCGTGCTCGACGGGTGCCCGGACGGCCGCCAGTGCCGTGTTGGACAGCTTCTGGCCTCGCGTCAGGGGCCGGTTCCGGGCGGCCTTGTAGCCGGTGATCACCGCCGGGTCGGCGTCGGGGCCGCCGTCGTCGAGGCCGATGAATCCCAGGTCGGCGATGGCTCCGCGCCCGACTTCCGGCAGTTTCCGGGTGAGCTTGTCGTGTCGGCAGGCGGTGATCTCCGAGGTGCGCCCGGGGCGGGCCGCCGAGATCCACAGCAGTCGGCCCCGGTCGTCGGTGAGGGCGATCACGAGCGGGCCGTGGCATTTGTTCTTGCCGGAGTAGTTCTTCCGGTTCTCCTTCCCGGTTCTGCGCCGAGTGCGGATCAGCGATCCGTCCAGCAGTACGATGCCGCCGCCCATTCGGGCGATCTTCTTCAGGGCCCGGTCCAGGCGTGGGGCGCGGGCGGCGAGCAGGCTGACGACCTCCCTCACCCATCGGGTCACGGTGGTGCGGTGTACTGCGTTGCCGCCGGCCAGGTCGCCGGGCCGCTGGTCACAGCGCCGCACCGCCAGCACGATGGCGGCGATCTTCCCCGCGGGCAGGGCACGCCACCGCGAGCCGATCTTCTTGAGGTGGCCGCGTATCAGGTCGGCGAGCCAGTTCAGGGTGGCACTCGGCAGCGGCAGGCGGGCGGTGTAAACAAGGCCGTCAGGGCCCTCGACGGAACTGTTGTTTTTCGTCACACCAACTCAACTGCCGTCAGGGGCCCGTCAGTTACGGGCGCGCCCCGCGCGACTACGGACGTGCCGTGAACCGCCCGTCGCCCCGCTTGTGCAGCCAGCCGCGGTCGGCGAGCTTGGTCATCTTCGCCCGCAAGGGTTCCAGCTTGCCGCGCACCGAGGCGTCCAGGCCCAGCCGCTCGCCGACCGCCCTGACCTGCACCGGGCCGTCGGCCTCCCGCACGATGGCCAGGATCTTGCGGTAGTCGCCGGGCAGCGCGCCCTCGTCGGCCGCGTCGCTGCGGTGCGCGATGAGCAGGACTGCCCGCCCGGCCACCTTCGCCGATACCGCAGCGGCAGCCCCGACGTCGGCCCGGGCCTGCTCGGCCAGGCGGTTCAACACCCGTTCCGCGATCGCCAGTTCATCCCGCTCGGCCTGGACCTCCTGGAGTTGCTTGGCCAGCTCCTCGGCGAGGGCGTCCAGTTCGCGCCGGCGGGCGGTGATCCACTGCCGCTCCTGCATCCCCCGCGCTCTCCCGCGTTCTCACGGCGTGCCGACCTGCTGACGGATCGCAGGCGGGGGCCGGTCGTGGGCGCAGCCGGGCCCGGCATCCCGCCGGAGCCGGACCTGCCCGATGATCTACGCCATGGTCATCGGCCGCCGACCGGCACGAGTACCCAACTCGCCATTCACACCAGACCCGTGACCTGCGACTTCACGATGCGCACCGCTCATTGGGCGGACAGCCAGGGCTTCGCCGTAGTCGCTTGGCGCCTGATTCGTGATGACCTGTCTAGCGTTCGGCGGGGGGGGTGAGGACCATGATGCTCCACGCGCCGCCCAGCATCCTGGCCTCGCTCAGGATGTCGAAGACGTGGACGCTCGCTGCCGGGGGCGAGGAACCTCCCTGCCGAACCTATCGCGGGCGCCAGTCGAATAATATTTCTGCATTTTCTGGTCGACTGCCTGGCGGCGGGAGTGCAGCGGTAATGCAGCATGCGCGGGGCGGTCATGGAGGAATGTCCAACGAACGCGTTGACGCGCTGCATGTGATTCAGAGAGCTAACCGAGGATCCGGCCGTGGGAAGAGTGATCCGAGTTCTCGCTCCCTTTTTGCTTGTCGGCACGTCGTTGATCGCGACAACAGACTGCAGGAGGCGCTGTCGCTGCGTTGAGCAGCGCATAAGACACCTGGAGGTCCTGATGCCGGAGGACGAGGGCGCGCTACGACACAGTCGTGATCGCGACGGCCTCACCGTTCTGGGGCGGGGCAGGCGGCGTTCGCGAGCAGGTCGACCGAGCCGCCAAGCAGGCCTCGCCCACCAGTAGTTGGAACAGCTGGAGAAGAGTCGACCGGTCGAGCAGAACATGCTCGACGCGCCGCTCGGACCTCCCGGCCGCGTGGTGGCGGCTGTGCGCGACAGGCTCGAACACGTCGCCGAGCCCGATGAGTCCGGCTGGGTCCACGACAGGAGCATCGGCCTGGACCCGGCGGTCCATGAGGGGTCCCGCACGCAAATAAATCCCACAATCACGGCGCAGTCTGCTTAACACTCTGTATGGGTGACATTGCCGTGTCGCTGTAGTTATGGAGTGATGTGTTGCGACATTTTAGTCCACATAGATTTCTATCTCTGTCTACAGCAAGAAAGGGGTGCCGTGAAAAGGTTTGGCATCTACGCAACTCTGCCTTTTGTCGCTGCCGTGGCACTGGGAGGCGCAACAGCGGGCCAGGCTTCCGCGGAACTCCGCTACGATCCTGAAACCCCCGCAGGAGTTACCGTTGTTTTCAACAACGGCGGGTCCTATGGAAATGTTTTTAATGAGGTGAACGGCAACAGCAATAACACTCAGATCGGGAACACCCGGGGCGGCACACAAGGCGGCACCGGGAACACGCAGGGCGGCGCTGGGAACACCCAGGGCGCTACGCAGGGCGGCACTGGCAACACCCAGGGCGGCACGCAGGGCGGAACCGGCAACACCCAAGGCGGCACACAAGGCGGCACCGGCAACACCCAAGGCGGCACACAAGGCGGCACCGGCAACACCCAAGGCGGCACACAAGGCGG
>NZ_JBIWFN010000045.1:5788-7386 GCF_044763085.1 Streptomyces sp. NPDC096311
CACCGGCAACACCCAAGGCGGCACACAAGGCGGCACCGGCAACACCCAAGGCGGCACACAAGGCGGCACCGGCAACACCCAAGGCGGCACACAAGGTGCCCAGAACGCGGCGGCAGGGCGCATCATCACCGCGCCGCGCCCATCTCCTTCTGCTTCACCCATGGCGTTCGCAATGAGTCTTCTGAAGTCGGTCACTGATCGAGTGAGGCCACTGTCGTGACGGCGAGGCCCCCGGGCTGTTGAGCGAGATGTCCGACGTCTCCGCACCACAGCCCCGGGGGCCTCGTTGGTTTCCACATGTGCTGGAGGAGTGGGTGCCGATGCTCATCGTCACCCATCAGCACGACCGACGGTGCAAGCTGCCACCGGCAGCCGGTGTCCGATCTGTCAGAGGCAGGCTCCATGGCTGTCCCGCTGCAGTCGTCCACGCCTTCGCAGCGCAGCTGCCGCTGTAATCCGCCTGCAGAAGCAAGCCGGGTTCAGCCCATTCAACGGAGTTGTCTCAAGTCGGCTGGGGCACCGGGATCGCACCAGTCACACGGAGATCATCCCGATGGTGCCCCGACGCCGGCGGACAGGCTCAGGTTGCGGCACGCCTACGTGTTCCGGACGCGAAGGCCTTCCCTCCTCGACAGCGCCGACGTCCACGATCACGCCCGGGCGCCGTTGAAAGCCGCAACGACGCCGGATCGGACTTCTCGTCTTCCATTTCGTTGCAGGGTTACCTGGCATCGTGGGCACGCGCTCCGAAGCGACCTGCGCGAATGTCTCCACCGGCCGCGGCCCGCAGAGCCGTCCCGGTAGGACCTTATCCGCATCCAACCCATACCGATCCGCTGAGTAGAACCGGCGCCCAAGCCCCCATCAGCGGTCTGTCGATGACCGCTCCATTGCGGGGCAACGAAGACGGCAACAAGGCCCATCAAGACCTACTGCCTGCTGCATCAGCCAAGCCTCTCTCGTCGGCCGACAGACACATCAACCTGTTGCTCCTCCGATCAGGGGACGTGCAGCAGAGGCCAGACGAGTTGAAATGAATCTACGAAGGTTCGTCCACCTAGAAAATACGAGGTTTCCTCATGTTTAACGCTCGACGTCACATGGCCCGCATCGCAGGGATTTCCTGCATCGCCGCACTGGCCGCAGGAACCGTCGGTGTGGCCAGCGCCGAGGCCGCGCCCATGCACCGTGCAGCTGCGCATTCGGTCAGCATGCAGAGCAATAACCACCAGCACAACACCCAGGGTGGCACGCAGGGCAACGGCCGCGGCAACACCCAGGGTGGCACCCAGGGAGGCGGCAACGGCAACACCCAGGGCGGCACGCAGGGCAACGGGAACGGGAACACCCAGGGGGGCACGCAGGGCAACGGCCGCGGGAACACTCAGGGCGGCACGCAGGGGGGCGGCAACGGCAACACCCAGGGCGGCACCCAGGGAGGCGGGAACGGGAACACCCAGGGCGGCACGCAGGGCAACGGCCGCGGGAACACTCAGGGCGGCACGCAGGGGGGCGGCAACGGCAACACCCAGGGCGGCACCCAGGGCGGCGGCAACGGCAACACCCAGGGCGGCACCCAGGGAGGCGGCAACGGCAAC
>NZ_JBIWFN010000045.1:7483-9560 GCF_044763085.1 Streptomyces sp. NPDC096311
AACACCCAGGGCGGCACCCAGGGCGGCGGCAACGGCAACACCCAGGGCGGCACCCAGGGCGGCGGCAACGGCAACACCCAGGGCGGCACCCAGGGCGGCGGCAACGGCAACACCCAGGGCGGCACCCAGGGCTGATCGTTGAAGAGTCCCCAGAACTCGGCACCTCGCGGAGAAAGCTTCCGCGGGGTGCCGAGTTCAGCTTGATTCTTGCGAGGAACTCTGGGCGTTTGCGCCCGGGAGGAATCGCATCCTTGGTGGGGCGGCGCGGAGCGCCGCCGTGTCGTGGCGGCGGAGCTGCTGATGGCTCACCCGGGACGTTTCTGGTTCTCGATGTACTCCTTGATGGCCATGACCAGGTGCGCCGCCCGCGGAGGCGGCGAAGTAGGACGGGGACCAGAAATGGTCGCCCCACAGGTAGCGGCGGATGTGGTCGGGGAATTCCTGGCGCAAGTGGTGCGCGGAGACGCCTTTGAGCGAGCCGACCAGCCGGGACAGAGCGATCTTGGACGGGTACCAGCAGGTGCACATGGTCCTTCTCGCCGTTGAACTCGTCCGGCTCAGCGCCGAAACCCGCTCTGCCGGAGCTTGTAGCTGGTGAGCTCGCCGCGGTCGATGGCCATGCTCACCCCCGAAGCTGATCGGCGCCCCGTTGCCTGGGACGGGGCGCCGCCACGGTCCTTGTAGATACCGCATCCCTCGGTTGCTGCCAGGTGCACCACGTTGCAGGAGAGCGGCAGTCTCGCCCGGGACATCTGTGGTGAGGTGTCAGACCCTGCGGCGGAACAGGCAGACGGGGGCGACGCGTTCGCCGCCGAGGGTCTTACTCTCTGCGGCTGCCATGTCGGCGAGGGCCCAGCCCTCGGCCTCGACGGCTTCGATCTGTTCGCCGATGCCGGTCATGGGTCGGTAGTTGCGCTGGTCTTGTTCGCCTCGATGAACTTGTACGCGAGGACTCTGTGTCCCTCGGCGTAGGCCTTGCGTGCCTCGTCGGTGGCCTTGCCCGCCTGCCTGCCTGCCTTGGCGTTGTCGATGAAACCATGGTTCCCCCCTTGGGGTGTCCGTGATGCGGGGCCCAGTGCGGACGGACACAACCCCCCGCTTGGAAGCCTGGGTGACATAAGGCGATTGTCGTGCTGACCCTTGTTCTCGATCGACTCCCAGTCGGCGGCCAAGTCGCCGGGCTGGAGCCGGGCCAGGACATACGTGTAGCTAATTCCAGCTACAGGGCCACCCAAGTCTGTATGCGGATTACAGCGATCGTTTGCCATCGAAGTAAATTGACGGTAACGGGCTCAACGGAGGCACTGAGGTCGTTCTGATCTAAAGTGTGGGTCTTTCTAGTGACAAGCGGTGTGGTCAGGCCTCTTATAACCCACGATTCGAGTTGACTCAGCCGACGCGTGAGACCAGTATCGGGATTGTAACTTCGTCGTTGTGCAGGTATCCAGGCGCCCGAGATTTACAACGCGCGGCGCTTCTTTTCCCGCACACTGGCCCCCAGGGCTGCATTAGCACTCAGCCCGGCAGCGGAGCTGAAGCACCCGGCGGAGCCAGCACCTTCAGGTGTGGGATGAAGGAAATTCGCGGTTAATGCGCTAGGCCCTCAATTGGCCGGACATGTCTTCTGAGTGGCCGACAACACCACGATCGGATCGGACCACGCTCTGCGCATCGCATGACCAGACGCCGAAGCGAATAGTGCTTAATACGGAAGAGAGGAGCACGCGCGTGCGGCACACTCGGAAGCAGAAGATGGCGACAGCAATAGTGTCGGCGGCAATGGCTGGAGGAATAGCTGCCATCGGGGCCCCTGCCTCAGCGGCGCCGGCAGTGACTGGCGCAGTTTCCCACGTCCAGGCACTTGCCAGTAAAGGTACATCGCAGGCTCAGCCCCTGCTGCCGGAAAAGCCGTGCAAGAAACACTGCAATACCGGCAACAATCAGGGATCGCAGAGCGGCAGGGGCGGGAACACCCAGGGCGGTACCCAAGGCGGCGGCTCCGGGAACACCCAGGGCGGCACGCAGGGCAGCGGCCGCGGGAACACCCAGGGCGGCACGCAGGGCAGCGGCTCCGGCA
>NZ_JBIWFN010000045.1:9658-31234 GCF_044763085.1 Streptomyces sp. NPDC096311
GAACACCCAGGGCGGCACCCAAGGCGGCGGCTCCGGCAACACCCAGGGCGGCACCCAAGGCGGCGGCTCCGGCAACACCCAGGGCGGCACCCAAGGCGGCGGCTCCGGCAACACCCAGGGCGGCACCCAAGGTTGATCATTTGACTCAGATCGGCCTCGTCGGTTGACGAAGGGCGATCAGATGAGTCAGCGCCTCGCAGAGGGAACCTCTGCGAGGCGCTGAGGTTGGATGGCCCGAGGGTGAAGACCAACGGAATGGGCCATGCCATGGATGGGACGCCCCTGGTGCGCTGAATGAGACAAGTCAGTTCACTCGTAGCTTTGGGAGTGATGAGAATTGAGGAAGGCAACCTTGCAGAGTCGCCGTCTGGCAGTCGCAGCCTCCGCTTGCCTGGCGGTTTGGGTATGGAGCGCACCAGTGAGTACGGCAACTGTCCCGTCGCATACCTCGCAGGCCGCGCCCGCGAAGTCGGTGCTTCGGTGCTATGCGACGCGAAGCAACCCAGCGGTGATTGTGTGCTATCGGCTCTCGAAGAAAGCCGAGTACAGGCACGGCATGATTGTTTACGTCCCCATTCTCATTCAGGTGCCCACGCCTTCAAATCCACCGTCCGTGATGGTCGTCGACAGTCTGGATGATATTCACCCGAACGGATAACGCATCCGAGAGCAGCGAGCAGTGGTGCGCCCGGTTCGGAGCTGAGATCACCCGACCCATGCCCGATCATTGATTCGCCATGAAAGCACCGGTTGCGGGCACGCGAGGATCAGCTCCTCATTGATTACTCTTTAGAAGTTCTCCAGTACACCACACTTCAGTGCCAAACGGGTGAGGTCGGCCCTACGGCGAGAGCCATACTTTCTGCGCAGTCGCTCCAGGTGTGTATGAACCGTGTTTTCGGTGATATTCAACTTGTTGGCAATCTCACGATCCGTGGCACCGTTGGCAACGAGCTGCAATATTTGTTTCTCGCGGCTGGTGATACGGGGAGGAGGCGTAGGTAGACTCTGACCAGCGAGACTGGCGCCGAAGTAACTTCTTCCCGAAGCAACGGCGCGGATGGCCGTCACCAACTCCGACTCGTCGGTTTGCCGACTCAGATATCCGCGAGCGCCGGCTTTAATGCACGGGACGGCATCGGACTGCGCCTCCGATGTCGATATCACAATGACCGCGTACCCTTGTCGATGCAACTGAGCGACCTGGTCGGATGCCGCCTGGTCGGACAGATGCAGGTTGGTCAGTACAATAATTTCTACGCCATTCGCCTCGCGGAGCAAGGCATTCACGCTTTTAACTAAGGTCGTGATCCGCAAGTCCGGTTGGGCATTGATTGCCTGCGCGAGACCGAGCTGAAGCAACGACCAGTCGCAAATAACGGCTATAGACGTCACAGACGGGCTCATGAGAAGCTCCAGCGTAGGTGGGGCCACCGGCCACATGACGCAGCGGAGTAGACGGCCGGTGCTTCCCGCCGCCTGACCCCAGACTCGGCTCTTCCGCAAGAAGTAGCACCCCGGATGGCCCATACGGGGATGACGGGACGCGTGGCCGGGGCAATCGCTTCAGCTGGGACGAGGGCGAGCATGTCGATCAGCTTCTTGGTCGGCGGCTGCAGCTCGTCAGTGTTGGCGCGTTGAGCACGGCAACAGTGCTTGTTCTGACTGCTGGGCACGGTTCAGGAGCTGCGGCCGTGTCGTGTAGTGGCTGATGCAGGCCTGGTGCCGGCGCCGGCGGCGCCAGTCGACCAGTGCAGGATATCGCTAACTGTCCCGCCGAGGCGATTTATCCCCGTCGCCGGCATCCGGTGGCCGCGGAGGGATGCTTCCGGCATCAACCGCTCACCGATCCCCACCGTGACCGAGGGCTTGCCGAGAAGGCCAAGAGATGGCTTCGCAGGGATTGCGGAATCAGCACGCCGTCCTGGCCATCGCGAGGAAGGTGGTACGTCGGCGGGTGCACGGAACCTGATGGTGGAGGGCTGCTCCCGCTATGGAAACAACACCCTGCGCCTCACAGCGAGTTGACCTCAGGTCACATCAGTGACGCACATACCAGATCGACGAGCCCGATACGGGAGCAACATGTTGGCTCAAAGCCCTTAGCCCTTAGCCCTCGCGCGGCTTGCGCCCTACGCACTCGTCGTGCACGAAAATGACCAAACCCACCGCCAGCAGAACACACGCGGCCCAGACCGCCCGTACCCCGCATGCGAAGGTCAACCAGCCACCGCCGAATGCCCCCGCGAGGAACGCAAGGACGACGCTGGCGAACTGGCGCGCCCGACGTCTGGCGTCCATGTCCCCGTTGACCACTGCCGCGTACGCGTTCTGCATGGCTGAGCGGAGATTGCCCGTGGTCATCGTGCTGTTATAGACAGCGTCAACAAGCGTGCGAAAAGTGGTCATCTGCACTGCGGCCATGAAGGCGACAAGGACGGTGACGAGCGTGTCCGGCGCGCCGGCGGGAATCAGACCGACCGCTGCCAGCACGACGAGCTCCAGCACCATGGCCGCCCAGGCCGGCTGGCGCAGCACCACCGCCACCCTCGGCCGCTGAAGGGTCTCAGCAACCAAGACACCGGCCACGAAGGCAAGAATCGGCGGGAGGCGTTCCAGCGCCTGCCACCAATGCCGCTCGGCGGCGGCAATGCCCAACAGGACGACATTGCCGCTCTGCGCGTTGGCGAACACTCCCCCCCGGCTGATGAACGTGTATGCGTCAAGGCCGCCGCCAACCAGTGCCAGCAGTGCTGCCAACCGCACCGACCGGATCGCCGGCGTCGGAGCAGTCGGCCTGGCGGCGTCGAGTGCGGGGGCGGGACCCTCCGCTCCACGGGCCCGGGGCTGCGGCTCGGCGTCCGACATGTCTCCACCTCCATATTCTCGGCCTGCTGGTACTCCATATACGGTCAGGGGCTGACTGGCTGAACCGGGTTCTTTTGACTGCCCGCATCATCTGCGCATTTAAAGTCACCGAAACCATATAGCCGACGGAGTCGTTGATCCTTACGTGTCGCCCTCGTGCGGCAGTCACCAAACGGGCAGGATCAGGCCCGCCGGCTGCCCGCACAGACTCAATGGGCAAGCCGCTGGAAAACGCATCGAACGGCTGCGACGGCTGCCTCTCGGTAGTACGCCATTGGCTTACTCCCCCTGCTTCTTCGCGCTGCGCCGGAGGAGTGGCGTGGTGCCGGCGCCTCCAAGCTCCGTGAAACCCACCCGCGTGCATCGTTCGTTGTCGTCGTGACGCGAGCCCGCCGCAGGGCGGCCTCCTGTTCACCTCCGCGAGCCGTGGGCTCTGGCGCAGACAGAGGCGCCTGGGGTGCGCCGGTATCGCGAACGGCCACCGACCCGGCCGCGACCGAGGATGTCGCCAGCGGCAGTCCCCGATCGCCGCGTGTCCGACAAACCGGTACGGGTGCGGGGCCGCGCTGATCGAGTGATGGCGACAGCCGTGTCCTCGTTGCGCCGCATGGTGTGCAGTTCGGTGTGGTGTCGTTTCTGCTGGTGGTCCATCCGTGTGTGGGCGGTCCGCCCACCTTCCCCGGAAGCCCGGGCGACAGACAAGGCGGGGACCGGGAACGGAGACCACGGGATGGCGAGCTCAGCGGCCGCGGTGTTGTCGGCGGCTCAGCCTTGGACCGCTCAAGACACCTGGCTCCTGGTGGTGGTGGGTGTCTCCATCGCCCTCGTCGTTCTGCTCATCAGCTGGTTGAAGATCCACGCCTTCCTGGCCCTGACGGTGAGCTCCCTGACCGTCTCACTCCTGGCTGGACAGCCCGCCGAAAAGGCCGTCGTCTCCTTCACGACCGGAGTGGGCCGCATTACAGGCTCGGTTGGCGTGCTCATTCTCCTCGGCGCGATTCTGGGCCGTATGCTGGCCGATTCCGGCGGTATCGATCGGATCGTCGACACCTTGACCCGCAGCGTCCGACCAGAATGGCTGCCGTGGGCGATGACCCTGGTCGCGGCCCTCGTCGGGTTGCCGATGTTCTTTGAGGTCGGCTTCGTCATGCTGATGCCGTTGGTGCTGCAGCTGGCGAAGCAGCTCCACTACCCGGTGCTGCGAGTGGGCATGCCCGTTGTGGCCGGTCTGGCCACTGTGCATGCGCTCGTTCCCCCTCATCCGGGGCCACTGATCGCGATCCAGGCAGTGCACGCCTCGATCGGGCTCACCATGCTTTACGGGCTCCTCATCGCCGTGCCCTGCGCCATCGTCGTCGGCCCTCTGTTCACCGCCTATATCTGGCCCCGTGTACCGGCCCACGTGCCCGACTCCGTCGAAGCCGCCTTCACCACCACCTCTCACGACAAGAGCGACGACACGGGCGCCAGCGGTGATGTGGAGGGTGTCGAACGAGCGCCGCGCAGGCTGCCGAGCCTCGCGGCGACCCTCGGCACCATCCTGCTCCCCATTCTGCTGATGGCGCTCAAGGCGATCTTCGACAGCATTCCCATGTCCCACGGCACGCTGTACACCGTCGTGGAGTTCCTGGGCACCCCGATGATCGCACTGCTGGTGGCGGTGTTCGTGTCGCTGGTGACCTTCGGATATGCGCTCGGCGCCGACCGGCGCCACATCCAGACATCCCTGGCCAAGAGCTTCGCGCCCGTCGCGGGTGTACTGGTGATCGTCGCAGCCGGCGGAGGATACTCCCAAGCCCTGCAGGACACCGGTGTCGATCGTGCGGTCACCCTGGCGGCAAGTCACCTCCACCTCTCGCTGCTCCTGCTCGCCTGGCTGATCGCCGCCTTGATGCGACTCGTCGTAGGGTCCGGCACCATTGCCACCATCACCGCAGCCGGCATTGTCGGCCCCCTCGCGAACGGCCTGGCGCCCACTCAAGCAGCACTCCTCGCCCTGGCCCTGGGCTCGGGATCGACATTCATGGGGCATGTCAACGATGCGTCGTTCTGGATGGTCAAAGAGTATTTCGGAATGTCGGTCGGTGGCACGCTCAAGACCTGGACCGTGTCCCACACCCTGCTCTCGTTGACATCCCTGGGCTGCATCATGCTGCTCAACGCTGTCGTCTGACACTCCGGCCCGAGCACCTCGTCCAGGCCGTCCGGCACGGCCTGAGAACGGTCCACTACCGCCCCCGACCTCATCGACCGCTGAGGTGGGAACAGGGCTCACCCTCACACGGACGACACCCCGAGTTCAGCCTCAGGAGAAAGAGGCGACCGGCACGTCATCCACCCGCTCCATCGACTGTGGGATCCCCCGCGGCCGGAGGAGGTTTTAGCGTATTCGCAGTGATCCTTTGATCAACCCCAACCACTCAGGTAGGTGAGCTGTCATGCAAAACGAACGAGAGGCCGGTCGAGGCCGCGTCGTCGTCGGCGTCGACGGCGAGAAGGGAAGCACCGCGGTGCTGCAGCGCGCGGCGGAAGAGGCACGACGCCGGGATGTCACCCTCGTGGCCGTCATGGTGTGGAGCCCGTTCGGGGGCGAGTACGTCGAGCGTATGTTTCCTTGTCCGGAGCTGAGCGCATCGCAGGAGGCGTTGGCCCGGGAAATACTCGACACGCAGTGCGAGCGCGCTTCTCTCCCCAACGACGTGCCGGTGGAGCACCGAGTGGCAAAGGGCGTTCCTGGACCGGTACTGACGAGTCTGGCTCGGGGAGCCGAAGATCTGCTGGTGGTGGGTCGCAAGCGCCGACAGGTCCTCCGGCGGCTGCGTCGCACGGTCGACAAGTACTGCCTTCAGCACGCGGCATCACGTGTACTAGTCGTTACAGCGCCGTAACTGCGTCCCGGCTGGGCCGCACATGGCCGCACCGGCGGCCTTGAGGCCGACATGCGCCACGCGATCTCCTCCTGCGTGACAGGCCTGCCGACGAGCCATGGAGCCCTTTCCACCCTCGGTCTGAGCTGTCAGGTGGGGGGAGGGTGAGGGTCAGTCCGGTCTCGGTGAGGCAGCCGTCGATGAGCTCGGGGTGGCGCGGCAGCGAGCGCAAGTTCGGCGCCGTTCTCTTCGAAGGCGGCCGCACCGGCGCCCGCCCCACCCCTGCCGGAGAGCGGGCCGTCGGGTACGCCCGCCGCGTCCTGCGCCTGCTGAACGTCCTGACCGCCGAGGCGCGCGGCGCGGCCCGGCCCGATGCCGCGGAGGGGCCGCTGCGGATCGTGGCTTTCCGCGGCGCGGCGCTCCACCTGCTGCCGGCCGTCCTGCAGCGGCTGCGCGCCCGGCACCCCGGGATCGAGCCGCGGGTGCGGATCGTGCGCGAGCCGCGGGCGCGGCACTGCGGGCGAAGTCGCCGACGGGAAGGCCGGCATAGCCATCGCCGCACCGGGCGGCTCCGTGCCGCTTGCGCCCGGTCTGGTCGCCGGCGGGCTCCTTGAAGAGCCGTATGCGCTGGTGCACGCGGCGGGGCATGCCGCCCCGCGCTCGCTGCCGCTGGTCGACTGGGCCGAGAACTGTGGCTCGTACACCCGCGGCTGGTGGGCTGCGCAGGACGGGATCCCGAAGGCAACCGTCGAGGCGGAGGACGACGGAGCGGTGCTCTCCCTGGTGAGCGGAGGTCACCGCCCGCTCGCGGGCCGGCGAGGTGCTGGTCCCCATGGCGCGCCCCGTTCTCGCGCAGCCGCGAGACGTGTCATGCGTTGAAGCGGTCGGGATCAGCGGCCTTCCAGTCCGCTGCCCAGGACTCGGGCGGCTCGATCAGCAACTGCCCGAAAGCCAGCCAGTCGTAGAGCTCCGCGTAGGACTGAACGGTGACCGGGTCCACACGCCGGCGCAGCATGTGCGGGCGCAGTTCGGCCGGTTCACTCACGCCCAGCGAGGCGATGATCTGCTGTGCGCTCTTCACCGTGGCGGACTGGAAGCGGTGGACCCGGGCCGACTTGTCGTCGACGTTCAATGCGCGTGCGCGGTGCGGGTCCTGTGTGGCGACGCCAACGGGGCAGGCGTTGGTGTGGCAGCTCTGTGCCTGGATGCATCCGATGGCGAACATCATGGCGCGTGCCGAATTGGTGAAGTCGGCGCCTTGCACTATGCGTTTGACGATGTCGGCTCCCGTGGCCACCTTGCCGCTGGCACCGATCCTGATCCGGTCCCGCAGGCCGACGCCGACCAGGGCGTTGTGGACGGTGATGAGTCCCTCGGTGAGTGGACTGCCGAGGTGGTCGGCGAACTCCAGCGGGGCCGCTCCGGTGCCGCCCTCCGCTCCGTCCACAATGATGAAGTCGGGCGCGGTGCCCTCTTCGATCATGGCCTTGCACACCGCCAGGAACTCACGCCGGGAGCCCACACACAGCTTGAAGCCGACCGGTTTGCCCCCGGACAGTTCGCGCATGTCGGCGATGAACCGGATCAGTTCCCGGGGCGTGCTGAAGACCTGGTGGTAGGGGGGCGAGATGACGGTCTGTCCCTCGGGAACCTCGCGTACCCGGGCGATCTCGGCGGTGACCTTCTCTCCGGGCAGCACTCCTCCGATGCCGGGCTTGGCTCCCTGGGACAGCTTGAGTGACACGCATTTCACGTTGTCGTGAGCGGCCTTTTCGGCGAACCGTGCGCGGTCGAAACCTCCGTGCGCGGTGCGGCAGCCGAAGTATCCGGTGCCGATCTCCCACACCAGGTCACCACCGTGGCGCAGGTGGTACTCCGACAGGCCGCCCTCGCCGGTGTCGTGGGCGAAGCCTCCGAGGGCGGCCCCCCGGTTCAGGGCGAGGATGGCGTTGGCGGACAGCGAACCGAAGCTCATCGCCGAGACGTTGAGCAAGGACATGTCGTAGGGCTTGGTGCAGTCCGGGCCGCCGATGCGGACCCGGGGCTCGTCCGTCCCCACGGGGAATGGCCTGATCGACGATTCGAAGTATTCGTAGCCCTGGGCGTAGACGTTCCGTTCGGTTCCGAAAGGAATCTCCGCTTCGTCTCCCTTGGCACGCTGGTAGACGAGACTGCGCACATCCCGGTCGAATGGACGGCCATCATAATTGCGCTCAATGAAATATTGCTGCAACTCCGGTCGGATCGACTCCAGCATGAAGCGAATATGCCCCAGTACCGGATAGTTGCGCAGGACTGAATGACGCCTTTGAAGCAGGTCATGAGTACCGACTCCGGCTATCGCCGCGCACAAAACGGCGGCCGGCCACCACCAGGGCGAGACGGTCAACGCCGTGGCGCCAAAGGCGATTGCGACGGCCCCGATGAATCCGATCACTGCAATTCTGATCATGCATGGAATTTACATCCTTCCCGAGATGCACGACAATTCCCCAATGATGCGATATCCGACACATCTGGCGGACGGAATCTCTATCGGATCGGCGTGTGCGGATTTCATGAAGGACGGAATGGGCCGAGGTCCGGGCCGTGCCGCCGGTGCCGGGCTGATCGCCGGGAGAGAGCGGAAGGCTGGAGGGCCGCTGCCGCCGGCAGGTGCCCGGGCCTTGACCCGAGGCCGGGCAGTTGACGATCTCGGGCTCCCGGGCGGCCCGTGGCCCGCGCGTGCCCGCCAACGCGTCTGCGGCCGCGGGTGCGCCGCCGGCCGGCCGTTGCCCCTCGGTCAGACGGTGGTGACCACTTGCGCGTATGCCAGACGTGGGGAGCGCGTGAACCACGCGTTCTCGCCCGGCCTGCCGATGTTGACGACGGCGAGAACCGAGTGCTCGCCGTCGCTGAAGAACTCCTTGTCGATGCCCTCGGCGTCGAAGCCGGTCATCGGTCCTGCGGCCAGGCCGGCGGCGCGGATGCCGATGATGAAGTAGCCGACCTGCAGGAGCGCGTTGAGCCTCGCGGACCGCTCGCGCACCGCACGCTCGGCGAAGAGGCTCCTGGCCTGTGGAAAGTGCGGGAACTGGCTGGGCAGTTCCTCGTGGAACTCATTGTCCGCGGCGAGGACGGCGACGAGCGGGGCGGCCGCGGTCTTCTTGCGGTTGCCCTCGGACAGGTGCTCGCCCAGGCGCTCGCGCGCCTCGGCGGAACGGACCAGCACGATACGCAGCGGCTGCTGGTTCATCGAGGTGGGGCCGTACTTGACCAGGTCGTAGATGGCCTCGATCTGGTCGTCCGTTACCGGCTCGTCGGTGAAGGTGTTGGCGGTCCGTGCCTCCCGGAACAGGAGGTCCTGGGCGGCAGGGTCGAGGGCGAGGGACATGGTGAACCTCTTACGGTCGAGTGTCTGTGGTTTCTGGGTGACGGCGAACTGCGAAGCAGAGGAACTGGGCGCTGACACCCAGCAGGTACACGGCGGTCGTGGTCGTCCCGACGAGCCCCCACAGGAGGGGCCCTGAACAGCACCGGGTCAGCAACAGGCCGGCCAGCGCGGCGCAGGCCGCCATGGGCAGGTGGAAGGCCGCCCAGATCCGCGTGCCGTCCGGGGCGGACCGCTCCGGCATCATGGGGGCACCGCCGTGTGCGACAGCGGCCAACGCGACGAAGGCGAGCGTCGCGCCGGCGAGGAGCGCCAGGACGTCGGCTGCCCCTGGGGCGCCGCGAGCGGACGACGTCACCGCGGTGGCGGTCCACAGCGCCAGGGTGTACCCGTGCGGGGCCGCGCTCGCGGTGACAGCGGCCCTGAGCTGGCCGCGGTATCCGCGCTGCGGGCCGGTACGGGCACCGGGCCCGGCCGCCCTGGGCTGCGGTTGGCTATCCGTCCGCGACATGGGTGACGGCCTTGCCACGCGGGTGCTCCCTCTCGGGCGCCTCGTACGCGGCGCGGGTCCGGACGCAGTCGCGTGCGTCGCGGTCCGGCTCGGCGACGCAGAACACCGCGCGTGCAGCATGGTCCTGGGCCACGCCGGGGCCGGGCGGCGCGGCGGTACCGGCAAGGGCGCCGCCGGGGGGCGGAAGGCCCCAGGGCCGGGTGTGGGTGTCACCGCCCGCCGTGTCGCGTACGACGTCCACGTCGGCCACGTGGTCTTCGAACCGGCTTTCTGTGTGGCCGATGGCGTTCTGGGCAGCGAGGTCCGCGACGAATTCGCCATCGCGGGCCGAGGCGGTCGCGGTGAGCTTGGCGGCCCGGGCGGGAGCTGTGGCACCGGCTGCGGCGCCGGACACCTCGTGCGCGGGAATGACGGGTGTCCGCTCACGTCCGGATCCGTCGAGGCTGTCGGCCCGGGTGGCGTTCCGGGCAGGTTCTCGCGTGGTGGTGGAGGTGGCCCGTACCACGATGACGGTACCGCCGGGCCCGGGGCGCGGTGCGCTCTCGTGGGCCGGCTGTTCGGGGCCTTGGCGTCGGTGAGCGCGTGCTGCGCGCATCGTGTTCATGAGGCGGTCACCTCCTGATGGATGACGGTGCCGTGCCTAAGGCCACGCCGTTGCGTCCAGCATCACGGGTGGTGCCGGAGCCGGGCGTCACCCATTCAAGGGATCCTTGCCGCCGTTTCCTGCGGTCGGTGCACCGCTCAGTCGGCCCCGTCGGCGCTGATGGCCCGCTCGATCGCCAGTCGGGTCAGCTCGACCCGCGAGTTGATGCCGAGCTTGGTGAAGATGTGCTTCATATGCGTGTTGACGGTGTGCACGGACACGTAGAGCTGGTCGGCGATGGCCCGGTTGGTGAGGCCCTCGACGACGAGCGGGATCAGTTTCCGCTCGGATTCGGTCAGGCTTCCCAGCCCCTGGGGGCCGGCGGTGTGGTTCCGCACGGGGGTGGTGCGCACGCCGAGCCGGCGCAGGCGCCGCCTGATCCGTTCCTGGTCGCGCCCGGCTCCTGAGGCCGATGCCAGCCGGCCGGCTTCTTCGAAGTACGGGATCGCCGGCGTCGGGTCGGCCGATGCCGCCATGAGCTCGCCGAGGTCCTCGCAGGCCGCTGCCAGGGCCAACGGCCTGCCGGTGCTCCGGTAGCCCGTGACGGCGGACGCCAGTGCGCGGGGGTCGCGGTGGAGCAGGCCGTCCACGTGGGCGCGGACCGCCCCGATGATCTGCCGGCTCTCGTCCTGTGCGGTCAGGCTGCGCAGTGCGCCGGACACGGCCTGCGCGAGCGACGGGTCCTTGTCGCGGAGCGCGATGCGCACGATCTGGGGCCAGTGGGACGGAGGTACGGCAAGCAGCCGCGTCGGCTCACGGCTTTGGAAGCTTGCCGTGAGTGCCGCCGCCGCTTCGGCGTCTTCGCCCTCCGCGTCTGCCAGGCCGGCGCGCGCGAGAGACACCCAAGGGCCGTAGCGCTGCGTCGTGTTCGTGCCGGAACCGGTTTCGGCGGCGCGGAGGTGGTCTTTGGCCTTGGCGAGGTCACCGCGTCTGATCTCCACCAATGCCAGTACGGAGCGGGCCTGCGGGTTCGGCAGAGTGATCTCGAGTTCGCCCGCCACCATCAGGCTGGCCTCGGCTTCCACGGCCGCGTCGTCCAGCGCTCCCTGTTCGAGGAGTGCGCAGGCACGGGCGGCATGCCAGTGGGGTAGTGACCAGCCCAGGCCCAGTGCTTCCGCTTCGCGCTGTCCCTCCCGCAGGATCCGCTCGGTGTCCGCGAGCCGGTCGGTGGCGGTCAGCACGGTGGCCAGCCACAGCGCCGGGATGCGCGGGGGCCGCAGGTAGAGTGCGGCGGACTGGGTGCCGGCGCGTCGGGTGGCTTCCTCGGCGAGTTCGAGGGCGCGGGCCAGGCGCCCGCGGTAGAAGGACGTCTGCGACTGGAACACCATGGCGCTGACGACGACGGCCGGGTCATGGCTGCGGTAGGAGGCCTCGACCAGCCAGGGGCCGGTCTGCTCGGCAGCGGTGATGTCTCCGAGGTACACCTGGCCCGTCGCCTTGGTCTTCAGCAGCCGCACACGCAAGTCGGGCGGCAGCGCGGGAAGGTCCAGGGCCTGCTGAAGGTGTGTCATCGCGGCGGCGTCGTCGCCGGCGGCCTGGTGGATCTCGGCGGCCACCAGGCGCAGGCGTGCCTCCTGCAGTGGCTCGAGGCCTTCCGGCAGGGTGGTGTCGACCAGGTCGAGCGCCTCGTGGACGCGGCGGGTCCGGCCGAGGTACTCGGCGGCGTCGGTCAGCAGGGTGATGCGGCGCCCATCGTGTGGGGGCAGCAGTCCGGCGACCCGCTGGGCCAAGTCCGCAGCCGCGTCGGGGGCCGACGACGACAGTTCCCGTACGGCGGTGGTCAGCGTGGTGACGGCATCGTCGTCGACCGGGCCGCCCGACATGACGACGTGCCAGGCCACCTCGGCCGATCGTGCTCCGATGCCGCGCAGGCTGTCGGCCGCTTCCCGGTGCAGAGCGGTCCGTACGGCCAGAGGGAGGTTCTCGTGAACGGCCTGCCGTATGAGGTCGTGGCGGAAGGCGAGTCGCGGGCCGTCGGCCGAGAGCAGACCGGCGTTCAGGGCGGCCTCGACGCCCGACAGCAGGCTGCCGACCTGTCTGCCGAGCATGCGGGCGGCCGTGCCGAGGTCGAATTCGCGGCCGAGGACGGATCCGATCTGGAGCAGGCGTACGGCATCTTCCGGGAGCCGGTCCAGGCGCGCGGCGATACTCCGCCGGAAACTGACGGGGATACCGTCGTGCAGGAGGCTCGCCTCGCCCGCCTCCGTTTTGGCGGCATCCGTGTCGGCGAATGCGCGCACCAGTTCAATCGCCAGGAAGGGATTGCCCGCGACGGCTCGCAGGAGCCTGGCCAGACCGGGTGACGGCCTCGCTCCGAGGACGTCGGCCGCGATGTCCTGCAATTCCTGCTGTGGCAGGGGGCCGAGGGTGAGCCATCGGGCTCCGAGGCGTTCGAGGTCCTCCCGCACTCTGGCCACGGTCGGTCGCTCGGTGTCCGACCGTACGGCCAGCACCCACAGGATCCGCGAGGCGGCCAGTCGTCCAGGCAGGGTGCGCAGGACGAAGAGCGTGGCCGGGTCCGCCCATTGTGCGTCGTCCACGAGGACGGCCACCGGGGCGCGCTGAGCCCGGTCCTCCAGAGCGTCCGTGATGCTGTCCAGCAGCCAGAGCCGCTGGTCGTCGGTGGCTGCGGCGGCCCGGTGGGAACCGTCGGAGGACTGCAGGGCGGACTGCAGTGCGGCTCCTGCCGCGTACTGGTCGAGCTCGTCCGCCCGTACCGACACCACGTCGAACCCGGACCGCCGCGCCATCTCGTCCAGTTCCGCGAGCAACCGGCTCTTGCCGACGCCAGGCGCGCCTTCCACGACGACACAGGCGCCCCGTCCGCCACGTACCGCGTCCAGGGCTTCACGGACGGCCGTGATCTCGCGGTCCCGTCCCCGCAGGCGCAGACCGGTCATGGCCTGGTTCCCCTGCCCGCCTGCCCGGTCGTCGGCGGGGTCTGTGCTGCCCATGGGGCAAGCATGGCTCACGGCCGTGTCTGCCCTCAACGCCGGTTTCCCGGTGATCGCCGCTTTCACCCGGGTGATTGCCGGCTGTGCGCCGTCCTGTCACCCTGTCGCGACGCATGCTCCGTGCCATCCGGATCTCTTGCCCCTGGAGAGGAGCACGACGTGCGTACAGGCAAGGAATACCTGGCAGCGTTGAACGACGGCCGCAAGGTGTGGGTAGGTGACGAACTCGTCGACAACGTGGCCACGCACCCGAAGACCAGGGCGTACGCCCAGAGCCTCGCGGCCTTCTACGACCTGCACCACCGCCCGGACCTCCAGGACGTCATGACGTTCGTGGACGAGGGTGGCGTCCGGCGGTCCATGACATGGTTCCAGCACCGCTCCAAGGAGGACCTGCGGCGTAAGCGGCACTACCTGGAGACGGTGCAGCGGGAACTCGGCGGCGGGGCGATCCCGCGCACACCGGATGTCAACAACTACGTCCTGCTGACCTACATCGACGACCCGGAGCCCTGGAGCAGCCAGTCCGTCGGGACCGACGGGAGGGACCTCACCGAGGGGATCCTCGACTTCTGGAACGTGGTGCGGGACGGTGACCTCAACGCGACGCCGGCGTTCGTCGACCCGCAAGCGGACCGCTCGCGCGATTCCGCACAGGCCGAGTCGCCTGCCCTGCGGGTGGTCGCCACCTCGGACGAGGGCATCACCGTGCGGGGTGTGAAGGCGATCAGTACCGGCGCGGCCTTCGGGGACTGGATCCACATCGGCGTCTTCTACCGTCCTGGGATCATCTCGGAACAGATCATCTACGGGGCGGTGAAGCCCGACACTCCCGGGGTCACCATCATCTGCCGGGAGAGCAACGTCCGCGACGGTCAGGAGGTGGAGCACCCGCTCGCCTCGCAGGGTGACGAGCTGGACAGTGTCATCGTGTTCGAGGACGTGCTCATCCCCTGGAACCGTGTCTTCCACATCGGTAACCCCCAGCACGCGTCGCTGTACCCGCAGCGTGTCTTCGACTGGCTGCACTACCACTCGCTGGTGCGTGCGATGGTGAAGGCCGAGCTGATGCTCGGCCTGGCTCTGCTGATCACCGAGCACATCGGCACGTACCAGCTGCCGCCGGTCCAGGCCCGGGTCGCCCGGTTCGCCGGCTTCCACCAGACGCTCAAGGCGCATACGGTCGGTTCGGAGGACGAAGGGTTCTTCACTCCCGGCGGCATCTTCAAGCCGAACGTCCTGATGTTCGACTTCGGGCGGGCGTACTACATCGAGCACATCACCGACATGGTCCACGAGCTCCTCGACCTGTCCGGTCGTGCCGCGCTCATCTACCCCACCGAGGGGCAGTGGCAGCAGCCCGAACTGCGGCCGTGGCTGGAGGCGCTGCAGACCGGACCGGTCGGCAGGCCCTACGACCGGCTGAAGATCAGCCGAGTGATCCGCGACATGTTCCTGTCCGACTGGGGCGACCGCATCAGCACCTTCGAGAACTTCAACGGCACGCCCCTGCTGGCCATCCGCAGCCTCACCATGAAGCGCGCCGAGATGTCCCCGAGCGGCAGCATGGCGGACCTCGCGCGCAAGGTCTGCGGCATCGAGAGCGTGAGCGACGAGGAGGAGACCGTGTACAAGGCTCAGGCGAACTACGCCCGGCGCCAGGACGCATCCCGCCAGGACGCCTCCTAGCAGGATGCCGGGGCCCGGATCAGAGCACGCCGCACTCCCGGGCCCTGGCGACCGCTCCGCCCCTGTCGTGCGCGTCGAGTTTGCGGAAGATCGCCCGTACCTGTGTCTTGACGGTGTTGTGGGACACATAGAGCTCGGAGGCGATCTCACGCAGCGTCAGCGGACCGCACAGGGCCCGGAGCACCCGCCGCTCCCCCACCGACAGGTCCTGGGGGCGGGGGGCGGCGGCGGGTGCCACCGCTGTGTCCCCGCCGGCTCGGCCGAGCAGGTCCGTCAGTACCCCGGGCGACTCGCACCGGGCCGCCGCCCGCCCGGCCGCCTCGCGGGCCTTTCGCGCCGCGTCCGTGTTGCGCCGCGCGCTCTCAAGCCGCGACCGCGTGAAGTGGCACAAGGCGCGCACGTGGGGTTCACTTCCCGTCCGGGGCGAGCCCGCCAGCACCGCTTCCGCGTCGGCCAGAACCCGTTCGGCCTCCTCGGTCTGTCCCTCTTCGAGGAGCAGGCCGGCCCGGCCGATGGAGGCAGGCACAGAGACGAAGTGCCGGTCCAGGCCGACCGCCGCGGCTGCCTCGAGGGCCTCGTCGCTGAGAATGCGCGCCAGTTCGTGCCGTCCGGCCAGGAGCGCGCACACCGCCCGCAGCCCCAACGCGCGGACGAGCGCCAGACCGTGCCCGGCGGCATGCGCATCACGGGTCGCCTCGCCGAGCAGGGCCTCCGCCTCCTCGTACCGGCAGGTCCACAGCAGCGCGGCACCGCGGGCCGTACAGGCCAGGGCACGCCAGGCAGTCAGCGGCAGGGTGCCGGCGACGGCGGCTTCGCCGAGACGGCCGGCGGTCAACACCTCCCCCTTCAGACAGCAGGCCACGACCTGAGCGACGGCTGCGGCGTCGGACACCGTGCTGCCTTCACCGACCGTCTCCAGTCCCGTCTGCCTGAGCCGGGCCACATCCAGCCAGCGCCGGGCCGTTTCCGGGGCGCCTCCTGAGAGAGCCGCCATCGCCGCCACGACGCACAGTCTCGCGTCGGCGGCGACCGTGCGGGGCGGCAAGAGATCCAGCCAGTGCGAGACCTGCGCACCACGGCCCGCCGAGATCGCCTTCTCCCAGCCGTCGAGGACCGACGCGACGGCCGCGGGCTCATCGCCGCCCAGCGTCCAGTGCCGTACGGCCGCGGTCGTCTCCCCCTGCCGGGAGTACCACTGAGCCGCCGACCGGTGCAGGGACACGACGGTGTTGGACCCTTCGGACTCAAGGACGTCGGACTCAAGGACGTCGGACAGCAGCGAAGCCAGTGCCCTGTGATGCCGGTACGCCGACGGGTCGGCGGCGGGTACGAGCAGTTGCACGGTCCGTGCGAGCTCGCGCAGCAGTACGCCCGCCCGGTCACCGGCCAGGGCCTGGCACGGCCCGGCGCTCAGCTCGTCGAGCACACTGGTACGCAGCAGGAACCGGCGCTGTTCGGTGGTGAGCCGATAGAGCACCTCGGTGGCCAGATACTCGGTGACCGCCTGCCTGCCGCGGGCCAGGTTCCCTTCCGTGTCGGCCTCGTTCGCCGAGCGGGCGAGGGCGCGCCCCATGATGCACAGCCCCGCCGCCCATCCCTCGGTGGCCTCGTACAGCGCGCTCGAAGCGTCCGCGGTCGGAGCGGACCCGAGCAGACCGGTGAGCACGGCCTGTGCTTCCTCAGGGGTGAAGGCCAGGTCGTGCTGGTCGAGTTCGGCGATCAGACCCCGCGCGCGCAGGGTCGGAAGGGGGCTTCCGGGAATGTGCCGGGTCGACAGGACGACGCGGAAGCCGTGGGGAAGCCTTGTCAGGAAGTCCGCCAGGCTGCGCACTGCGTCGGCGTCCGTGATGGATTCCAGTCCGTCGAGGATCAGCGTGAGCGGTCCCTCCCCGCCCAGTCCGGTCACCAGGCCCGGCAGGATCTCCTCGAGCCATGCGTCGACCGTCCACCCCTCGCCGTCGAGGCGGCCGGGCAGGTTCGGTCGTGCGTGGTGCACCGCTCTCAGGATGCAGGACCAGAGCCGGTCCGGGGCGTTGTCGTACGCGTCCAGGCTGAGCCAGGCGCACTCTCCGCGGGCCGCCAGGCCTTGCGACCACTCGGTCAGGAGCACCGTTTTCCCGGCACCGGCCGGCGCGGAGAGCAGCACCACGGGCTCGGTCGCCGCGTCAAGCCGGCGCAGCAGACGCGGGCGTGTCAGCAGATGCGGGGGCTGGGCCGGGGGATGCAGCTTGAATGTCGCAACGGAGCTGGTCATGGCACTTTCCGTGGAGTCGTCGGGACGGGCGGAGCCCCCGACGGCCATGGCTCGCCTCGCAGGAGCCGGACATCGGGGGCGGTGGCGGCCGGTCACGGGCCTGGCAGCGGCCTCCTTCGAACCGCTGCCTCCAGGACTAGTGCGGAGCCCTGAGTGCGCCGAAGCCGCCCGCGAAGTGGACCAGAGGTCGGCAGTCCACCTTGTGTGCCCAATGGCGGACGTCGCCCACGAAGATGGTGTGATCGCCGCCGGGGAGCGCCTCGGCGACGTCGCACACGACAGCCGCGATGGCGTCCTTCAGCACCGGCACGCCGTGGTCGTCGAAGGTCTCGACGCCCGCGAACTTGTCCGTTTTGGAAGCGGCGAAGTTCCGCGCCAGGTGCTCGCTGTCCTCGCCGAGCACATTGACGGCGAAGCGGCCGTGCGCCGCGATCGCGGTCCGCGTGTACAGGTGGTTGCCGATGCATACGAGCAGTTGGAGCGGGTCGAGGGAGAGGGCGGACACGGCGCTCGCCGTCATGCCGATGGGTGTGCTTCCCGAGCACGTGGTGATCACGCTGACACCCGTGGCGAGCCGGCTCATCGTGGCTCGGAAATCGACTGTCATGTCAAGGGTTTCGGTCATCGGAGGACCTCCGTGAAAGTCGGGTGGAGCGTCGGCCTGTTACGCAGGTCACGGGGTGAACTCACCGCCCCACCGGGTGGGTTGGCGGGCATGTCGTTCGAACGGGGCAGGAAGGCGGGCGGCTGCCCCATGACGCATGCGAGGTCATCGCGCGCGTGGTGGACGGATCGCGCTTCGCCGGGTTCGAGGCGGAGTTGCGGGCCGGCCCGGTACCGGGGGTTGCCGCGGTCTGCCGGCTCATCGGCGCAGCCGGTCGGCCAGGCGTCCGGAGTCCGCGGGCGGCGGCACTCCGGGCTCTTTCGCTCTCAGTCCGCAGGGAGGGGTTCGAGGACGAAGGTGTGGCGCAGCAGGGTGTAGGGCACGTCGGTCAGCCCGCGGCAGGGCCCGGCGTCGGCCGCGTAGGTGTCGTAGGACTCGACCAGCGACTCCTTGACCCCGAACACCGGATCGGTGTCCAGGTACGGGTCGTCCGAAGGGAACAGCATGCTGGTCACGCGCTGGAATCCCGGGGCCTCGATCAGCAGGTGCACATGGGCGGGACGCATGGGCGACCTGCTGGTCGCGCTCAGGAGTTCGCCGACCGGGCCGTCAGCGGGTATCGGGTAGCTGGACGGGCGGATGGAACGGAAGCTGAAGTGTCCCCTCTCGTCGGTCCGGAACAGCGCGCGCATGGCCGTGTCGACCTGGCCGGGCACATCCACGTCGTAATGGCCCTCGGAGTCGCTGTGCCAGACATCCACCGCGGCGCCGGTCACCGGCGCTCCCTCACGGTTCACGACTCGTCCCTCGAAGAACAGCGGGGTGCCGGGCAGGCCTGCGGAGATGTCGGCGGCGTCGGCGTGCTGCGGCCTGTCTTCCCTGAAGAAGGGGCCCAGGACACTGTTCTGTGTGGCTTCGGCGGGGCGTCGGTTGCTCAGGGCGTCGACCAGCATGGTGATGCCCAACACGTCGGACAGCAGGATGAATTCCTGGCGCGTCGGTGTGCACATCTGCCCGGTGCGCGTCAGGAAGTCCACTCCCCGGGCCCACTCCTCCTCCGTCGGTTCGACGTCGCGGATGAAGGAGTGGAAGTGCCGCACCAGTGATTCCAGGATCGCCGCGAGGCGGGAGTCCTTGGTGTCCCGCATGGTCGCGATCACGGCCTCGGTGATGGTGTCGCTGGTCAGATCACGCATGGCGCGCTCCCGTGGTGGCTGAGGGTTTGATGACGGAGTCGGTCCGGGGTTGTTCGTCGCCCGGTGGCGTCCACGGCGTCTCCCCGGCCCAGGCGCGGGTCAGGAAGGTGCGGACAGCTGTCCGGTCCACCGGGCGCGGATTCCAGTAGCCGTCCCGCACGATGAGTTCGGCCGCCTGCTCGATCCCCGATTCGGGCATGCCGAGGTCTCGCAGTGCCCTGGGGGCGCCGAGCCTCCCGGCGAAGTCGAAGAGACCGCTCGCGGCGTCGTCCGCCGGCAGCGCCTGCGTGATGCGTGCCATGGCTTCGGGGGCCGCCGGCCCGTTGTGGGCGACCACGTGCGGCAGGACGACTGTGTGGGTTTCGGCGTGCGGAAGGCCGAATGTGCCGCCCAGCACGTGGCACACCTTGTGGTGCAGGGCCATGCCCACCGTGCCGAGGCAGGTACCCGCCAGCCACGCCCCGTACAGCGCATCCGCCCGTGCCTCGCCGTCGTCGGGACGTCGCGCGATGACCGGAAGGGATCGGGTGAGGGAGTCGAGCGCTTCACCGGCCATCAGGAAGGCGACCGGGTCCCGGTCCTGTGCGTAGAGGGCCTCCACGGCGTGCGCCATCGCGTTGATGCCGCTGACCACCGATATCGCCGCCGGAAACGTGAGCGTCAGGTCGACGTCGTAGACCACCGTCTTGAGCAGCGCTTCCGGCAGCCGCCGGGTCGTCTTCCTGTGGCCTTCGGTCTCTCCGAGGATCGGCGTCATCTCCGAGCCGGCATAGGTGGTGGGCAGCGCCAGCTGTGGAAGACCGGTCCGCACGGCGATCGCCTTGCCGAGGCCGATGGTTGATCCGCCGCCGATGGCGAGCACGGAGTCCGCTTCCACGGATCTGGCGTACGCGACCGCCTTGTGCGTGACCTCGACAGGGGTGTGCGGGGCCGCTTCGGCGAACGTTGCCACGGCTGCCGCACCCAGCAGGCCGTGCATCTCCGCTGCCTGGTCCACTTGACCGGGTGTGCACAGGATGAGCACCCGACGGCATCCGAGAGCATCGGCCTCTTCGGGGATACGGCTGCGTGTACCGCTGCCGAAGACCACCTTGGTGATCTGTCCCCGATGCACGAATGTCTTCATGAGAATTTCCTCGGTCCTGCCGATCCTGTGTTCATGGGGAAAGCGTCGGTACTCGGATGATGCGCGTCAACAAAACCCGTGAGTGATAACGGGAATCGGTGAGGGAATACCTTGTTCGCGCGACGCTCACCGGCAGAGCGGCCTGGGGATCACGGGCGATATCACTCATCTGCGGGATGCCGGAGGATGCCAGGGCGCTGGACCGTGGGGGCAGGTGTCGGTCAGGTGAGATGCGAATGAGACGGACATGTCTGCGGCGGATCCGCTCCCGCAATTTCCGCGGGGCCCGCAGAGATATTACAGAACCCGGCTGAATTCTTGACATTGCACGGAAACGGCGTCCGCTGGTTCCACATTGGCGAGAGGCAGAGTAAAAAAAGATGGATAAAGTGGTCGCCACGGCTTTGGAGGCGGTGTCGGATGTGCCGGAGGGTGCGTCGTTGGCGGTGGGCGGGTTCGGGCTGAGCGGTGTGCCGAACGTGTTGATCCAGGCGCTGTTCGAGCGGGGGGTGGCGGGGCTGTCGGTCGTCTCGAACAACTGCGGGGCGATGGAGTCGGGCCTGGCGGTGCTGCTGGCGGCGGGCCGGATCGGGCGGGTGACGGGCTCGTATGTCGGGGCGAACAAGGAGTTCGCGCGGCAGTATCTGGCCGGGGAGCTGGAGGTGGAGCTGATCCCCCAGGGCACGCTGGCCGAGCGGCTGCGGGCCGGCGGTGCGGGGATCCCCGCCTTCTACACCCCCGCCGGGGTGGGCACGCAGGTCGCGGACGGCGGGCTGCCCTGGCGGTATGACGGCTCGGGCGGGGTGGCGCTGGCCTCTCCCACCAAGGAGGTGCGCGAGTTCGACGGCACCGGGTACGTGCTGGAGCACGGGATCCGTACCGACTTCGCGCTGGTCCGGGCGGCGAAGGGGGACCGGCACGGCAACCTGGTGTTCTCCAAGTCGGCCCGCAACTTCAACCCGCTGGCGGCGATGGCGGGCAGGGTGACGATCGCCGAGGTGGAGGAGCTGGTGGAGCCGGGCGCGATCGATCCGGACGCGGTGCATCTGCCGGGGATCTTCGTACAGCGGGTGGTGGCCCTCACGTCAAAACAGGCGGCGGACAAGAAGATCGAGCAGCGCACGGTGTCCGTGCCTGCGGCACGAGGGCCGGTGAGCGGCTGATGGCCTGGAGTCGTGAGGAGATGGCCGCCCGCGCCGCGCGGGAGCTGGCGGACGGCCAGTACGTCAATCTCGGCATCGGGCTGCCGACGCTGATCCCCAACTACCTGCCCGCCGGCGTCGAGGTGATCCTCGAATCGGAGAACGGCATCCTGGGCACCGGCCCCTACCCCACCGAGGACCAGGTCGACCCCGACCTCATCAACGCAGGCAAGGAGACCGTGACGGTCCTGCCCGGGGCCTCCTTCTTCGACTCGGCGCTGTCGTTCTCGATGATCCGGGGCGGCCACATCGACGTGGCCGTGCTCGGCGCGATGCAGGTGTCCGCGGGCGG
>NZ_JBIWFN010000046.1:0-10999 GCF_044763085.1 Streptomyces sp. NPDC096311
TCCGGGCGGCCAAGTTCTTTGAGCCATCCAGCGGCGACAAGCTCACAGCCATACCCAGAACCCCTGGGTCCGCCGATCTTACGAATGACCGGCATAGAACCACGCTTGGAAGGTAGGACAAGCTCAGCGACCTCCTCAGTCGTCGCCCCGCAGCCGCCGAACTGCTTGATGCCTTGGCTAATCTTCATCGAACAGAACCTCACCTGGCATACGCCCGAAGCCACCCACGAGAGGGACGTGCTGGGTTCTGTGGTTCAACACCGGTGCAGCATCATCCGAGACCATAGCGACCATGCTGGCTGACTGGATCACCGTCGCAGGGGGCAAGCGATGAACGACGCGAAGCGACCACCCTCCAAGATCGCGAGGTTCTCGATTCTCCGGTCTCTCTGGTACCGGTCGCGGGCCGAGGCCATAGACGATGCCGAGGCCGGACGTTCAATCACCATGCCCATCGAGAGCAGCATGCCGCCTCTCCAACAGGTTCTACGGCGCTTGGCCATGGCCCTGTTGGTGCTAGCCGTCACTACGTTTCTCGTCTGGTTCGACCGTGACGGTTACAACGACAACTCCGACGGCAGCGTCGACTTCATCGATGCCGCGTACTACGCGACCGTCACCCTCTCGACCACCGGATACGGCGACATCACCCCGGTCAGCGACGCCGCCCGACTCACCAACATCTTCGTCATCACGCCCCTGCGCGTCCTCTTCCTGATCATCCTGGTCGGCACCACACTCGAAGTGCTCACCGAGCGCACCCGCCAACAGGTGCGTGTGCATCGTTGGCGCTCCCGTATGCGGGATCACGTGGTCGTCGTCGGCTACGGAACCAAAGGCCGGCAGGCCATCGAGACGCTTCTTGGGCAAGGCACCCGCAAGGACGAGATCGTTGTTGTCGACCCGCAGCGGCAAACCGTGGAGGCTGCCAGCAGCGACGGGCTGGTGTCTGTACTCGGAGACGCCACCCGCTCAGACACCCTTCGAAAGGCCGAGTTGCAGAGTGCTGCCCATGTGATCGTTGCCCCTCAGCGCGACGACACCGCAGCATTGGTCACCCTGACCGCGCGCCAGCTCAACAAGCGCGCAACCATCGTCGCCGCAGTGCGGGAAGACGAGAACGTACCGCTGTTGAGGCAGAGCGGCGCCGACACAGTCGTTACCAGCTCCAGCTCTGCGGGACGCCTCCTCGGTTTGTCTATGGCCAGCCCTCACGCCGCAGACGCTCTGGAAGATCTGATGACCTACGGGAGTGGACTGGACCTCGTGGAGCGTCCAGTAACCAACGATGAGGTTGGTCGGTCTCCTCGGGAGTGCACGGATCTCGTTGTGGCCGTCGTACGAGGGAAGGCAGTCTTTGACTACACCGAGCCGCAGACCGCAAGCCTCCAAGCCGGAGACCACGTGATCTCGATCAGGCAGGCAGTGTCCAACAGCTGATTCAGCGGGCCCTCCCTTGCATAAACCAGCCTCGATTCATAATTCGGAAGTGACAATTCCACCTCAGATAAACCTCAATTATCCGGCGGATCATAACGGTCAGATCCTACCTTGTTCGGTCACTCCCCTAAAGCGCGAGTCAAGGATTGATCATTACACAACTCTTGTCATGGACGCGTTCAGTATTCGCGGAATAAGTTGTGACCTATCGGCGCGAAGTCGCGTCGGTGCTTGAATTAGGGGGATTTATCGTGACGCTCAATCGGCACGCATGGCACCGAGTGACCAAGGTGGCCATGGGTGCTTCTGTGGCGGTACTGCTGTTCAGCGCGACCGGGACATCGGCAGCATTTGCCGATGACGGGGACCCGACGGGCGATTCGACAACGGTCCACACGGACCCGCAGGCCGACCCCGAAGAGACTGATCTAGTAGAACTGACCCCCAGCCAGGTCGACGCTGACCCCGATATACCCGGCGCCAACTCCGACGGCACCGGGGCGGGCATGAACCACCCGGGCTCCGAGCTCTGTGACGATGTCAACGTCTACACGCCAATCAACAAGGGCGGCTACCACGTCAAGGGTGTTGGCGCCACCAACGTGAATTCGAACGGCACAAACCACGCGATAACGTCAACATTCACGGCCGAGGTCACCGGTACTGTGGGGATTGCCATCTCGGGCGACCTCAAGACCACCGCTAAGTTCCTTATCGCCAAGATTGAAGCGAAATACAACGTCACCCTCTCGGCATCAATGACAGCGAAGCTCGGCAACACTGTCCAGACGTCGACGCCCGCCCATAAAGCCAGCCACGCAACGTACGGGGTGTACAGGCTCCGAAACCAGGGGACGAGCTACCACGTGTACAGCAGCTGCCATACAACTCCGAAGAAGACGGTCACCAGCTACACCCCCCACCACGTCGGCTGGTACATCTGGGAGACCAAGATCTAATGACCTTCTCCAGCCGGACCGGCCGCCTGGCATGCGTCGCTGTGCTCTCCGCTACCGCAGTTGCAGGGTGCACGAGCAGCCACACCACCGCGTCCGGACAGGGCAAGTCGAGCGAACCCGCTCACAGCAGCACCCCAACGACGCCGAAGACCACGCAGCCACCCACTGTCCCAGCAGACACAGTGTCCAAAGCCCCGAATCTCGCTCAGGACGACATTAAGGCCGTGGTGTCCGCCGCCTCCGTCACAGGCAGCGCTGCATATCCTCTCAAGGGCGGAGTTCTAGCGGGTAAAACCCTTGCTACCGCAGTGAACTGCGAAGGCAAGGGAACCCTGACGGTGACCCTGAAGCCGACAGGAATCAGCTTCCCGCTGCAATGTGAGGACGGGAAAGTCAGTCCCACCTTCAACGAGGTCGAACTGTCCCAGGGACACAAGAGCGCATATCTCCAGTTCACCGTCTCCTCGATGGCCATCAAGTGGTCATTCGCGGCAGGCTGGGACCCGCACCCTCCAAAACACGAGGATGCCGACGGCGCGGCGTGAAAACTCGTAGCGCCGGGCGAACCCAGTAGCCGAACCCTGGCGCCGGTTTCACCAGCAGGAGCCGTCAGCCCCGCAAGGGCCGGCGGCTCCTCCTCGTTGTGTTACCTCTGGCAAACCGTTGACTCCAGCGGTTCAATCGCCACTCCTCGCGGGTGCGTTCCGTGAGGACCTCGAGCGTGGTGCCGACCAGGATGATCAGGAACAGCACGCGCAGCGGCGTGATGACGAAGATGTTGGTGAGCCGGGCGGCGTCGCTGACCGGGGTGATGTCGCCGTATCCGGTGGTCGAGAGGGTGACGGTGGCGTAGTAGAGGGAGTCGAGGAAGTCGACGCCGTCACCCGCGTTGTCGTGGTAGCCGTCGCGGTCGGCCCAGACGATGAAGGCGGTCGCGGCGAGCACGAACAAGGCCATCGCCAGGCGTTTGACGACCTGGCGGATGGGGCGGTCCACCACTTTTCTCGGGAGTTTCACCCGGTGGGTCACGAGATGCTCGTCTGCTTGGCGGGCGATCGCATCATGGCCCGGCAGTTTCACGTGAAACACTCCCCGATCCGGCTCACCGTCCGGTTCATGCCTTCACTCATCTCAGGCATTCCCCATACCGGCCAACGCCCAGGGCAGATCGAGGAGTTCCAGCTCCTGGCCCGCACGGGCGCCGCCGGGTGGTACGACCGCGAGGGCGTCGGACGCCGCGATGCCCCGCAACATGGCCGGACCGTTGTAGTGCAGCGGTACGGCCCGGTCGGCACGCACCACGACGGGGATGAGCCGGGTGTCGTACGGGTGCCCGTGGACCGCGTCCCCGAGCGGCAGCGTGTACGGCTCCGGTGCCGACCGCCCTGCCAGGACGCGCAGGAGGGGCTCGGCGAGCGTCAGCAGGCCGGAGACGGCTGCCAGGGGGTTGCCGGGCAGGCCGACGAGGTGTTGGTTCTCCTTGGTGCGGGCCAGGACCATGGGGTGACCCGGGCGGACCTTGACGCCGTCCACGAGGAGTTGGGCGCCGATGCGGCTCAGGGTGGGGTGAACGTGGTCGACGGGGCCCGAGGCGGTGCCCCCGGTCGTGACGATCAGGTCGGCGTCGGAGCGGGTGATCGCCTTGTGCAGGGCCTTGGCGTCGTCGCCCAGCCTGCGTACCGCGAGGACCTCGGCACCGAGCGAGCGCAGCCAGGGCGGCAGCATCGGCCCGAGCGCGTCCCGGATCAGGCCCTCCTGGGGGAGCCCCTCGGTGAGCAGTTCGTCACCGAGGACGAGGACTTCGGCACGGGGGCGGGGAATCACGGTGAGGGTGTCGTATCCGGCGGCCGCGGCGAGGCCCAGGACGGCGGGGGTGACCACGGTGCCGTCCGGCAGGAGCTGGTCGCCGCTGCGGCACTCCTGGCCACGGGGCCGGATGTCCTGCCCGTGCACGGCCTCCCGGGTGGCGTGCAGCCGCCCCTTGTCGTCGAGGCGCCCGTGCTCGCTGCGCAGCACGGCGGTGGCGTCCTGCGGGATGCGCGCACCGGTGGCGATCCGCACCGCCTCGCCGTCGATGAGCGGCTCCGGCTTCGCGTGGCCCGCGAGTACCCGCTCCTCGCGGAGGTCCCAGGGGCCGGGTCCGGCTACCGCATAGCCGTCCATCGCGGAGGTGTCGAAGGAGGGCAGGTCGGTGAGCGCGGCGAGCGGGGCGGCGAGGACCAGACCGAGCGCCGCGTCCAGGGGCACGGAGACGGGGGCGCGCCGCGGGACGGAACGGGCGGCCCGCTCGGCGGTCGTACGAGCCTGGGGCCAGGGGGTGGCCCTGTGTCCGTCGCCCTTGCCCTTGGCGCTGTCGGGGGCGTGAGGGCGGCTCTCGCCCTCCGATGTGGGCGCGGGGACCGCGGGGGTGCCGTGGCCGTGCCGGGGGCCGGACGCGCCTCGGGGGTCCTTGACCAAGGCCAGGGCCTCCTCCACGTCGAGGTCGTCGGCGTCCTGACCGAGGGGCCGGGCGCGGGGCGCGTTCATCCGGCGTCGGGGGTCGGCTTGGCGTCGGCGGTCGGCAAGGCGTCCGAGGCAGGCTTGGCGTCGGGGGTGTCCTCGGCCGCCCAGCGGAGCGCGAGCGCCGCGGCCTTGCGGGATGCCTCCGCGACGGCCTCGGGGCCTCCCCCGGCCTGTGCGGCGGCGTATCCCACGAGGAACGTGGTCAGCGGCGCCGCGGGCCGGGCCACACCGTGCGCGGCGTCGCGGGCCACGTCGAGCAGAGCGCCGGTGTCGACGTCCAGGTCGATGCCCAGCTCGTCCTTGACTGCGGAAATCCATTCATCCAACACGTTCCCATGCTCCCTGATGCGGGCCCGGGCGGCGGCAATGTCGTCCCAGGTGTCGCAGTCGAAGGACGCGACGGGGTCGGAGATGCGGGTGAGGTCGAGCGCGGCGGTGAGCCGCCGCAGCGGCAGCCCGGTGACTCCGCCGTGGGCGACGGTGAGCACGGTCAGCTCCCGGCGCAGGGCGTTCGCGCGGTAGGCGGCCACGAGCGGCTGATCGCGGCCGTCGGGGTCGGTGAGCAGCACGCCGTCGGGTCGCGCCGGACCCTGGGGGGCGTCGCCCGTCCGCAGGGCGTCCAGCAGGCGCCGTACCGTCGCCTGATCCAGGAACGGCAGGTCGGCGGAGAGCACCACGACGTGTTCCGCCGAAATGTGCCGCAGGCCGGCGTCGAGCGCGGCGAGCGGCCCCCCGCCGGGCGGCTCCTCGCGTGCCCACTCCACGGGGCGCGCGGTCTCTCGGGGCTCGGCGACGACCACCGTGGTGGTGGCGGTGGCGCAGGCGGCGAGCACCCGGTCGAGCAACGGGCGCCCGCCCACGCGCAGACCGGGCTTGTCCGCTCCGCCGAGCCGGCGTGCGGCGCCGCCCGCGAGGACGACGGCGTCGTACGGGGCGGCGGGGCCGGGGGTGCCCGGTGGCTCGTACGCGGTCATCCCCCGAGTATGCGTGCCGCCGCAATCACAGGGAACGCAGGAGCACCGCCGGCTGTTCGACGCAGTCCGCCACATGGCGCAGGAAGCCGCCCGCCGTGCCGCCGTCGCACACCCGGTGGTCGAAGGTGAGCGACAGCTGGACGACCTGGCGCACGGCCAGCTCGCCCTCGTACACCCAGGGTTTGGGGACGATCCGGCCGACGCCGAGCATGGCGGCCTCGGGGTGGTTGATGATCGGCGTGGAGCCGTCGACGCCGAACACTCCGTAGTTGTTCAACGTGAAGGTGCCGCCCGTGAGTTCCGCGGGTGTCAGCGTGCCGGTGCGTGCGGCCTCGGTCAGCCGGGCGAACTCCGCGCTCAGCGATTCCGCGTCGCGCGTGTGGGCGTCCCGGACGACGGGGACGACGAGACCGCGCTCGGTCTGTGCCGCGAAGCCCAGGTGGATGTGGTCGAGGCGGACGATCTCGCGGGCTTCCGTGTCGACCGTGGAGTTGAGCTCCGGGTAGCGGGCCAGTGCGGCGGTGCAGATGCGGGCGAGGAGCGCCAGCAGGGAGATCTTGGCACCGCCGGTGGCGTTCATCGCCCTGCGCGCGTGCAGGAGTTCCGTCGCGTCGGCGTCCACCCAGCAGGTCGCGTCGGGGATCTCGCGACGACTGCGGGAGAGTTTGTCGGCGACCGTGCCGCGGATGCCCCGGAGGGGGATACGGGTGCCGGCCGTGGCAGGTGCGGGGGCCACGGGGGCGGGTTCGGGAGTGTGCGGGGCGAGCCGGGTTTCCGGCTGCCGGACCGGGGTGGCGGCCGAACGCAACGCGTGCTCCACGTCCGACCGCAGGATCAGCCCGTCGGGGCCGGAACCCACCAGGGTCCGCAGGTCCAGGCCGTTCTCCCGGGCGAGCCTGCGGACGAGCGGGGAGATCACCGGTACGGGGCCGTCGGCGCGTACCGCCGCCCCGATGTGGTCACGGGCCGGCCTGGGTTCGCGCGCTGGGGCGCCCGGGTGGTCGTCGGCGGGGTGGTGCACGGGCCGGGTCTGCGTGTGCGCCCCGGGCGGTGTGGTCGCCCCGGCGGTCGGCCGTACCCTTCTGCGTCGCGCCGGCGGTGCCCCGGTGCCGTACCCCACCAGCACGTTGCCGGAGCCCTCGGTCTCTTCGCCGGAGGACGGCGCGCCGACCGCGACGGTCAACAGGGGGGAACCCACGGGCAGTTCCGTGCCCTCCTCGCCGAAGCGTGCGGTGACCACGCCTCCGTAGGGGCAGGGGACCTCGACCATCGCCTTGGCCGTCTCGACCTCGACGACGGGCTGGTCGACGGCGACGACGTCGCCGACCTCCACCAGCCAGCGGACGATCTCCGCCTCGGTGAGGCCCTCACCGAGGTCGGGGAGCTTGAACTCCAGCACCTGGGCCATCAGCTGTCCGCCTCCCATTGCAGGCGCCCCACGGCGTCCAGGATCCGGTCGACGCCGGGCAGGTGGTGCCGCTCCAGCATCGGCGGCGGGTACGGGATGTCGAATCCGGCGACGCGCAGCACCGGCGCCTCCAGGTGGTGGAAGCAGCGCTCGGTGACGCGGGCCGCGATCTCGCCGCCCGGGCCGCCATAACCACCGGCTTCGTGCACGACGACGGCGCGTCCGGTCCGCCGCACCGATGCCGCCACGGTCTCGTCGTCGAAGGGCACGAGCGAGCGCAGGTCGACGACTTCGAGGTCCCAGCCCTCGGCCCGCGCCGCCTCGGCCGCCTCCAGGCAGACGGGCACGGACGGCCCGTACGTGATGAGCGTGGCGCTGCGGCCCGCGCGCCGCACCACCGCGCGGCCGATCGGGTCGACGGCCGTCGGCTCGTCGGGGTTCCAGGAGTCCTTCGACCAGTACAGGCGCTTGGGCTCCAGGAAGACGACCGGGTCGTCGGAGGCGATGGCGGCGCGCAGCAGCCCGTATGCGTCGGCGACGGTCGCGGGCGTGACGACATGGAGTCCCGGAGTCGCCATGTAGTACGCCTCGGAGGAGTCGCTGTGGTGCTCGACGCCGCCGATACCGCCACCGTACGGAACCCGGATGGTGATCGGGAGCGGCATGGCACCGCGGGTGCGGTTGCGCATCCGTGCCACGTGCGAGATCAGCTGCTCGAACGCCGGGTAGGCGAACGCGTCGAACTGCATCTCCACGACCGGCCTGAGCCCGTACATGGCCATGCCGACGGCTGTCCCCAGGATTCCCGCCTCGGCGAGCGGGGTGTCCGTGCAGCGGTCCTCGCCGAACTCCTTGGCGAGCCCGTTGGTGACGCGGAAGACGCCGCCCAGGGTGCCAACGTCCTCGCCCATGACATGGACGGTCGGGTCGGCGGCCATGGCGTCGCGGAGCGCGCGGGTCAGGGCCTGCGCCATGGTGGCGGGTTTGAGCGCGACGGTGGTCATCGGGCCGCACCCTCCGACTCGGCCTCGGCCGCGAGCTCGGCGCGCAACAGCGCCTCCTGCTCGCGCAGTTGTGGTGTGGGCTCGGCGTACACGTGGGCGAAGAGGTCCATGGGGTCGAGCACCGGGTCCTGGTTCATGCGGGCGCGCAGGTCGGCGGCCATGATCTCGGCGGCCTCGCGGGCCTCCCGTATGCCGTCGTCGTCGAGCAGGCCGCGCTCGGTCAACTCGCGCTCCAGGAGGGCGATCGGGTCGTGCGCCCGCCAGGTCTCGACCTCGGAGTCGCCGCGGTAGCGGGTGGCGTCGTCGGCGTTCGTGTGGGCTTCCATGCGGTACGTCACGGCCTCGACCAGCGTCGGACCGCCTCCCGCGCGCGCGTGGCGCACGGCGTCGCTCAGGACCTCGTGCACGGCCGCCGCGTCGTTGCCGTCGACCAGCCGACCGGGCATTCCGTAGCCCACGGCCTTGTGGGCCAGGGAGGGGGCGGCGGTCTGCTTGGCGAGCGGGACGGAGATGGCGAAGCCGTTGTTCTGGACGAGGAAGACGACCGGGGCCTGCCAGACCGCCGCGAAATTCAGCGCCTCGTGGAAGTCGCCCTCGCTGGTGCCGCCGTCGCCGACCAGGGCGAGCGCGACCACGTCGTCGCCCTTGAGGCGGGCGGCGTGCGCGAGGCCCACGGCGTGCGGGAGCTGGGTGGCCAGGGGGGTGCACAGGGGTGCGATGCGGTGCTCGTGGGGGTCGTAGCCGGTGTGCCAGTCGCCGCGCAGGAGAGTGAGGGCCTGGACGGGGTCGAGGCCGCGGGCGACGGCGGCGAGGGTGTCGCGGTAGCTCGGGAAGAGCCAGTCGCGCTCCTCGAGGACGAGTGCGGCGGCGACCTCGCAGGCCTCCTGGCCGGTGCTGGACGGATAGACGGCGAGGCGGCCCTGCTTGGTGAGGGCGGTGGCCTGCGCGTTGTAGCGACGACCGCGCACCAGCTCCGCGTACAGACGGCGCAGCAGGCCCGGGTCGACCTGCGCGGCGGCTTCGGTGCCGAGGACGCGGTGGGGCAGCGCGTCGGGCAGCAGCGGCGCGGGGTCGGTGCGGGGCTGCCAGGCGGGCGGCGGCGTGGGCCGGTAAGCGCCTCGCTGCTCCATGACCGTCATGACGGCACCTCCTCGTGGGAGCGGCTTGGGCGCCGGACGGGTGTGAGGCGCCTCACCTACCGATTGTTCGGTCGTCGGCACATTTTGGCTACAGGCGCCGCCAGGCTGTGGACAAACGGTTCTGCACAGCCTGAGATGGACGCAGTACGTCCATGGTAGGGAGGCGGGGGGACATGGCACCTGAACAAATGGCCGAGCCGTCGGAGGCCGGCCCTGTCCCGCCGCCCGCCCGTCCGCTCGACGCCATCGATCAGGACATCCTGCAGATGCTCCAGGCGGACGGCCGCGCCTCGATACGCTCCGTGGCCGAACGGGTGCACGTGTCCCGCGCCAACGCCTACGCGCGGATCAACCGACTCATCGAGGACGGTGTGATCCGCGGCTTCGGGGCGCGCGTCGACCACGAACGCGCCGGGCAGGGCACGTCGGCGTACATCACCCTCAAGATCGTGCAGAACTCCTGGCGCACGGTCCGTGAGCAGCTCAGGGTGCTGCCAGGCGCCTCCCACATCGCCCTGGTGGGCGGCGACTTCGATGTCCTGCTCCTGGTGCACACCCCCGACAACAGGGCCCTCCGCGAACTGGTCCTCACCCGCCTCCAGGCCATCCCCGAGGTCCTCAGCACCCGCACACTCCTGGTCTTCGAGGAGGAGGACCTCGAGCCGGAGGGCTGAGGGGGCGGTGAGAGACGTGTGGCACCGGCGCCGGGGCGGTCTTGGACCTGCGGCTTGAGGCCGGAGCCTCGGCCCGGCGCCCGGAACCCCGCCCGGAATCCCGCCCGGAAACCCGGCGACGGAAACCGGCCAGGACCCCTCGCCACCGGGCCCGGCTCCGAGGCGCGGCCCCCTGGAGCCCGCCTCGGGGCCGGACCTCCCGCCCCGAGGCCGAAGACTCGAACCAAGGCCTGGGGCGCAAGAGCCAGGACGGGGAGCCCAGGGGGTTGGAGAGCCGGGGCCTGGGAGCCCGGGGCGGCGGGGCCGATGGCCCAGAGTCCGGGGGCCCGGGGGGGCGGAGGGCCAGGGGCCTGAGGGCCCGCGGGTCGGAGGGCCGGGACCGGTGGCCCAGAGTCCGAGGGCCCGGGGGGGCGGAGGGCCAGGGGCCTGAGGACCCGCGGGTCGGAGGGCCGGGACCGGTGGCCCAGAGTCCGAGGGCCCGGGGGGCGGAGGGCCAGGGGCCTGAGGACCCGCGGGTCGGAGGGTCCACGGGTCGGTGGACCGGGACCGGTGGCCCAGAGTCCCAAGGCCCGGGGGCGGAGGGCCGGGGCTGAGAGCCCACGGGTCGGAGGGTCCACGGGTCGGAGGGCCGGGACCGGTGGCCCAGAGTCCCAAGGCCCGGGGGCGGAGGGCCGGGGCTGAGAGCCCACGGGTCGGAGGGTCCACGGGTCGGTGGACCGGGACCGGTGGCCCAGAGTCCCAAGGCCCGGGGGCGGAGGGCCGGGGCTGAGAGCCCACGGGTCGGAGGGTCCACGGGTCGGAGGGCCGGGACCGGTGGCCCAGAGTCCCAAGGCCCGGGGGCGGAGGGCCGGGGCTGAGAGCCCACGGGTCGGAGGGTCCACGGGTCGGAGGGCCGGGAC
>NZ_JBIWFN010000046.1:11099-28931 GCF_044763085.1 Streptomyces sp. NPDC096311
CCGGTGGCCCAGAGTCCCAAGGCCCGGGGGCGGAGGGCCGGGGCTGAGAGCCCACGGGTCGGAGGGTCCACGGGTCGGAGGGCCGGGACCGGTGGGCCGGGACCGGTGGGCCGGGACCGGTGGGCCGGGACCGGTGGGCCGGGGCCTCAGGGGCGCGGGCCGGGGGCTGAAAGGGTGAGGGGACGCGGGTGGGAGTGGGGGCGGAGGGTCAGCGTTCCTCTCTGAGGCCGCTGAAGACCAGTTGCGCCACCGCGTCGGCGACCTCGCGTTCGCCCATGCCTCGGCTGTCGGGGCGGTACCACTCGACGAGTGAGTTGATCATTCCGAAGACCAGGCGGGTCGCGAGGCGGACCTCGATGTCACCGCGTACGTCCCCGTCGGCGGCCGCAGCCTTCAGGAGTTCGGCCACCTGGTGGTCGAACTCGCGGCGCCGCTCAAGGGCCCAGCGCTCGGTGTCCGTGTTGCCGCGCACGCGCAGCAACAGGGTCACGTACGGGAGTTCCGCGGTGAGTACCTCGACCATGCGCCGCACGACATACTCCAGGCGCTCCACCGCACGCCCCACGCGCGCGTGCTCCTCGTCGAGAATGCCGAAGAGGCCGTCCAGGGCCCGGCTGACGGCGCGGCGCAGCAGCTCCTCCTTGCCCGTGACGTGGTGGTATATCGAAGACTTCGAGATGCCGGCCGCCTTGGACAGGTGCTCCATGGAGGTGCCGTCGTAGCCGCGCTCGTTGAAGACCTGGACGGCGACGGAGAGCAGGCTCTCGGGGGTGTACGTGTCGCGCTTGGCGGTGGTCATGAGGTTCCCTCGCGCTTCTCGGTGGCGTACGCGTGGCGGTAGAGCGCGAGAGAGGGCGCGTAGCGCCCGGAGGGATCGCGCTGGTGCAGGTCGTCCAGAAGGGAACAGGCCCAGCTCCGGCCGAGCCTGCGGCTCCATTCGAAGGGGCCCAGGGGGTAGTTGACCCCCAGCCGCATCGCGGTGTCGATGTCCTCCTCGGTGGCGACGCCCTTGGCGACGGCGTCGTGCGCCAGGTCGACGATCCTCGCCACGGTCCGGGCGACGATCATGCCGGGTACGTCCCCGATGACGCTGACGGTCTTGCCCAGCGCCTGGAACAGGCCGACTGCCTCGGAGAGGGTCTGCGGGGCCGTGTCCTGGGAAGCGGAGAGGGCGATCCTGGTCGCCCGGCGGTAGTCGAGCGCCAGGTCGAAGTAGACGACGTCGCGGAACTCGACCGACGTCTGGCCGTCGGCGAGGACCAGCTGGCCGCCGCTGGGCAGCACCAGGCGGGTCCCGTGATCCTCCTCGTCCTCACGGACCTGGATGCCCGCCTCGCGGATCAGCGTGAGCAGTTCGGAGGCCGGACCCAGATCACCCTCGGCGACGACGTACGCGGGTGCCTGCGCCTTCTCCGCGGTGTGCGGCTCCGGACGCTCGGCGTCGACCCCGTGGTCGTACCAGCCGTGCCCCGTCTTGCGGCCGAGCCGACCGGACTCGACGAGTCGCCGCTGGGCGAGCGAGGGCGTGAAGCGCACGTCCTGGAAGAAGGACTGCCACACGGAGTGCGTCACGGACTCGTTGACGTCCTGGCCGATCAGGTCGGTCAGCTCGAAGGCCCCCATCCGGAAGCCGCCCGACTCGCGCAGGACGGCGTCGATCGTCGCGGGGTCGGCGGCCTGCGCCTCGTACACCGCGAAGGCCTCGGCGTAGAAGGGCCTGGCGATGCGGTTGACGATGAAGCCGGGGGTGTCGGCGCAGGCGACCGGCGTCTTGCCCCAGGCGCGTGCCGTCTCGTACGCGCGCGTGGCCGACGAGAAGTCGCTCGCGTACCCGGAGACGACCTCCACCAGCGGCAACAGCGGCGCCGGGTTGAAGAAGTGCAGTCCGACCAGCCGGCCGGGGTTGCGCAGGGCGCCGCCGATGGCCGTGACGGACAGCGACGAGGTGTTGGTGGCGAGCAGACAGTCGTGCTCGACGATGTCCTCGAGCTCGCGGAACAGCTGCTGTTTCGCCTCGAGTTGTTCGAGCACCGCCTCGACGACGAGCGCGCAGTCCGCCAGCTCGGCGAGGCTGTGCGCGGGGTGCAGCCGGGCGCGTGCCGCGTCCCGGTCGGCGGCGGCGAGCCGGTCCTTCTCGACGAGCCGGTCGAGGCGCGCGCCGATCGCTTCGGCCGCCGCGTCGGCACGCCCGGGAACCGTGTCGTAGAGCCGCACGGGGTGGCCCGCGACGAGCGCGACCTGGGCGATGCCCTGGCCCATGGTGCCGGTGCCGACGACGGCCACGGGGCTGCTGAGGTCGAGTGCTGTCATGTGCGCGATCCTCCCGCACGGGGTTTTCCACAGATGCGGCGGACCCCCTTGTCCCGACCGATCGTTCGGTTACTCTAACTCTGTCCGGCTATTTCTGCCCAGGTCATGAGCTCAGCGAAGAGTTCTTGAGACGAGGAGATGGTCCCGCATGGCCGCCGAACTGACCGCGCACGAGCTGACCGCCCAGCACCGGCCCACCCTCGACCAGGCGCTGGAAGCGATCCGCACGCGCGCGTACTGGTCCCCCCACCCCGAGCACCCGAAGGCCTACGGGGAGAACGGCAGCCTGAGCATGGCCGAGGGCAAGGCCGCCTTCGACGCCCTCCTCGGCAGCCGCCTCGACCTCGGCCAGCCCGGCACCGACGACTGGGTGGGCGGTGAGATCTCCCCGTACGGCATCGAGCTGGGGGTCACCTACCCACACGCGGACGTCGACGTGCTGCTGCCCGCCATGCGGGCCGGACAGCGGGCCTGGCGCGACGCGGGCGCGGAGATGCGCGCGATGGTCTGTCTCGAGATCCTCAAGCGGATCGCCGACCGCACGCACGAGTTCGCGCACGCGGTCATGCACACCAGCGGCCAGGCCTTCATGATGGCGTTCCAGGCGGGCGGCCCGCACGCGCAGGACCGCGGCCTGGAAGCGGTGGCGTACGCGTACGTGGAGCAGGTCCGCACGCCCGACACCGCGGAGTGGACCAAGCCCCAGGGCAAGCGCGACCCGCTCGCGATGACCAAGCAGTTCACGCCGGTGCCGCGCGGTGTCGCGCTGATGATCGGCTGCAACACCTTCCCGACGTGGAACGGCTATCCGGGCCTGTTCGCCTCCCTGGCCACCGGTAACGCCGTGCTCGTCAAGCCGCACCCGCGCGCGGTGCTGCCGCTCGCGCTCACCGTGCAGGTCGCGCGCGAGGTGCTCGCCGAGGCGGGCTTCGACCCGAACCTGGTGGCGCTGGCCGCCGAGCGGCCCGGGGAGGGCATCGCCAAGGCCCTGGCCGTGCGCCCCGAGATCCGGATCATCGACTACACCGGGTCGACGGCGTTCGGCGACTGGCTGGAGACCCACGCCCGCCAGGCGCAGGTCTACACGGAGAAGGCGGGCGTCAACACGGTGATCGTGGAGTCGACCGACGACTACAAGGGGATGCTGTCCAACCTGGCCTTCTCCTTGTCCCTGTACAGCGGCCAGATGTGCACGACCCCGCAGAACCTCCTCATCCCCCGCGACGGCATCCGCACGGAGGAGGGCCTCAAGTCGTACGACGAGGTGGTCGCCGACCTCGCCCGGTCGGTCGACGGACTCCTCGGGGACGACGCGCGTGCCAACGGGCTGCTGGGCGCGATCGTGAACCCGGACGTCAAGGCACGTCTGGAGGCCGCGGCAGGGCTTGGCGAGGTCGCCCTCGCGTCGCGTGAGGTCGGCAACCCGGAGTTCCCGGACGCGGTCGTCCGCACCCCGGTGATCGTCAAGCTCGACGGTGCCCGGAAGTACTGGGAGGGTGCCGACGACGAGGCCGCCTTCATGAACGAGTGCTTCGGACCGGTGTCCTTCGCGGTCGCGGTCGACTCGGCAGGGGACGCGGTGGAGCTGCTGCGGCGGACCGTCCGGGAGAAGGGGGCGATGACCGTCGGCGCGTACACCACCGACGAGGTCGTCGAGGAGACCGTACGGGAGGCCTGTCTGGAGGAGTGTGCCCAGCTGTCCCTGAATCTGACGGGCGGCGTGTACGTCAACCAGACGGCCGCGTTCTCGGACTTCCACGGGTCGGGCGGCAACCCGGCGGCGAACGCCGCGCTGTGCGACGGGGGCTTCGTGGCCAACCGGTTCCGAGTGGTGGAGGTCCGACGCTAGGACCTGTTCCGCCGGACAGGTCCCAGGCCCCGCGGCCCAGGCCTGATCCGCCGGACAGGCACTAGCCCCCTTGCGGGGCGCTCCAGTGGAACAGGGTCATGGCGACGCTCGTCGCCAGGTTGTAGCTGGAGACCTGGGGGCGCATCGGGAGCGAGACCAGATGGTCGGCACGCGCGCGCAGGTCGGCGGAAAGGCCGCTGCGCTCGGAGCCGAAGGCGAGCACGGCGTCGTCCGGGAGCTTCAGTCCCCGGATGTCCTCGCCGTCCGGGTCGAGGGCGAACACCGGCCCGGACGGCAGCTCGGCCACCGTCAGCCGCTCCACGGCGGTCGCGAAGTGCAGGCCCGCCCCGCCCCGCACCACCGTGGGGTGCCAGGGGTCGAGGGTGCCCGTGGTGACGACGCCGGTCGCGCCGAAGCCGGCCGCGAGGCGGATCACGGCGCCGGCGTTGCCGAGGTTGCGCGGATGGTCGAGGACGACCACGGGGGCGGTGCGGGGTGTGCGGGCCAGCGCCCGCAGATTGGCCTCGCGGGAGGGACGTACCGCCAACGCGGCCACCGCGGTCGGGTGCGGACGCGGGACGAGGGAGCGGTACGTGGCCTCCGGGACCTCCACCAGGAGGGCGTCCAGGGTGTCGCGTACGTCCGGGGCCAGCTCGTCGGTGAGGGCGAGCGCCGCCTGCCGGTCACTGGTGACCGCCACCAGGACCTCGGCCCGGAAGCGCACGGCGTGCTTGAGGGCGTGGAAGCCGTCGAGCAGGACGGAGGTGTCGGCGAGGCGGTGCCAGGCGCTCACGGGGTCCTGGTCCTGCCGATGGTCGCCCACCGGGTCCTGCACACGGTCCGTGGGGTCGCTTGCGGGGTCCTTCATGCGGTGAAGCCTACGTGCGAGTCCTCGGCCGACTCCGGGGTGCGCGGCCCCTGGGCGCGCTGGCCCGGCAGCTTCCGGGCGCCGGGCGGAAACAGTCGTCCACGCCCGCGTGCCGCCCATCCGCCGAGGCGCCGCAGGAACGACGTCGGCAGGAACACCGCGTCGGCGGCGATCATCGCGAGCGAGAAGAACGGCAGCCCGAGGACCACGGCGATCACGGCGTGCTCGGTCATCATGGCGGCCAGCAGGACGTTCTTGACGCGCCGGTTGATCAGGGTGAAGGGGAAGGCGACCTGCACGGCGACCGTCCCGTAGGTCACCAGCATCACGATCGTGCCGTGTGAGGCCAGCAGGTCGGACAGAGCGGGCCAGGGAGAGAAGTAGTCCAGGTGGAGCGGGTAGTAGACGGCCGTGCCGTCCTGCCAGCGCGAGCCCTGGATCTTGTACCAGCCGGCGGTCGCGTAGATCAGACACGCCTCGGCCATGATCACGAGCAGGGCCGCGTTGTGCACGGCGTTGGCGATGACGTCGAGCAGGATCCGAGGCTCCGCGGCGCGCGCCAGGCGGCCGACGGCCCACCACAGCGCCTGGACCGCCCACAGCCCCCAGAAGATCGCCAGCCAGCCGGGGCTCAGCCGCCCCGCGCCCGTCGCCGCGGCCAGCAGCAGGCCGAGCACCGCCCACAGGACGAGACCGACCCGGTCCTGGGCCCCGGCCCGTGGAAGGTCCCCACGCGCGCGCGCCTCCTGTGCGAGCCGGGCCCGCCGGGCGTCCAGCGACCACACCTGTCCACAGCGTGTGAACACCAGATAGATCGCCATCAGGTGGATGACGTTGTCGCCGCCGTCCCCCATGAAGATGCTGCGGTTCTGCAGCGAGAGCACGCCGACCATGAAGAGCACGGACATCGTGCGGGTCCGCCAGCCCACCAGCAGCAGGAGAGCCGAGAGGACGGCCAGGGCGTAGACGGTCTCGAACCACACCTGACTGTCGGACCACATCAGGATCGTGAAGGCGTGGTTGTCCGCGACGAGCCGCTGGGCGAGGTCCCACTTCCACGGTCCGTCGGGGCCGTACATCTCCTGGCGGTGCGGGAACTCGCGCAGCAGGAACAGCAGCCAGGTGGCCGCGAAGCCGATGCGGATCACGGCCGTCTGGTAGGGGCCGAGGGCGGCGTCGGTGACCCGGGCGATACCGCGCGAGATCGACACTGCGATGCGGTTCATCGGGCGCTCGCCTCCGTCCGCGCGTCCGTGACGTCCTCCTCGGGAACGGTCCACCAGGGCAGCTCGCGCAGGACGGGCGTGTCGGACACCTGCTCCTCGCTCCATTTCGGGGGCGGCACGTTGGTGGTACGGGAACGGACCTGGACGCCTTCGACGACGGCGCCCTTGCCGCCGGCCCCCTCACGGTCGAGACGCAGCACGACGATCCGGCGCAGATAGCGCTGGGAGAGGTCGCCGCGCAGGCCCACCGGGCGGTTGTCGTTGTCGTGCGTGCCGAGGTAGAAGTCCCAGGCCCGGCGCAGTTCGTTCTGCTGGGTGTGGCTCGGCAGCGGATTGCCGTCGATCGCCGCGCCGTCCAGCGCGGACAGGTCGTACCAGCCGGTCTCGGTGATGCCACCGTCCGCGCCGCGGACCTGCGCACGGACCTGGACGTCGATGTTCTGCTGCAGCGGGTTGGGGGCGAAGAGCTTCCAGTTCTGCTCGAACTCCGGGTAGATCCAGTCGTCGATCGCCCGGCCGTGCTGCTTGGTGACCGTGTTCGAGGGCGCGACGTGCAGAAACACCATGCCGAGGTGCACACAGGCGACCACCGCGACGACCGCGAGGGCGAGCGCGGCGACCACCTGGGAGCGGAGGGGGAGGGAGGCTATGCCGGTGGGGACGGGGACGGGGACAGGGGGATCGCTGATGGGCGCCTGGCCGCCGGATTCCTGGCCGACGGATTCCTGGTCGGGCGAGGGGGTGCTGTCGGGGGTGGAACCGGCGGAGTCGGGGCCCTCGGGCAGGGAGCCGTCAGGGCCGTCCGGCAGATGCCGGGCCTTCGTACCCTCGTCGTACGCGTCCATTCCGCCCCGATTCCCGATCCCGGTCCGATTCCTGCCGCCGGACCGCGCGGCGCCGCGGCGCCCGCGCGCACCACACCGCGGCGTGCGCACCGGAACGGTACTCAGGCCGGACCCCCCGGCACAGCCCCATTCGGCACAGCGGGCACAACAGCGACACAACAGCGACCCTGAGGTTATCCACAGCGGTGGACACCCTACGGCCGCCCGCCCCGCCATGCGGCGATAGCAACCGAACGTTCGGTCTGCCGAGGCGGCGGGCCTTCCGCGGCCGGACCGTTCCCTTCTTGTAGAACCTGTTCTATCTTGACGCTCCGTCAGATCCGGTGTCCGCCGGGTCGGTGGATCGGTGCGTGGGAGGACAGGGACGTGGACTTCACCTTCACCGAGGAACAGCAGGCGGCGGTCGAGGCGGCGAAGGCGGTGTTCGGCGGGGTCGCGCCCGACGGAGTGCCCAGCCCAGCGATCACGGCGGGCGCCGTCGCCGACGACTTCGACCGGGCGCTGTGGACGAAGCTCGCCGATGCGGATCTGTTGAGTCTGTTGCTCGCCGCGGAGTACGGCGGGGCGGGCCTGGACGCGATCGCGCTGTGCCTGGTGCTGCGCGAGGCGGCGAAGGTGCTGGCGCGGGTGCCGTTGCTGGAGAGCAGTGCGGCGGCCGTGGCCGTACAGGCTTACGGCGGCGAGGAGTTGAAGGCGGAGCTGCTCGCGCGGGCGGGCCGGGGCGAGGTCGTGCTGACCGTCGCGGCGAACGGACGGACGGGGCACGACCCGGCCGAACTCGCCGTGACCGCACGGCGGGACGGTGACGTGTGGGTGCTGGACGGGGTGCAGACGGCGGTTCCGTGGGCGCAGAACGCCGACTTCACCGTCGTACCCGCGCACACGGGCGGCGGCCGGACCGTCCTCGGGCTGGTACCCCGGGTCCATGAGGGCGTCGTCCTCGGCGAGCAGATCTCCACGACCGGGGAACGGCTCGGCGAGCTGCGTCTGGAGTCCGCGCGGATCACCGCCCGGGATGTCATCGACGCCGACGGGGCGTGGGAGTGGCTGCGCGAGCTGTTGGCCACCGGGACGTGCGCGCTGGCGCTCGGGCTCGGTGAGCGGGTGCTCGCGATGACCAGCGCGTACACGGGCAAGCGGGAGCAGTTCGGGTTCCCGGTCGCCACGTTCCAGGCCGTCGCCGTGCAGGCCGCCGACCGCTATATCGACCTGCGGGCGATGGAGGCGACGCTGTGGCAGGCCGCGTGGCGGATCAGCACGGGGGCGGGGGGTGCGCTTCCGGCGTCCGGGGACGTGGCCGTGGCCAAGATCTGGGCGTCGGAAGGGGTACGACGGGTCGTGCAGAGCGCGCAGCATCTGCACGGGGGGTTCGGCGCCGACGTCGACTACCCGCTGCACCGGTACCACGCCTGGGCCAAGCAGCTTGAGCTGTCGCTCGGACCGGCGGCGGCGCACGAGGAGACACTGGGGGATCTGCTCGCGGCCCATCCCCTGGGCTGAACGCCCACGCCCATGCCCACGGCTCGTCCTCGCCTCTCCAGGCGTGGGCAAGCCCCGGGCAGCGGTGGTGAACGCCACTCGGCGGACGCGAGCGCGGACGCGAACCCCTGCCGGCGGCTCCAGCGTGCGTGAACCCTCGCCGGTGGCGAGCACGAAGCCGGGGTGCCCCTGCCGGTGGCGAGTACGAAGCCGGGGTGCCCTGCCGGTGGCTACAGCACGAAGCCGGGGGTGCCCTTGTCGTCCACGACCGGGCGGCCGGCGGCGGCCCAGACCTGCATGCCGCCGTCGACGTTCACGGCGTCGATGCCCTGCTGGACCAGGTACATCGTGACCTGCGCCGAACGGCCCCCGGAGCGGCAGATCACATGGACCCTGCCGTCCTGCGGCGCCGCCTCGGTCAGCTCGCCGTAGCGTGCGACGAACTCACTGATGGGGATGTGCAGCGCCCCCGCGGCATGGCCCGCCTGCCACTCGTCGTCCTCCCGGACGTCCAGCAGGAAGTCTCCGTCCGCGAGATCCCCGACCTCGACCGTGGGCACACCAGATCCAAAGCTCATGCCCCCGACGCTACCCGACCGGGCAGGCGACCCGAAGCCCCCGCCGGACCGGCCCTAGTCGACGAGCCGGGCCAGCTCTTTCTCGCGCTCGTCGACCTGGGCCAGCAGTTGCTCGGCGATCTCGTCCAGGAGCCGGTCCGGGTCCTCCGGGGCCATTTTGAGCATGGCGCCGATGGCGCTCTCCTCCAGCTCGCGGGCGACGAGGGTCAGCAGTTCCTTGCGCTGGGCGAGCCACTCGAGGCGGGCGTAGAGCTCCTCGCTGCGGCTCGGCTTCCACTCCTCGGTCACCGGGCCCGCCGCCCACTCCTCGGACAGCTCCCGCAGCAGGGCCTCGTCGCCACGGCTGTACGCGGCGTTGACCCGGGCGATGAACTCGTCGCGCCGCCTGCGCTCGTCGTCGTCCTGTGCCAGGTCGGGGTGGGCCTTGCGGACCAGCTCACGGTAGAGCTGACGGGCCTCGTCGCTGGGGCGTACGCGCTGCGGGGGGCGTACGGACTGGTCCGTCAGCATCGCCACCGCTTCGGGGAACAGTCCCTCGGAGTCCATCCAGCCGTGGAAGAGCTCCTCGACCCCGGGCATCGGCATGACCCGCGCCCGCGCCTCGTCCGCCTTGCGCAGGTCCTCCACGTCCCCGGTGCGCGCGGCGACCGCCTCGGCGATCTGCGCGTCCAGCTCGTCGAGCCGCGAGTACATCGGGCCGAGCTTCTGGTGGTGCAGGCGCGAGAAGTTCTCGACCTCGACGCGGAAGGTCTCCACGGCGATCTCGAACTCGATCAACGCCTGCTCGGCCGCCCGCACGGCCCGCTCCAGCCGCTCCTCGGGCCGCGCCTGTGCCTCGGGCGCCGCCTCCGGGGCGGACCCGTCGTGGGCATCCGCATCCCCGGCGCCCTGGGGCCGGGCATCCTCGGCCTGGGTACGGTCGGACTCGCTGTGCTCGGCTTCCGGGGTCGTCACCCGACCAGACTAGGCCACGCCCCCGTACGACTCGCGGCCTTCCCCCGGCCGGGGCGGTGCGCCACGCCCCGGCCCCGCCGCTCTCGGGCCGACCCGCCCCTCTCGGCCCGCCCCCGCTCCTCTCGAATCGTGTGGCTCACACCCCGAGCTCCGCCGCCAACCGCCCCTCCCTGACCGCCGCGACCAGCTCCGCGTGGTCCGCCTCCGTACGGTCGGCGTAGGCCACGGCGAACGAGGCGATGGACTCGTCCAACTCCTCGCTCTTCCCGCAGTACCCGGCGATGAGGCGGGGGTCGGCGGTGTGGGTGTGGGCGCGCGCGAGAAGGGCGCCGGTCATACGGGCGTAGTCGTCGACCTGGTCGGCGGCGAGGGCGGTGGGGTCGACACTGCCCTTGCGGTTGCGGAACTGGCGTACCTGGAAGGGGCGGCCCTCGACGGTGGTCCAGCCGAGCAGGATGTCGCTGACGACCTGCATGCGCTTCTGGCCGAGGACGACCCGGCGGCCCTCGTGCGGCACCTCCGGTATGGCGTGGCCGGCCGTCGCCAGGTGCGGGAGCAGCGCCGATGCGCGGGCCTCCTTCACCTGGAGGACCAGGGGTTCGCCGCGGTGGTCGAGGAGCAGCACGACGTAGGAGCGGGTGCCGACGCTGCCGGTGCCGACGACGCGGAAGGCGACGTCGTGCACCGCGTACCGGGCGAGGAGGGGGAGGCGGTCCTCGGAGACGGTGGTCAGGTAGTGCTCCAGCGAGGCAGCGACCGCCGAGGCCTCCGCGTCGGGTACCCGGCGCAGCACCGGAGGCGCGTCCACGAAGCGGTGGCTGCCGTCCTCCGTCGGCCGGGTCGACTTGGCCGCGAACCGTCCGCTGGTGTTGGCCCGCGCCTTCTCCATGACCCGCTCCAGGGTGCCGAGCAGGTCGTGGGCGTCGGCGTGGGAGACGAGTTCCTCGTCCGCGATGGCGTTCCACGCGTCCAGCACCGGGAGCTTCGCGAGCAGCCGCTGCGTGCGTCGGTAGGCACCGACCGCGTCGTGGGCGGCCTTGCGACAGGTGTCCTCGTCCGCGCCCGCTTCCCTGCCCGCGAGCACGAGCGAGGTGGCGAGGCGCTTGAGGTCCCACTCCCAGGGGCCGTGTGCCGTCTCGTCGAAGTCGTTCAGATCGATGACCAGGCCGCCGCGCGCGTCTCCGTACAGGCCGAAGTTGGCGGCGTGGGCGTCGCCGCAGATCTGGGCGGCGATGCCGGTCGCGGGGGTGCGCGCGAGGTCGTAGGCCATGAGGCCGGCCGAACCGCGCAGGAAGGCGAAGGGGGAGGCGGCCATCCTGCCGACCCGTATCGGAGTGAGCTCCGGGATCCGGCCGAGGTTGGACTCCTCGACGGCGGTCACCGCGTCCGGCCGGCCGGCGTCGAAGCTCAGCTCCGCGTGCACGCCGCGCGGCACCCGTCGGCGCAGGGCCTTGCCCTCTTCCTTGGGTGCGGCCTGCACGGGCCGGCCCGCGAATCCCCGCACGCCGAAGACCCCAGAGACCCTGGACGCCTGCCGACCCTGCTCGCTCCGGCGGCTTTCTTCGCTCCGCCGACCCTGTTCGTCCTGTCCGCCCCGATGGTCCTGATGGTCCTGACGATCCTGATGGTCCTGCCCGCCCGGTCGGCTCCGCTGGTCCTGCTGCGCCCGATCCACTGCACCAAGATCCGTCATACCGACTGCCTCCCCCGTCACGCACGAACATCAACTCGTCATGACCGTACCGCCGGTGGCTGAAACGCGTCAGACCCTGTGGACAACTCTCAGCCTGTGGAAAACCCCGTCCCGCGCGATCAGCTCACCATCAGCCCCGGTCCAGGGTCACTTGCGGAGTTCGCCCGGGCACGGCGGGCTCCCCGGCAGGTGCTCCTCCGCCCAGGTTCCGAGTTCCAGGAGCGCGGGCTGCAGTGCGGCGCCCGCCTCCGTCAGGCCGTACACGACCCGCAGCGGAGGACCCTCGTCGACCTCGCGGACGACCAGCCCCGCCGCGCCGAGTTCCGTGAGGCGGTCGGAGAGCATCCGTTCGCTGATGCCGGGGATCGCTCTGCGCAGGTCGGCGAAGTGCGCGGGGTGCGGCAGCAACACGGCCACGACCAGGCCGGTCCAGCGCTTCCCGAGCAGTTGGAAGACGCGGGCCATGCCGTCGTCGACCCTCTGGCACGGCCCTGCGTCGTGAATCCCCGGATCTGGCATGGGTCCAGGGTACTGTGTTCCCGTAGGGGGATGAAAAAAAGTAAGTAGCTGTGTTATCTCTAGTCCAGTACGAAAAGTTCGCCCCTTTCTCCTGGAGATCCCCATGGCCACCCTCCTGCACATCGACTCGTCCGTTTTCCCGGGCGCAGCCTCCGCCTCCCGCACGGTCACGGACGCGTTCCGCAAGGCCTGGGAGGAGCAGCACCCGCAGGGCACCGTGATCTACCGCGACCTCGCCGTGAACCCGGTGCCGCACATCACGGCTGACGCCCACACCGCCGGTTTCGCCCCCGCGGACGCGCACACCCCCGAGCAGGCCGCGGCCTTCGCCGAGCGCCTGACGTTCATAGAGGAGCTGGAGCAGGCGGACGCGATCCTGATCGGCGCGCCCATGTACAACTTCACGATCCCCTCGACCCTCAAGGCGTGGCTGGACCAGGTGATCCTCATCGGCCGTACCGCCATGAGCGAGGACTCGAAGATCAAGGGCACCCCGGTCACGGTCGTCGCCAGCCGCGGCGGCTCCTACGCGCCGGGCACCCCGCGCGAGGGTTACGAGTACGTCCAGAACTACCTGGAGGCGGTCCTGCGCGACGCCCTCGCCCTGGACGTCCACGTCATCGTTCCGGAGCTCACGATGGCGCCGCACAATCCGGCGATGGCCGACCTGATCCCGATGTACGAGGCCTCCCGCACCAAGGCCGCCCACGAGGCGGTCACGAAGGCCAAGGAGCTCGCCGAGCGCTTCGCCGCGTAGCCCCTCCGGGGGAGGGGTGAATGAACCCCTGCCTCGGTACGCCCCCCCCCCCGACGACGCGACAGCCCCGCAGGTTCGTGACCTGCGGGGCTGTCCGTATGGGCCGCCGAATGCCCACTGCCGCGGGGGATGGATCACAGCGGGCATCCGGCGGCGGTACCGGGGGACGATCGGGCCGAGTGGGCCGAGCCGGCTACTTGTACGCCGGGAGGCTGCGGCTCACCCAGCCGGAGAAGGGAGTGGCCGGGCGGCCCAGGACCTTCTCCACATCGGGGCTGACCCGCTGTTCGGCGGGGAGCGGGGCACCGAGGATGTCCAAGGTGCCGGGGATGACGTCCTCCGGCATGAACTGGGCCAGGTGGCTGTGGGCGGCCTCGCGGGTCAGTTCCACGAAGGTCACTTCCTCACCGATGGCCTCGGCGATCGCCTCGGCCTGCGCACGCGGGCTGACCGCTTCGGGGCCGGTCACCTCGTACGTACGACCGGCATGGCCGTCCTCGCGCAGGGCGACCGCGGCGACCGCGGCGATGTCCGCGGGGTCGACGACCGGCAGGGCCACGTCACCGAACGGGGCGAAGACCGTACGGTCGGCGCGGACCGACTCGGCCCAGGCGAAGGCGTTGGAGGCGAATCCGCCCGCGCGCAGGATCGTGAAGTCGAGGCCCGATCCGCGTACGGCCTCCTCGAACTCGCGCAGCCTGCCGTGCGAGGCGGAGTCGGGGCGGGTGGCGTTGATCTGCGAGGAGAGCAGGACGACCCGCTTGACGCCGGCGTCCCTGGCTGCGGCCAGCAGGTCGGTCGCGGCCTCGCCGTAACCGAGCAGTTCGCCGGCGAGCAGGATGAAGAAGGCGTCGGCGCCTTCGAGGACCGGCCGCATGCTCTCGGCGCTGCCGAGGTCGGCCTGGGCGTGGCGGACACCGGCCGCCGGGGAGGGCAGCGGGCGGCGCGAGACCGCCACGACCTGCTCCCCCGCCTCGGCGAGCGCCTCGGTCAGCGGACGTCCGACATTTCCGGTGGCTCCAGTGACGACAATCATCAGAAAAGACTCCCTAGTGCGTTAATCCGAACCAGTAATCAGCAGTCATCGGTTGCATCGGTGTGGGGATTGAGGTGGAGAGAACGGGGGGTCGGCGTGGGGGTCGGTGTGGGGAAATCCGCCGGTCATCCGTGGTGGGCGGCCATGACAGGGACGCTAACATCCTCCGTATAGTAGGTACCTAGAGGAAAGTGGCTATCCAAGCGGGACTCTTCCTCGCGCCCGCCGTACACCGCGGTGAGCGAACGGCCCAGCCGTACGAGCGACTCCCGCGCCTCCGGAGGATCGAGCACCTCGACGCGGCTGCCGAGACCGGCCAGTTGGGCGGCGAGCACCTCCACCGAAGGCCCGTCGGCCGTGAACTCGACCCGGCCGTCGATCTGGGCCTCGCCCGTCCGCAGCCGACCGCCCAGCAGTTGCCGCAGCACCGGCAGGGCGTCGCGGTCGGCCCGCGCCCGTACGGTCGCCGCGGTCAGCCGCTGTTCCACCTCGGCGGCCAACTCCCGCCAGGCGGCGGCGAGGTCGAAACCCTCCGGGCGCCGCACCGGCTCACCGGTCCTGGTCGCGGAGGTGACCCGGCTGAGCCGGAAGGCGCGCAGCCCCTCCTCAGTACCGGCGACGAGGTACCAACGGCCGGCCTTCGAGACCAGGCCGAGCGGGTGCACCGTGCGCTCGCCGGGAGCCCGGTCGGGAGGGGCGTAGCCGAGCCGGACCTGTTCGCCGTCGAGCACCGCCCGCTCCAGAGTGTGCTGGTGGGGGCCGCCGCCACCCGCCGTGCGCGACCAGTCGACACCGTCGATGAGGATGGCTTTGGCGGCTGCCTCGGCGTGCGGCCGCATGGGCGCGGGCACCGCCCGCATCAACTTCCGTAACGCGGCTCGCAGTTCGGGTGAGGCCGACAAGGGACCCGCGGCCAGGAACAACGCCCCGATCTCCCGCGAGGTGAAACCGGTCAGATCGGTGCGGGCGCCGCCGACCAGGCTCCAGCCGCCGCCCCGGCCGCGCTGCGAGTAGACGGGGACACCGGCAGTGGTGAGGGCCTCCAGGTCGCGGCGCGCGGTGCGCTCCGACACCTCCAGTTCCTGGGCCACCTCGCGCACGGTCACCCGCCCGCGCGCCTGGAGCAGCAGCAGGGTCGCCACCAGACGGTCGGCCTTCACAACGATCGCCCCCTCTCCTGAATTTCGGGATGCTTTGAGCCAATACATCTATTTTCAGCAAGATCTGATGAGGCTTCAGAAAGAGGCCACAAGATGACCTGTTTGACCTCGACGATGAAGACATGACTCAAGACATGGCCGACAGCACCAATTCCCCCGCCAACCCGCCCACCGACCCCCGTGGCGGCCTGTTCAAGGCCGTCGAGCTCACCGGACGTACGCTCGCCGCGCTGCGCCCCGAGCAGTACGACACCGTCACTCCGTGTCCCGACTACTCGGTCCGTGACATGGCCAACCACGTGGTGTCCGTGCTGCGCCGGGTCGCCGTCATGGGCGCGGGCGGCTCCTTCATGAGCGTTCCGCACTTCGCGCAGGACGTCGCCGACGGCGACTGGGCCAAGGCCTGGGCGGAGGCGACGAAGGAGTTCGACGCGGTGTGGTCGGACCCGGCCGTACTGGGCCGCCAGATCGGCCTGCCCTGGGGCCCGGTTCCCGGGGTGGTCGCCTCGGTGATCTACACCAACGAGTTCGTGCTGCACGCCTGGGACCTGGCGAAGGCGACCGGTCAGAGCCCCGAGTGGGACCCGGAGATGCTCGCCGCGCCGCTGGCCAACATGCACCGGGCCGTGCCCGCGGAACCCCGCGGCGGCCAGGTGCCGTTCGGTCCGGTGGTGGAGGTGCACGAGGACGCTCCCGACATCGACAAGCTGGTGGGCTGGTACGGACGTCGTCCCTGACGGGGCGACGCGGCAGACGATCGAGCGGGCGGGCCGCCGGAGATCGATCCGGCGGCCCTTCCCCATGTCCGGGTTCATGAGACGTCCGAGGTCACGAAGCGTCAGGCTCCGATTCCCTGAGCGAACTTGAAGTAGCGATACGGGTCGTACTTCGCCTTCACGACCTTCAGCCGCGCGTAGTTCTCGGCGTAGTACGACTGCCGCCAGCTCGGCAGCTCCGCGTCCATCCAGTTCTGGTACGTCTCGCCGTTGGACAGCGGGTCGATGGTGTCGAACCCGTGGTCGGCCCAGCTCGTGGCGACGGCCTTGGCCTCGGCGGTGACCTGGGCCGGATCGTTGATCAGGACCCGGTAGTTGACGGAGAAGAGCGAGTCACGGTGCACGTACGCCGTGTCGGTGCGGGCCGGGTCGTTGGCCGCGCCCCCGAAGAAGTGGAAGTCGAGGTACCGGGCCTGCCCCGCCTTGCGGTCGGCGTCGAAGGCCGTCATCACGTTCGCCCAGTCGCTCTGCGCGTAGGGCGCGCTGCCCAGCCGGGTCCGCTCCAGACCGAAGGCCGGCCGGGTGAGCACCCCGCTCGGCGACTTCCCGGCGCGCTGGCACTGGTCCTGGGTCAGGGTGCTGCAACCGAAGATCATCATCATGACCTGCTGGTACGTCATGACCGCGTCCTGGCGGGCCGTCACCGCGCCGGTCAGCGACAGCAGCCGCGCCGCCTCCGAGGCGAGTTCGGCCGGGGTGCCGCGGGAGGCGAGGAAGACGTTGAGCGCCGGTACGGTGCCGGGCGCCGCGTCCGCCTGGACGAGATAGGCGCCGCCGCCGATGGTGCGGGGGGCGTCCACCAGCCACTGGCCCACGCCGTGCAGCACGTCGGCCGCGCGGTCGTACGGGAAGATCAGGTTGCTGATCGCCATCTGGTCGCCCTCGTGCGGGGTGACCGTGAAGCGGGTGACGACACCGAAGTTGCCGCCACCGCCACCGCGGATCGCCCAGAAGAGGTCGGGGTGGCTGGTCGGCGACGCGGTCACCACGCAGCCGTCGGCGAGGACCACCTCGGCCGAGGTGATCGCGTCGCAGGCCATGCCGGTCGGGCGGGTCAGGAAGCCGAATCCGCCGCCCTGGAGGAAGCCACCGGCCGACACGGTGGGGCAGCCGCCCTCGCTGACCACCAGGGCGTGCGGGGCGAGCGCGTTGAGTATCTCGACGTTCTTGGCGCCGGGGCCGACGTCGACGGTCCCGTTGCCGACGGTGATCGCGTTGAGCCGCGACACGTCGATGATCAGGCCGGGCGTGGTCGAGTAGCCGGCGAAGCTGTGGCCGCCGCTGCGGACCGCGGACGGGAGGCCGTTGTCCTGGGCGGAGCGCAGCGCGACGGAGACGTCGGAGGAGCTGACGCAGTACGCGACGGCCTGCGGGTTGACCGAGTCGAACTGGCCGAGTTCCAGCTGCTTGGCCACGCCGTAGCCGGAGTCGGTGGGCAGCACCAGCTGTCCCTGGAGCTTGCCGGCGAGGGTGCTCCAGGGGGCGGAGGAGCCGGCGGAGACGGGGCTGTTGGGCAGGACGGCCAGGCCGACGGCGGCGGTTCCCGCACCGATCAGTGCTCTACGAGTGATCACGGATGTCCCAAGGTTCTAGGAAGCGGTGGATGTAGGTGGAATTCGGTGGGGGGAGACGTGAGGGAAGAAGGAGCAAGGGGGCCGGGGGGGGGGCCCCCCCGGGGGGGGGGGGGCGGGCCCCCCCCCGCGGGGGGGGGGGGGGGGTGTTGGGGGGGCCCCCCCCCCCGGGGGGGGGGGGGGGGCGGGGCGGGGGGGGGGGGGGGGGGCC
>NZ_JBIWFN010000047.1:0-28862 GCF_044763085.1 Streptomyces sp. NPDC096311
CGGCACCTGCACCACCTGCCACCGCCCCCTGCCCAGAACATCCCCCACCAGCCAGAACCTCAGAGCCAGAGCAACCTAACGGAGTCCTACTAGTGGCTTGTCACGCGGCCTTGGCCGGGTAATCGACCCGCTGCTCATCGGCCAGCAGACTGTCTCCAAGATCTGTTCTTGGAGGTGGTCGTGGGACGTCGACCGAGTGTGTTCGTCCGGCAGGTGACCATTGAGGAGGGCCGGAAGCTGCAGCGGATCAGCCGGACCGCGAAGGACCCGGTGAAACTCCGCCGGGCGATCGTGGTGCCGATGTCCGCCCAGGGCCAGACGGTCAACGACATCACTAGGCTGATGCAGGTCGGCGGGGATTACGTCCGCGACGTCGTCCACGCCTTCAACGAGCGGGGGTTCGACGCGCTGGACCCAAAATGAAGCGGGGGACGCCCCAAGACGATCAGTGACGACGTGCGCGAGCACATCTGCCTGATCGCCCGGACGTCCCCCGCGGACTGGAAGATCACATCATTCTCCACCTGGAGCCTGAGCAAGCTCGCCGAGCACCTGGTCAAGCAGAAGGTGACCGAGGCCATCAGCCGGGAGACCCTGCGCCGGATCCTGCGGGCCGGCAAGGTTTCCTGGAAGACCACCACCACGTGGAAGGCGTCCACCGACCCCGAGTTCATCGCTAAGATGCACCGAGTCCTGGCGCTATACGACACCCCGCCGACGGATGGACGGGTGATATGCGTCGATGAGTTCGGCCCGCTGAACCTGATGCCCCGTAAGGGCAAGGCATGGGGCCCGGTACGCCGTCCACGCCGACTGCGAGCCACCTACAACCGGTACGGCGGTGTGATGCACATGCTCGCAGCCCTCGACCTGGCCACCGGGAAGATCTACTACCGCATCCGCAAGCGCAAGCGGTGGCACGAGTTTCTCGGCCTGCTCAGGAGCCTGCGGGCCCGCTGGCCAGGCGAAAAGCTGTATGTCGTGCTGGACAACTTCTCCCCGCACAAGCACGCCGACGTCCGCACCTGGGCCGCAGACAACGACATCGAACTGGTCTTCCTGCCGACCTACGGACCCTGGCTGAACTGGATCGAGGCCGAGTTCGCGGCCCTGCTCTACTTCGCACTCAACGGCACCGACCACCGCACCCACGCAGAGCAGAACAGGGCCATCGCCGCCTACATCCGCTGGCGCAACACCCGCGCCGAACCAAAGACGGCCTTCGCCCCCGAATCACCGATCCGTAAGTGGAGCAATTACCCAGCCAAAGCTGCCTGATTCATCGCTGCTGCCATCGTCGCGTCGCCCGCGCCTCGCGCGGGTAAATCGGAGAGACGCGGCTCGGCGCAATGACCGCGATTGCGCCGAGGGCCACAGCCAACGGAATCTCCGCGATGACCGCAAAGATCAAAGCGGTATACCAGTCAGTTCCAGCAAGAGCGGTCATCACGTCAAACCAGGCGTCGACGGCGAACAGTGTGGCAGCGGCCGAAGCGACCGGAGCCACGAAGACCGGTCGGGTGCGCAGCAGGACGGCTGTCGCGAGCAGCCCTAGCACTTCCAGCACGTCGAGTCCGATCCAGGAACTGGACCAGTTCCGTACCTCGGCATGGCCTCGTGAGGCAGTTCCCATCTCGAAGATCCAGATGACGAGAACCGCGGCGAGCGCTACGAACGCACGGCACAACTGACGCGAGGATTTCTCACTGAACATCCGAGGCCGGCCCTTCGATCCCGAGTCCGATCGCCCGAGTGTCCCTCTCCTCGACTCTGGCTGTCCTCATCCCATGAGACGGCGCTGACCTCAGAGGAATTCAGGGATCTCCCTGACGGCTGCTCAGGGTCGGTGAAGCCTCACCGCCACGACCATGCGTCGCGGCTGATCAGTTATCCCGGCCAACAATCCGAGCCGAGCCACTAGTTCGTGCAGGCGGCCCGGCGCGCGGTGGCCGCGGGCCTGGACGGCGTCGAGATCCACGCGGCGGGCGGCTTCCTGCTCCATCAGTTCCTCGCCGACAACGCCAACACGCGCACCGACCCGTGGGGTGCAACCCCGGAGGGGCATGCCCGTCTCACCTCCCTGGTGGTGCGCGCCGCCGCCGAGGCGATCGGGGCGAACCGCGTCGGCCTGCGCATCTCGCCCCGCGACACCTACGGCGACGTACAGGAACCGCTTGCACACCGCACCTACCCCGCGCCGCTGCGGAACTTGGCACCCCATCCCATCGGTTACCTGCATCTCACCGAGAGCGGCGACCGTGAACTCGATGAGCGGATACGCGAGTTGCGGCCGACCGCGCTCCTGGTGACGCCGCGTGCGGCCGACCCCGCCGACACCACCAAGGAGCGCGCGGCCGGGGCATGGCTGCGGCGCGGCGCCGATCTGGTCGCCTTCGGCCGGGGCTTCATCGCCAACCCGGACCCCGTCACCCGCCTGCGCACCGGGGCCGGCCTCAACTCCCTTGTGGACACCGGCCTGTACGGCGGTGATCACCGCGGCTACACCGACTACCCGGCGCTCGACGACATCGCAGCGGACGCACGCCCGCATACGCGGTAGCCGACGGCGAGGGCCGCGAACCAGACGCACGTACCACTCGACGACCGTGAAGAACGCCGCCACCGCCATCGAAGCACGCGGCAGTCCGTTCCCGGGGCCGATATGCCACTGGTCAAGGTCACCTGTCGACCGTAACATCGATCCGATGTCAACATCGAATCGATGCGGATGGGGGATGATGGGGGACATGCTGGAACTCTCGATACTCGGTTTCCTCGCCGAAGGTCCCCTGCCGGGCCACGAACTGCGCCGCCGCGTCTCCCAGCTGACCGGCTACATCCGCCCGGTCAGTGACGGCAGCCTCTACCCGGCCATCAACCGTCTCTCCAAGGCCGGCCTCCTGGCACGGCGGGCCGACCCGGGCGCGGGCTCCGCCCGCTACGTACTCAGCCTCACCGAGGCCGGACGCGCCGAGATGCTGGAGCGTCTGCGCAAGCCCGCCGACCACGAGATCACCGACCAGACGCGGTTCGCCACGGTCCTGTCGTTCCTCTCCCTTCTCCCCGACATCGCCGAACAGCACGCGGTGCTGCGCCGACGTCTCGCGTTCCTGGAGACACCGGCGAGCTTCTTCTACGACGACGACCGACCCCTGCGCGCCGAGGAGGTTGCCGACCCCTACCGGCGCGGCCTGCTCCTCACCGCCCGCGCCACCAGCCGCGCCGAACGCGCCTGGCTCCGCGAAGTCCTCGGCGAAAACCCGTCCGACAACCTCTGAAAGACACCGGAGGCACCTTCATGCTCGCATCCTGGTACGACGAACAGGGCCCCGCCGCCGACGTCCTGCACGTCGGTGAACTGCCCGACCCCCGGCCCGGCCCCGGCGAGGTCCGCGTCCGCGTGACCGTCTCCGGCGTCAATCCCGGCGACACCAAGAAGCGGCACGGCTGGCTCGGCTCGTCGATGCCGTACCCCCGCGTGATCCCGCACAGCGACGCCGCCGGGGTCGTCGACGCCGTCGGGGACGGGGTCGGCGCCTACCGGATCGGGCAGCGGGTGTGGGTGTACGGCGCCCAGTCCTACCGGGCCTTCGGCACCGCCGCCCAGTACACCGTCGTACCCGACGGCCAGGCCGTCGCCCTGCCCGACCACCTCGGCGACGAACTCGGCGCGAGTCTCGGCATCCCCGGCATCACCGCGCACCGCGCCGTGTTCGCCGACGGGCCGGTCGACGGCAGGCTCGTGCTGGTGCACGGGGTGCTCGGCGGCGTCGGCTCACTGGCAGCCCAGCTCGCACACTGGGGCGGCGCCACCGTCATCGGCACCGTGCGCCGCGGCGGCGATCTGGACCGCATCGACCCGGCCGTCGTCTCCCACGCCGTCGCGCTGGACGCCGACGACCCGGCGTCGGCGATCCGCGCGTACGCACCCGACGGCGTGCACCACATCATCGAGGTGTCCCTGTCGGCCAACGCCGACCTCGACAACACCGTCGCCGCACTCGACGCCGTCATCGCCGCCTACGGAACCCACGACGACCGCACCGAACTCCCCTTCTGGCCCCTGCTGTTCAACAACGTCACCCTCCGTCTGCTCGGCAGCGACGACTTCCCCGTCAAGGCCAAACAGCAGGCCGCCCGGGATCTGACCGCCGCTGCCGTCGTCGGCGCCCTCACCGTGGACATCGGTGACCGCTACGGGCTCGAGGACATCGCCAAGGCCCACGAGCGGGTCGATGCGGGCGGGCGCGGACGGGTGCTGGTGACCATCCCCGGCTGAGCGGCCGCGTCGCCGATCCGTCGCGCTTCGAGCGTGCTTCGAGGATGAGAGGCGTTAGTACCGCGGTACTAACCGCGGTACTCGGATTCGGTCCCGCAGGAGGCAGGAGCGGCGGAAACCCGCCCCTAGCTTGAGATCGAGGGTCGATCTTGCCCTTGCTCACGTACCGATCTCTTCTCCTGGTGGGAGTAACCCGTGGCCACCTTCCTCTATCGACTGGGACGGCTCGCCTTCCGGCGACGACGCATCGTCCTGATGTTCTGGATCGCCATCCTGGCCGCCGTCGGCATCGGCGCCATGAGTTCCACCGGCTCCACCTCGGACAGTTTCACGCTGCCCGGCACCCAGTCCCAGAAAGCCATCGACCTGCTGGGGAAGGAATTCCCCCAGGCCGCCGCCGACGGCGCCGACGCTCGGGTGGTGATCGAAGCCCCGGGCGGGCAGAAGCTGACCTCCGCCGCCAACAAGACCGTGGTCGAGTCCATGGTCGCGAAGCTCAAGAAGTCACCGCAGGTGTCGAGTGTCTCCGACCCCTTCACCAGCGGTCAGATCAGCAAGTCCGGCAGCATCGGCTACGCCGGGGTGACATACAAGGTCGCCCAGGCCGACGTCAGTGACGCCGCCCATGCCGTCCAGGACGAGGTCGTCGCCGAGGGCAAGAAGACCGGCCTCACAGTGAACCTGGGCGGTGACGCCGTCAAGGAGAAGGCGGCCAGCAAGGCGGCCGAGCTGATCGGTCTCGCCGTCGCCGCCGTCGTCCTGATGATCACCTTCGGCTCGCTGATCGCCGGCGGACTCCCTCTGCTGACCGCGATCCTCGGCGTGGGTGCGGCGATCCTGTCGATCACCGTCGCCACCCAGTTCTTCGACATCTCCGCGCAGTCCTCCACCCTGGCGCTGATGCTGGGCCTGGCTGTCGCCATCGACTACGCCCTGTTCATCGTCTCCCGCTACCGCAACGAGATCCGCGACGGCCACGACCCGGAAGAGGCCGCCGGACGGGCCCTGGGCACCGCCGGCTCGGCGGTCGTCTTCGCGGGCCTGACCGTGGTCATCGCACTGGCGGGCCTGAGCGTCATCGGCATCCAGATGCTCACCTCCATGGGCCTGGCCTCCGCCTTCGCGGTCGCCGTCGCCGTGGTGATCGCACTGACCCTGCTGCCCGCCCTGCTCGGCTTCGCCGGTATGCGGGTCATGAAGGGCAAGCTGCAGACCCGCCGTATGAAGGCGCTGGAGCGCGGCGAGGGCGACTCGATGGGCGTGCGCTGGGCGACGTTCGTCACCCGCAACCCGGTCAAGGTTCTGGTCACCTCGGTGATCGGCCTGGGGCTGCTGGCCATCCCCGCCATGTCGCTGCGCCTGACGCTGCCCGACGACTCCATGAAGCCCCCGCACAGCACCCAGCGCCTCGCCTACGACACCCTCACCAAGGGCTTCGGGCCCGGCTTCAACGGCCCGCTGACCGTCGTGGTGGACGCCCGCCAGAGCGATGACCCCAAGGCCGCCGCCGCCAACGCCACCGCGCTGATCGGCAAGCTGGACGACGTCGCCTCGGTGCGCGGCGCGGCGTTCAACCAGGCCGGCGACGTCGCCATCATCGGTGTCGTGCCCAAGAGCTCACCGACCAGCCAGGCCACCAAGGACCTGGTCGGCAACATCCGCGACCAGAGCGCCGCCCTGCACAGCGACACGAACGCCGCCCTGATGGTCACCGGCACCACCGCCGTCAACATCGATGTCTCCACCAAGCTCGCCCAGGCCCTCATCCCCTACCTCGCCATCGTCGTCGGCCTGGCCCTGATCCTGCTGCTGCTGGTCTTCCGCTCCATCCTGATCCCGCTGAAGGCGACGCTCGGCTTCCTGCTGACCATCGCCTCCACCCTCGGCGTCCTGGTCGCCGTCTTCCAGTGGGGCTGGCTCGCGAACGTCTTCGGCGTCGACCAGACCGCGCCCATCGTCAGCGTCCTGCCCATCCTGCTGATCGGTGTCGTCTTCGGCCTTGCCATGGACTACGAGGTCTTCCTCGTCACCCGGATGCGGGAGGAGTACGTCCACGGAGCCGAACCCACCCAGGCCATCGTCAGGGGCTTCCAATACAGTGGCCGGGTGGTCACCGCCGCCGCGGTCATTATGATCTCCGTGTTCTCCGGATTCCTCCTCGACGACGCGGCGCTGATCAAGTCGGTCGGCCTCGGCCTCGGCGCAGCGGTGTTCTTCGACGCCTTCGTGGTCCGCATGACCATCGTCCCGGCCGTCATGGCCCTGCTCGGCCACCGTGCCTGGGCCCTGCCCAAGTGGCTCGACCGGATCATGCCCAACGTGGACGTCGAGGGCGAGAAGCTGCGCCAGTCGCTGGACACCGACAGGATGAGCACCGCACCTGAACCCGTCGCACCGGTGCTCGCGGGCGTGACCGCCGGGGCCCACGCGGGCTCGGACCACCACAGTGCCCCACGCGTCCTCACCAACGGCTCCGGCTCCGACGGCACGGACACGCCCATGGACACAGCTGCCATCACGTCGGCGCTTCCCCGGCGCCACCGCGGCAGGACTCCGGGGCTCTCCGGGCTCAAGCAGCGCCGCGTACGCGACCGCGATTCCGAGGCCCCGGCCGATACGGAGACGCCGACCCCTCACACACGGACCCAGGACAAAATACAAGGGCTGTCCAAGCTCAAGCAGCGTCTGGCACGCAACGGCGACTCCGCCGCGCCCGCCGACACGACCGAGTCGACGACAACGGCGGTGAGCAAGCCACGGAAGAAGCTGTTCCGCAAGAGCTGACGGGAACGAGCCGCAGCGACAACTGCGGCAAGCGACCCGATCGCCGACGGACCGGCCGACTCCCACCGGCCGACTCCCCAGCCCCGCCCGCCGGTCCACTCCCCCCGGGACCGGCGGGCGGCCCCCGACCCGCGAAGGACCGCCGTGACCGCACCGAGCGCACCCGCTCAGGCCCCCGACCCGGACGAGCGCCGGCTCCTGGACACCCTGACCAGCGATTCCGAACAGCGCGTGATCGTCTCGGTCATCACCCGGCTGGCCGCGTTGCGGCGCGCCGACCGGGCCCACCCCAAGGTCCGGCACTGGGGAGTTCCGGCCTTCTGCGCCGCGCTCGGCGTCAACTCCTACCTCAACCCCTACAACACCGGCGACGTCCCGGCGCAGCTGGCACTCATCGTCGCCTTCACCGTCCCGCTCCTGTGGCGGGAGCGCCGGCCCATGCTGGTCTTCGCCCTCACCACCCTCGCCTCCCTGGCGGCCCTCCCCCTAGGGGTGCTGACCGGCGCCGAGTCCGCACGCGTCGTGGCTCTCTTCAACGTCGGCCGTCTCTGCACCCCGCGCCAACTGGCCCTCGCCATCGGTGTCACCATCGTGCAGCTCGGGGGATGGGCAACCGTGTTCTGGACGGGCGGCCAGCTGGAGCACGCCACCCGGCCGGAGGTCGTGACCCTGATGGCGATGACCGCCATGGCGGCGTTCGCCGCGCTGGGGCTGCTCACCCGGATCGCCAGCGCCTACATCGACGCCCTGAGGAAGGAACGCGACCAGCAGGCCCGCCTCGCCACCGCGCAGGAACGAGCTCGCGTCTCCCGCGAGATGCACGACATCCTCGGCCACACCCTGGCCGTCATCGTCGGCCTCGCCGACGGCGCCGCCGCTCTGGCCACCACCAAGCCCGAACGAAGCGCCCAGACACTCCGCATCATCAGCGACAGCGGCCGTGACGCCCTGGCCGAACTGCGCCGCCTGCTCGCCGTCATCGGCGGCGACGGCGACGACGGCGAAGGCGGCGACAAGGACCGGCCGAACGACACACGGCTCGCCCCCCAGCCCGGCCTGGCCGACCTCGACACCCTGGTGGACCGCGTACGTGCCGCCGGTCCCACCGCCACCCTGGACACCCGCGGCAACCTCAGCGGCCTGCCCCCGGGTCTCCAGCTCTCCGTCTACCGCATCATCCAGGAGGCTCTGACCAACGCCGTCAAATACGCCGCCGCCGACACCTCGATCCGCGTGTCCCTCACCGCGGCCCCGGACGCGGTCAACATCACCGTCGAGGACACCGGCCCGCCCCGTACCCCGCGAACCGGCCGCGCGCGTACCGGCAGCGGCCGTGGCCTGGTCGGCATGCGCGAACGCGCCGCCCTCTACCAGGGCAACGTCACCACAGGCCCCAACGACCACGGCGGCTGGACCGTCCACGCCCTCCTCGTCCCCACCCCGCCCGCCCACTCCAACTCCCCGGAGAAGCGCCCGTCATGACCACCGTCCTCATCGTCGACGACCAGGCCCTGCAACGCATGGGCTTCAGCATGCTCTTCGAGGCCCAGTCCGACATCACCGTCGTCGGCGAGGCCACCAACGGCAGCGAGGCGGTCCGCGCGACCGCCGAGCTACGGCCCGACGTCGTCCTGATGGACGTACGCATGCCCGGCATGGACGGCATCGAGGCCACCCGCCGCATCGTGGAGTCCGGCGGCCGCTCCCGCATCCTCGTCCTGACCACCTTCGACCTCGACGAGTACGCCTATGAAGCCCTGCGCGCCGGAGCCAGCGGCTTCCTGCTCAAGGACGCCCAGCCAGACGAACTCGTCACCGGTGTCCGCGCGGTGGCGGCCGGAGACGCCGTCATCTCCCCGGGCCTCACCCGCAAACTCATCGACACCTTCGGCGACCGTCTGCCCGGCCACTCCCCGCAGCAGCAACGCCGACTCGCCGATCTCACCGGGCGCGAGCGCGAGGTCCTCACCGCCATGGCCTCCGGCTGGACCAACGCCGAGATCGCCGAACACCTCCACCTCGCCGAATCCACCGTCAAGTCCCACATCGGCCGCATCCTCACCAAGATCGATGCCCGCGACCGCGTCCAGGCGGTGATCTTCGCCTACGACACCGGACTCGTCAGACCGGCATGACCCGCGCCGCCGGACCACTGGCCCGAGCCGTCTGACGGCCACACCATCTCCCCGAGCCGTCATCCGTGTTCACCGACACGTCCCCGAGCCGACTCGCCTCGGCACCGCTCAGGGCACCACCGCACCCCCTCGCGTGGACGCCCGCACCGCAGTTGAGCATCCGCGACGAAGAACAGGACACAGCAATGGGACCGTTGACACGAACCGGCATGGGTGTGGCCCTGGCATGCGGGGTACTGGTCACCGCCGTCAGCATCGGACATGAATCCGACAGCAGCGACCACGAGGAGCCGCCCAAGGGGCCCTACGTCGCCCTCGGCGACTCCTACACCTCGGGCCCCAAGATCCCTCCACAGACCGGCGATCCGGCCGGCTGCGACCGCTCCGGCCGCAACTACCCGGCCCTCGTCGCCAAGGAACTGGGCCTCAAGACGGCCGACTTCCGCGACGTCAGCTGCAGTGGCGCCACCCTCACCGACCTCGCCAGCCCCCAGTCCACCGACAACGGCACCAACCCGGCCCAACTCTCCGCACTGTCCGCCACGACGAAGCTGGTCACTCTCGGGATAGGCGGCAACGACATCGGCTTCAGCTCGATGATCACCAAGTGCGTCACCACCGGTGTGCTCTTCAAGATGGCCGACAACGTCGCGGACATCTCCGACAAGGCACCCTGCGCGCAGAGGTACTCCTCCGGCGGGACCGACAAGGTGGCGCGGAAGATCAGCACCACGGGGGCCCGCCTCACCCGAGCACTGAACGAGATCAAGCGCCGGGCGCCCGAAGCCCGGGTCTACGTCGTCGGCTACCCGGCGATCCTGCCGGCCCGCAAGGACGCCGACTGCTCCGACGAGATACCGCTGGCGCCCGGCGACATGACGTTCCTCCACCAAAAGGAGCAGCAGCTCAACACCATGCTCCGCGAACGGGCGAGCGCCGCCGGAGCAACCTACGTCGACACGTTCGCCCCGTCCATCGGCCGTGACGCCTGTTCCCCGGCGAGCACCCGTTGGATCGAGCCGCTCAGGCCCAGCAGTCCGGCAGCCGTCGTCCACCCCAACGAACGAGGCGAACGGGGCATGGCCACCGCCGTCGTGAGCGTCCTCAAGGGCTGAGGACGCCACGACCGCGTGCACCGAAGGAGACACCGGCAGGCCGTCATCTCCTGTAACCCCGGGCGCCCGTCAAGCGGAGCGCGCGCCCGGTCCGCGCCGCCACCGTGGGGACGGGCAGGCAGGCGCGAGTGAAGGACCCGGCCACGCCCCGGCCCCCACCGGGATCCGCGGCCGGGTCGTCGCCCGGCCCACCTCGACGCGCGCTGTCGGCGAGGCAATGCCTCTCCTGCCCGCTTGGAGAACGCCCGCATGACCACCGTATTCATCGTCAACGACCACGCGCTGCAGCGCGTCGCCCTGCGCCTGTTGCTGGCAGCCCAGCCCGACCTCACGATCGTGGGCGAGGCCGCCCACGGTCCCGAGGCAGTCCAAGCAGCCGCCGAGATCCACCCCGAGGTCGTCCTCATGGACATGGAGTCACACCATGAAGAAGCCATCCGGACCCTGCGCCGCATCGCCCGACCCGACAGCCACCCGGACACCACCGGCACCGACCGGACGAGAAGATGCCCACCGCGGGTTCTGGCCCTGATCCCCCTCGACCTCGACGAGTGCGCCTACGCCGTCCTGCGCGCCGGCGCCGGAGGCTACCTCCTCAAGAACGCGCTCCCCGACGAACTGATGGCCTCCCTCCGCATCGTGGCTGACGGAAACGCGGTCATCTCACCGCGGCTGACGCGCGAACTCGTCAACGCGGTCCGCCATCAGGCTCCCGAGCGCACCCCCGGCGGGAACGGACGGCTGGCCCTCCTCACCGAGCGGGAACGCGAGGTCCTCGCGGCCCTCGCCTCGGGCTGGAGCAACAGGGAGATCGCCGAAGGACTGTCCATCGCCCCGACCACCGTCAAGACCCACATCAGCAACATCCTGACCAAGATCGGTGCCCGCGCCCGTGTCCAGGCCGTCGTGTTCGCCTACGAGACCGGCCTGGTCAGACCTCCGTGGCTGCAACGCCAACCGCAGGACGCGGGCTTCACTGCGCAACCCCGCCCCTTCCTCCCGTGAGAGGCGACCGATCAGGCCACGTTCCGCGGGCATCACGGGATCCGCCAAGAGGAGGATGTCGATCCATTTCCAACGCGGTTACAGTGACCGAGGTCTGCGTGACATACCCCCACACCCCACTACGGGAGCACGAACGTCTTCGGGGTGATCGCGGTGACCAACGCCATGCTCCCGCTGCTGCGACGGTCACCGGCGCCACGCCTCGTCAACGTCAGTAGCGCCGCCGGGTCGTTGACCATCACGAGCGACCCGGACGGCCCGTTGGCGGCTCTGCCGACGTCGGCCGCGTACACGCTCTCCAAGGCCGCGCTGAACGCACCGACCGTGCAGTACGCCAATGAACTGCGCAAGAACGGCCTCCTCCTCAACGCCGCCGACCCCGGCTACGTCGACACGGAGATCAACAACCACAGCGGGTGCCTCACGGTCGCGCAGGGCGCCGCAGTCTTGGTACGCCTGGCCATGCTCGGCGCAGGCGGGCCGACCAGTGGGTTCTTCAACAAGGACGGCCCTGCGCCCTGGTGATGGTGACCGCCGAGCTGTTGTCTCCGCGGCGAATTCGCCCAACAGGCAACCAGGTCCCGTCCGCAGACGCCACAGCACACCGTCGATCACCTGTCGGTGGCTCCGTAGGCAGCTATGAACATGTCCAGCAGTCCGTCGATCGCGACCTCGTCGATGGGGCGGGTCGACAGCAGGCTGCGGTAGTAAAGAGCGCCGCACAGCACCTCGGTGGCGAATTCCAGGTTCGCTGCTGCGGTCAGTTCACCGGTGTGCTGGGCGCGCGTGATCCGATCGAGGGTGCTCCGCTCGACGGTGGCCAGGAATCGTTCGTGCAGGGTCGCCCGCAGCGTGGAATCAGCCTGCGCCTCCGCGATAACTGCGCGGTAGATGGGGCCGATCGGCGGGCTGGAGAGGGCGAAGCCCGAACGTAGGAACTGTTCGCGCAGATCGCTTCGGACGTCCCCGGTGTCACTCACTGACGGCGTCGAGGCGCCAGGCTGAGCACCGCAGGCGTCGAGTTCCCCCCTGACTAGGCCGTGTCTGGCAAGGGGCGCCGCCCGCTCGGAGGACGCCGGGCGGGATTCGGGCGTGATTCGGGCGCGATCAGTCAGGCACGGCCTGTCCCTTCGCTCCGGTCGGCAGCACGGCACGGGCGATGCCGGTGAGGTTGCCCTGCAGGATGAGGATCTCGCTTCGGTTCGATCCGTTGAGATCGGCCGCGTAGACGTTCCCAGCGAGGTCGGTCACGTACATGCGGCCGTCGTCCGGATCGAGGGCGAGGCCGATCCCTTCCATGAGGTGGGTCACCAAGATCTCGGGTGTCCGCTGCCCTTCCGGCGCGTCCACCGGCGAGCGGTTCACACTGTTGCCCCGCGGCGGGTCGCCGCGATCCGTCCAGTACAGCATGCGCTGCGTGAGGTCGAGCTCCAGGTCGATCGGCTCGGGCAGCTCGTCGAACAGCACCTCGATGTCGCCGCGTTCGGCCGCACTTTCCCCAGCGGGCGGGTCGATTCCGGCTCGCAGGATCTTCCCGAGTCCCGCGTCGCTCGGGCCCTTCTGTGTCCAGTAGAGGTGTCCGCCGACCGGGTCGACGGCGACTCCCACGCACCACTTGGTCTCGTCGCGGCGGTCGTCCTCTCCCTGCCCCGTCTGTACGAGGGTCTCGACGTTGTGGCCGTCGAGGTCACAGCGCATCACGCGCATGCCTTCGCGATCACCCCAGTACAGCTTCCGGCCGGCGGCCTCCAACTGGAGTTGCTTCGGCGTATGCGTGCCACCGCTCGGGACGATCGTCGTCCGGTTGCCTCCGTCCAGGTCCACGCGTTCGATCGAGCCGTCGTTCTCCGGCGGACGGCCCATGTTCGTCCAGTAGAGGTGCCCGGCCGTGACATCGACGGCGACCCCGTCGGGGATCCGGCATCCGGTGACGATGACCTTCTTGTCGGAGCCGTCGGGGTTCACGGAGAACAGGCGACCGCCGCTGCTGGCCTCGAGCACGAACAGTCTTTCCTGGGGCCGCGTCACGACTCCTCCTTCGCCGGGCGACCCGCTGCGGCGCTCCCCCTGCCGAGCGGGTCGTGCTCGGCCCGCACGGCCAGCAGGGCGGACAGCATCGCGTCGCGCCGGGCGGCCAGTTCATCGACCGAGTCGCCGTGCGCCTCCTGCAGGACGCCGCCCACGATCTTCTCCTTGAGCTCGGGCGTGAACTCGGGGGTGCCCAGGTCCTGCCAGGACACCACCATCCGCGGCATAAGAGTGTCCATGAAGTGCTGAATGCCGCCCTCTCCTCCGCCGAGATGCCACAGCAGATGGGGACCCATGACGCCCCATCTGAGCCCCGGCCCCCAGGACACCGCGTCGTCGGAGTCCGCCACGTCGAGCACTCCCTCCTGGACCAGATACACGACCTCTCGGTACAACGCGGCCTGGATACGGTTGGCGACGTGCCCAGGAAGCTCCTTCTTGAGGTGAATCGGTTTCTTGCCGATCGCGGCGTAGAACGACATGACGGCCCGGATCGTCTCCGGAGCGGTCTTCGTCCCGCCCACGACCTCGACCAGGGGAACGACGTGCGGCGGATTGAAGGGATGGCCGATGACGGTCCGCTCCGGACGCCGGCATTCGGCCTGGATGACGCTCATCGTGATGCCCGAGGAACTCGACGCGATGATCGCGTCCGGTGGCGTGGCGTCGTCGATGTCGGCGAACAGTTTCACCTTGAGTTCCGGACGCTCCGGCGCGTTCTCCTGTACGAAATCGGCGTCCGCGACGGCTTGACGCATGTCCGTGGTGAAGCTCAGGCGATCGGGCGTCGCTTCGGGCGCGAGGCCGATCGACGCTGCCGTGTCCCATGCCGCCTCCACATACGACCGCAGGGCCGTCTCCGCGGTGGGGGCGGGGTCCGTCGCCGTGACGTCGAAGCCTCGGACGAGGTAGTGCGTCGCCCAGCTCGCGCCGATCGTGCCGGTGCCGACGATCGCTACGCGGTGGACGGGCTTGTGTGCGTTCATGGCTGGTTCACTGCTCCCGAAAGTCGGACACGGGCTGCGGGGGAAAAGCGGCTGAGGTGGCCGGCATCGGCGGCCGCGCCTGGTGGGGCACATTTCTCAGCGAACGCCCGTGCCCCTTCCCGCACGTCCTGGTCGGCGGCCGACCCGCTCGCGAGCTCGCCCTGGTGTCTGAACACTTCGCTCGCCTTTGGGCCCTGCGTTTCGCGCAGGACCTCCTTGACGGCTACCTTCGGACGCGTTCAGGGGCTCACCCGTGAGCCGTACGCGCGGCGACGTGGAGCGGACCTGGGCGCCGGGGCCTGACCAGCTCGCCCTCTGCCATCACGGGACCACGTATGACCTCGGCCCACGACTGCCGCGGCGCTCGTCGAGTACCACGCCGGACGCGTCGGGCGCCGCGCTCATCGCGCCCCCTCCGCTTCCGCGGGGCCGGGAATCGCTCCCTCGGCGCGCAGTTCGGCAATCTCCGCGGGGCTGAATCCCAGCTCGGCGAGGACCTCGTCGTTGTGCTCGCCCAGGTCTGGTGCCCGCTTCGCCGCGACCTTCGCAACGCCTCGCAGGTTGACCGGGCTGTTGACGGTGTACTCCAGCCCGCTGACCCCTTCCAGCGGTACGACGATGTCGTTCGCGCGCAGCTGCGGATCCCGCGCGGCCTCCTCCGGTGTCTGGATGAGGCTGTAAGTGACGCGTTCCCGGGTCAGGGCTTCCTTCCAGTGGGCGAAGGGCCGCGAGCGGAACTCGGCGTCGAGCAGCTCGGTCAGCGCGGTGGAGTTCTTGACGAAGCCCTCGATGTCCGCGAAACGGGGATCCTCGAGCAGCTCGGGGTGCCCGATGGCCCGGGTCAGTCCCGGCCAGTGCGGAGCTGAGGTGACGAGCATGAACCACTCGCCGTCCGCGGTCCGGTAGGGGTTGATCAGCGGGTTCGCCGGCGCCTTCCGGTCGTGCAGCTCGAACGGGGTGCCGTCGGCGAGCGCTCCGGCCACGAGCGTTCCCGTGGCCCAGACCCCCTCGGCGAGCAGTGACGTCCCGACGCTGGCCCCTTGTCCCGTCCGCTCGCGACGGTAGAGGGCCGTCACGATCGCCGCGTAGATCCCGATCGCCGACATGTAGTCGCCGCTGCCCCAGACCGGGACCGTCGGCGGGGCCCCCGCGTCCCGGGTGGAGGCCAGCAGCCCGCTGCGCGACCAGTAGGCGGTCAGGTCGAAGCCCGGCAGCCCGGCATCGGGACCGGCGTCCCCGAAGCCCGTGATGTCGGCGTAGACGACCCGCGGGTTCCAGCCCGCGACCTCGTCGTAGCCGAGGTGCAGCTTCTCGCGCGTGCCGTGCGGGAAGTTGGTGATCACCACGTCGGCCCACTCGACGAGGCATTTGAGAATTTTGGTGGCCGCGTGTGCCTTCAGGTCGATGACCATGCCCCGCTTGTTGCGGTTGGCGAGGTGCCAGCTGTAGTTGGCCCGTGCCTGGGGGCTGGGCGGCACGGAACTGAGCCTCCGCTGGGGGTCGCCCTTTCCCGGTGGCTCGATCTTGATGACGTCCGCTCCGAAGTCGGAGAGCACAGTGGCCGCGGCCGGTCCCGCGATGAAGCTCGACGCGTCGAGGACCTTCAGGCCGGTGAAGACGGATTCGGTGGTCATCGTCGTCACCTCACGAAGGCGCTCAGGCCGTCGGTGACGGCGCGTCCGACGATGAGGGTCTGGATCTCCCGCGTGCCCTCGTACGAGTAGATGGCCTCGGCGTCGGCGACGAAGCGGCCGACCTTGTAGTCGAGGAGGATGCCGTTGCCTGCCAGCAGTTCCCGCGCCCACCCCACGCTCTCGCGTATCCGCACGGTGCAGTAGGCCTTCGCCAAGGCGGACTGTTCATCGCGGAAAACCCCGGCGTCCTGCAACTGGGCCAGGCGCGTCATCATCCCGCACGAGGCCGTGGCGTTGCCGAGCATCTTCACGAGCAGGTCCTGCACGAGCTGGAAGCCGCCGATCGGGCGCCCGAACTGCTCGCGCTCCTTCGCGTACTGCAGGGCGATCTCGTAGGCGGCGAACATCACTCCCACCGCCTGCCACGCGACACCGCTGCGCGTCTGGCGCAGGATCTTGGCGGTGTCCTTGAACGAGTTCGCGTTCTGCAGCCGGTTGGCCTCCGGAACACGGCAGCCGTCAAGCACGATGTCGGCGTTCTGCACGATCCGCAGCGCCATCTTGTTCTCGATCTTCGTCGCGGTGAACCCGGGGGTGTCCTTCTCCACGACGAAGCCCAACACATGACGGGTCTCGACATCGCGGGCCCAGACGACCACCAGGTCGGCGAACGTCGCGTTTCCGATCCACCGCTTCGCGCCGTCGAGGATCCATTCGTCGCCGTCACGGCGCGCGGTCGTCTGCAGCCCCCCGGCCACGTCGGAGCCGCCGTGCGGCTCGGTCAGCCCGAAGGCGCCGATCTTCTCGAAGCGGCTCATCTCCGGCAGCCACCGACGTTTCTGTTCGTCGGAGCCGCAGGTCACGATGGTGCCCATGGCCAGACCCGTGTGCACGCCCACGAACGTGGCCACGGACGCGTCGACATGCGCCAACTCCAGCGCGAGGAAGCCCGCGAGGAGGTTGCTCGGCTTGGATTCCGGGGAGTCCGGGTCGGCCCAGTCCATCAGACCGAGCCCCCCGAAGCCCCTGATCAGCTGGAAGGGGAACTCGGCCCGGGCCCAGTGGTCGTCGACGATGGGTGCGACCTGCGTGCGGAGGAATTCGCGGACGGACTCGAGTTTCTCCCGCTCCCCGCCCGACAGCAGGTCCTCGTAGGCGTAGAAGTCGGCGGGCAGCAGCCCCTTGTCCAGACAGGGACCGGACGGTGTCGGCAAGGTCGTTGTGCCAGTCATTGCAATCTCCCTCAAGCGCTGTGGGGCGTCACCCGGAGATCCACGCCCGTCAGCGCTCTCCGCTCCTGGCGTTTCGGTTCTCCGGCGCGATTAAACGCGGATCCCGGGCCGGCCCCCCGGACCCGCGCCGCGCACGAGTGCCGTTGTCGCCACGGACCACTCCAGTGGCCCGTCCCCATCCGGTGGGGGAGAGATGAGGCAGCACTGCGAGGTGCCCGAGAGAGACCAGGACCGCGAAGTGCCCGAGAGGGACGCGGCCAAGCCCGCGGGTGAGCGGGAGGTCACCGGGTACTGGAGGCCGTCCACACCCTGACCAGGCGCCGCATACGGGATCCAGCGCATCGAGTGCGCTGGATCCTGGTCTCCTCCACCGCCGTCGCGGCGGGTCAACGCAGGGTCGCTACAGGCGTCTGGCCCGGGCCAGGGAGGAGACGGACAAGCTCGGCGGTGCGGCGGCCGGTCGCCGTGGCAGACCTGAGAGAAGGTCAGGGCCCAAGGATTGAGCCTTCGGCCGGTTGACGGAGACGCGCCCGCGATGTCAGGGCTGGGACGGATCGAACCGCGCGGTCTCGTCGGGGTCGGGCACCGACAGAAGATGCTCAGCGCCGCCTTCGAGCGTCTTCGCCATCTCGGCCGAGCGCGGGAGCATCGACTTCTCGTAGCGGTGTACCGCGTCGTCGATGGTGGAGGAGTGGACGAGCGCGAGCGCGAGTTCGCTGGCGTCGAGCATGGCGAGGTTGACGCCGACGCCGAGTGGTGGCATGAGGTGTGCGGCATCTCCCAGGAGTGTCACGCTGGGCGAGCGCTCCCATGTGTGCGGCACCGGCAGGGCGAAGAGCGGACGATCGACGTAGGGGCCGTCGTTGTCGGTGATCATCCGGAGTGTCTGCGGTGACCAGGCCGCGTACTCGCTCAACAGGTGCGCGCGGATGCCCTCGGTGTCCTCGGGGCGAAGGCCGTTCTTCGTGATCCAGTGCACAGGGACGCGCTGCATGATGTAGACGCGCATGTGGCTGCCGCTGTTGCGCTGTGCGAAGAGGCCGCGCTCACCGTCGGCGACGTGGGCGCTGCCCTTCCCGACCAGTTCGGAAAGCTCGGGGTGCGCGGTCTCCATGTCGTCGAACCATGCCTCGAGGAAGCTGACCCCGGTGTAGCGCGGTGTCGCGGGCGACAGGGCAGTGCGGACGCGGGAGGAGGCGCCGTCCGCACCGATCACGAGATCCGCTTCGACGGCCGTCCCGTCGGTGAATGTCAGCGTTCGCGGCCCGTCGGCCGGTCCGCTCACTGATTCGAGCGTGCGTCCCCACTGAACCGTCCCGGCAGCGAGTGAGCCCAACAGGAGATGGCGAAGCTGTCCTCGGTCGATCTCGGGGCTGACCGTTTCGCCCTCGTCCGGCACATGGTGGGTAAGGACGCGCCCCGCAGGGTCTATGCGGCGCATCTCCTGGCTCTCGAGCCTGGCGAGCGCGAAGAACTCCTCCAGTAGGCCCGCTTCGCGGAGCGCGAGTTGGCCGTCTTCCTTGTGCAGGTCGAGTGAGCCTCCCTGGTTGCGGGAGTTCACGTCTGTTTCGCGGTCGTACACCGTCACCGGAATGCCGTGCTGCTGCAGGATGCGTGCGCACGTGAGGCCTCCCGGACCGGCGCCGATGATGCTGATCCGCGCGTTTGCGGGCATCGGAGAGTCCACGGTGGATTCCTTTCGTCGGTGGGGTTCCCGGCGGCGCGGCGGTGACCGGTGCCGCGACCCGGTCGGGATGCGGCAACCCCTACGGAGACCACCAAAGCAGAAACGAGTCCGTAAGTGCAACCGTTCCAGTTTCTGCCTCATTCCAGTTATGAGGTACAGTGACGTCATGCCCGACTCTCCGACCGTGGGCCGCCGCGAGCGCAAGAAGGCCGCAACGAGGCAGGCCATTGCCGACGCTGCCCTGGACCTCTTCCTGGAACACGGCTTCGAACAAGCGAGCGTCCGCGACATCGCCGAACGAGCCGACGTATCGACGACGACCCTCTTCGCGCACTTCCCGAGCAAGGAGGCGCTGGTCTTCGACCGCGAGGAGGAAGTCGAGGCAGAGCTGACCGCCGCCGTCCGTGAACGGCCCAAGGACCAGAACGTGGTCGAGGCGCTCCGCGCCCACGCGCTGAAGTCCTGGGTGCCGATCGCGTCGGATCCACGTCTGCATCAACTCACCGCGCTGGTGGACCAGACGCCCGCGCTCCGCGAGTACGCGGAGCGTATGTGGATGCGGCACGCGGGCACCCTCAGCGCCGTCATCGCGGAGGAACTCGGCCGCGAAACGGATGATCTCGCATGCTCGGCACTCGCACGGTTCGTCCTGGAAGTCCCGACCTTGGCCAAGGGCCGACACGATCCACGCCCGACCGTGGAGACGGTGTTCGACCTACTGATCCACGGGTGGCAGTCACAGCACGATTCCGGGGATGCCATCACAGGCTCTTGCAAGAGCTGACACATCGAGCTGGATCGACCCTGAAAGCTCCTGGAACCGTTGTTGCCGCACCGCTGCTGCCGCAGCGTGAGCGGCGTCGGCTGCGGGAGTGGAACGGGGTCGGCGTGTGGCGGCGACCGCTCGAGGTCCTGCTCGCTGAGCTGCACGCGACTTCGTGGTGACGGCGATGTCTGCATCTCCCCGCCATGAGGCATGTGCGCGACGATGCGCCGGGCCGCGACCCTCACCGGGCCCGGCCACGGCGAAGGCCGTCGCGGTCATCTCCGAGCTGCATGTGGAGGGTGAACCGCCGCTCCGAAGAAGGGCGGCGCAGCCCGATCGCGGTGACGGCGGTGGCGAACCGTCAGGCGCGCTCCGGTGCCGACTCCGACTCCGGCTTCAGCTCCGGCTCCGGCTCGGCGAGAGGCGCTGCCGCGCGGCGGGGAAGCAGCAGCGGGGTCGCCAGCAGAAGCACGCCGGCCAGGCCAATGGCCGTACGCGGGCCGAGCAAGCCGCCCAACACGCCCCAGACGGCCGTCAGGAGCGCGGTCGAGGCCTTGGTCGTCACCGTCCAGGCGGACAGCGTGCGGGTGATCCGGTCCGTCGCGGTGCGCTCGAGGCGGTAAGTGGCGTAGACCGGATTGAAGACCCCGCAGCAGAAGATGAGCCCGAGCTCGACGCCCATCACGAGCAGCAGCCCGCCGGTGCCCGGCCCCAGGAAGGCCAGGCCGACGGGCCAGAGGGCGCGCAGCGCCCCGGTCACGACCAGGACCTGGTGCTGTCCGAACCGGGTGACGAGCGGTCGGGCCAGTCGCGAGCCGAGCAGGCCGCCGATCGAGGGCGCGGCGAAGGCGAGGCCGTACTGCCACGGTGTGAACCCGAGTCGGCCGAGCATCAGGACGGCAAGCAGTGGCTGGGCGGCCATCACCAGGCCGTTGAACAAGGCGGTGTTGAAGAACAGCGGGCGCAGCGTCGCGTCGGCGAGGATGTACCGCCAGCCGGCGAGCAGGTCCCGGGCCCGCAGGTGCGCGCCGTCCCGGCGCTCGGGCCGCGGCTCGTGTCCGCCCGTCGCGCGGATACCCAGGGCCGAGAGCAGGTAGCTGACCGCGTCGGCCACCACCGTCGCCACCGGACCGAGGAGCGCGATCGCCGCGCCGCCCAGCGGCGGTCCGATGATCGTGGTCGTCCAGGCCGTGGACTCGAATCGGGCGTTGGCGACGAGCAGGTCCTCGGCCGGCAGCAGGGTCTTCAGGTACGCGCCGGAGGCAGCGCGGAAGGTGATGTCGGCCGCCGAGAGGACGACCGAGACGAGCAGAAGCTGAAGGAAGGTGAGCACGCCGAGCGCGAACGCGGCCGGGATCGTCAGCAGCGCCGCGAACCGCGCCAGGTCCATCGCGATCAGGACCGGCCGCTTGCGGCGGAACTCCACCCACGGGCCGAGCGGCACCGCCACGGCCGCGCCTACCGCAGCCCCCACGGAGGCGAGGGCGGCGACCTCGGCCGGTCCGGCGTGCAGCACCCGGATGGCGATCAGCGGGAACGCGCCGAAGGCGAGCCAGGTGCCGAGCGCGCTGGTCCCGTACGCTCCCCACAGCCAACCGAACCGCCACCCCAGCCGATGTCCGAGCAGATGTCCCAGCCGGTGTCCGCTCCTCATGCCCGACGCCCCTCGCCACTCACCCGCACAACCGATCCGCGTTCGGAAACATCAAAGCGAGCGTCACACCAGGGGATCAAACAACCGTAGAGCCATCAACCACAACCATCGGTTGTGCTCGTAGGGTGTCGGCATGGACCTCGATACCGTCCGGACCTTCGTCGTCGCCGCCGACGCGGGGCAGTTCCAGGAGGCCGCCGCCGAGCTGGCGGTCACCCAGCAGGCCGTCTCCAAGCGCATCGCCGCGCTGGAGCGCAACCTCGGTGTGCGGCTGTTCACTCGCACCGCGCGCGGCGCCGAGCTCACCATCGACGGGCAGGCGTTCCTGCCCCACGCGCGCGAGCTGCTGCGCGTCGCCGAGCGCGCGGTCGCGTCCGTGCGCCCCGGCCGCCGTCCGCTGCGCGTCGACGTGATCGCCTCGCGTGGCGCGGCGGCGGGCCTGATGCGCGGCTTCTACCGTGCGCATCCCGAGATCGACCTCGACGTGGTGATGCTGTTCGACATCGAGACGGCCGTCGCCGCCATCCGGTCCGGTGCGATCGACGCGTCCTTCCGCGCCGTCGCCGCGCCCGGCCGACCCCTTCCCGAGGACATCGAGTCCGTCCGGGTGCTCGACGAGCCGCTCGAGCTCCTCACCGGCCCCGCACACGCGCTGGCGAGCGCCCGGTCGGTGACTGTCGCTCAGCTCGCCGGGCACCGGATCTGGATGCCCGGCATCGTCCCCGGTACCGAGTGGGCCGCCTACTACGACGACCTCGTCGCCGAGTTCGGCCTCGCCATCGAGGCGACGGGCCCCAACTTCGGCTCCGACGCGCTCCTCGACACCGTCGCCGACACCCCGGCCCTGGCCACCTTCATGGGCGGGCACACCCGCCTCGTCTGGCCCTCCGGCCACGGCCTGCGCCGCATCCCGGTGACCGACCCGACGCCCGTCTACCCGCACTCGCTCCTCTGGCACCGCGACAACCCCCACCCGGCGCTGGCCACCCTCCGCGCCCACCTCGCCGCGACAGCAGCCGACCACGACGCCACCGGGACCTGGGCGCCGGGCTGGGTGATTCCGCGCTGAGCGCCGCCGCAATCGAAAACGCCTCCACTCCGGACTCGGCTACAAGACTCCCGCAGAAGTCCACGCCGAGTACGAGGAGTTGCAGGCAGCGGCATAAGGAGAACCCTTTAACACCGCTGCCCGAGACGCACAGGGCCCCTCATCTCGCGCCTCGGGCGCAACCGGCGGTCTTCGGGGGAACGGTGATCGTCGGTGGCGTTTGGCTTGTCAGGCGCGGTCGTGGAGAGTGACTTGGTAGCCGTCGGGGTCGGCGAAGGTGAATGTCCGGCCGAAGGGGCCGTCGATCGGTGCGGAGACGATGGTGTGACCGTCGGCGACGAGAGCATCGTGGATGGCCTGGACGTCGGTGGCGTGGAGCCAGATCGCGGCACCGATGCCGGGCTGAGCAACGGATGCGAGATCGGTGCCGGGAACGACGTCGCGGAGTGCGAACGCGATCGGCTTCGTCTCGAAGACGACGGCGTGCGGAGGTCCGGCCTGCGAACGGACGAGGCCGAGGTACTGCTCGTAGAACGCCTGCGAAGCGTCAAGGTCGCGCACCTGGAGCGAGATGAAGTCGGGGCCGGTGACGGGCATGATGATGCTCCTTCTCTTCGTGTCAGATTCCTGACACGGACCAATGTATGTCAGAATGCTGACATGAGTCAAAAGGGTGTCGGCGTCGACCTGGACAAATCACTGGGCTACCTGCTGAAAGAGGCTTCGAGCGCCCTGCGCGCAGCCATGGAGGAGGTGCTGCGGCCACTCGGGATGAGCGTGACGCACTACTCCTGCCTCGAGTTGCTGGCTCAACGGCCGGGCTTGTCGAACTCCGAGCTCGCGCGGGGCGCGTTCGTGACACGGCAGTCGATGAACGTGCTGCTCCAGACCCTGGAACGAGAGGGCTACGTGACCAGGCCTGCGGAGGCGCCCGTCGGGAAGGTTCTTCCCGCGCGGCTCACGCCTCGCGGCCGACGGAGCCTGGAGAAGGCGACCGTAGCGGTCCGGTCCGTCGAGGTCAGAATGCTGGCCGGCATGACCGAGACCGAGCAGTCAGGCGCGTTCCGGATCCTGCAGAGCATGATCCATTCCCTGCGCGATGGCAACGACGGTGCGTAGCTCGTACCTCGGCGCACGTCTCGCCGCGCCCGGACAGGGGTGCAGCCGAGCGTGGAAATCCGTGCAAGCGACCTCGAAAACCGACAGCCCCCGACTACACCCTCTTCTGCGATGAGCCGAGTAAGGGCAGGCGATGCGCCCCAGGGGATGGCCTGCTCGATGCGTCAGAACGCACTTGCAGCAGTCGGGCTCGCGTAGCCTCACATCCGGGATCTCAGCACGTCGACCTCACAGCCCGGCGCGAAGGCGTCGAAGCCGTGCTCGATCAGCCAGCGAACTATCAGCAGGCTTCGCAACGACCACCACGCGTGGATCACGTCGAGGTCGACGTCGGTGCCATAGCCGGCGATGACGTCGTCGAGGTGCTCCTCGTGCCCGAGTGTGAAGGTGGCGAGGTCGTACAAGGCATCACCCTGGCCCGCCTCGGACCAGTCGATGATGCCGGTGACCTCGTCGCCGTCGACGAAGACGTGCGCGATCTGCAGGTCGCCGTGCGTGAACGCCGGAGTCCACGGCCGGAGCGCGGCCTCGGCGACCTGGCGGTTGCGGGTGACCAGGTCGGCGGGCAGGACGCCGTTCGTCACGAGCAACTCGCACTCGTCGTCGAGTTCCGCCGCCAGCGCGACGATGCTCCGGCCGGCCCGGCCGGCCCGGGCCGGCAGCGGCGCGTCGTGCAGCTTCCGGATGGCGGCGCCCGCCGCGGCCCACGCCGCCGGCGACCCGGTCGACGGGCCGCCGAGGCGCCCAAGCGTCGTCCCCGGGAGCGCGGCGATCGCGAGCACGGGCGGCTTGCGCCACAGGACCTCCGGGGTCGGGACCGGCGCGAGGGACATCACCTCGACCTCGACGTCGATGCGCGCCTGATCGGCGTCCACCTTCAGGAACACGTCGCCGACGCGCAGAGTCGCACGCTCGGAATGGGCGACGACGACTTCGACCTCATCCATGGGCGACCAGTATCCCGGGGATGGCCGCCGACGTCGCCGGGATTATCGCGTGCGACTACGCGGCTGACCGCGTCCCGCTACCCAGCGGCCTCGTGCACGACAGCAACCTCTGACCAGGTCAAGCCCACCACTTTTGTTGGGAGTTCAAAGTCATTTGACCGAAGCCGAAACGGACGGCCCGGCCTGAGGTCGGTCCCGCGGAGGTTGCGCTGATGGGCGATGCCGGTCGTGACGTGGTGGACGCCGCCGCCCATGCGGTGGCAGTCGCGCAGGATCTTCCGTGTCTTCATGCGGGCGAAGCCGTGCTCGACACGGGCGCGGAGCTGTTTGTGGAACGTGTTGTGTGCCTGGCTCCGCTCAAGGAGTCCCTCTCCCTCCACGCCTTGCAGTCGGCACGGTTGCCTGGAAGCGGCCTGCTGACCACGACGACCCGGCGGCTGTCGCCGTCGATGACGATCTGGTGATGGGCGGAGCTGGAGCGAACTCGCGCTCACCGCGGTGTGCGGGGCGCCCTCAAGTCCGCTTGCTCCGGAACCGTGTCAGTCGTTCTCCTGCGACCTTCGCGTTGCGTGTCGCCGCGCGCACCGGGCACGAGCGGCGTCGTGGGCACTACGCAAAAGCCGCACGGCCGTGTCCGTCGTCCTCTCACCGGGATTGACGACGGAGATCCAGCCTAGTGCCCCGTATACCGGGTGCGGCATCACGGTGTCGGCCGCCGCGTAGTCGCGAGGTCGGGTGAGGCTGCGCGGCTCCTCCCCGGTGAGCTCCCGGAACGTCGCACGGTCGACGTGGACGTTCAGGCGCCAGCGGCCTGGAGCGTCGAGGTCGGAAACGGTGTCGTCGGGGTAGTTCTTGGTGACGATGGTCCCGTAGGGCTGGACGTTCTGAGGCACCCGACCCTCGGGGGCGTAGTAGAAGAACGCATCTCCCCACACGAGCTCGGGGAGGCCGCTGCCCTGCTCCGGGACAACCACGAGCGCGCCGGCGAAGCCTCGCACGGTCGCGATGATCTGTTCCATACTCATGGTTCAAGCATCACCTTCAAGTGCTTATGTGGGGTTGGCTGATGGGCGAGCTGGTGAGCGGTTCGCGACGGGTACCGCTCCGAACCGTCGATGTCGCCGCAGAGTCGGGGTACTCGGTGCAACAGGTTCGCGACCTGGAGCGACTGGGAGTCATTCCCCCAGCCGCCCGATCGAGCAACGGATACCGTTCCTACACTCCGCTTCACGTGCATGCTCTTCGCGCCTATCGAGGGCTCGCAGGTGCTGTAGGGCCTGTCACAGCCCGGCACATGCTCGCGGAACTACGAACGGACACGATCGAGGAGGCAGCCTCGACGATCAACGCGGTCCATGTTCGGCTCGCGCGGGAACGAGAAGAGGCCCTGCGCGCTCAACAAGCGTTGCGTGCGATCCAAGCCGAAGCGAATACGACCGAGTTCGAGCAAGACAGTGACGCGATGACGATCACAGAGCTCGCCGGAGCACTCAATGTACGTCCCTCCACTCTGCGGTTCTGGGAGCAGGAAGGGCTTGTCACGCCCGAGCGAGTGACGTCACTGCAAGCACGCCGCTACAACCTTTCAGCCATCAGAGCGGCCCGAATCGTCGCGGCCCTGCGCGGCACCGGTTACGGCATTCCCGCAGTGCGCGAGATCATGGGTTCCCTGCACCAACTCGACAGCCTGGGCAAGACCCAACGCATCCTGCAACAACGCCTCGACCAGATCGCCACACGGACCGTGGCGCTACTCCGAGCGGGTGCAGACCTGGCAGCCGTCGTTGGCGGCCACGACTCGTAGGCGCTGGTGGTCGGCGCGGTGGCTTCCCCCCATGATGGAGCGGCCGGTCACGCTGCCTTGCTCTTCGTGGCCGGCGTGGTCGGTGCTGTCGAGGGTGAAGACGCGCAGGGCGGTGAACTGGGCCTCGATGCGGTTCAACCCTGCGGAGTTGGTCGGGGGGTGGGCGATCTCGACGTTGTCGGCCTCGGCCCAGTCCGAGACGTGGCGGCATTGGGTAGCGGCAGATCTCCAGGAACTTCGACCGGTTCTTGATCTTCTTGATGTGGCCGCAGAGCCTGTCCTTGGCCGGAGCATAAACGGTGAATAGGTGCCGAACCCCTCGTCCATAGCGGACGAGAGGCCCCGCTGGTGTGGTCCCAGCGGGGCGCTTGTGGGCAAGGCGTCGTTTGGGTCGACATGGCGTCGCCAGTTCACGCGAGTTGCATGTATCGCCTGGTCGTGAGGTCTCCGAATGTCACCTTCGTGCCGGTGAGTACGGGGAGCGTTGGCCCAGTGGTTGCTTCGCGGAACTCGGTCCGCGAACGTCACGTCGCGTTCGGCGATGAAGCGGAAGGCGAGAGATCGGCAGATGCCGTTCGAGGCCGTGTGACTCATCACCGGGGACGCGTACACGTCTCCCTCGCGGTCATCGCCCTGAGCCTGGGCGAGCAGGGTGCGGGCCGGCGCGTCACCTCACCACGTCGGCAGGCGGTCCCAGCAACACCGGCACCTCCCGCGGCCCGTTCGAAATGAACGACTCCGTCGGACGCAGCGCCCCCGGCTCCACCGCCAGCCGCATCCCGGGAAAGCGGGCGAACAACGCCTGAAGGGCAATCTCGGCCTCCAGCCGCGCCAACGGCGCGCCCAGGCAGTAATGCACCCCATGACCGAACGACAAATGCTCCCGCCGCGTCGCCCGCATCACATCGAATCGCTCCGCATCCACCCCGTGCACCCCCGGATCCCGCCCCGCCGCCGCGAACCCGATCACCAGCGCATCTCCCCGCGGGATCACCGTCTCCCCCACCCGCACATCCTCCACCGCATACCGCAAAATCGCATTCGCACCCGGCGCCTCCACCCGCAACGCCTCCTCCACCACGTCCCCCCACGACGCCCGCCCCGACCGCACCAACTCCAGCTGCACCGGCTCCCGCAGCAACCACACCACCGCGTTCGCCAGCAGATTCACCGTCGGCTCACACCCCGCGCTCAACAACATGATCAGGTTGTCCACCAACTCCTTCTCACTCAATCCCCCTCTCCCCGCAGCCTCGGGGCCACCCGCGCCCGCGCCCGCACTCGCACCGTCCGCCACGTCTGTGAGGTCCGCGAGGTCCGTGACGTTCGTGAGGTCCGAAAGTGACGCCGGATCTGCGGGATCCGCTCCGCTCCCCGCAGCGATCAGCGCACTGGTCAGGTCCTCACCTGGACAACGCCGCTTGAGCGCCACCAACTCCCCCATCGTCCGGTACAGCGCCGCGTAGTTACGCCGCGCATCCTCCAACGACACCCCCGTAGCGAAAAACCCCTCGATGATCTCCCGCAACGCCCCCCGGAACTCCTCCGGAATCCCGAACAACTCCAGCATCACCCGGCTCGGCAACGGCTGCGCATACAACCCCCGCACATCCACCACACCGCCCCGAGCCTCCCGCGCCGCCACCTCCATCCCTTCCAGCAGCCTTGCCGCGATCTGCCCCACTCTCGGACCCAACAGCCCCACCCGCCGCGCCGTGAAGGCCGACCCCATCAACCCCCGCAGCCGGCGGTGCTCCGCCCCGTACGACGTCACCAGATTCTGCACCGACACCCACACCGCCAAGGGCCACTCCGCCCCCACCTCACCCCGCTGCCACGCCGGCCAATGCCGATACGCATCCTTCGAGACCCGCCCATCCGTCAACAACCCACGGATCACCGCCGGATCCGTCACCGCCCACGCTCCTACTCCACCCGGCAACACCACCCGCGCCACCTCGCCCTGCCCCCGCAACAACGCGCCCTCCCCCTGCACATCCCGCCCCAACCCATCCATCACATACGGACACCCACCTCGCCCAGCGCGCAGATCCGGCACACCCTGCGCATCCTGCTGGTGCGGCCCGCTCGGCATGGCACGCAGGTCCGCCATGCCACCACCGCCGCCCCGCAACTCCCCCTGCTCCTGCTGCTCCGCCTGACGCGCCACCGGACACCTCCACGACATAGACCGCGAAAACTTCCCGACAAGCACTGCACACACCCCGGCACCACGCCCGCATGACCACCCGGACGCCCACCAGGAACACAACCCCACACACGCGCCGGACCCCGCCCCGCAAAACCACCTCGGAAGCCCGCCACCAGCCACGGACCCCCGGCATCCGATCCCCCGCGGCCCACCGGAACTCAACCCTGGACAGACGCCCGGGCCCCGTCCCCAGACACACAGAAACCGCCGGGAAGCGGCCCGCGCGCACGCGGCACCCGGTCCCGGTGCACCCACCGGACCTCAACACCAGCAACCGCCCAGCCTCACACCGGGCACACCCGGGCACGCACCCTGAGTGCCGGTCACAGCCATGTGCGTCCGGGTGCCGGCCCGGGTCATCCGCATCCCGGAAACCGTCCCCCGGCACCACCGACACCCGCCAGAGAACCACTCGCAAAACAAAACC
>NZ_JBIWFN010000048.1:0-27927 GCF_044763085.1 Streptomyces sp. NPDC096311
CCCGCGGAGCGGGCTATGCCCCGGCAAGCCGGGGCATAGAGCACGAATTGCGCAAGCGCAATTCGAATTCCCGCGTAAACGCGGGAATTGAATTCCGCAAGCGGAATTCTGACGAAATGTCAATTCGCGCAAGCGCGAATGAAGGAGTCCCGCAAGCGGGCCTCCTGGGGCTGGCTACGAGGGGCGGTGCATCATGTTGAGGCCTGTGTAGTGACTGGGAATCCCAGCTACTACCCCTGCAACGGATGTGACGGATCATCAGTCTGACGGGGTGCCGGCCCGCCGCAGTGACGGGCTCCGCTGCGCTCCACCCGAACCCCTCCCCCACCCTCAAGTGCCCGTCGTGCAAGCCGACAACACCCGTCAGCATGCACACCAAACGAACCCTGCGGAGCGAGGATCGGTCACGTATCACCCTGGGGTCGGAACTTGACTTAAGAGTGATGCATCATGGTGATGCACTGTGTAGAATCTGGGATCAAACAGCATCACCCCGGAACCCCTCCTCTCTCCGGACTTCCCTTTCTTGTTGCGCGCCAACATTCCGCGAAAAGGAGCACACGGGAATGGCCCTGAAACTGCGTGATCACCAGATCGAGGCCGTTGCCACCATTGTGCGCGGTCTCGATATCCCGCCGGGCGGCATTCCCTCCAGCGGTCTGCGCGGGCAGGTGCACGCCGCGTGCGGCACGGGGAAGACCATCATTGCCGCGTCGGCGGCAAGGCGGCTTGTGCCCAAGGGGCGCGTTCTCGTTCTGGTGCCGACGCTGGACCTCCTGTCCCAGACGGTGCAGGCATGGCACGCGGCCGGGCACACGGGGCCGGCGGTTGCGGTGTGTTCGCTCCAGGACGATCCGGAGCTGTGGGGGCTTCGGGTGCGCTCCACCACGAACCCTGTGCAGCTGGCGCTGTGGCACGGCTCCGGACCGGTGACCATCTACGCGACGTACGCCAGCCTCGGTGTCCTCGCGGAAGCCTTCGAGGGCGTCTACGGGCAGCAGTTGGCGCCGGTGGACCTCGCGGTGGTCGATGAGGCGCACCGGACTTCCGGGTCGATGGGCAAGGCGTGGGCGGACATCCACGACCAGGGCGTCATCCCCGCGCGCCGGCGGCTGTACCTGACGGCAACGCCCCGGATCTGGCAGGAACGGCTCAACCGGGAGGTAGCCGAGGGAGTGCGCGACCCGCTGCCGCGGGAGATGGCGGCCTCCATGGACGACGAGAAGGTCTTCGGACCCGTCCTCTACAAGCTCTCGCTCGCATCGGCCGTCTCCCGCGGGCTGCTTGCCCGGTACCAGATCATCGTCCTCGAGCTCCAGGACCCCGTCGTCACCCCCGAACGACTGATGGGCGAGGACCGGCACAGCGAGGAAGTGCGCGGGCAGCGCCTCGGAGCCTTGCAGGCCGCGCTCCTGCACACCATGGCGCAGCACCGCTTGCAGACCTGCATCACCTTCCACCACCGGACGATAGAGGCACAGGCGTACGCGGAGGGCCTGGACCACGTCGCCGCCAAACTGCACGCCGACCAACCCGAGACGTACCCCGCTCGGATCTGGGCGGACTGGCTCTGCGGCGAACACGTACCCCAGCACCGGCGCGACGTGCTGGGCGAGTTCGGCACCACCACCCGGCGGGCCGTGCTGAGTAACTGTCGCGTCCTGGGTGAGGGCGTCGACATCAGAAGCGTGGACAGTGTTGCCCTGCTGGACCCGAAGGGCGCGCCGCACGACATCGTCCAGGCCATCGGCCGGGCGCTCCGTCAAAAGCCCGGACAAGGGAAACTAGCGTCGCTGATTGTGCCGGTTTTCTTGCAGCCGGACGAAAAGCCGGAAGACATGTTCACCTCCGGGTCTTACCGGCCCTTGGTGAAGGTTCTTGAAGGATTGCGGGCACACGATGAAGAGGCCGTGGAACTGCTCGCCATTCCACAGGAACCACAGAAGGACGTCGCGCAGCCGTCCGAGTACATCGGCACGCCGCCGGAAGAAGGCGAGGAAGAATCCCGTCTACTGCTCCGTTTTGCCGCTCCGCGTGACCCGGTGATGGTCGCAGACTGGGTCAGCTTCAACGTCATCGACACCGAGAAGCAAGACTGGGCGCGCGGCTGGGCGAAGCTGAAGGCGTTCACGGAGCGTGAGCATCATGCCCGCGTGCCGTACGGACACCGAGAGGGCGCGACACCGCTTGGGCAATGGGTGGCAGAGCAACGAAGGGCCTACGGGGCGGGGCAGATGACCGGGCTGCGGGCTAGGCGGCTGGAGCAGCTCGGCATGGTGTGGTCCCTCGCGGACGAACGCTTCCAGGAGAACCTGGAAGCCGCCCGCGCCTACCACCAGGACCACTGGACCCTCTGCGCTCCGAGGTCGGCAACGGCCCTGGACAGGCCGGTCGGGCAGTGGCTCTCCAACCTCCGCCGCCCCGGCACACTCGCCGAACACCCCGAATGGGAAACGGCGCTGGAGGCCGTCGATGAGGACTGGAACCCGTCGTGGCCAGCAGAGTGGCAGCGGCACTACGCCGCACTGCGCGAACTAGTACGAGACGAAGAGGGCCAGGCCGAGGTCTTGCCCGGCCTCACGGTCCACGGGATGGACATCGGGAAGTGGCTGGCAAAGCAGAGAAAGCCCGAGGTCTGGGCGGCGTTGACGGAGGGGCAGCGCGAGCGCCTGGAGCAACTCGGCATCACGCCGCTCGCCCCGGAACCAGAGACGCCCACAGGGCCGTCCACGACGCCCCTGAGCGCCTTCGAACGAGGCATCGCAGCCCTAGCCCAGTACAAGACCCGCACCGGCACCGTGACCGTCCCCAGGGCCCACGTCGAACGGCTCGATGACGGCACCGAGGTCAAGCTCGGGGTGTTCTTGTCGAACACGAAATCGAGGCGCGCGAAGCTCACCACCGACAAACTCCAGGCGCTCGCCGCCCTCGGACTCGAATGGGCGGCGGCGTAGGCGGTGCGGGTGGTGGTCACGGCCGTGGGCGGCCGCCCGTCGCGGGCGTTGCTGATGTGGCCTAGCTGCCTAAGACCGTATTGAGGGCCTGTTGGCCGTGCTGGATTGTGAGGTCCAAGCCGGCGGATGCTGCGCCGATCTGCGCGAGTCCGCCCATCACGGTGTCGAAGGCGGCGCGGATACGACCTGGCTGCGCTGTCTCGCTGCCGGCCTCCTCGGCGAGGACTTCGGCGTCGCGGACGAGTTCGGCTTGCTGCGCGGGTTCCATGCCGTAGGTCGGGGCGAGCTGCTGGACCAGTGCCGCGAACTCGCGCATGGCGCTGGGGTCGAAGGCGTTGTTGTGGTTGTGCTGCTCGACCTTGCCCTGAGAGCCAGCGACGATGTTCGTGCCGGTGATGCTGTAGTAGTCGCCGGGGCGGGTTCGGTTGAGGTAGTCGCTCACGGTCGCTCCAGACAGTACGCAGTCGATGCCGTCGATGGTGATGGCGACGGTCTTGGGCTCGGTGCCGGCGTCCTCGACCAGCCGGGAGTGGATAAGGCGGGCCAGGGCGTAGTGCAGTTCCGTTCCTGACAGTTCGTCTCCGGCGAAGTGAGATTCGGCGGTGGTCAGGAAGGTGGTGGGGTGGGTGGGGCGCTGGTCGTGGGCTGTGGTGTAGAGCCAGCGCAGGAAGGCGTCGGTGGCGTAGCGGTGCCGGGCGGCGGGTTCGTTGCGTAGTTGGGCGAGCCGCCTCAGCTCTACCCGCCCGTCATCGGTCACTCTGAAGGCGTCGTCCTGGCCGAGCGATCCCATCGAAGCGATCAGGCCGTCCCTCTCGAGGGCGTGCGCCAGGACCTGGACGTCCTCCAGGGGAACGCCTGACTGCTCGGCGTAGGTGTCTGGTTTTGCGAATCCGCGGCGGGGCTGTTCACCCAGCCAGACCAAGAGCCCAACCAGCTGCGGGTCCTGTTCAATACCCACCCCGAAGATTCCGGTGGAGATGGTGAAACCTTTGCCTGTAACCGGAACAGTGAGCGGGTATTTCTTGGCAGCACGCTGGTAGGCCTGGTTGATCTCCTTGACATGCTTCTCGATCGCTCGATGGTCTATGTCCTTGTTGGCCACCTCGTCCCCCTTCGTAACGTCCCCTTCGAAGAGTAGTGAGGAGCACTGACACCAGAGGGGTTCAGTGCGTGCCGCGGGGATAGCAGGGGCTGTCGTATCAAGGGCACGAGGGGGCTGGAGATCACTGCAGTCGAAGGGAGCACGAGCGTCATCATGGCGCGGGCCGTCCGGTGGCGGAGCAAAGGGCTATGGGTTGAGGTTCTCATCGCGAATCATGAGGTGCAGGCTGGTGCGGGCGGCGGCGAGGTCGTCTTCCAGTTCGGTGACGCGGGCGTGGAGCGCGGTGTTCTCGCCGGTGGGCTGGATTTGGTCGGCCAGTTGGTGGTTGTGCTGGGTGAGTTCGTCGACGCGGGTGGTCAGGTCCTGGCTACTGACGGCGTCGAGTTGTTGTCCGAGGTGATGGCTCATGGCGGTGCGGAGCCGGTCACGCACGCCCGTACGTGGGTCACGCTGACCGTCCTCGTGGGCGGCGGAGCCGACGGTGCGGACCCGTTTTCGCTGCCCGTGAAGGAATTCCGCCCGTGGTAGCGAAGGAAGCTGCAGCAGAGTCTGCCGTCCCCGCGGATGGGGTGCCCTCTGCGGGGGGGCGACGGTAGACCTGGGCGAGAGGCTGCTGGACTACTACGACACGTTCATGGCGCAGGAACCGCAGTTCTTGCGCAGCATGTCAGCTCAATCCAGCCGTCCGCAGGGACAACGCCGGGCTGCTTGTGACAAATTGCCTGCATGACAAACCGGTTGATCCCCGTACGGGTGGGCGCGGTCGAGGTGCTGGTGGAAACCGTGCCCGTGCCGGGATCGCAGCCCACCTCACGGCTGCAGGAAGCAGGCCGCCAGGTCGTGGAGTCCTTCGATCATGCCCGCGACGCCGTGGTGGAGATCGCGACCTCCGCCGCCCAGGCGATCGACCGGCTGCACCAGCGCGCGGTCCGGCCCGAGCAGGTCGAGGTCGAGTTCGGGCTGAAGTTCTCGGCGCAGGGGAACGTCATCGTGGCCGGCGCCGCCGGTGAGGCGTCGCTGGTGGTCCGGATGACCTACCGTAGCGCCGCCGGCCCGGACGCCTCCGCGTAGCGCCGTCGGGTCGACGATGGAGACGGCAATGCGCCATCCCCGGGTGCCGGGCAGTCTGGGACGCGTATTGAGCCCCGACGGCGCACCGGCGGGCACCTGTTTCCAGGTGGCGCCCGGCATTGTCGTCACCGCCTGGCATGTGCTGGCCGGGCTCGGTTGCGGGTACCCCAGCGCACAGGTGCGGACCGACGCGCTCGGCGGTGGGGCGGCCGCCGAGTGGGCGAAGGTCACCGCGGTCGACGACGTACGCGATCTGGCGGTGCTGCGCCGGGCCCGGCCGTTGGAGGAATCCGTCCCCGGGTGGGCGCCCACGGACGCGGTGCGGCTGCTGACCGGTGTGGTGGTGAACGGCGTGGCCGGGGTGGACGATCCCGGGCACGACTACCGCTTCCTGCATGCCACCGGCAGCTGGCAGGGCTGGACGGTACGAGATGGTGTCCCGCTGGGCCGGCTGTCCTCGTCCGCATTGCTGCCCGGGATGAGCGGCGCCCCCGTACTCCGGCTGACCGACGGAGTGGTGCTCGGCGTGGTGTCGGCCCGCTACAACAGCGCCGACGGCTGGCTGCGCGACTCCGTCTGGGTGGCCAGAACCGAGGACCTCACCCACCTGCTCGAAGGCCCGGCCGAGATCACCGTGCACAGCCGGCTGACCCTCGGCGACGAGCCGGGCACCCTCATCTCGGCCCACGACGCCACCCCCGCGCCCCGCGCCACAGTGACCGGAGCAGCGGAAGCGGCCCGCGAAGCCGCCCTGGTGCTCACCGCGATCGACGACACCTGCCGTGGCGACGGCCCGCTCCAGGACCTGCTCGGCCAAATCCTTGAGCGGGCCGCCGTCGGCTCCTGGAGCCGACGGGAGACCGACGAGTTCCGCCGCCGGCTACGGCTGCGCGGCCTGGAACCACGCGTCCTGCTGCCCCGGCTCGCCGACCACGACGAGGCGCTGCACCGCTGGTCCGCACCGCTGCCGGGGCGGGAGCCGGCGGACGAGATGGCGGCGCATGCGGCGCGGGCGCTGCTCGGGAGTGTGCGGCGAGTGCTGGCCGATAAGTTGCCCGGTGGCATGTTCACGGAGCTGTCCGACACCTGCCGGAGCTGTCTGCGCGAGGCGCTGCTGGACGGGGACGGCATCCCGCTGTCCGGTTTCCTGCACGCGCTGCTGGACCTGCTTCCGCCGATCCGTTCCGCATCGGTGGAAGCCGTGCTCGTCCCGCCCCGCCCACCCGCCACCGGCGACACGGACAGCGTCCCCGCCGTCCCCGGACCGGCCCCCGGCCGCGCCGAACTCGCCGCCGTGGCCGTCCAGATGTGCCGGCTGCCCGCACCCGACCCGTGCGTCGCCGGACGCGAGGAGCTGGTGGCCCGTCTCGCCCGCGCGATCGACCGCCGGATGACGCGGTACGGATCGGCCACCGCGTTCCTCTCCGGCCAGCCCGGCGCTGGCACCTCCACCGTGGCCGTCGAGTCCGCCCGCGCCCTCACCCCCGCGTTCCCGGGTGGCGTGTACTACGTGGACCTGCGTGGCCTGATGCCCGAGGCCCGGCTGAACGCCCGCACGGTGGTACGCATCATCAGTGAGGCGCTGCGCTTGGACCTCGGCTCGGAACTGACGGACGACGCCCGGCAGCTCGCGGCACTCACCGCCGCCCTGCACGAGCGCCGCGTGCTGCTCGTCCTGGACAACGCCGCCGACGCCGCCCATGTCCGGCCGTTCGTCAAGGCACCAGTGGGCTGCGCCCTGATCGTCACCTCGCGCGACCGCACCCAGGACTACGCCGACCCCGGGCTGGTCCTCGATGTAGGTCCCCTGTCCAGACCTGCTTCTGTCGCGGTGCTCATCCGCTGCTGCCAGGAACGCCCTGACGCCTGCGAACCCGCCGCGCTGGACCGGGTGGCGCAGCTGTGCGGCGATGTGCCGCTGGCGCTGCGGATCGCCGGGGCGCGGCTGGCCCATCCCTCGGGACCGCCCGCCTCGTATCTCGTCCAGCTCCTGGAGGAGGAGTCGGTCCGGCTGGACGCCCTCGCTTACGGGGACCGCGCCGTGCGCCTGGCCATCCGGCTCAGCCACGACGCCCTGGACCCGCCGGCCCAGCGGGTGTTCCGGCTGATCGCGGCGGCGCCGGGCGCGGCGGTCAACGGGGCGGAGCTCGGGCACTGCCTGAAGGCTCCCGCGATGCGGCAGGAGTTGCTGCTGAACCGGCTGGTGGATCGAAGTCTGGCCCGGCAGGACCTCGTCCGGCTGCCCGCCGGTGCGCTGCTGGCCACCTTCCGCCTGTACGACCTGGTCCTGCTGTATGCCCGCGAGCAGCTGGACCTCACCGAACCACCTGCGGAGATTCAGGAGTTCCAGCGGGCCGGGGTGGCGTATCTGGTCAACCGGCTGGCGGAGATCACCGACCAGCGGTACGGGGCGCAGCTGATCGGCGAGCTCGACCCGAGCCGCTTTCACGCCGCGCTGTCCCTGGCCGAACAGAACGGCTGGCTGGAGATGGCCACGGAACTGATGATCGGGCTGCATGTCCTGTACTCGGCACGCGGTGAACTCGACGCGGTCGTCGACGTCAACGACGACCGCATCGCCCTGCATCTGCGCCGCGGGGATCCCGAGGAAGCCGTCAAGACCTGTCTGCTGAACGCGGACACGCTGCGGTCGGGCCAGGCGCTTAAGGCCGCAGTCGCGGCGGCACGGAAGGCCGTCGGGCTCGCCCGGGAGCACCGACTGCCGGTCCGGGTCGCCGAGGCCGAGTTCAAGCTGAGCATGCTGTTGTGGGAGGCGGAGGACTGGACCGGGGCGCTGAGCGCCGGGGAACGCGCCGTCGACACGCTCACCACGACCGGGCGGGCCGCGGCCGCCGTCCCCGTCGCGATCAACAACTTTCGTATCGCCCGCCGGGCCTGCAACACCGACAAGGCGTTGCGCTGGGGCCGCAAGTCCGTGGAGCTGGCCGACCGCTGGGGCAGCAGCGAACACCGGGCGATGGCCTGCAACGAATGCGGGGTCGCCGAGGAGGACGCGGGCAATCTGCAGCAGGCACTTGGCCTCTACCGGCGCGGGGCTGCGCTGTGGGAGCAGGCCGAGGAACCCTGGAACACGGCCAACTGCAACACCAACGCGGCCCGCACCGCCGCGCTGCTCGACGACCCGACCACCGCAGTCCATCTCTACCAGGTCGCAGCCGACTGGTGGGAGCGTGGCAACGACCGTCCCCGGGTGCTGGAAACGCTGATCGACCTCAGCGCCGTCTACGCCGCCGAGGACGCCCACCAGCAGGCCGTGAACGTCCTGGCCCGCGCCGAGCGCCTGGCGCTGGGGGACGCGTCGGACGCACCCGCGATGCTGTGCGCGGAGGTGCTGATCCGCCATGCGGCGGCCCGCCTGTTCGCCGACGATCCGGCTGCGGGCGCCGAGGGTGACGCGCCGGACACCACAGAGGACGAGGAACTCGACCGGATCCGCACGATCCTGGCGCACCGCAGATCAGGCACGCTCACCATGCACCAGGCCCGCGAGGAAACCCGCTCCCTGCTCACCACCCGCACCCGTAACCAGGCCCCGCGCAACACCCCGTGGATCTACGAGGCGCTGGCAGCGGATCCGGCGATGCGGACGGCGCTGGACGGGTAGCAAAGCCCTCGGCGGACCCGTGGGAGACGGAACACATCCCGTCCGGTTCGGGACAGACGTGCTGGCCGGTCTCGTCGAGGGGATCGACGGGTTCCGTCAGGATCTGGAGCAACAGCGACGGTCTCGCAGCCTGCGGTGTTCCCTGCGGTGCACGCCAGCCTGCCCTGGCCGCTCGGAGGCGCACCCGACGAGCCTCAGGGCGTCGGCTGCAGGGACTGTATTTATCTGGGGTTGTGTGGGGTGTGGGGGACGTAGGGCACGCGCCCCGACCTGGGGTGGAGGGGTGTTCCGGGGGCCCGCGATGCTCGGGGCCTTCTTGTGGGTGGACGACCCTGAGTTGCTGCAGCGCATCGCCGAGTTCCCCTCCGCTTGCGTGGTGGTGAGCAAGCAGCCGCGGGGCAAACGCCACGTAGAGCGGCTACACAAGGTCGCTGAGGCGGTGAAAGACGCGGCCGGATTCCCGGTTCGTGCTTTCTCCGAGCTGGAGGAGCTGCGTTTCCACCAAGGCGGCAAGGCGCCGCTGCTGGGTCCCGGTTCGCCGCAGGAGTACATCCGGTTGCCAGCGCTGCGCACCCTGGGTTACCGCAAGGCCGGAGACCATCTTGTCCCGATCCTCCACACCAAGATGATGTTGCTAGGTGAGCTGTGGTGGCACGACGAGGACGGCCTGGGGGGCGTGGCGGATGTCACCGGCTTCACGCCACGTCGGCTATGGCTGGGCAGCGCCAACGGCACGGAGAGCTCCCGCCGCAGTCTGGAATTCGGGCTGTGGCTGGAGGATCCCGGCCTGCTAAAGGCCGCGCGACGGTTCCTGGTCGAGGTGCTGGCCCACTCCCAGGAGCTCGATCCGGACAGTGACGGCCTCGAGCCCGACCTGGTGATGCCGGACTACGACGACGAGGTCATGTGGGAAGCCATGACCGCGCTCGCCGACTATGACGCCGACGAGGACAACGGCAGCAAAAACGACGCATGAGCAGCTCAGGCCAGGGCGGCGGGGAGCAGGCTAGGGAACTGCCGGGGCAGCCGCCCTTGACGGTCACGGCGCCTTTGCTGCTTCGTACGCATGAGCTGTCCTGGGAGGCTCTGGAGCATCTCGTGGTGGCGTTGGCGGTCCAGGCCGACCATGCTCTGGAGTCCCGACCTTTCGGGCGTGGCGGCCAGGCCCAGGACGGGGTCGACGTGGTCGCCTTCTTCACCTCCCAACCACCTGCGGTGTATCAGGCCAAGAGGTACGAGAAGTTCACCGCTGCCGATCTCCGCAAGGCAGTGGCTGCATATGCCGATGGAAGCCGACCCTTCGATGCTCACCGTCTGGTGATCGTCACCACGGCGGACGTTCGCGACACAAAGGTCGACCTGGAGCTGACGCGGCTACGCGAACAGCACCAGGATCTGGTTGTTGACCTGTGGGGTCGGCAGCAGTTGTCCGACATGCTGTTTGTGTTGCCGGACCTGGTACGACGGTTCTTCGGCGAGGACACGATGCGAGTGTTCTGCCGTCCCATGCTCGACCGGGAGATGCAGGCCGACATCAGCGACGCGTCCAAGGGGCAGGCGCTGGAGGACTACCTAGCCCACCTCGGTTCGTACCTGAGCGAGGGGTTACATGGCCTGGTTGGGCTGACGCTGGAAGAGCAAGACGGGGCAGAATGTGTGCTGTCAACGGAGTTGGCAGCCTGGCTGCGGCCCGGGCGTCACGTCCAGGTGGTCGGCAGCTCGGGAACGGGCAAGAGCCATACCCTGGCTCACGCCGCCCTGGGATTGGCGCAGGTCGGCTGGTTGCCCATCCTGCTGCGAGCGGGCGTATACGAAGGACGGTTGGAGGACAGCCTCGACGAGAGCGTGGCCCCGTTCACCTCGCAATCGGCGGACTGCCTGGTGCGGGCCGCTCGGTTGGCGGGGCTTCCGGTCGTCTTGCTCGTGGATGCGATCAACGAATGTCCCAGCCGGTTCCAGGATCGGCTGATGCTGCAGGTCAGTTCGTGGTGTCGCCGCGCCGAGGCCACTGTGGTGTCCACCAGCCACGAGTTCGTGAATGTGCCCGCAGTGATCGGCGGTGCACAGCTGAGGACGGTCGATCCAACCTCGGAGCAGCGCGCGGCGCTATTGCGGTGCTACGGGGTAGGTCCTCAACAGGAAGAGGTCGTCGAGGAAGAGTGCAAAGCGTTCGGAACCGCCTTCGAGCTCTCGATTGCAGCGCAGCTGACACAGCGTCTGCCGACAGGCGCGGGACGCGCTGCCCTCTTGGACGCCTACCTGGGTGAACAGCTGCAGCGGACGTCGCAGCCTACGGCTCTGCGGCAGGTGCTGCACCGCTGGGCGATGCTGATGGACGAGCGGCTGGCGGGATGGTTGCCGCTGGCAGAAGCCCAGCGCAGCGCTGCCCAGGTACTGGTTACGCTCGGTGGCGCGGTGGGCGTGGTGGACGAGGCGTTGAGATCGCCTGTGGTGCAGGTTCTCCATCGGCGGGTCGAGTTCCGGCATGAGTGGTACGCCCAGCTGCTCGCCGCCGAAGCCCTGATGTGGTCCCGTGAGAGCGCTATGGAGCTGGCCGGTGAGCTGCGGCGACCGCATCGCCGCGAGCTGGCAGTCTGGGCCGTTGCGCTGCTCAGCGACCCGGACGAAGTACGCCGCCTGTTGCAGGGACTGCCCGACACAGAGGTGCTCATCGCAGCGCTGTGTGGGCGCTTGGGACCGGTGGCTGACGGCGTCGCATTGGCAGAGGCCCAGCGCTGCTTGGAAGAGGCGGTCGAGGTAATGGCCGCGAGCAGGGTCGCCTGCACTTCCGACTTCAGATACGCCATTGAGCCGAGCCGCTGCTGGAGCGAGTACGAGCAGGCGATGTTCACGGCCCTCGGCACCACCGCCCGCGACGGGCGGCTGTTGGAGCCACTTGCCCGGCTCATGCGCGAGAATGACCAGGCCTTCCGACGCGGCACGGGATGGAGCCCAACGCACTCGGGTGCGGATCCTTTCGAGGGATAGCTGAGCTGGGAAGACGCTGATTGACGTGTGGGCGGTGGCGTCGTACTTCTACCGTGGCGAGGTGGAGGTGGGGCGCGATGGTGTCGTTGCCGGAAGAGCTCCAGGCGCGGGAGGCCGCGGCTCGACAGCGGGTGGAAGAACTGCAGGCCGAGGCTGCGGAGTTGGCTGTGCGGCTGGAGAAGGCCCAGGCGGATCTGTCGCGGTTGGAGATCACGCGGGAGACCGTCGCGCAGGTGCTGGCGGAGTTGTCGGCCGCGGAGAATGCGCCGCAGGCGCGCGGTGCGCCGGAACCCAAGGAAGCGCCGGTGCCTCACGGCATCGGGGTGATGGCGGTGCCGCCGTGGCGGGAGGGCCTGGTCGCTGGGGTGCTGCCGGATGTGTACCGGGACATCGTGGAGATCGTCGCTGATGCGACAGGTCCGTTGCAGGCCAAGCAGATCGTGCCCCGGATCGGGCTGGAGGCCACCACGGCGAAGATCGAGGGGACGAGGGGGAAGCTGAAGCGTCTGGTGGAGCGGGGCTGGCTGGACGAGGACACGCCGGGCCGGTTCACCCTGGCCCGCCATGACGGGGACGTCGGCCGGGTCAACTCCCGGTGACCAAGGGGCTCTTCTCCGTAGATTCGAAGGTGCCAACCAAACCGAATCGCAAGAAGAGCCGAAGAAGAGCCCCAGATGGAACCCTATGACGCCTTATCCGAGCCTGATGGGTATGCCGCCTCCCGTGATGCCTTCGAACGCCTTGTCTCGACGTTGGCCGGCGCCCCGGCGCGCAGCATGGCCCATGACGAGCTGGAGTTGTTGCTCGAACAGCAAGGACGCGAGTTGCTGCGGCAGTTGATGCAGGATCACCTCGACCTGCGGGCAAGGACGGAAGAAGCTGCGGCCCGCATCAGCGCGGGACGGCCGGTGGTGCGCGGGCCGGAAGGACGGCCACGGACCTGGCGGGAGAGCAACCATCCCCGCTGGCTGACCTGCGTGTTCGGGCCGGTGCGGGTGACCAGGATCGCCTATCGCGGCCGGGGCCTGTCCAACGTGCACCCGGCGGACGAAGCGTTGTCGCTGCCTGCCGGTCGGCACTCGCGCGGCCTGGCGCGGCTCGCGGTGCTGGAGGCGGTCCGCGGCTCGTTCGACCAGGCCCAGGCCGCGATCGAGCGACGATGCGGAAGAGTGCTGGGCAAGCGCCGTCTCGAAGAGCTGGTGGTCGCCTCGGCCGTTGACATCGCCGCCTACTACACGGCGAAGATCCCCACCCCGTGCACCCGCGAGATGCCGGTGGTCCTCCAGGTCGACGGCAAAGGCGTGGTGATGCGCCCCGAAGCCCTGCGCGAGGCCACCCGCCGGGCCGCGGCCAAGACCGCGGCGGCTGGACGGCGCGGGCGGCTGGCTCCGGGGGAGAAACCCAACCGCAAGCGCATGGCGACGGTGGCCTGCGTCTTCGACACCGCGCCCGCCCCACGCCGGCCGCACGACATCGTGCATCCGCCCGGCGGCCGCAGCGAGAGCCGACCGCCGAGGCCGGGCCCGAAAGCGGAGCGCAAATGGTGCACCGCCTCGGTGATCCGTCCTCCAGAGCAGGTCATCACCGACGCCTTCGCCCAGGCCCAGGCCCGCGACCCGCAGCATCTGCGGGACTGGATCGTGCTCGTCGACGGCGCCCGCCACCAACTCGACCTGATCCAGGACGAAGCCTCCCGCCGCGACATCCGCCTGCACGTCCTGCTCGACTTCGTGCACGTTGCCGAGTACTGCTGGACGGCAGCACACGCCTTCCACCCGGTCGGCAGCCGCGAGGCCGAGACCTGGGCCGCGGACAAACTCACCGCGATCCTCGCCGGACACGCCGACCGCGCCGCCGCCGAGATGACCGTCCAGGCCGCAGCCGAACGGCTTCCCGCCACCCGTCGCGCGGCCGTCACCACCTGCCACCGCTACCTCACCGGCCACCTCGACCAGCTTCACTACGACACCGCGCTCGCGGCCGGCTGGCCGATCGCCACCGGCGCCGTCGAAGGCGCCTGCCGCCACCTGATCGCCGACCGCCTCGACATCACCGGCGCCCGATGGGGACTCGACGGCGCCGAAGCCGTCCTCCGGCTGCGCGCATTGATAACGAACGGCGACTTCGAGGACTACTGGATCTTCCACACGGCCCGCGAACATCAACGCCTCTACCCCAGCCCCGACCAGCAGAACTACAGCCTCACCGCTTGATCCCGACCGTCACTTCAGAGGATCCGCACCCAACTCCCTTTGCAGGCACTGCTGGACCAGGTTGCCGCTGCCTGCGCCGATGCGCCGGAGCCGGTAACCCTCGTGATCGACGGGCTGGATGAGGCGCAGGTGCCCACCGCGTGCCTGTCCGACGTGATCGCCCCGCTGGCCCGGTTGCGTGCCGCGAACGGGGAGCCGGCGGTGCGGCTGGTGCTGGGGATGCGTAGTTCGGCCCAGCACGACGGGGACGGCAAGCTGCAGGATGCGGCGGCCGACCAGCTGCTGGGATTCCTGCACACCGTGTTGCAAGCGGGGATGGGCGAGAGCCGCGTGCCGCTGGACCTGCTGCGCACGGACGGGCAGCAGACCGCCGCCGACATCACCGCGTATGTGGAGATAGTGCTGCAGGCGGCCGAGGACAGCCCGTATGCCGGCCATGGCGCGGCGGCAGCCGAGGTGGCGGCGGTGATCGCGCGGGCGGTGGAGCCGTCGTTCCTCGATGCTCGGTTGGCCGCCGCCCAGTTGAGGTCCGCGATCGGCCGGCAGGACGTGCGCGATCCCCTCTGGCGCGGCCGGTTGCAGGCCGGAACGACGGCACTGCTCAGCAACGACCTGCGGCAGGTAGCCAGGGACCAGGACATCAGCCTGCGGCTGCTGCTGGCGGTGCTGCGCGCCACCGCGTTCGCCCAGGGCGCGGGGCTGCCGTGGGCGGAGGTATGGCCGGCGGTGGCCGCTGCGGTCATCGGCCCGGATGCACCGTCCGCCGGTGAAATCGATGCGGTGATCCGCACGGTGCGCCACAGCCGCCTCGTCGGTTACCTCGCCGTTGGCGAGGAGGACGGCCGGGTCACCTACCGGCCCGCCCACCAGCGGGTAGTGGAGGTGCTCCTGTCCGAACCCGAATCACTTCTCACGATTGAACCCCACGGAGGCCCAGCCATCTTGGATGCGCCTGCAGGAGGTGCCCTGCGGTCACCGGACGAGGTCCATCGCGCGATCGCCGAGGCATGCGCCCAACTCGCCCGCTCGGCGGATCCCCTGGCGCCGCACCCCTACATCCGGCGCCACACCGCAGCCCACGCCCAAGCCGGTCACGCGCTCGACGACGCGATCATGCCGCTGTCCCTCGCCACCCGGGAGACCTCCGGAACACTGCGCACCCGGCTGGGACTTCCACTTCCCGTGGACGATCCATCCCGCCGGGTCCTCACTGCAGCCGGGCTCATCGAGCCGTACGTGGACGACTCTACGGACGTAGCCTCGCGCGCGGCCAGCATCCGATTCCAGCTCGCCGCGCTCACCCGCCATGGGCTCTCCGACGATGCTCGCGTGCCCCAGCTACCCGAGACGTGGGAGGAAGCCCCGGCACTGACTCCGACGGCCGTCCTCTGGAGGCCCGGCGGCAATGTCGTGGGATTCCCCGCAGGACATGTGCACACACTGTGCACATGGAACACCCAGGACGAGCGCGGGCTGATCGCGGCCGGCACCCGGCACGGCATCGACATTTGGGACAGCAGCGGGCAGCAACTGGTCCAGATCAGCTGCCCCAGCGTCTGGGACCTGACCGTCCTGGCCGGGAACAGCGGCCGGGCCTTCCTCGCTGCTGCCACCTCGCAAGGCGCAGGCATCTTCGACCCTCTCTCAGGACAGCGGCTGGCCTGGCTGCCCCTGGCACAGGCTCGCGAAGTACACGTGCTGCGAGAGGGGTTCGACCGCTGGCTGCTGGCCATTACCACCTCGCGCGAGATGCTGGCCTGGGCCCCGTCGGAGCAGACACACGAGCGTATTCCCCTGCCCGAAGACCGACTCGTCTTCACGGGAGGTGCCTGGGTGCGGGACGCAACTGGGGAGCGCTGGAGACTGTTCAAGCGGCTCAAGGGTGCCCCGCTCCTATTCAACCCACGCACCCAGCAGGCCCGGCCCGTCGCACTCAAGCCCACAACCGTGCGTTCGCTGGCAGCCGTTGCCGGCCCAGAGGGTGGTGACGTTCTTGCCGTGGTCCGCAAAACCCAGGAAGTCGATCTTCTCGACCCCTTCGGCGGCAGACTGATCGCCAGAGGGTTTTCCCCGGGAGGCAAGGCGCTGGAGATCCCGGTTCCCGGTGGCCGCACCCTCCTCGGAGTTTGGGACGGCGCAATGATCACCGTGTGGGATGCCTCAGGCCCACGACCTCGGCAGGTATCCCAATTCCTCTCCCGCACCGGATCACGGGCGGCGGGCGTGCGCGTGCAGGGCGATTCCGTGGCGTTGGTCGCCAGCAGCGACGAAGGCATCCTCCTGCACCAGGTTGAGCCCACCTCCACACGCCCGGACGTTTTCGGAGTTACGGTGACCACGCCCGGCATGGCGACCGCGCAGACGGCAGACGGCCGTCAGTTGGTGGCCGTTTCCACGCTCATGGACCTGGCGCTCCTGGATCCGGTCGGTCATCAGCTGCTGTACCGTCTGGGCACACAAGGCCCTCTTGGCTTCTTGGAGGTCGTCCCCGGCCAGGGCGACATCCCCGCTCTCGTTTTCAGCCAGCGTGGCCGTATCTGCCAATGGGAACCGCAGTTCGACACCGTCCAGCACATCGCGGACAACTCCCGCTACCACGCCAGTGTCACCGTGCGACTTCCGAATGGACAAACCTGTCTGGTCCTGGCCCACTCCCGGGGAATCAACACGCTCGCCCTGCAGTCGAAACAGCTCACCGCGCTGTCGACGAGCACTCCCGTCACACACCTGCTGGTGCTGCCCTCTCCCCCAGGTCAATGCCTCGTCGCAGGTCTGAGACGAGGGAAAGTCACCGTGTGGAACCTTGTCACCGGGCAGATCATGCAGGAAGTTCCCCTGATGGCGCCGACTGCCGTCGTGCGCGCCGTCTGCCTGCTTCCCCTGCCTTCCACTCCAACAGCGGTGGCCATCGCCACCTCCGGACGAGTGTCTGTGTGGGACCCGGGCAGCTGGGAGTGTCTGCATGAGTTCGAGGTTCCGTCGACGTACGCCATGATCTCCCTCGCACGAGACAACGGTGAGAGTCTGCTGGCCACCGCGACCGCAACTGGCTTGCGCCTGTGGGAACCCGATACGGGACAGCTGGCCCGCTCCCTCATCACAGCAGCGCCGGTCACCAGCGTGGTACACACCACCACGGCAGGCCACCGGCTGCACATCGGCGGCCCCGCAGGACTGGCTGCCCTGACATGGTCGCCAAACGCACATTTCGATTGACGCCCCCAACGATCACCGGAGCTTCGCGGCATAGCCCATCAGACACCGCCATGCCGCATCAGCCATCCAACGCAGGCAGTTGGAAACCTGTCTGAGGCAGCACGGCCGGGAGGGCTCGAGGCGCTGGCGGGCTGTCGTCCTCTGGCGCAGACAGGGCCACGGCACATGTCGCTGTCGTGCGGCTGAGATTGCCGGGGTGGGGCAGGCCCGCGGCATCACCATGTGGGAAGCGGGCTGCCGTCGGCGTCGAGGCCGTAAAGAACCTCACCCTCGGCGGGCGGTATCCCCTGGTGCAGTGCTTGCAAGAGGGAGGGGAACATCTCGTAGTCGCCGGCGTCGATGGCCTGGCGGTACCAGTGGGCCGCCTCCGCGTGGTTGTCCTCCTGCTCGGCCAGTTGGCCCAGGAGGCTGCGGGCTTCGCGGTGGCCTGGGGCTGCTTGCCGCAGCAGGTGGTGCGCCTCGTCGCGTTTGGGGGCGACGAGGCCGTGCTGCGGTGTCTTCTCCCGTTCGAGTTCGTCCGCCTCGGCCAGCAGGATTCGGGCGACCTGGACCTGGGCGGGCTCGTAGCCGAGCCGGGCCAGCACGCGGATAGCGGTGATGGCGAAGCGGCGGTCGCGGGGCAGGTGTCCCCTCTGGGTCAGGGGTCGCAGCACAGTCAGGACGTTCAGGATGTGGCCGGCCTGCGCGGCCTCGGTGAGGACCTCTCGGGCGGCTCGGGGCCGGTGGGGCCACAGGCGGTGGAACAGAGCGTTGAGGGCGTACATGTCGGTGGCGGCGACCTCGCGGAGCACGGCGTCGGCCTCATGGGTGCGTTCCTGGTCGTCGAGGAAGTCCACCAGCTGTTGCCGGGCTTGCCGCTCGCCGCTGTCGGTGCTGGCGCGCAGCAGCACTTCGACCAGTTCGGGGGCGCCTGTGCGGGCCAGCTTGGTGGGCCAGCGCGACAAGGCGGCGCTGCCGCTGAAGGCGGCGGCCGCGATCTGATGGAACGTCTCGTTCTGCCTGGACACAGCCTTGCGCAGTCCTTCCAGGGCGGTCGCGTCGCCTGCGGCAGCGTCGTGCAGGAGCTGGGCGGAGTCGTGCGGTGCCGGGGGCTCGGGCGGCGGTGTGAGGGCTTCGGCGTCCTGGTGGCGGCCCTGTGCGTTCAGGAAGTACTGCAGTGCGACGTGGGCGTTGCGGTTGCCTTCGCGGCAGGCCCTGCTCAGGAGTCCTTCGGCCAGGGGCCGGAGGGTGTCGGGGTATTCGACAGTTTCGTCGGCGAGGGCGAACTGCATGAGGGAGGTACCCAGGTAGGCGAGGCTGGCGCCGCCGTCGTGGACGCGCTCGACCTGGTCGCACAATTCCTTCAGGCCTCGACGGGTGCGGATGCGGTCGGTCTCGACGTAGGAGAAGCACAGGCCTTCGAAGGCGGAGGAGGTGTCGCGGTCGAGGGCGGCGACGTAGAGGTCCCGGGCGATGCGGAAGCGGGCGAACGCGAATGCCCGCAGGGCGAGGGCTTCCAGGTCGTTCCCGTCGGCCAACTCCGTCTGCGCGGCCTGCCACAGTGTGCCTGGAGGCTTGATGCCCCACCGTTCGGGGGCGATCTGCTGCTCGATGATGTCGCTGAGGTCGACCAGGTCCGCCGCCTCGCCGATGCCATCCTGGGCGAGGACTCCCTGCAGGCACGACACCACCCCTTTGACCGGGGCCCGCGCCCAGGCGAGGGCGTCGTCGAACCAGGTCTGCCGGTCCAGTGCGAGGCATTCCTTGGGGCTGAGATAGCCGACGGCGGCCTGCTTGAGGAAAGTCAGGGGAAGCGGTCCGCGTGCGCCCAGGCGTCGGGCCTCGACGGCTGCGGTGACCACGGCCTTGCCGGGCGCGTGGTCGGCATGGCGGTAGCGGTCCAGGAGTTCGGGGGCGGCCGCCAGGCGCTGGCACAGTTCACCGTTCGCGCGGGCCTGGACGGCTGCCTGGGTCCACTGGCTATCCCCGCGAGCCTGGTCCTCGAACCGGTCGAGTGCGCCGGAGTCGAAAGCCTGGGGCTGGTTGACGGTGCAGGCCAGGTCGAGCAGGCCGTGGATGTGCCGGGTCCGTTCCTGCTGCTCGGGTTCCGATCCGGGCGCCTCGATGGGTCTGGGCCACATGGTGGCCAGGACGAAGACCGGGACGGGCGGCTGGTCCAGCAGTCCGAGCAGGTCTTCCGCGGCACGGTTGCCATCCGCCTCGGCGAACAGCCAGTGGGCGTTGTCCAGCCAGACCACGGTGGGACCGGTGAGCACGTTGGCCTGGAGACAGGAGCGCAGGCCGGCGGCGGACTTCGGGTACAGCAGCTGCCAGTCGGGCACGCAGGCCGTCACTGCTTCCCAGGCCGAGCGGGTCTTGCCGGTGCAGGAGTCCCCGCGCACGACGACCATGCCCGCGCCCTTGCTGGCCAACGTGCCCAAATGGTCGCGGAGTTCGTCGTCGTGGTCCCGTTCGACGTAGGGGGGCAGCATCAAGCGGTCGTGCTCCTGGACGGCCCGGTGCACGCCCAGGCGGTCGGGCTGCCAGTCGGTGACAGGGCGGGGTCTTGCGACGAACGCGGGTGCGTCGCCGTGCATGGGGTGAGTGATGCCGGGCTTAGCCGAGTGAGCGGCCGGCAGGCCGAGTCGGCTGACCGCGTCGCGGATGTCAGCGAGGGACAACCGGCGCTTGCCGTTGATGGCCTGCTGAGCAACCCACTGGAGGGCGGCCATCATCGCCTGATCATCGTGACGCAGGCCAGCGGCTTGCATCAGCCGGGAGACGAGGGCGCGTTGAACGGACTCATCACGTCCCAGGTGAAACTCCAACACGCCGAGAAGTTCCAGGAGTTGGGCCTCGCTGAGCCCGGCATGGGTGGCCCAGCGGGCCCGTGCCTTGCCCCGCCTGGACCGGCGACCGTCCTTGGCTGCTCGGGGAAGCAGGAGACCGGTTCGCGCGTCCCGATCCTTGAGCAGGTCATCCGCCGGATCCGCCAACCGATTGGTCAGCAGGGCCAGTTGCACCGGCGTCCCATTCCGGGCCAAGCTCTGCCAGGAACGGGTGATCTTCTGCAGGATCGACGGACCGCCATCACCGCTCGGTTTGAACAGGTACTCCTCCCCCACCACGGTCGACGCGTCCACCGCGTACTTGACCTGCGCGTAGCGGGTCGGTTCCCCATCCGCGCAGTAGTAGACGACATCGTCCACATTGCCGGCCCCAGCGACCTCGACACCGACCGCCACTACCGCGCCGGGCACGCCTTCCCACAAATCCTTGTAGGCCTGGACGCACCCCTCCCACACGTACAACCACTGGTAGGTGTCCCCAGCCACGCGCACACCCGTGGCACTGGGAAGAGGAAGAGCCGGCACCCGCACCCCTTGTGAAGGAATCTGCTCAGACAGCGGAACCTTCAAAGCCTACGGGCTCCCACCGACATGGGCCTCGGCTCACGCCATCGCCCCTCCCCCGCAGTGATACTGCCGGGCCGCCCCAGCAGCCTGACCGCTTCGCCCCCGGCACCAGCCTGGACACGCAAGCTGCCGCTGCCGCCGTCCACGTTTCGCTGGCTGCCAGGGCTAACCCCTGCTGGACACACAGCAGTTTCACCCTGCCAACCGGACGGGGCCCACCTCCATGGTTGGAACTCACGTCTCTGACCAGCGCAAACTCTGCAACCGCTATAGCAGTCGGCGCGAGACTGACCTGACCTTTCGTCACTCGCGTCAGCAACAGGTGAGCACTACCCGTCAGTGCCAATCACCAGGTCACTGAGGTTGCGCCACTGACACTCAGATGACGATGTCCAACTGACACTCTCGCGCAGACCATCACTGGGCAGGCCTGATGGCGCTCCCGGCGGAGTCCCCGACTGTCGACCTGCACTGTGTGACGAAGTGGTCGAAGTTCGGCGCCCAGTGGCAAGGCGTGTCCCTGGACGTCCTGCTCGCGGACATGGAGACGGCTGCAGAGCACGCCCTTGTCACCTCGTACGGCGGCTACACCACGAACATCCTCGGCGTAAGAACCGGCCCGGTCACGGCAGATGACCTCGGAGCCGGGATGTTCCCGCAACCAGCCGGTCAGGGTCGCAGCGTCACGGCCAGGCAGCAGATCGAGAGGCTGGCCGGTCTCGCAGTCGATGAGCACGGTGCCGTAATGCTGTCCGCGACGGGTGGCGAAGTCATCGACGCCCAGCACCTTGGGAACGGTCCAGGCCGGATCGGGCATGGCCATGACTGCCCGAAGGAGTGTGGTCCGACTCACCGGTGCGTGCAGGATAGCGGCGAGACGGCTCCCCGCCCGACCGGCCAGCGCGACGGCGACAGCCTCCAGAACTCGCCGGGCGGCAGGAGTGCGGCGGCCATAGCGAACGGTCAGCCCCTCGACTTGCTGGGCGAACGTACGCCGCGAACAACGAAAGTTCTCGCAGTACAGCCGCCGCACCGTCAGCTCGATCAGCACCGGCCGATCTCCAACCGGCGTGTCGGCAAGGCGTCTTCCATACGTGCTGTGTACCCGGTTAGACATCACCGCACATCCAGGGCAGGCCACCTCAGCCTCCCGAGTACGCGCCATCAGGCGAATCACTCCGCAGTCGAAGAACACACGCTCCAGCTGTAACGCGCTGAGGTGCGGAAACAGGTCACCGACGAGCTCATCACACCGCACCACGGTCCCAGGTGACGCCACGTCACCGAGACCGAACCTCGTTGATCGTCCTCACGAAATACGTGCCTGATCCCCTCTCTCGCGTCCGCAGCCAGCCGCGAACGACGATCCGCCCTGGCGGGGAATCGTCTTTCCCTGCCCTGCTCCGCAGGAGTCCGTTTCCTCTCCGCCCTGAAGGGCGGAGTATCCACGGAGGGATCAGATGAGCCGACCGCCTGCACTGGGAATCAGGGAGACGGAGCCGACGCCCTTCGCCAGGACGACGCCGGCGTGGGACCGGTCGCGGGCCGCAGCCTGCGAACGGTCCCAGCCGGCGTGCCTCACCCGGCCTGCACGGTTCCCGCATAACGCTGGGCGAAGCGGGTGCCGGTACCCGCGGTGACGGTGACGTCGTACCGTCCCTCGTCGGTACGCCACGTCAGCCGGGTGCGGTCCCCGGCCTTGACCCACACGGTCTGTCCCTTGCCGGCGAAGTCGTTCGGCATGGCCGTGAAAGCCACCTCGGTGCCGCCGGCATTGCGCAGTTCCAGTTCCAGCGACGAGTTCTCCGGGCGCCCGGAGTGCCGCAGCGCCGCGGTGACCGACGGCACCGCCACGTCGTCCTGGCCCTCACGGACGACGGTGCCGGAAAAGCGGCGGACGAACCCGTCGGCGCCGTACACGGAGAAGTCGTAGCGGCCGTCGGTCGCCGTGGCGTCCCACACGTAGGTGCGGGACGAACGCGGCGGGACCGTGAACGGCGTACCGGTGAAGGGCAGGGCTGTGTTCGGCAGCACGGTGAAGTGGTAGCCGACGCTGCCGTCGTTGGTGAGCGTGCAGGTGACCTTGCCGGTGGCCCGGTCGACCGTCACGTCGGCCCACGGCCGGTACGGCAGCGGGCGGTGCGGTCGTCGTCCCTCCTCCTGCGCGGGCATGGACTGCTCGTCCGGCAGCTCGACCGGCGGCAGGGAGTTGTTGGCGTCGGCCTTCGCCATCAGGGCGACCGTGTCCGGCAGCCCGGGGATGCTGTAGTCGGGCCTGGCGAAGTCGAAGCAGGTGGTGAGGTCGCCGCAGACGGTGCGCCGCCAGTCGGAGATGTTGGGCTCCCGCACACCGGTGACGCGTTCCAGGAAGCGCAGCACCGAAGTGTGGTCGAACACCTGGGAGTTGACCCAGCCGCCGCGCGACCACGGCGACACGACCCACAGCGGCACCCGGCTGCCCAGGCCGATGGGCTTGCCGTTCGCGAACTCGTCCTTGGTGCCCGGCTCGGGGAACGGCGGGATGACGTGGTCGAAGTACCCGTCGTTCTCGTCGTACATGAGCAGGAAGACGGTGTGCTTCCACACCTCGGGATTGGAGAACAGTGACTGCAGTGCGGTGTTGACCCAGTGGGCGCCGTAGTCGGGGCTGGCCGCCGGGTGCTCGCAGAACAGGTAGGGCGCCACCAGCCAGGAGACGGTGGGCAGGGTGCCGTCCTTGCAGTGCTGGTCGAACGCCGTGAGGTCGAACTTCGTCATGGCGTTGATGTAGCGCGGGTCGTCCTTGGGGAACGCGTGGAACTGCTTGAAGTACGACAGGGCGTTGTCGTCGTAGTCGCCGTACCGGTCGTCCGAGCCGTCCGGGTTGTGGTAGACGCGCCAGCTGATCCCGGCCTCCTCCAGGCGCTCGGCGTACGTCGTCCAGTCGGCCACCGGGTTGCCGGTGACCGGCGTGTTGTCGGTCCACGGGCCGGTGGTGCCGTCGATGCCAGGGCCCGCGGTGCCGGTCCACAGGTAGAGGCGGTTGGGGTCGGTGGGGCCGTTCAGCGAGCAGAAGTAACCGTCGCAGAGGGTGAAGGCGTCGGCCAGGGCGTACTGGTAGGGGATGTCCTGCCGGGTGAAGTAGCCCATGGTCCGCCGGCCCTTGGCGGAGACCCACTTGTCCATGGCGCCGCCGTTGACGGCCGAGTGGCCGGAGTCCCAGTCGTGCGGGAGGCCACCCGCGTTCTGCGCGTTGTATTTCGTGGTGTCCATACGGAAGGGCAGGAGGTAGCCCTCCTTGGGACCTCTGGCGGGCTGGTGGAACACCGGGGCGCCGCCCGGGAGGACGGTCGCCTGGCGGTCACCGAAGCCCCGTACGCCGCTCAGGGTGCCGAAGTAGTGGTCGAAGCTGCGGTTCTCCTGCATCAGGATCACCACGTGCTTGATGTCGGCGATGCTGCCGTGCCGGGCGTCGCGCCCCGCGGCCTGCGCCGTGCCGGGGAGTCCGGCCGCAACGGCGGCTCCGGCTGCGGTGGTGCCGATGAAGGTGCGGCGGCTGATCTCGGTCATGGGAGGAACGTCCTTCGGGTCGTTGGGGGTCAGCCGCGGACGGACAGGGAGAAGGTGACGACGGCGGCCGCATGGTCGGAGGGCCAGCCGTTGGCAGCGGTGTCCGGCACCGGTCGCGGCCAGCCGGTGAAGAGGCTGTGTGCCTCCAGCACCTTCAGCCGCCCCGCGTACTGAACCTGGTCGACCCGGTCCTGGGGTTCCGCGCCGCCGCCCTCGTGCTGCGGCCTGACGGGGGACCATGTGGTGCCGGGCTCCTTCACCGGGTTGGGGTGGGCGTCGCGGAAGGCGTCGACGAGGCCTGCCTGCTCCAGGGCCTCGGTGACCGGCCAGCGGACCCGGCCCACTCCCCCGTGCGCCGATGCCGTCCGGCTCGTCCAGTCACGGTGGGACGGCGAGGCGAGGCCGGCCGCCAGCAGGACGGGGTTGCGGAAGGCGAGCTCCGGCCGCATCGCGGCCACCAGCGCCTGTACCTGCCGGTAGCGCGTCGTCCCCTTCTCCGCCGCCTCGACCTGCGCGGCCGTCCGTCCCGCCAGCAGCGCGTAGGGGCCGTATTCGGCCTCGTCCAGCTGGGCCGTCCACACACGCACCGTGCGGTCGCCGGGCAGGTGCAGCGTCGCCGCGGCGGCCGGGAGCGCCGCGATCGGGGCGACGACGTCGGTGAGCGGGTAGCGGCTCACGATGCCGAGGCCACCGGCCTGGTGCACATGCCAGCCGAGCGCCCCGGCGAGGTTCTCGGCCCCCTTGTCACCGCATTCCTGGAGCGCGACGACGTCCAGGCCCTGGGTGAGCACCAGCCGCAGCTGCTTCTCCAGGAACCCGTCGACGTGGGTGCCGGCATCCCAGAGGTTCAGCGTGGCGACCTTCAGCCCAAGCCGCTCCCGGGAGGTACGCAACGGCACTTGAACGGTGACGGTGTCGCTGCCCACGACGCTGTCGGTGACGGCGGCCACCACCCGGCCGGGCGTCCGCGGCGCGAAAGCGGGGACCTTCCCGCTGACCGTGCCGTCGGCGGCCACCGACAACCACGGGTCGCCTGCGACGCGTTCGAAGGTCGCGCCGCCGGCGGCATTGCCCTCGGGCCTGATCCACAAGCCGCCGAGCCGCACCGAGAAGGCCGTGCCGGCGGTCTGCGCGGCGGTGGTGACGGCGTCCACCACCGCGTACGGGCGCGGGATCACGGGGCGGACGACGAAGCTGAACGGGGCAGTGCGGGCCAGGATGCCGTAGCCGTCCTTGGCCAACAGGTAGGCGGTGTACGGCCCGCCGCTGAGCCCGGAGGTGTCGAGGGTGATGTCGCCGGAGACCCCGGGGGTGTACTCCCAGGCAAGGGAGGAGCCGTGCCCGGGCAGCCGGTCTCCGTCGTACACGCCGACCCAGTTCTTCGCGTCGGGAGCGTCCGTCGCCCAGTGGAAGGAGACCTTGTCGCCCTCGTGCGGGGTGGGTGTCGTCAGCTCGATCGAGTCGCCGGTGGGCGCGGGCGCGCCGGCGAAGCTGAACGGCTCGGTCCCGGCGAGGATGCCGTAGCCGTCCTTGGCCAGCAGGTACGCGGTGTACGGCCCGCCGCTCAGGCCGGAGGTGTCGAGGGTCGTCTGCCCGGAGGTGCCGGAGACGTACGCCCACACAAGGGAGCTGCTGCCGCTGCCGGGCAGCCGGTCGCCGTCGTACACGCCGACCCAGTTCTTCGCGTCGGGAGCGTCCGTCGCCCAGGTGAAGGTCAGCTTGTCGCCGCGTTGCGGGGGTGTCGTGGAGCTGATCGTGATGCTGCTCCCGGATGCGACGTCCTGTGAGAGAGGTGGCATGGTGTTGGGTCCTCTCCGCCCCAGGTACCACCGCGGCGGCACCCGGGCGAGCAAAGTTGTCTAGATAACTTCGCTCCAAGCAAGCCGTTCCACGGCGACGGGCCAGTGAACGACGGGTTGCCGCCGGCCGGGAAGCAGACGGAGATCTGAGGATCCGCTGTGCGGCCCGAACGGCCGGCGCTTGCACGCGAAACCCCATCTGAGCAGCGGCATTTCGAGGTCTTTGGACTCCGCAACGGTCCATGGAAACGAGAAGAGCCGCATCCCTCCGAGCGGCGGCTCGAGGGGATACGACGTCATGCGCTCTTCAACGAGTTGCGCCATGCTGTGCACACAGCAGGACGATGCCGGATGCGCTCAGCACTCGGCTTCGCAGCGGACGGCGATCTTGGGATCGGGGGCTAACCGCTCCCCGCTGCCTACAACCGGCCCGCCAATAACTGTGATTACGCGGGATGCCCTCGCTTGCAGGCGCCGAGGGCCACCCGTGTGACCTGGCCAGCTCGACGGCAAGAGGAGTACCACCGCCCTGGCTCGCGGCGCCTACCGTGCAAAGAGACATCAGCGCGTCGAGGCGGGACGGACATGACGGAACCTGAGATCGACTACACAGCAGTGTTCCAGGCCCTTCCCGGAGCGGTGGCACTCCTGACCCCGCAGCTGGTCTATGCGGACGTCAACGAGGAATGGCTGCGCGTGCTCGGCCGCACCCGTGAGCAAGTAATCGGCCGCTGCATGCCCGACGATTTCGCTGACAGCCCGAACCACCCCGATGCACCTGTCGTACGCAACATCCAGGCATCACTATGCCGGGTCGCGGAAACCGGTGAGCCCGAGACCATGGAGCTGCAGCGGTTCGAGCCGGGGGACCCCGGCCGGCCCGGGGCAGGAGACGCGAGCTACTGGAGCGTGACCAACATTCCCGTCTTCGGTGCGGACGGACGGGTGGCGCTGCTGCTGCACCGGGTGGAAGAGGTCACCGAACTCATCCGCGCCCGCGTAGTCGCGTTGACCTTGCAAGAGGCGATGCTGCCTCCTCGCCCGGTCGGGCGCCATCCCGTCGCCGTACGCTACCGGCCCGCCATCGGCGCGCTGGACGTGGGCGGTGACTGGTACGACCTGGTCGATCTGCCCGGCGACCGCCTCGGGGTCGCCGTGGGCGACGTGGTCGGTCACGGGCTGTCCGCGGCCGGCGTCATGGGGCAACTGTGCAGCGCGCTCAGCGCTGTCTCCCGCGTCGCCGAGGGTCCCGCCCGGGCTCTGGAAGTCCTCGAGTTGTACGCCCGCTCCGTCGCAGGCGCCGAGAACACCACAGTGGCCAACGCGTTCGTCGACTGGAACACCCACGACATCACCTACAGCAGCGCCGGCCACCTACCGCCGGCCCTTCTGCAAAGCGACGGCACGGTCGAGTTCCTGGACCAGGCCACCGACCCCCCACTCGGCGCCCACCCTGAACACGCTCCCTGGCTGCAGGCCACCACGCCCTTCACCGAGGGCGCATTCCTCGTGCTGTACACCGACGGCCTGATCGAACGCCGACACGAAGACATCGACACCGGCCTCGCCCGGCTCGCCGGGTCCCTGGCGCGCCACCAGAGAGCCGACCCCGAAACCCTCGCCGACGCCCTGCTGGCCGACCTGATCCCGCCCGACGGCGTCACCGACGACACCGCCCTCATCATCGTGCGCCTTTGACCTCGGGGCCGTTGTCCAGTGCGAAGAGAAGGTCGACGTCGGTAAACGGGGCGCAGCACGAGCCGTTCGGACCTTGGTCCGCAGCCGGACGGTGGCGAGGGTGGACTCGATGGGGTTCGTGGTCTGCGGGTGGATCCAGTGCTCGGCCAGGAAGTTGTAGAAGGCCGGCAGCTCCTCCTGGTCGTTGGTGATCTTCTTGACGACAGGTACACCGTCGGCGCCACTCAACCGTTGGGGGGGGGGGGGCCCGGGGGGGCCCCCCCCCCCCGTCACCCCCCCCCCCGGGGGGCAAAAAAAGACGTCCCCCCCGCCCAACC
>NZ_JBIWFN010000049.1:0-25589 GCF_044763085.1 Streptomyces sp. NPDC096311
CCCTTTGTTTCTGGCACGGGTTGTTGGTGGGTGTATGGGGGGGGGGGGCGGGGGGGGGCCTCAGGCCGCCGGGGGGGGGGGGCGGGCCCCCGGGGGGGAGGGGGGGCCCGGCGCCGGATCCGGGGGGGGAGTGGCTCTGTGAAGGCGGACCCGGCAGGCGGGGCTTCGGGTCAGGGCCTTCGCGAGGGGGCCGGGGTCAGGACACCTTGCGGCCGCGCACCCCCTGCTTGACGACGCCGGCCAGCATCGAGCGGCCGAGGTCGCGCATCTCCTTGGGACCGGAGGTGCTGGCCCACCACATGAACTTCATCATCGTGGGGGTGGTGGCCCGGAAGAACCGGAGGTCCTCGGGGCCCTTCCAGCCGAAGGGCGTGTTGACGGACTCGCAGTCGCGGATCGCCTCGAAGACGATGTCCGCGGCCTTGTCACCGTCGATCTCGCCCGCCTCGTACCGCTCGCAGGTCTCGGCGGTGGTGTCGAAGAGGACCTTGAAAGCGTGGCTGTCCGGCCACCACAGACCCGTGTAGGGCGCCTTCTCCATCTCCTTGAAGTGCCGGTCGTCACCGTCGAACTGGAAGTTCTGGCGCGCCATGATCTGGCGCATGGTGGCCGGCGTGGTGAAGCACGCCCACACCCGGAACACCGCGTTCCACAGCCGGAAGTGGCTGAAGGCGATGTAGGAGCTGTTGACGATCTTGTCGTTGTACTCCAGGAGCCCCTGCTCCAGGCGCTCCACGTACTCGAAGCGCTCCTCGGTGAAATCGTTCTCGCGCAGGGCGTCCAGGATCCGGTAGGCGAGGGCGTCGACGACCTCGAAGGTGTTGGACAGACCGCGCGAGTACAGCGGGTCGATGAAACCGGCCGCGTGCGACATCAGGCACCAGCGGGCGCCGATGGTGCGCTTGGAGGAGTACTGGAGGCGGTCGGTGGAGACCCACTCACGGATCCGCTTGGCGCCCTCGAACTGCCGCTTCACCGCCGGGTACATGTCGAGGTAGTGGTTGAACTCCTGGTCCGGCGTCATGTCCTTCGGCTTGGGGTACAGCCGCTCGTCGAAGGTCAGGCCGACACTGCAGGCCGGGTTCTTGGAGTCCTTGTAGTTGTCGAACGGGATGATCCAGAACCAGCCCCGCTCGATGAGGTGGTGCAGGGTGCCGCCGTGGAAGGGCGACTCGGCGGGCGGGCGCAGCGCCTCCGGGTAGTTGCACACGTCGTCGTACGGCTTGATGCCGACGTAGTGCGTGAACAGTGAGCGCGCGTGGTGCTTGTGCCGGGGCGGGTTCTCGCGCAGGTCGAACTTCTGCGCGAGCGGGGAGCGGAAACCGCTCGCGTCGATCAGGTACTTGGCCCGGAAGACCTCGCCGTTCCTGCCGGTGATGGTGACACCGTCGTCGTCGACGTCGAGGTCGGTGGCGAACCAGTTCTGGCGGAGCGTGCAGCCGTACTTGGCGGCGACGTTCAGGTAGTGCGAGTCCGTGTCCTGCCGGAAGAGGTGCACCGCCTCGGTGAGCATCTTCGGGATGACGAACATCGTCGCCTCGTGCGGGTCCGGCTCGCGGTTCGGCCGGTGCGTGACGAAGCCGAAGCTCTGCTTGCGGCCGTGCGTCGGACCGATGTGCTCGGTGACCGCCTTCACGTCCAGCATGTGCTTGATCTCGGGCACGTCGTAGCGCACGGCGAGAATGTGCAGCCACTCGACGAGCTGCGGGTTCTGGGACTCGCCGACGGCGAACCTGGGGTGCTGACCTGCGTCGATGAGCACCACGTTCGCGCCCTGACGGGCCAGGATCGCTCCCATGATCGAGCCCGCGAGGCCCGACCCCAGGATGGCTACGTCGCATTCGGTCCACTCGGCGGCCTTGTCGGCCTTCTTCGCTTCCTCAGCCTTGGTGGGCAAGACCGCACTCCTCTTTCTCGTTTCACGGACGGGTCGGATGGGTGGCGCGCGTCCTACTGAAGGGATTCGGATCAACAGGTCGGGGCGACCGGGCGATTCAGGCGGCGGTGCCGGGCTCGCCGAACCACTGGGCGAGCGCGTCGGTCAGGCCGTCCGTGGAACCGTCGGCGCCGACCCAGGCGATGTAGCCGTCGGGGCGTACGAGGAGGTCGGCGGCCGGGGCGGCGGCGTCGGGCCGGGTGGCGGTGACGACGTCGACACGGTCGGACCAGGCGGCCGCGGCCTCGCGCAGCGCCGCGTTGTCGTGCAGGTCGAGGAGGACCGGGCGGCCCTGGTGCAGCAGCTCGTACGTGGTGGTCTTCTCGTCGCCGACCAGCAGTTCCTGGTCGGGCAGCCGGCGGCCGAGCAGCGGGTGACCGCCCTCGACGGCGCCGTAGGTGATGTCCAGGCCGGTGACCAGGCCGACGAGGTGACGCCGTACGTCCTCGATCTGGACCAGTTCGGCGAACAGGTCGCGCAGCGGCTGGGCCTCGGGACCGCCGAGGTAGAGGGTGCGCTGGACCAGGGTGTTGTAGACGATGCGGGCGCCGACCGGGTGGCGCTCGGAGTGGTAGGTGTCGAGCAGGCCCTCCGGGGCGTGCCCCTTGACCGCGGCGGCGAGCTTCCAGCCGAGGTTGACCACGTCGCCGACGCCCGCGCTGATGCCCTGGGCGCCGATCGGCAGGTGGATGTGGGCGGCGTCGCCCGCGAGGAAGACCCGGCCCTTGCGGTACTCGGCGGCGTGCCGGCTGGCGTCGGTGAAGTAGCTGGTCCACAGCTGCTTGGCACCGCTGATGTCCTCGCCGGTCACCCGCTGGAAGGCGGCGGCCACCTCCTCGAAGGTGGGCGGCTCCTGGGTGGGGCGGACACCGGCGCCGCGCTCGAAGACCACCACGCGGGTGGCGCCCGGGCCGAGCGGCAGGACCACGACCATGCCGGCCTCGCCGACCTCGCCGGTGGGGCGCAGCCGCAGCTGGACTCCGGCGACGTCCGCCATCTTCATCTCGATGGTGGCGCTGACGCCAGGGAAGTCGATCCCGGCCAGGTGGCGCACGGTGGAGCGGGCGCCGTCACAGCCGACGACGTACGCGGCGCGCAGTGTCTCGACGCCCTCCGGGCCCGCGACCTCGACCTGGACCCCGTTCTCGTCCTGCGTCAGGCCGATGACCTCATGGCCCCGGCGGACGTCGGCGCCCAGGCCCACGGCCCACTTGTTGATGATGGCCTCGGTGCGCGACTGCGGAACACCGCGGACACCGAAATTGCCGCCCTCGACAATGCGGTAGTCGATGGGGAGTCCACCGAAATGGCCGCCGGGTATGGTCTCCAGCGCACCGAAATCCTCGAGAAGGCCGCGCTGGCCGAATTCCTCGATCGTACGGGCGGAGAATCCCAGCGCACGGGACTGCTGCATCGGCTGTTCCAGCCGGTCGAGCACGATGACCGAGAGACCCGAGAGGCGCAGTTCTCCCGCGAGCATGAGACCCGAGGGTCCCGCTCCGGCAACGATCACATCGGCATTGAAGGCGTCCATATTCCCTCTCCCGCTGGCGTTTTCTCCAGTATTCCGAGGGCTCTCGGGAAGCTGAATGGGCGCCGATACAGGACTCTGACAAGTTCGTCAGAGGCGTTGCAGCTACTGGGCGGTACGGGGTCGCGAGTACTGGGCAGGTACAGGCGGAGCATGCGAGAGGGTGCCGGAAGTGTCTTCCGGCACCCTCTCGCCCCGTATGTGCTCCGGGAGTTCGGTACGGGCCGTTCAGTACAGGCCCATCACGCGGTCGACCGCGATCTCGATGACCGCGAGGCCCGGGGGCTGCGGCGGCTGGGACCAGTACCGCTTGGCGTAGCGGCGCATCCCCTCCACCACCCGGGGCGGGTCGGTGGAGACGGTGGCCGGGCCCTCCAGGGTGATCCAGCGGGGGCCGACCAGCTGGCACACGGCGGCCCGGCCACCGGCCCTGGCTAACAGGTTGCGCGACTTGCGGCGGTGCACCGTGGTCATCACCCGGGCCAGGCCCGCCTCACCGTCCCAGGTGAACCGTACGGGCGCGACGTGCGGCGTGCCGTCCGGGCGAAGGGTGGTGAGGGTGCACAGGGCGTTCTCGGCGAGGAACTCCTCCGCCGCGGCGGACAGGGGCAGGGGTTGGGACATGGCCGGGTCCGTTCTTCGTCGTCCGACTTCGGTCTCTGGTCTGCCGTCAGGCGTGCGCGGGGACGGCCGCGGACTGCTCGGAGGACTTGGTGAACGGGAGCAGCACCAGGGTCACCACGAAGGCGGCCGCGGCGAAGCAGGCGCCCACGAGGAACGCGTCGTGGAAGACGGTCGTACGGGCCTCCTGGACCAGGGCGGGAACACCGTGGGCCTTGGCCGTCAGCTCGTCGACCCGGCGGAAGGCGTAGGTCGCCGCGACCGCGAGGCCGAGCGCGCCGCCGACTTCCTGGGCGGTGTTGATGAGACCGGCGGCCAGACCCGACTCGCGCTCCTCGATCCCCGCGAACGCGGAGACCTGCAGCGGGACGAAGGACATTCCGAGGCCGAGGCCCATCAGGACGAAGGCGGGCAGGATGTCCGTCAGGTAGGAGGCGTCGGACGGGGCACGCCACAGCAGCATCATGCCGGTCGCGGCGAGCGCGAGGCCGACCAGCAGGACGGGCTTGGCGGCGACCTTGGTGACGACCTGGGAGGCGACGCCGGCGCCGACGGCGGTGAGCACCGCGAGCGGCACGTACGCGAAGCCGGTCTTGACGGCGGAGTAGTCCAGGACCTGCTGCATGAAGAGGCTGGCGAAGAAGAACAGGGTGACGCAGGTGCCGAGCAGCAGGATGGCGATGCCGTTGGCGGCGCGCAGCGAGGGGCGGCGGAAGATGCCGAGCGGCATCAGCGGCTCCTTGGCGCGGCGCTCGATGACGATGAAGGAGACGAGCAGGATCGCGGAGAGGATGAACCCGCCGACGACCCGGCCGGTCGGGACGTTGGAGTCGGAGACGGTCTGACCGAGGGTGAAGATCAGCAGGACCAGGCCGGCGGTGAGGGTGACCGCACCGGCGACGTCGAAGGACTTGCTGCGCTGGGCGGAGCGGCTCTCGCCGACGACCATCGGGGCGACCAGGGCGCCGATGACGCCGATCGGGACGTTGATGAAGAAGATCCAGCGCCAGCCGGGCCCATCGGTGAGCAGACCGCCGAGGGTGACGCCGGCGACGGCGGCGAGACCGCTGAGCGCGCCCCAGGCGCCGAGCGCCTTGTTGCGGGCCGGGCCCTCTTCGAAGTTGTTGGTCAGCAGGCTCAGCGCGGCGGTGGCGATGAACGCGGCCCCCAGGCCCTGGGCACCGCGGGCGCCGATCAGCATCGCGGCGTTCTGCGAGACCCCGGCGAGCAGCGAGGAACCGGCGAACAGGAGCAGACCGGTCTGCAGCATCCGGCGGCGGCCGAGGGTGTCGGCGAGCCGGCCGGTCAGCAGCAGGAAGCCGCCGAGGAGCATGCCGTAGGTGGTGACCACGTACTGGAGAGCGGTGGTGGAGATGTTGAGCTCGTCCTCGATGGTCGGCAGGGCGACGTTCACGATCGACACGTCGAGGAAGGTCATGAAGCCGGCCAGGCAGAGGAAGGCCAGGATGAGGCCGGGGCGGCGGGCCGGCCCGGACTCGCCCGCCGCCTTGGCGGGGCTGTGGGTGGACTCTTGGATGGACATGTCACTCCCTAGGAGCATGAGGATTCTCGGACGGGGACGTACAGGGAGGTACTGGCTTTGCTGGCTTCTTGGAAGCTAGCATCCTGGGTAAAGTAGGTACCTACAGGAAAGTGACTTCCCGGAAGGCGATGGTCTGTATGACGAGCTCTGCGCCCACGAGCGGCACCCGGTCCACAAAGGGCGGTACGCCCGCCGTGACCAGCCCCGAAGCCGCGCACGCGGCCGGCGTCGGATCTCCGCAGAGGTGCCCGATCGCGCCGGTCCTCGACATCGTGTTCAGCCGCTGGACCACGCCGATCCTGTGGACGCTCAACGCGTTCGGCACCCAGCGCTTCGTGGAACTGCACCGCAACATCGGCACCATCACGCCGAAGGTGCTGACGCAGCGGCTGCGTCAGCTGGAGCGCGACGGACTGGTGATCCGCACGTACTACCCGGAGGTGCCGCCCCGGGTCGAGTACGAGATCAGCGACCTGGGACGGACCCTGGCCCCGCTGTTCGCCTCGCTCTTCGACTGGTCGACCGACCATCTGCCGCTGGTGGAGCAGGCGCGGCAGCAGTTCGACGAGGCGGAGGAGCAGGGTCCGAGCCGCCACCACTGAGCCGGGCAGATCCACTAGCTCCATGCCGGTGTCCGCATGGAGCCCTGGAAGAAGATCAGCGGGTCCTCCTGTTCGGCTTCGGAGGGCGCGCGCAGACCGACGACCTCGCCCAGCAGGATGGTGTGGTCGCCGCCGTCGTACTCGGTGACCAGCCGGCACTCCAGATGCGCGAGCGCCTCGCTGAGCACCGGCAGGTCGAGGACGGACCTGTGGTGCGGTACCTCCTCGATCCGGGCGGTCCGCCGACCGGCGAACGCCCAGGCCACGGGCTCCTGTCGCTGCGTCAGGAAGTTCACGACGAAGCCGCCGGACTCCTGGACCACGGGCAGCAGCCGGGAGTCGTCATGCAGGCAGATGAGCACCAGCGCCGGGTCCAGGGAGACCGAGGTGAAGGAGTTCACCGTGGCGCCCGTGGCGTTGTCGCCGCTGCCCGAGGTGATGACCGTGACACCGGTGGCGAAGTGTCCGCACACGGTGCGCAGCGCGCGGCCGTCGACCGGACCGAGCTGCTCGGGGATGGCTTGCGAAACGGGGATCACGACAGCCCTCTCGTTCTCGGATACGGGGTTACGGAGTGACGCGGTTACGGAGTGACGGGGGTTCCGGGGGTTCCGGGGGCGTTTCTGATCAGGCCGCGCGTGAAGCCGGGGCCTCGGACGGCTCGGACGGCTCGGGTACGGCCGTCGGCACCGGACGACGCCTGGACAGCAGCGGACCCGCCATCGCCGTCGTGACGAGCGCCATGATCACGAGCATCGTGAACATGCGGGTGTCGAGCACACCCAGGCTGACGGCCGCGTTGAGGATGATGAGTTCGGTCAGACCCCGGGTGTTCATCAGCAGCCCCAGGTCCTTCGACTCACGCCAGGAGAACCCGGCCAGCCGCGCCGGAAGGATGGCGCCGACCAGCTTGCCTGTGCAGGCCACGACGATGATCGCGACGAGCGCGACGAAGTCACCCGCGGTGAGCGCACCGAGGTCCACGCCGAGCCCGGTGACGATGAAGAAGACGGGAAGCAGCACGACGCTGACGTGATCCATGGGCTTGCGCAGATGCTCCGCGAGGACCATGGCGGGCTCACGAGGCATCACGAACCCGAACAGGAACGCCCCGAAAATGGCGTGGATGCCGATCCAGGTGGTCAGCCAGGCCGAGGTCAGGGCGCCCGCGCACAGCACCGCGAGCAGCGCCGACCAGCGCTCGGTGGCCGCCCAGCGCCACACCAGCCGCGCCACCAGGGGGCGTACGACCAGCAGCATCCCGGCCACGTAGAGCACGCTGTAGAGACCGATGCGGGCGAGGTCGGAGTAGTTCCCGTTCGCCGTGACCAGGGCCGAGACGTAGGCCAGCAGGCACCAGGCGAGCAGGTCGTCGATGGCGGCGCTGGCCAGCGAGAGCGAACCGGCCCGGGTGTCCAGGAGCTTGTTCTCGGTGAGGATCCGCGCGAGCACGGGGAAGGCGGTCACCGACATCGCGGTGCCGATGAAGGTGGCGAACGCGACGAAGGAGATGTGGTGTCCGGCCACCGTGGAGTGCTCGTCGTACAGGAACGGGGCCAGCGCCACACCCAGGCCGAAGGCCATCGCGATCGACGAGATGGAGACGCCCGCGGCGAGCCGGGCGTGCGGCCTGATCAGGCGCTTCTCGAACTCCCAGCCGACCACGAACATGAACAGGATCAGACCGACCTGGGAGACCGCGGACAGCAACGGCCGCACGTCGGCGGGGAAGAGGCGCTCGGTGAGGTTCCCCGGCAGCAGGCCGAGGACGCTCGGGCCGAGCAGGATGCCCGCGACGATCTCGCCGACCACCATGGGCTGACGCAGCTTCCGCGCGAGCCGGCCGAGTGCGGCGCCGGCCACGAGCACCACGCCGATGTCGGCGAGCATGATCCCGATTTTCATGTCCTGGGGGCTGGTCGCCGCCAGAGTCGTCATCGGGGCTCCCGGGGTCGGGGCGGGGTACCGCGGGTCCACAGCACGCGGAAGGTCAGTGAGGAGAGCCGCCAGCCCTCGGCGGCGCGGCGGGCTTCGCCGGTCGCGAGGGTGCCGACCTGGAAGAGGGGCTCGTCCGCCGCACCGGGGTGGTGCACATGCGTCGAGACGAGGTTGGCGCGCAGCACGGCCCGCTCACCGGTGTCGTCGAGGTCGACGACCGCGGGCGAACCGAGGTGCTGGGTGGCGGCGAAGGCCGCCAGCGCGTCACGGTGGTAGCCGGCGAGTCCGTCGAGGCCCTCGTGCCGGCTCATGGGGAACTCGACCAGGGCGTCCTTGGTGAAGAGCTTCCGCGCCCACGCGTCGTCGAGTACGTCGTCGTCGAGACCGATGAGGTACCGGTCAAGGAGAGTGGATATCTCTAGTACTTCCGGGCCTGACTGCATTACCCGAGCATGGCGCCCACGCCAATCGGCAACCAAGGCCGGTTTTCACAGCCCTGACGAAGTTGAGAAAGATCTGACACCGCCCTCGAACAATTGACAAAAGCGCCGCCAATCCTGAAGTGCCGACCCTTTCACATGGGCAGATCCTCTTGCCATGCTGCATTCGTAGCTCCACCAGCACCTTCATTCGCACCTCCATTCGCACTCCCATTTCCTCGAACGGAAGAGACGAGAGAATGCCGAAGATCGCAGCCGATGGTCAGCACCTGACCGTTCTCAACCTGTTCTCGACCGACGCCGCCGAGAAGCAGGTCAAGCTGCTCGCCGCGATGCGCCAGATCGTCGACACGGCGGCCTACGAGGGCTGGATATCCAGCACGGTCCACGCCGGGCAGGACAAGCCGGGAACGGCCAACTTCATCCAGTGGCGCAGCACCGAGGACCTGGAGAGCCGTTACGCCGGTGAGGAGTTCAAGCACCGCACCCTCCCGCTCTTCGGTGAGATCACCACCTCGATCCGTCTGCTCCAGAACGAGATCGCCTTCACGCAGCAGAAGCCGGAGCTGGGCGGCGTCACCGAGATCTCCCCGTCCCGCGACGACTACACGGCCATCGAGCTGTTCGGCGTGCTGCCGGATAACCAGGAGGACCTGATCGACGCCCTGGGCGAGTCCCAGACGTGGCTGGTCGACGTCCCCGGCTACCGCACCCACACGGTGCTGCGCGGCCTGCGTGCCCGCGGCATCGAGGGCAAGTTCGTCGTCGTCTACTCCCAGTGGGACAGCAAGGAGGCGTACGACGCCTTCCGCTCCGTGCCGCAGGGTGAGCGCTCCCCGGAGCGCCAGAAGGTCGACGCCCGCGTCGCCGCGCTCCAGACCTGGCAGGACGAGAACACCTACCAGGTCGTCCACACCCGCGCCGCGGGCGAGTGAGCCACCCGGTGGCGGGCCGACCGGTCGGGCGGCGGCCGGCCCGCCACCGGGTCTGAACGGTGTTTCACGTGAAACACCCGCAGCGAAAGCACGCACCACACAAACACGTATGACAGATCGCGCACGGACGCGGACGCACGGGCGCGTTCCCATCCCCACTGGCTGGCCGCTGCCGGGAATCCCCCACCCGGCAGCGGCTTTTCTGTCCGTCACGTTCCCGTTCCCGTCCCGCCCCCGCGCGCCACACCAGGACGAGGAGACAGCACGCATGGAACACCCGGGCATGCGCCAAGTCGCGCACGAGATCAACATCGCGGTCCCGGCGGACACCGTCCACCGGCTGATCGCCGAGGTGGGGAACTGGCCACGGATCTTCCCCTCGGTCATCCACGTCGAGCACGAGGAGGCTCCCGAGGGCGAGGAGCGGCTGACGATCTGGGAGACCGCACCGACCGCGGCGGGCGAACCGCGCTGCCGTCCGCTGCGCAGGATCGTCGAACCCGCCCAGCTGCGGGTCAACTTCCAGCACCTGGTCACCGCGTCCCCCGTCGCCGGCCTCGGCGGCGCCTGGCTCGTCGAACCGCTCGGGGAGAACGCGTCCCGGGTACGGCTGCTGCACGAGTTCCGTGCTGCCGACGACGACCCCGGGGCCCTGGACCGGATCGGCGCCGAGCTCGACCGGAGCGCCGTCGCGGAACTCGCGGCGCTGAAGGAGAACGCGGAACGCGAATACGCCGACGCCGAGCTGACGTTCTCGTTCGAGGACACCGTCTACGTCGACGGCTCCGCCAAGGACCTGTTCTCCTTCATCAACGAGGCGAACCTGTGGTCGGAGCGTCTGCCGCACGTGGCGACGGTCCGTCTGGAAGAGGACACCGTGGGTCTCCAGACCCTGGAGATGGACACCCGGGCCAAGGACGGCTCCGTCCACACCACCAAGTCCTACCGGGTGACCTTCCCCCACCAGCACATCGCGTACAAGCAGGTCACCCTGCCCGCGCTGATGACCCTGCACACCGGTCACTGGACCTTCGAGGACACCGACCAGGGCGTCGCGGCCACCTCCCAGCACACCGTCAGTCTCCGCACGGACAACATCGCCCGCGTCCTCGGTGACACCGCCACCGTCGCCGACGCCCGCGAGTACGTCCGCACCGCCCTGTCCACCAACAGCCTGGCCACCCTGAACCATGCCAAGGCTCACGCGGAGGGCCGCCGTTGACCCCGACGGTGCGCCGGCTCGCCGTAGCGCGTGGGGAGTTGGACGTGTGGCTGCTGCCGCCGCCCGACTCGCCGCGTGACGTCCCGTACGACGAGCTCGACGCGTACGAGAGAGGTCGGGCCGACTCCTACCGTCGCCCCGACGACCGCCAGATGTACGCCGCGGCGCACGTGGGACTGCGCCGGGTCCTCGCCGGTTACACCGGCATCGAACCGAGCCGGCTCAACCTCGCCGGCGAGCGGTACAACGGCAACGGTGAACGCCATGGCCGCCCCGTGGTGCTCGGCGTGCCCGGCGGCGCCCCCCAGTTCTCGCTCTCGCACAGCCACGGCCTGGCGATCGTGGTGGTGGCGGAGTCACGGGTGGGCGCCGACGTCCAGCGGCTGCCGTCGCCCCAGACCGCCGAGGCGTGTCTGCCGGCGCTGCATCCGGCCGAGCGGGAGGAGCTCGAGAAGATTCCCGAGAACGAACGGACCATGGCCTTCGGCCGCCTGTGGACACGGAAGGAGGCGTATCTGAAGGGGCTGGGCACCGGGCTGACCCGGGGGGCCGACCTCGACTACCTCGGTGAGGCGGGGCTGGCCGAGCGGCCGACAGGTTGGGTGGTGGGCAACCTGCCCCTGTGTTCCACCCACATCGCCGCGGTGGCGCTGGCCGGGGCGGGGGATCGGCCCGTCGCCCTTCGCGCCGTGCCTACCGCCTATCTGTACGCCCCGGACGCGGTGGAGCGTCTTGTGGAGATGGAACCGGGGCTGCGATCGATGCTCCGGGATCCGGCCCAGCACGGGGATCTCGAACGCTGAGGTCGGACCCCATCAGGGGCTCGGGGAACTGCGCGACCGGCCACAACCGGTCCGCAGATTCCCCGACACCCGACAAACCCAAGGGGCCGGAGAGTTCCTGTGAACTCTCCGGCCCCTTCGCCCTGTTCCACCCCCGGGGGGTCAGGCCGCCGCTCGCCAGGTGCGGGGGCCGTCGAAGCCGGTGACGCGTTCGGGGCGGCGCCACAGGGCGACGACCTGGTGCCTGCGGGCCGTGTCGTCGGATGCGACGCCGGGGCCCGCGGTGACGGCCATCAGTACCGCGGTCAGCGCGGCCAGCTCCTCCGGGGAGGGGCAGCCGCGCTCGATCCGGAAAAGCGGACCGGCCGCGGGTTCGAAGACGGGCTCGGGCTCGGGGGCGGGATCGGGAACGGGGACAAGGGCGGGACGCTGGATGCTCATGGTTTCCTCCCTGCTCACTGGGGCGGGTTGCCGTGCTTGCGGCGCGGCAGCTCGGCGTGCTTGGCCGCGAGCATGGCGAGCGAACGGGCCAGCACCGCCCGCGTCTCGCGCGGGTCGATGACGTCGTCGACCAGCCCGCGTTCGGCGGCGTAGTAAGGGTGGACCAGCTCCTCCTTGTACTGGTCGATTTTCTCTTGACGCATCGCGTCGGGGTCGTCCGCGGCCGCGATCTCCCGCCGGAAGACCACGTTGGCGGCCCCCTCGGCACCCATGACCGCGATCTCGTTGGTCGGCCAGGCCAGCGCGATGTCGGCGCCGATGGATCGGGAGTCCATCACGATGTACGCGCCGCCGTACGCCTTGCGCAGCACCACCGAGACCCGCGGCACGGTCGCGTTGCAGTACGCGTAGAGCAGCTTGGCGCCGCGCCGGATGATGCCCTCGTGCTCCTGGTCCACGCCCGGCAGGAAGCCGGGCACGTCGACCAGCGTGACCAGCGGGATGTTGAAGGAGTCGCAGAACTGCACGAACCGTGCGGCCTTCTCGCTCGCCTTGATGTCCAGGACACCCGCCATGGCGGCCGGCTGGTTGGCGACGATGCCGACGGTGTGACCGTCGATCCGGGCCAGGGCGCAGACGATGTTCGGCGCCCAGCCCGCGTGCACCTCCACGTAGTCGCCGTCGTCGACGAGTTCCTCGACGACCCCGCGCATGTCGTACGAGCGGTTGCCGTCGTGCGGCACCAGGTCGAGCAGCACGTCCCCGGACCGGTCGCCCGGGTCGCCGCTGACGTGCCGGGGCGGCAGCTCGCGGTTGTTGGACGGCAGCAGCGACAGCAGATAGCGCACCTCGGCGAGGCAGCTCTCCTCGTCGTCGTGGACGAAGTGCGCCACCCCGGAGACAGCGCCGTGCACATCGGCGCCGCCGAGCCCGTTCTGACTGATTTCCTCGCCGGTGACCGCGCGGACCACGTCGGGCCCGGTGATGAACATCTGCGAGATGTCCCGGACGGCGAAGATGAAGTCGGTCAGGGCGGGCGAGTACGCCGCTCCGCCCGCGCACGGACCGAGCATCACGCTGATCTGCGGGATGACACCGGAGGCCCGGGTGTTGCGCTGGAAGATGCCGCCGTACCCGGCGAGCGCGGAGACACCCTCCTGGATGCGGGCGCCCGCACCGTCGTTGAGCGACACCAGCGGCGCCCCGGCGGCGATGGCCATGTCCATGATTTTGTGGATCTTGCAGGCGTGGGCCTCGCCCAGGGCACCGCCGAAGACACGGAAGTCATGGGCGTAGACGAAGACCGTACGGCCCTCGACCGTGCCCCAGCCGGTGATCACACCGTCGCCGTAGGGCTTCTTCGCCTCCAGGCCGAAGCCGGTCGCCCGGTGCCGGCGCAGCGGTTCGACCTCCTGGAAGCTGCCCTTGTCCAGCAGTAGTTCGATGCGCTCGTGAGCGGTCAGCTTGCCCTTGGCGTGCTGTCGTTCGGTCGCCTTCGGGTCCTGCCCGGCACGGGCGATGTCCTTGCGTTCGGCCAGCTCCATCAGCCGGCCGCCCAGTTCGATGGGTATCGCGGGCTCCATGTACGGATCTCCCCTTCAAGTGGATCAATTCAGTGGCTCAGGAGGAAAGACGGTTCGGTCAGCGGGCGAGCAACGCGGTCAGTTCGCCGACGGTGCTCTCCCGCAGCACCTCGGCGGGTACCTCGGCGTCGAGGGCGCGCCGGATCCGGCGCCCCAGGTGCAGGGCGTCGAGCGTGTCCAGGCCCTGGCCGCGCAACGGCAGACCGGGCGAGAGCCGGTGCCCCGGCGGGACCGCGAGCAGGTCATGCAGTTCGAGGCGCAGGCAGTGGCCGATGGTGCGGGCACGTGCGTCGGGGGCCATGGCGCGCAGCTGGACCGGGTCCGGGAGCCGGTCGAGCCAACTGCACGGGGTGTCGTCACTCAGGAAACTCATGGGGCTGCCTTTCAGGGAGAGGGCCGGGCCCGAGGAGTGCCGGTTCCGGCCGGTGGCTGGGGAGGAATCGACGTGTCCGCCCCGCGAGCAGCACCGCGAGCGCCGCCGCCGACGAGGCGAGCCCTCCCACGTACAGGCCGGAGCGCGCACCGTGACGGACGGTGAGCCAGCCCACGAGGAGGGCGCCGAGTGGGGTGAGTCCTTGCAGGATGAGCGTGTAGAGCGCCATCACCCGGCCGCGGTAGGCGGCGTCGCTGCCCAACTGGATGCGGTGGTTGGCGGCCTGGGCGAAGTAGAGGGTGGCGAAGCCGGTCAGAAACAGCAGCACGGCCGCCCACGTGTAGGTGGGCGACCAGCCTGCCGCCGTCTCGAGGAGCCCGAAGGCGAGTGCGGAGGCGGTGACGGTCAGGGCGGCCGGGCGGGCGCTGCGCACGGTGGTGGCGAGCGCGGCGAGCAGCGAACCGGCGGCGAACGCCGTGGTCAGCAGCCCGAACGCGGTCGCACCCGAGTGGAAGACGGTCTTGGCGAGCAGCGGCAGGGTGAGCTGGAAGTTGAAGCCGAACAGGCCGACCACGGCGACCAGCGCCAGCGGCACGAACAGGTCGGGGTGCCCGCGCACGTACCGCAGCCCGTCGACCACCTTGACCCCGCGCTCCGGCGGGGCCGTGCGCAGGAGTTCCCCCGGGCGCATCAGCCGCAGCCCGGTCACGGTGGCGAGATAGCTGGCCGCGTTGAGCAGCATGGCCGTCCCCGCGCCGACCGCGCTGATCAGCAGTCCGGCGAGGGCCGGGCCCACCACGCGGGCGGTGTTGAAGTAGGCGGCGCTGAGCGCCGAGGCGTTGGGCAGCAGCTCGGGGCCGACCATCTCGCCCACGAACGCCATCCGGGTGGGCACCTCGACCGCGTTGACGGTGCCGAGGCCCAGCGCGAACAGATACAGCTGCCACAGCTGGACGGAGCCGGCCAGGACGAGTACGGCGAGTGCCAGCGCGAGGGCGCCGGAGACCAGGTTGGCGACGGTGAGCAGCAGCCGCTTGTCGTGGCGGTCGGCGAGCCGGCCGCCGTACAGCGTGAACAGCAGCAGGGGGGTGAACTGAAGCGCGGTCACGGTGCCCAGGGCCGTGCCGGAGTCCCCCGTCAGGGAGAGCACCAGCCAGTCCTGGGCGGTGACCATCATCCAGGTGCCCGCGACCGAGACGACCTGGCCGGCCGCGAAGAGCCGGAAGTTGCGTACGGCCAGGGACCGGAAGGGCGGACGACGGCTGCCGACACCCGCGGCCCACCTGCTCCTCCTGCCCCGCCTCGCCCTCTTCGTCGTGTCCCTGGCGTCGGGCCGTGTGGTCGTCATGGCATCAGGGCGTCACGGACGCGCCCGCGGACCGGCGCGCGAGGCATTCCTCGAAGAACGCGAACGCGCGCAGGTGGTAGGTGCGGGCGGCCCAGCCGAGGCTGATGTTGTGCCCGGCACCGGGCTGACGGTCGACGGCGGCGGAGGGCGCCGAGGCGAAGTGCGCGGCGAGGTCGGCGACGGTGTCCTCGTCGTGGTGCCACCACAGTTCCTGCTCGGCGAACGTCAGCCGCACCGGGACCTGCACGGCCGCCGCAGCGACCGGGAACCGCCGCGGCCACTGGAGCGCCTCGGCCTGCTCGCGCGGGGGCATCGGGGCGACCAGACCCTCGGCCTCGCGGAAGGTGTTCGGCGGGTAGAAGCGCAGGGCACCCCAGTTCCGCTTCCAGTGCCGGTGCTGGTGCGGGTCGGGGCCGCCCTCCGGGTGGTCGACCGCGTAGTCCCGGCCGAGCCCGGAGATGTCGAGCCCGAGCAGCGGCGGTACGGCCGGATCCGGATCGCCGGCCTGGCAGGCGGCATACGTCAGGGCGAGCTTGCCGCCGAAGGAGTGCGCGAGCAGGAACACCCCGGCGCCCGTCTCGGCGCGGCCGGCCAGGTGCCGCAGCGCCGCGTGCAGCGCCGCGGACTGCTCGGCCAGGGTCTGACCGCTCGGGGCGTCCGCGGCGGACAGCCCGTAGCCGGGCCGGTCGACGGCGACCATGGTGTAGCCGAGCCGGGCGCCGAGGGCGAGCAGGGAGACGTCGGGGTGGGCCTGCCCGTCGAAGTACCCGGCGCTCATTCCTCCCCCGTGCACCGCGACGACCGTGGCCCGCGGTGGCCCGGAGGGTTGGGCGATCAGCGCGGAGAGCGTGACGTCACCGGCCGCCAGGGCGACGGGGCGCACACCCGGGGACATCGAGGGCATGGCCGAACCGGGTACGGACGAGGGGATGGTCTCGACCGTGGGAACGCTCACTGGGGTACTTCCTCTCATGTTCGTGCTTTCGTGTGGGTGCTCTCGGTGCTCTCGTGCGGATCGGTGGCCGGTGGTGGTGCTCAGCGGGCTTCGGGTGCGCCGAACCAGCGGTGCAGCGTCGCGCACAGCTCCGCCGAACCGGCGTCCGCCCAGGCCACATAGCCGTCGGGGCGGACCAGCACCGCGGCGGCGCCGCCGAACGCGGCCGGATCCTGCGGGGTGCCGGTGACGACGGTGACGCGGTCCTTCCAGCGGGCAGCCGCCTCGCGCAGTACGGAGTCGTCGGCGAGGTCGAGCAGCACGCCCTGGGCGGCGTGGAGGAGTTCGGGCGTACGGACCTCACCGGCGGCGGTGTTCAGCGCCCGCGGCGGCAACCTGCGCCCGACCAGCGAGTCCCCGGTGTCCCCGAGGTCGTAGCGGACGTCGAGGTGGCTGACCACCCCGGCGAGGTGCCGCTTGACCGAATCGAGGCCGATGAGTTCGGCGAACAGATCGCGCAGCGGCTGGGACTCGGGGCCGCCGAGGAAGACCGTGCCCTGTGCCTTGGTGTTCATCAGCAGCCGCGCGCCGACCGCGTGACGCTCGTCGTGGTAGGTGTCGAGCAGCCCCTCGGGGGCCCGGCCCTGGACGGTCGCCGCGAGCTTCCAGCCGAGGTTGACCGCGTCCTGGACACCGGTGCTCAGTCCCTGACCGCCGGCCGGCAGGTGGATGTGCGCGGCGTCGCCGACGAGGAGCACTCGTCCGCGCCGGTACTCGGTGACCTGGCGGGTGGCATCCGTGAAGGAGCTGACCCAGTCCGCGCCGCCGCCGGAGATGTCCTCACCCGTCAACCGCTCCCAGGCCGCCGCCACTTCGGCGAACTCCGGGGTCTCACTGCGGTCGGCCGGCGGGGTGCCGTGCTCGCACACGATGATCCGGTCCACGCCCTCCTTCAGCGGCGCGGCCATCACCATGCCGCCGGGCAGCCGCTCGCCCAGGAAGCGCGGCGGGATCTCGCAGCCGACGACATCCGCGAGGTACATGCCACGGGTGGCGGGCGTACCGGGGAAGTCGAAGCCCGCGGCCCTGCGCACCGGGCTGTGCCCGCCGTCGGCGCCCACCAGGTACGCGGCGCGCAGCGTGCGCTCGCCGTCGGGCGCGGCCACGGTGACGGTGACCCCGGTCCCGTCCTGCTCCAGCGCCAGGAACTCCCAGCCCCGCCGGATGTCGGCGCCGAGCTCACCCGCCCACTCCTCCAGAACCGCCTCCGTCTGGGACTGGGGGACGCCACGGGCCCCGAAGTGGGCGTCCTCCAGCACGGTGTAGTCGAACTGCACCCCGCCGAAGTGGCCCATCGGGCTCTTCTCCAGCCCGCCGAAGCGCGGGACAAGGCCGCGCTGGTCGAAGGACTCCATGGCGCGGGCGGTGAACCCGAGCCCGCGCGACTGTCCGGTGGGCCGCGCCAGCCGCTCGGCGACGATGACGCTCACCCCGCCCAGCCGCAGTTCCCCGGCCAGCATCAGCCCGGCCGGGCCGGCGCCGACGACAATGACGTCCGCGTCCATCTGCGCGTCCATGGGTGTCCTCTCCTCGCGCGCCCGGGCGCGCGTCGCATCGGTGGGTGACGTGCGGTGCCTCAGCTGTGCGTGTGCTTGTCCGTGCGTGTGCGTGAGCTTGTCCGTGCCCTGCCGTGCCATGCCGTGCCCTGCCGTGCCTTTGCCTGTGCGTGCGCTTGTCCATGACGAGCCCGTGCGGTCGTGCTCAGTCGTCGGCGGCCAAGGTGCCGAACCAGCGGGTCAGCGCCCGCGCCAGACCGGCAGGACCGGAACCGGCCCAGGCCACATAGCCGTCGGGGCGGACCAGCAGGGCCTGCCCGGCCGGCAGCGGGCCGCCGGCCGCGGGGCGGTCGGCGACGAAGGCGACCCGGTCCGACCAGGGGGCCGCCGTCGCGCGCAGCGCCGGGGCGCCGTCCCCGTCCAGGGACAGCAGCAACCCGCGGCCGGTGCGCAAAAGTTCGGTCGTACGGCGCCGCGCGCCTCGCTCCGCGGGCTCCAGCCACGCGTCCGGCAACCGCCGCCCGAGCAGCGGGTGTGCGCCGGAGTGGATCTCGGGGCCCTCGACGGCGTACCGGATGCCGAGGCCGCTGATCATCCCGGCGAGATGCTGCCGTACGCCGTCCAGGGCGACGAGTTCGGTGAGCAGGGCGCGGGCGGGTTCGACCTCCGGGCCGCCGAGCAGCAGCTCGACCTGGGCCCGGATGTTGGCGAGGACTTGACGGCCCACGGTGTGGCGCTCGGAGTGGTAGGTGTCGAGGAGGTCCTCGCCCGCGCTGCCGCGGACGACGGCGGCGAGTTTCCAGCCGAGGTTGAAGGCGTCCTGGACGCCCAGGTTGAGGGCCTGTCCGCCGCTCGGCATCTGCCGGTGCGCCGCGTCCCCGGCGAACAGGACGCGACCGTGCCGGTAGTGGGCGAGCTGCCGGTTGGCGTCGCCGAAGGCGTTGACCCACAGGGGCGTGCCCTGGCTGATGTCCTCGCCGGTGACGCGCTTCCAGACGTCGGTGACCTCGGCGAAGTCCGGTTCGGCGCCGCCGCGTTCGGCGGCGGGGCGCCCGAACTCGTGGACCATCACCCGGGTCACCCCCTCGCGGGTGGCGGCGATGGCGAGACCGTGCTCCAGTCGCTCGAAGCGCCGGTCGGCGACCTCGACGCCGGAGACGTCGGCGCGCAGCAGTTCGCGTGCGGCGTCCCGGCCCGGGAAGGGGGCCCGGACCAGGCGCCGTACCGTGCTGTCCTCGCCGTCGCAGCCGACCAGGTAGCGGGCCTGGATGCGGACGGGACCGTAGGGACCGATGGCCTCGGCCTCCACCCCGCCCCCCTCGCTCTTCGCTTCCAGGGACAGCAGCTGGTGCCGGCGCCGGAGATCGGCGCCCAGCACGGCGGCCCGCCGCTGCAACAGCTCCTCGGTGCGGGTCTGCGCGACCTTCCACTGCCCGGGGTGCGAGCTGGGCAGCGTCAGGTCCAGCGGTACGCCGCCGAAGTGACCGCGCGGCTCGCACGGCGGCGTACCGAGCTCGTCCAGCAGCCCGCGGGAGTCGAGGATCTCCATCGTGCGGGCGTGCAGGGTGGAGGCCCGGGATTCGGTGGTCGGGCCGGGGCGCTGGTCGACGACGACCACCTCGGCGCCGCCCAGCCTCAGCTCGGTGGCGAGCATCAGCCCGGCGGGGCCCGCTCCGACCACGAGGACGTCGGTGTCCAGGATGGTCGTGTCGGTGTCCTGATGGTCCGTCGTCATCGTCAACGCCTGTTCTCTGCGAAGGCCTTGGCGTGGGTGAGGGTGGCCCGGCTGTTGGTGGACAGGGCCGTGTGGACGTACTCGCGGGCGTCGGCGACGGTGGCCCCGCAGCCGAGGATGCTCTCGATGTTGTCCGTGTTGAGGGTGACCGTGTGCTGGGAGGTCGCCGCGACGCCCTGGTCGGTGTCCTCGAAGGTCCAGTGACCGGTGTGCAGGGTCATCAGCGCGGGGAGCGTGACCTGCTTGTACGCGATGCGCTGGTGGGGGAAGGTCACCCGGTAGGACTTGGTGGTGTGGACGGAGCCGTCCTTGGCCCGGGTGTCCATCTCCAGCGTCTGGAGACCCACGGTGTCCTCTTCCAGACGGACCGTCGCCACGTGCGGCAGACGCTCCGACCACAGGTTCGCCTCGTTGATGAAGGCGTACACGTCCTTCGCCGCACCGTCGACGTAGACGGTGTCCTCGAAGGAGAAGGTCACCTCCTCCGCCGCATGCGCGAACTCGACGTTCTTCTTCAGCGCGGCCAGCTCGGAGCGGCTGTTCTTGTCGACGGCCTCGTCGATCCACAGGAGGTCGTGCGGGTCGTCGTCGACGGCGCGGTAGTCGTGCAGCAGCCGTACCCGGGACGCGTTCTCCCCGAGCGGCTCGATGATCCAGGTCCCGCCCATCGCGGCGACCGGCGGGGCGGTCACCTCCTGGCGGAAGGTGATGCGCAGGGCCTCGGGGTCCAGTTCGCGGCGCGAGGTCCAGTTCTTGGCCTCGCCGTTGGCGGTGGCCCAGATCCGTATCCGCTCCTGGGAGCCGTCGTGCTCCACACGGTCCACGTGGATGGTGGGCGGGAAGATCCGGGGCCAGTTGGTGACCTCCGCCAGCAGCCGGTACACGGCCGGTGCGGGCGCGGCGATCGTGATCTCGTGCTCTACCTCACGGGTCGTCATGACGCTTTCTTCTCCATGGCTGGGTACGGGCTGCCGGTCGGTGGGGGTGCTCAGAAGTTGCCGAGTCCGCCGCAGACGTTGATGGCCTGCGCGGTGACCGAGGCGGCCGTGTCGGAGGCGAGGTAGGCGACCATGCCGGCGACCTCCTCGGGGGTGGAGTAGCGGCCGAGCGGGATCTTGGCCTGGAACTTCTCGAGGATGGCGTCCTCGGAGGTGTCGTAGGCGGCCGCGTATCCGGCGCGCACGCGCTGGGCCATCGGCGTCTCGACATAGCCGGGGCAGACGGCGTTCACGGTGATGCCGGTGGGGGCCAGCTCATTGCCGAGGGCCTTGGTGAAACCGACCACGCCGTGCTTCGAGGCGGAGTAGGGGGCTCCCAGGACCACGCCCTGCTTGCCGGCCGTGGAGGCGATGTTGATGATGCGGCCACGGCTCTTGTGGCGCATGCCGCCGGTGTTGAGCACCTCCCGCGTCAGCCGGAACACGCTGTTGAGGTTGGTGTCGATGACATCGGTCCACAGCTCGTCCTCGATGTCGGCGGTGACGCCGCCACCGGACCGGCCTGCGTTGTTGACCAGGACGTCGACGGTGCCGAAGCGGTCGACCGCGGCCTGCACGAAGGCGCCGACCGAGGCGGGGTCACGGACGTCGAGGGCCGTGCCGTCGGCGTCGATGCCCTCCTCCTGGAGGATCTTGACGGTCTCGGCGACGTTGTCCGCGCTGCGGGCGCCGATGAACACGCGGTGGCCGGCCGCGGCCAGCGCCCGCGCGGACGCGAGGCCGATGCCGCTGGTGGCCCCCGATATGAGAGCGACCCGCTTTTCCAGCGTTGACATGTGCTTCCTCTCCCTCTTGTTCTGCGGGACTGCGCTTGCTTCTGCGGGGCTGCGGCGGAGCCGGACCGGACGAGGTCACCAGGTCACGAGGTCAGGTGAAAGGTTTCGCCCGGTCCGGGAACGCCGTCGGGCGTCAGGCGGCGGCGGGCTCGTCGGCGCCGAACTGCTGGTTCACGGCCTCGATGAGGGCGCGCGGGGTGTCGGCGTCGGTCAGCAGGTCCTCGTCGAGGACGATCCCGTACTCGCGCTCGATACGGCTGCCCGTCTCCAGGAGCGCCAGCGACTCGTAGCCGAGGACTTCGAACGGCTCGTCGAGGATGTCGCCGTCGAGGTCGACGCCCTCGTCGACACCGGCGCCCTCCTGGAGGATGCGGCGCAGGTCGTCCAGGGTGAATTCCGAAGTGGACACGTGGGTTCCTTCCCAGGTCGAAATGGATCGTTCAGTCGGGGGTCTTGGGGGCGTCGGGGGCAGGGGGTGCCCGTCAGTCGACGGCGCGGACCACGACGGCCGAGTTGAAGCCGCCGTAACCGCGGGCCAGGACCAGGGCCGTGCGCACCTGGGCGGTGCGCGACTGGTTGAGGACCAGGTCGAGGCCGTACTCCGCGTCGGGGTTGATGTGGACCGTCGGAGGGATGAGGCCCTCCTCGATGGCCAGCAGCGCGGTGGCGACATCGAGCGGGGCCGCGCCGGAGTACAGCCGGCCCGTCATCGTCTTGGGCGCGGTGACCGGGACACCCCGGACCCCGAAGACCGCCGAGATCGCGTCGGCCTCGATACGGTCCAGCTCCGGCACGCCCGCCGCGTCCGCGAAGACCACGTCGATGTCCTCGGGCGCGGTGCCCGCGTCGGCAAGGGCGAGTTCGATCGCCTTGCGCAGGGCGGGCTCGCGGTCGCTGCCGGGCCGCGGGTCGAACGTCGAGCCGTAGCCCGCGATCTCGCCGTAGATCTTGGCGCCGCGCTCGCACGCCGACTCGGCCGACTCCATGATCAGGATGGCGCCGCCCTCGCCCGGTACGTAACCGGCCGCGTCGGCGTCGAAGGGAAGGTAGGCACGGGTCGGCTCGTCGCTGGTGCTCAGCCGGTCGCCGGCCATCTGCGCCACCCAGCCCCAGGGGCAGATCGACGCGTCGACGCCCCCGGAGACGATCATCGGGGTGCCCTTGCGGATGAGCCGCCGGCCGTGCGCCACCGCGTCGAGACCGCCGGCCTCGTCACTGACGATGACGCCGCTGGGGCCCTTGAGCCCGTTGCGGATGGATATCTGGCCGCTGTTGACGGCGTAGAACCAGGCGAAGGACTGGTACGCGGACACGTACTGGCTTCCCTGGCTCCACAGCTTCTCCAGCTCGCCCTGTCCGAACTCGAAGCCGCCCGAGGAACTGGCCGTGACGACGCCCATGTCGTACTCGGGCAGTTCCTTGGGGTCGATGCCCGCGTCCTCGAGCGCCCACTCGGCGGCGACCAGCGCCATCCGGGTCATGTGGTCGGTCTGCGGCAGCAGCCGGCTCGGCAGCACGTCCGCGGCGACGAAACCGGGCACCTCGCCCGCCAGGGTCGACGGGTAGGAGGACGGGTCGAAGCGGGTGACCCGCCCGATGCCGTTCTTGCCGGTCCGGGTGGCGGCCCAGTAGTCCTGTGTGCCCAGTCCGTTGGGGGCGGCGATGCCCAGACCGGTCACTACCACCGTGGTGGTCATGCCACGCTCCTCTCGGGACGCGCCAGCACCATGGCGCTCTGGAATCCCCCGAAGCCGCTGCCGACCGTGAGCACCGCGTCGGTGAGCTGCTCACGGGCGACCAGCGGCACGTAGTCGAGGTCGCACTTGGGGTCGGGGGTGGTGAGGTTGGCCGTGGGCGGCACGACGTGGTTCTCCATCGCCAGCGCGGACGCGGCGATCTCGATGGAGCCGATCGCGCCGAGCGAGTGCCCGACCATCGACTTGATCGAGCTGACCGGTGTCCGGTAGGCGTGGTCGCCCAGGCTCCGCTTGAACGCCTCGGTCTCGTGGCGGTCGTTCTGCTTGGTGCCCGAGCCGTGCGCGTTGATGTAGTCGATCTCGGTCGCGTTCATCCTGGCCTCGTCGAGCGCGACCGTGATGGCCTCGGCCATCTCCGCCCCGTCCGGACGCAGACCCGTCATGTGGTACGCGTTCGAGCGCGTCGCATAGCCCGCGATCTCGGCGTAGATGTGCGCGCCGCGCCGCTTGGCGCTCTCCAGCTCCTCCAGGACGAACACGGCGGCGCCCTCCCCGAGGACGAACCCGTTGCGGGTCCCGTCGAAGGGGCGCGAGGCGCGCTCGGGTACGTCGTCCCGGGGCGTCGTCGCCTTGATCGCGTCGAAGCACGCCATCGTGATCGGCGAGATCGGGGCGTCGGACGAACCCGTGATCATGACGTCCGCCGAGCCCTCGCGGAGCAGTTCCACGGCGTGTCCGACCGAGTCGATGCCGGACGTACAGCCCGTGGAGACCACCGTGTTGGGGCCCTGCGCGCCCACGGCCCACGCGACCTCGGCCGCGAAGGAGCTGGGGACCAGGTAGTTGTACAGGTGCGGGGCCGTGTAGGCGTGGTCGACCAGGTGAAGCCGGCCGCCGTCGCTGACGACGTTGTACTCCTCGTCCAGACCCATGGTCGCGCCGACCGCGCTGCCGATGGTGACACCGACGCGGTACGGGTCGTAGGCGTCGATGTCGATACCGCTGTCGGCGACCGCGCCACGGGCCGCGACCACCGCGAACTGCGCGGCGCGGTCCATCCGGCGTATCTCCTGCGGGCGCAGTCCGTGCTCCGCGGGATCGAAGTCGATCTCGGCGGCGACCCGGGAACGGAACGGGCTGGGGTCGAAGAACGTGATGCGGCGGGTGGCCGTACGGCCCTCGCTCAGCAGGTTCCAGAAGTTCTTCGCCCCGACACCACCGGGGGCGAGCACCTCGATACCGGTGATGACAACTCGTCGGCCGGTCACGCGGACGCCTCCCAGTTGTAGAAGCGCGTGGCCATCGCGTCGGCCGGGGAGCGCCAGGTGGCCGGGTCGTACGCCTCGATGAACGGCTTCAGGTCCTCGCTGATCTGTATGAAGCGGGGGTCGTGCCGGGCGTGCTGGATCAGCTCGCCGCCGTTGTCCGCGTCGAAGTCCTGGAGGTGGAAGTACAGACCCCGGTACTGGAAGAGCTGGCGCCGGCGCGTGCCCATGCGGTGCGGCATTTCCGTGTCGTCGAAATCACCGAAAATCTTCGCGACGTCGACGCTCGACCCGGGGTCCATCCGAGCCACAATCAGCGTGCTGTACATACGTTTCCCTCTCCTCGGGGCCCACCACACAACAGTTGACGAAAGCTCATATTCAGTATCTTGGGCGGTACGAGCGGTTTCAATATTCCCCGTGTCAGGGAATTGTCAGACCGGTTCAGAATTGCGCTGGAGAATGCCGGGTAATGCCCGGTAATTCAGCTGGTGATTTCGCACATGGCGGCGCCCGAGGCGACGGACGCGCCCACTTCGGCGGTGAGGCTCTTGACGATCCCCGAGCGGTGGGCGTTGAGGGGCTGTTCCATCTTCATGGCCTCCAGGACGACGACGAGGTCGCCCTCCTTGACCTCCTGGCCCTCCTCGACCGCGACCTTGACGATCGTGCCCTGCATCGGCGAGGCGAGCGTGTCACCGGAGGCCACCGGGCCCGACCTCCTGGCCGCGCGGCGCTTGGGCTTGGCGCCCGCCGCGAGGCCGGTGCGGGCCAGGGACATGCCCAGCGAGGAGGGCAGCGAGACCTCCAGGCGCTTGCCGCCGACCTCGACCACGACGGACTCGCGGCCCGGCTCGGCCTCCGCCTCCTCCGCCGCCTCGGCGGGGTTGGTGAAGGCCGGGATGCCATTGACGAACTCGGTCTCGATCCAGCGGGTGTGGACCGTGAACGGGTCGGCGGAGCCGGTCAGTTCGGGGGCGAAGGCCAGGTCCTTGACGACCGCGCGGTGGAAGGGCAGCGCGGTGGCCATCCCGCCGATCTCGAACTCCTCGAGGGCGCGGGCTGCACGCTGGAGCGCCTGCTCGCGGGTGGCGCCGGTGACGATCAGCTTCGCGAGCAGGGAGTCCCAGGCCGGGCCGATCACGCTGCCGCACTGCACACCCGCGTCCAGGCGGACGCCGGGGCCGGAGGGCGGCGCGAAGATGGAGACTGTGCCGGGGGCCGGGAGGAACCCCCGGCCGGGGTCTTCGCCGTTGATGCGGAACTCGAAGGAGTGGCCGCGCAGGGCGGGGTCGCCGTAGCCGAGTTCCTCGCCGTCGGCGATGCGGAACAT
>NZ_JBIWFN010000050.1:0-18827 GCF_044763085.1 Streptomyces sp. NPDC096311
TGCAGGGGGGACCCTGTGGGAGAGTAGGACGCCGCCGAACTAATTGTAGGGAGAACCCCCGTACCGGGAAATCGGTACGGGGGTTTTCTGCGTTCGGGGGTCTAATGTTTTGTCATGCGCTATGACTTGGTGATCTTCGACAATGACGGCGTCCTCGTGGACAGTGAGCCGATCTCCAACACGATCCTGGCCGCCTATCTCACCGAACTCGGGCACCCGACCTCGTACGAGGAGTCCATCCGGGACTACATGGGGTCTGCCATGCACCGCATCCACGAGCTCGTCCAGGAGCGGAGTGGGCAGCGGCTGCCGGAGGACTTCGACGACGTCTTTCACGGGCGGGTGTTCGCCGCCTTCGAGCGGGAGCTGCAACCCGTTCCCGGTGCCGTGCAGTTGCTGGAGAAGCTGGCCGCGGACGAGGTCCCGTACTGCGTGGCCTCCTCCGGGAGCCATGAGCGGATCCGGGTGGGGCATCGGAAGACCGGGCTCGACCGATGGTTCGACGAGGGGCGTGTCTTCAGTTCGCAGGATGTGGGGCGGGGCAAGCCGGCCCCCGATCTGTTCCTTTACGCGGCGGAGCGGATGGGGGTGGCGCCGGAGCGGTGTGTCGTCGTGGAGGACAGTCCGCTCGGGGTGCGGGCGGCGAACGCCGCGGGGATGGACGTGTACGGGTTCACGGCGATGACGCCGGCCGCCAAGCTCACCGGTGCCACTCAATTCTTTTCCGAGCTGGGCGAGTTGGCTGACCTGCTCGTATGACGGCACCCATCGCGCGGCACTGACATTTGTCACGCCGAGCTCCGGACGATCGTTTCTGTTGGCGAGTGGGGTCCGACCGCGAAGCTGAGTACATCGGAACGGGACGTACACAGCGACGACGGAGGGACCCGATCATGAGCATCACGGCCATCGAGACCAGCACGGGAGCGACCAGGGTCGAGGCGCCGGCCGCCACGAGCGCCGATGCCGCCGCCAGGCCCAGCTTCCTGCCGCTGATCCTCGACGTGGCGGTGCCCGTCGGGTCGTACTACCTCCTCAAGAACGGGTTCGGCATGAGCACCATGGCGGCCCTCGGCTGGAGCAGTGTGGTGCCGGCGGTGCGGACCGTGTGGGGCGCGCTGAAGGAGCGCAAGGCCAACGCCCTGGCCGGGCTGATCCTGTTCGTCAACGTCGTCGGGCTGGCCCTCAGTCTCGTCGCCGGTGACCCGCGGCTGATGCTGGCCAAGGACAGCGGGGTCAGCAGCGCGATCGGCATCGGCATCCTGGTCTCCGTGAAGCTCGGCAGGCCGATGATGACGGCGGGCATGAAGCCGTTCCTCATCAAGGGCGACGCGGCCAAGAACGCCGCGTGGGACCGGCTGGCGGCCGGCTCCGAGCGGTTCCGGAAGGCCGAGCGGACCTTCTCCCTGGTCTGGGGCGTGGTGCTGCTCGCGGAGTGCGTCGCGAGGGTCGTGGGCGCGTACACCCTGCCGGTCGACACGATGGTCTGGCTGGGCACGGTCGTGATGGTCGGTGCGATCGCGGTGGCCATCCTGGTCAGTGGGCGGCTGGCGGTCGTTCCGATGGAGAAGCTGCTGGAGAACGAGGTCGCCGGGACCATCCAGCCGAAGAGTTGAGCAAAATTCATCTTCGGTGGGATCTACCCACCGGTAAGCCAGGGCCCTACGCTCGCCGCCATGACAGATGTGCTGCGGCGCGGTAGGGCCTCTTTGGCGTTCAGCTTCTTCGCTCAGGGCGCCACCTTCGCTCTGCTCGTGACGCGCATTCCGGCCATCCAGGACCGGTACGGCGTCTCCGACGCGCTGCTGCCCGCGTTCCTGGCCGCCGTGCCGATCCTCGCCGGGGTCGGCAGCGTGACGACCGAGCAGCTGGTGAAGCGAATACGGCCCAGTCGGCTGCTGCGCTGGTCCCAGCCCGTTGTGCTCCTGGCGCTGCTCGGGGTCGGGTCGGGGGACCGGCTGGTCGAACTGGCGGTCGCGCTCGGCGCCTTCGGGCTCGCGGTCGGCGCGCTCGATGCGTCCATGAACATGCTCGGGGTGAGCCTCCAGCGGACGTACGGGCGCAGCATCATGCTCGGTTTCCACGCCACGTACAGCCTGGGCGGGATCGTGGGCGCCTCGCTCGCGTGGGTGGGGGCGCACTGGCATCTCTCGCTCTTCGTGTCCTATCTGCCGGTGGTGCTCGTGCTGCTGCCGGCGGCGTTCGTGGGGAGTCGGTGGTACGTCGACGGGGGCGCCGCCTCTGGTCTTGAGGTCGGGGTCGATGTCGATGCCGATACCGATACCGATGGCGGTGTCGATGCCGTGGCCGGGAAAGGGCAGGGGGAGAGCGGGGCCCTGGTCTTCAGGCTGCTGTTGCCGCTGTGTCTGGTGATGACGTTCGCGTACATCGGGGACTCGACGGTTTCAAACTGGAGTGCGAAGTATCTGCAGGATGTGCTGGGCAGTTCGGAGCAGTTGGCGACCGTTCCCTACAACGTCTACATGGTGATGACGCTGGTGGGACGGGCCGTCGGGGACTTCGGGGTGCGGCGGTTCGGGGCGGTGGCCGTCGTACGGCTGGGGGCGGTCGTGGCGGCGCTGGGGTTCGCGGTGGTGGCGGTGGCGCCGGGGGCGTGGGTCGGGATGCTCGGGTTCACGTTGCTCGGGCTGGGGTTGTGTGTGCTGGTGCCGCAGACGTTCGCGGCGGCCGGACGGTTGTTTCCCGGGGCTTCGGATGCTGCCATCGCACGGCTGAACATCTTCAATTACGTCGGGTTCTTGATCGGTTCGCCGTTGGTGGGGGCGTTGGGCGACGCCTGGAACTACCGGGGCGCCATGCTTGTTCCGATGGTGTTGGTCCTGGCGACCTTGGGGTACGCCCGCTCGTTCGCGCCTGAACCGGACCGATACGGTGACGGACATGAGCGGCCGCGCACAGCTGATGTGGGACGAGGCAGTAACGGGCTATGACTTCGGCCCGGACCATCCGATGGATCCGGTCCGACTGGCGCTGACCCGGCGACTGGTCGGTGCCTTCGGGCTCGACCGGGAGGTGGATGTCGTCGCGGCGAAGCCGGCCGGGGAGTCGACGTTGCGGCTCGTGCATCGTGAGGACTATGTCGAGGCGGTCAAGGCCGCGTCGGTGGATCCGGGGGCCGCGGACGCCTCGTACGGGCTCGGGACCATGGACGATCCCGCCTTCGCGGGAATGCACGAGGTGTCGGCGATGATCGCCGGGCAGTCGGTCGGGGCGGCGGAGGCGGTGTGGCACGGGGACGCGCTGCACGCGGTGAACTTCGCGGGTGGGCTGCACCATGCGATGCCGGGTGGGGCGTCGGGGTTCTGCATCTACAACGACGCCTCGCTCGCGATCGCGCGGCTGCTGGAGCTGGGGGCCGAGCGGGTCGCGTACGTGGATGTCGATGTGCACCACGGGGACGGGGTGCAGACGGCGTTCTGGGAGGACCCCCGGGTTCTGACGATCTCGCTGCACGAGCATCCGCGGACTCTGTTTCCGCAGACCGGGTGGCCGGAGGAGACGGGCGCCTCCTCGGCGGAGGGCTCCGCCGTCAATGTCGCGCTGCCGGCCGGGACCGGGGACGCGGGGTGGCTGCGGGCGTTCCACTCCGTGGTGCCTGAGCTCGTCGCCGAGTTTCGGCCGCAGGTGCTTGTCACCCAGCATGGTGCCGACACCCACTTCGAGGACCCGCTCGCTCATCTCGCCGTCTCGCTCGACGCGCAGCGGGCCGTGCAGGTCGCCTGTCACGACCTGGCGCACGAGTACGCCGACGGGCGGTGGGTCGCGTTGGGCGGGGGCGGGTACGCGGTCGTGGACGTCGTGCCGCGGTCGTGGACGCATCTGGTCGCCGTCGCGGCGGGGCGGCCCATCGATCCCGAGACGGTGATTCCCGAGAGCTGGCGGCAGGAGGTCTTCGCTCGTACGCGGCAGTTGGCGCCCGTGCGGATGACGGACGGGCGGTGGCCCGTGTCCTGGCAGGGGTGGGAGTCCGGGTACGACCCGGCCGACCGCCTCGACCAGGCGATCGTTGCGACGCGCCGCGCGGTGTTCCCCCTACGGGGCCTCCTGCCCTGACCTTTCTTCGCCCCCGCCGCCCCTACCCGACCCATCCCCAGGAGCTCCGCCCCTTCGCCCCCGCCGGGGCTGCGCCCCTGCACCCCCGAGTGCCTGGCGGGGCAGCGCCCCCGCGCCCCCGCCGGGGCTGCGCCCCGGATCCCTGGCGGGGCTGCGCCCCCGCACCCCCGACGGGGCTCCGCCCCCGCACCCCCGGCGGGGCTCCGCCCCCGCACCCCCGGCGGGCTGCGCCCCCGCACCCCCGACGGGCTGCGCCCCCGCACCCCCGACGGGGCTCCGCCCCCGCACCCCCGACGGGGCTCCGCCCCCGCACCCCCGGCGGGGCTCCGCCCCCGCACCCCCGGCGGGGCTGCACCCCCGCACCCCCGACGGGGCTCCGCCCCCGCACCCCCGGCGGGCTGCACCCCCGCACCCCTGACGGGACCCCGCACCCCCGAGCCCCGCCGAGGGCGTGTTCCAGTGGCCCGTCTGGGGCTGCGCCTGGGGGGCTGTCGGGGGATAGGCGGGGGGCAGAGTGTGCATTACGCCAACTGTGGGGCGTTTTCGGGAAATTCGGGGTGAAGGGGGAGCATGTGCGTCAGCATCGCTGTCGTGTTGAGCACCGGAGCATTACGTGCGCACCTGCTGGCGGCCCGGTTGGCCGGGCCCGTTGCCACCTCGCGTGAGGAGAGTCTGCGGAGTTATCGGCTCTTCGCGGCCCGCGATCCCCGGGTACTGCTCGGGCTCGATCCCGAGTGGACGTGGGAGCCGCGAGATCTGATCGAGTTGATGGCCGACAAGTGTGGAGTTTCGGCCGATCCGGCGTACACGAGTGGGCATGATGTGATCGACCCTGAGCGGACTCTGGTCGCGCTCGATTCCTTCGCGGCGCGACTCGAAACGGCGGCCCGCAGGCGCGAGCCGGTACTCCTCGGGACCGGTCACCCGCACCGTCTGCTCGGTTTCTACGCCGCCCTTGCGGACGCCCTGTCGGCGGCGGGATGTACCGTCCTCACCCCCGCGCAGGGTAGCTCTGTCGACATAACGACCCGGTTCGGCCTACGCACGTACAACCTTGACTACGTACAAGGTGTCGCGCTGGTACGCGAACCCCGGGCGCAAGCCCCCGGTGGTGCGACCGGCGCACATACCCACTCACCGCTGCCGGTTCGGACCGTTCTGGCGGCCGCCGCGGAGGGTGGCGGACCGCTCCCGGAGCTCGTCGTCGGGGACCACGGCTGGGTCTGCGGAGCAGGTCAGCTGGGGTTCGAGGCCATGGGTCTTGCCGATACGGACGATCCTGCGCTCTTCGTCGGAGAGGCAGAGGGGCGGGTGTCCGTCGTCGTTCCGCTTGATGACGCTGTGCGGTCTGATTACTACCGACCGCTTACTCGCTATGTACTCAATCGAGCGTGTCTGTCACAGTAGGCGGCCGATGCCATCTCCTCTTCCCCACTCGCATCACCCGCCCCTACATTGGGGAGTGAGCACGCAACGACGAAGAGTCACCGGAAGGGGAAGCCGGTGGCCGTCGAGTGCGGAAGGTTCAGGTGTGTCATGGCTGCAGCTGGCGAGAGGCCTCTGAACGAGGTTCAGTTCCTTACCGTGGCGGAAGTCGCCTCGGTGATGCGAGTGTCGAAGATGACCGTGTACCGCTTGGTGCACAGCGGTCATCTGCCGGCGATCCGGGTGGGGAGGTCCTTCCGGGTGCCGGAGCAAGCGGTTCACGAGTACCTCCGCGAGAGCTATGTGGGGGTGGAGACAGCCTGACGGTTGCTTCGAGGGGTTCCCGAGAGGCCCTTGTGGTCACCTCGGGAATCCACTCGGATCCCCTCGATTACGACCTCAGCGCTCGGACGGGTAGGCTGGCCCCTCATAGGTCGTGTGGGCCCATGCAGCCCAGCACCGAGTAAAGAGAAGTGAGCGAGGGTAGTCGTGGGCTCTGTTATCAAGAAGCGGCGCAAGCGGATGGCCAAGAAGAAGCACCGCAAGCTGCTCAAGCGCACTCGCGTTCAGCGTCGCAACAAGAAGTAAGACCGTGCCCCGCATCGCCGGGGCTCGTCCTTACGCTTGCGCGAGCGCTGCGAACGGCGCGCTCTGTGGCCCCCCACCGGCCGGTGGGGGGCCATAGCCGTTTTCCGGCCAGGCTCTCGGCGTACCGGCCTCCGCCGTCGGGGCGGCTTTCGCCCAGAGCGGGTACTTTCCGTGGGGAGCGGCGCGCGTCTCCTGCACGGGGGCCCTGGAGGGCGATGCTGTGCATACGCCCATGTGCCGTGTGGCTTGGTCTGATCGTATGTTCGTGGCTGTCGTCACTTCGTGCATCGGGTGGTCATCACAGCGCAACATCAACCCGCTAGGTTGGCGGCACACGGGGAACACGGCAGGGTACGAGCAGAGCTACGTCGGCTCACGTCCAGAACGGGAAGAGAGGCGCTGATCTTGGGGAAGGTCGTGCTCGTCACCGGAGTGGCCCGTCAGCTGGGCGGCCGGTTCGTACGACGGATCCAGCGTGACCCTCAGGTGGACCGGGTGATCGCCGTGGACGCGGTGCTGCCCGAGCATCATCTGGGCGAGGCCGAGTTCGTCCAGGCCGACATCCGCCAGCCCACGATCGCCCGCGTGCTCGCCGAGCACTCCGTCGACACGGTCGTCCACATGGACGTGACGGGCATCGCGCTGGGCGGCGGCAGCCGGACGACGGTCAAGGAGACCAACGTCATCGGCACGATGCAGGTGCTGGGCGCCTGCCAGAAGTCCCCGTCGGTCAAGCGGCTCGTCGTGAAGTCCAGTACGAACGTCTACGGATCCGCGCCGCGAGATCCGGCCGTGTTCACCGAGACCACCCCGCCCAAGTCGCTGCCCAGCGGCGGCTTCGCGAAGGACACGGTGGAGGTCGAGGGGTATGTGCGTGGCTTCGCGCGGCGGCGGCCCGACGTCGCCGTGTGTGTGCTGCGGTTCGCGAACATCCTCGGGCCGAGCGCCGACTCGCCGCTCGCCTCGTACTTCGCGCTGCCGGTGCTGCCGACCGTCTTCGGCTACGACCCGCGCCTGCAGTTCGTGCACGAGGACGACGTGATCGAGGTCCTGCGGCTCGCCTCGCACGATCCACAGCGCGGCACGCTCAACAGCGGCACCTTCAACATCGCCGGAGACGGCGTCCTGTTGCTCTCGCAGTGCGCTCGACGCCTGGGCCGCCCCACGGTGCCTCTGCTGCTGCCGGCGCTCAGCTGGGCGGGAACCGCGGTGCGTACCCTGGGCGTGACGGACTTCTCGCCGGAGCAGCTGCGGCTGCTCACCCACGGCAGGGTCGTGTCGACGAACCAGATGCGCGAGACGCTGGGCTACAAACCGAGATACTCGACCGCGGAGACCTTCGCGGACTTCGCACGCAGCCGGGGGCCCGGACTCCTGCCCCCCGAGGCCCTCGCCGGGGCCGTCGACCGGATCGCCGCGCTGCGTTACGTGGGCGGCGGCCACCCCCCGACACTGAGCGCCAACTGAGGAGCGCATCGACGATGGCGGACGCCAAGGTCATTCCGTTCGACGACGACCGGTCGCGCGGGGGTGCTGTGCAGCGCCCGCCGCGGCGGCGGGCCGCGGGGAGCCGGCGCAAGGGCGATCCCGTGGTGGTACGTGAGGTCCAGCCCCTGCCCGGCCGGACCTTCCCGCAGGATGATGTTCCTGTGACGCGTGAGGAACAGCCGCCTCAGCCGTCGACGCCGGACAACGCGCCGTCGACATCACAGGCGCGGGTGAGCGGCGGGCTGGAACGGCGTGTCGCCGGTGGCCTCGCCTTTCTGCGCCGGCGCCTCACCGGTGACTACGAGATCGACGACTTCGGGTACGACCAGGAGCTCACCGAGCAGGTCCTGATGTCCCTGATCCGGCCGCTGTACGAGAAGTACTTCCGGGTCGAGGTGAAGGGCATCGAGAACATCCCGACCGACGGCGGCGCGCTGATCGTCGCCAACCACTCGGGCACCCTCCCGCTGGACGGCCTGATGATGCAGGTCGCCGTCCACGACAACCACCCCGAGAGCCGCCATCTGCGCCTTCTCGCGGCCGACTTGGTCTTCATGCTGCCGGTGGTCAACGAGCTGGCCCGCAAGGCCGGGCACACCCTGGCGTGCGCCGAGGACGCCGAACGGCTCCTGGAGCGCGGCGAGCTGGTCGGTGTGATGCCGGAGGGTTTCAAGGGCATCGGCAAGCCGTTCGGCGAGCGCTACAAGCTTCAGCGCTTCGGCCGGGGCGGGTTCGTGTCGACGGCTCTGCGGCAGGGCGCCCCGATCATTCCGTGCTCGATCGTCGGCGCGGAGGAGATCTACCCGATGATCGGCAACGCGAAGACGTTGGCGCGGCTGCTGGGTTTCCCGTACTTCCCGATCACGCCGACCTTCCCGTGGCTGGGTCCGCTGGGTGCCGTCCCGCTTCCCACGAAGTGGACGATCCAGTTCGGCGAGCCGATCCCCACGGACGGCTATCCGCCGGAGGCCGCCGAGGACCCCATGCTGATGTTCAACCTGACGGACCAGGTCAGGGAGCAGATCCAGCACACGCTGTACAAGCTGCTGGTGCAGCGCCGGTCGGTCTTCTTCTGACGGATGTTCCGCCGGACATTCCGTCGGCGATGGACGTACGTGGCTGGGGGCGCCCTTCCTGAGAAGGGCGCCCCCAGCTACGTAGCGCGGAATTACCTGCTGTCCTCGCTGTCGATGCCCAGGCCCGGCAGGAGACCGGGCAGCAGCGGGGGCAGGGTGACGTCCGGCGCGCCGCTCGTCGGGCTGGACTTGCCGGCCGACGGGGACGAGCTGGTGGTGTCCTTGGGCGGGTCCAGGAGACCGCCCGTGGTGCCGCCGAGCAGGCCCTCGCCGGTGCTGCTGGAGCTGGACGGATTCGGCTTGCCGCTGCTGTGGCTGCCGGTGGTGGAGCCGCTGCTGGCGCTGGGCGCCGGACGGCCCGTACCGGACGACGAGCCGGGGGCGTCCGAACTGGCACCCCGGTGACGGCCCGTGCCCTCCTTCGCCGGAGCTCCCGGGAGCAGCGGGTCGACCTCTTCGTCTATGGCGGCGAACACCGACGAGACCTGCTGACTGACGTCGCCGAGCTGGACGGGCAGCCGGTCGCGCAGTGCGCCCCAGGCCTCGCGGTGCGACTGGGCGAAGGCGGACAGGGCCTGGATGGGGCCCAGTGAACCGTCCCGCTCGTATGCCTCGTACAGCAGGCGGTGGCCCTCGGAGGCGTCGTGCTGCATGCCCGACAGGGCGCGGCGGATCTCGCCCAGGGACTCGTGGTCGAGGTCGCCCGAGCGGCCGCGCTCCATCAGCCGGCGTGCCTCGCTCAGGCGTGTGGACGCCTGGTCGAGGTAGAGCTCGCCGCGGTCGCTGTCGCCGTGGGCCAGGCCGAGTTTGATGTCCTCCATGCCTCGTTTGAGCCCGTAGAGCGAGTCGCCGGGCAGGGCGTCGGAGCTGGCGGCTGCCACGCCGCCGAAGGCTCCCGCGGCCACGCCCACGGTGAGCCCGCCCGCGGCCAGGCCCTTGGACAAACGCGAACGCGGTCGCAGCTTCCCCAATCCGGTCGCCCGGTGTGCGCCCCGTGCCCGGTGCGAGCGCTGCTCGGGCACGGAACGGTCCGGGCCTTCGCCCCCCGCGGCGGTGCCTTCCAGCAGCATGGCCTCCATCGCTGCCACGAGCTGTGCTCGCTGCACGACCTTGACCTCGGGGTCCAGCTCCGGTTTGGGCAGCTCGCCGAGACCGGTGGCGAGGGCCAACAGCAGGCCCTGCTCGGTCTGTTCCGACGCAGCCTGGGACGGTGCCGATCCATCGGGCTGCTCGGCCGCCGTGCCCTGGTCGGACTGCTCCTCCAGGGCCTGGGCGAAGGCGTTCGCCCGCCGGTGTGCCGATACGTTCGCGATCACTGGCGGCACCTCCTCTCGTCAAGACGGTCGACTCCCCAGGGGGTCCTGAGGGTTGCACGCCCCGAGCGCATCCACACGATCGAGTGATCGGCGATGGCCGGGTCGTGACCACAGGGAGCCTGTATCCCGCACAACGAGCGTCGCGGCACTTGGGTTACGGACGACGGATGATCGGACCGTGAAGTCAACGGACTTTCACGGAAGGTGAGTTGAGCGTCGCTGAGTGTGTGGGATCGCGGGGGCGTTCGTACGGGCCGGTGTTCGTACGGGTTTCAGCGGGCGTCGTCCGGGAGGAGCCGTGCCAGGGTGCGGACGGCTCGGTACTGGAGGGTTTTGATCGCGCCCTCGTTCTTGCCCATCACCCGGGCGGTCTCGGCGACCGAGAGCCCTTGCAGGAAGCGCAGGGTGACGCACTCCTGCTGCTGGGGGTTGAGCCGTCGTACGGCGTCGAGCAGGGCCGCGTTCGACAGTGACTCCAGGACGGAGTCCTCGGGGCTTCGCTCGACCTCGTTCGCGTCGAGCATTTCGCCGGTGGTCACTTCGAGTCGGAATCGGCTCGATTTGAAGTGGTCCGCGACCAGGTTGCGGGCGATGGTGACCAGCCAGGCGCCGAAGTCGCGGCCCTGCCAGGTGAACGTTCCGATGCGGCGCAGGGCGCGCAGGAACGTCTCACTGGTGAGGTCCTCGGCGGTCGCCTTGCCGCCGACGCGGTAGTAGATGTAGCGGTACACGGTGTCGCTGTACTGGTCGTAGAGGCGGCCGAAGGCGTCGGCCTCGCCGGCCTGGGCGCGCTCGACCAGATCCATCATCCGGGCGCTGTCGCTGTCTGCGGCCGGGCGGCGTGCGGTGGGCGTGGCGGCCGAGCCCGAGCGGCCTCGTCTGCCGACCGCCGCGCTGCCCTCGGCCAGGGCGTAGCAAGGGCCGAGGGGCGCGGGGACGGCGGCGAGGGCGGGGACGGCGTACGCGGTGGGGACGAAGCCGCGCAAGCGGTCCAGGACCGTTGCGCGCAGCGTAGCCAGGCCCGAGGCGTCAACCCCGACGTGTGAGTACACGGGACTCCCAGAGGCAGAGCTTCCATCACGTGCAGTGCGGGACCATTCACCCGTCGTAGCGACGGAGGGGTACCGGTTTGCGTCTGAGGAGAATAACGCTTCGTACAGGCAGCGCTACACCGAGTTGCTCAAATCATCGATTACGTCGCTTCTGTAACCGATTGACGCCTGATCAAGTGCCGGACAGTGACCGGTTGTTGATCGGATGGGTTCGGGTTCCGTCTGGGTGCGGGGCGTGTTGTGGCCGTGTGGGGGGTGGCGTGACTGGGTGCGGGGTCACGGGGGTAGGACAGGGGATTGGCCGGCTTCCGGTGGGGTGTCCTGGGCTGCTTTTCTCGCCCCCGCCGCCCCTGCCCGTCCCATCCCTGGGGGCTGCGCCCCCAGAGCCCCGGGTGGGCTTGTTGGCCGCGGGTGGGTGGGGGCTTGGCGCGCAGTTCCCCGCGCCCCTGGGGGCGGGGCTGCGCCCCAGCCCCCACCGGCCGACGGCCGAAGAGCGTCGGGCGGGCGGGGGAGCCGGGGCGTCGCCGCGGGAGTCAGCGGCGGCGGCGGTGGAGGGCGATGGCGGCGGCTGTGCCGCCGGCCACGGCGCCGACTCCGGCCGCGGCGGGGATGCCGACCTTCGCGGCCTTGCGGGCCGTGCGGTAGTCGCGCAGACGCCACTCGAACGTACGAGCGTGCTTGCGGAGTTTCGTGTCCGGGTTGATCGCGTAGGGGTGGCCGACCAGCGACAGCATGGGGATGTCGTTGTGGGAGTCGCTGTAGGCGGCGCAGCGGGACAGGTCCAGGCCCTCGGCGGTGGCCAGCGCGCGGACCGCCTCCGCCTTCGCCGGGCCGTGCAGGGGCTCGCCCACCAGCTTGCCCGTGTAGACGCCGTCCACCGACTCCGCGACCGTGCCCAGCGCACCGGTCAGGCCCAGCCGGCGGGCGATCACCGTGGCGATCTCCACGGGGGCCGCCGTGACCAGCCAGACCTTCTGGCCCGCGTCCAGGTGGGCCTGGGCGAGGGCGCGCGTACCGGGCCAGATGCGCTCGGCCATGTACTCGTCGTAGATCTCCTCGCCGATCGACATCAGCTCCGCGACCCGGTGGCCCTTGACGATCGAGAGTGCCGAGTCGCGGGCGTCCTGCATGTGTTCCGGGTCCTCGACGCCGGCCAGCCTGAACCATGCCTGCTGCCAGGCGAATCGGGCGAGGTCGCGGGTCTCGAAGAACTTCCGTTTGTACAGGCCCCGGCCGAAGTGGAAGAGGGCGGCGCCTTGCATCACGGTGTTGTCGAGGTCGAAGAAGGCCGCGGCCTTCTCGTCGCCGAGGACCGGGAACTCCGGTTCCTGGTCGGGCGCGTCGGCGTCGGGCGCGGCGTCGTGGGCTAGTTCCTCCAGTTCCTGGGAGGACTTGCGCGCTGCCTCCGCCGAGGCCTCGCCTGCCAACACGCTCCGCGCGGTGGCGGAGCGCCTACGGGGAGTGAGCCATCCGAGAGCGGCCATGTCGTGAGCATAGCCAGTTTGTTCGGAGCTTCCGGAGTCGAGAGGATGCGAGGCTGTGAACTCTCCGCGACCGAGCCGTTAAAGAAGTCGTCCGACCGGCATCTCCGGGCCGCGCGGGTGACGGGAGAATGACCCGTATGAGTTCCATGTTCCGGCGCGGTGGGCGCCGTACGACGCAGAAGGCACCCTCGGAGCGGCTGGTCACGCTCATCAGGAAGCCTGGTTGTCATCTGTGTGATGACGCACAAGAAGTGGTGGAGAAGGTGTGTGGGGATCTCGGGGTCCCCTGGGAGCACAAGGACATCACCGAGGATGAAGAGCTTCACCGTGCCTACTGGGAGCAGATCCCCGTGGTGCTGGTGGACGGGGCGCAGCACACCTTCTGGCGTGTGGACGAGGCGCGGCTGCGCAAAGCCCTCGCTCCGTAGCGGCCCGGTGTGGCGCGGCCATGGAGGGCAGGGCGCGGCGTGGCGTTCCGTCCGGATTGTGCCGTGATCGGGTCCGGACCCCGTCCTGACCGGTGAGTCCAACGGGTCCGGAAAGTCGCCTAGGATCGACGGCGATTGGTCTCGGGGGCGGGATTCGTTGAGGAGAGTGTGCGGTTTTGCCCCCTTCAGGAGCGGAACGAAGTGGTGCGCGCGCCGGTTCCATACCGGTGCGCCGGGAGTGCGTGACCCCCGTCACGTTGCCCGGGCAAATCGGACACCATCTTTGTGCACGCGTTCACAAAGACATAGCCTGCATTCGACGGGGCGGTCTAGGTACGTGTGACCGCCTGCAGCCCCGCGCTACCCGCAGGAGCACCGTGGCAACTGGCCGAACTCACCGACCGGCGACCCGCAGCCGAGGGATTCCCGAGGCCACCGTCGCCCGGCTTCCGCTGTACCTCCGAGCCCTCACCGCACTGTCGGAGCGCTCGGTACCCACGGTCTCCTCCGAGGAGCTCGCGGCCGCGGCGGGGGTCAACTCCGCGAAGCTGCGCAAGGACTTCTCCTACCTCGGCTCCTACGGGACGCGTGGTGTGGGGTACGACGTCGAGTATCTCGTGTACCAGATCTCCCGTGAGCTGGGTCTGACCCAGGACTGGCCGGTAGTGATCGTCGGTATCGGTAACCTCGGCGCCGCGCTGGCCAACTACGGCGGGTTCGCCTCCCGTGGTTTCCGGGTCGCCGCGCTGATCGACGCCGATCCGGAGATGGCCGGAAAGCAGGTCGCCGGGATCGCCGTGCAGCACAGCGACGGCCTCGAGAAGATCATCGACGAGAACGGCGTCTCCATCGGCGTCATCACCACCCCTCCGGGCGTGGCCCAGCAGGTCTGCGACCGCCTGGTCGCCGCCGGAGTCACCTCCATCCTCAACTTCGCGCCGACCGTCCTGTCCGTCCCGGACGGCGTCGACGTGCGCAAGGTCGACCTCTCCATCGAGCTGCAGATCCTCGCCTTCCACGAGCAGCGCAAGGCCGGCGAGGAGGCCGAGGCCCAGGCCGGTGCCGCCGCCGTGGCCCAGGCCGCCCAGGAGGACAACGGCAAAGGTCCTGACGGGGACGTCCCCGCCGTGATGCCGGCATGAGTCTCCTCGTCGTCGGGCTGAGCCACCGCAGCGCCCCGGTCAGCGTCCTGGAGCGGGCCACGCTGAACACGGACGCCCAGATCAAGCTGCTGCAGGACACGGTCGCCGCCGAACCGGCCGCCGAGGCCACACTGCTCGCCACCTGCAACCGCATTGAGCTGTACGCCGACGTGGACAAGTTCCACGCGGGCGTCGCCGAGCTGTCCACGCTGCTCGCCCAGCACAGCGGTGTCGGCCTCGACGAGCTCACCCCCCACCTCTACGTGCACTACGAGGACCGGGCCGTCCACCACCTCTTCTCGGTGGCCTGCGGGCTCGACTCGATGGTCGTGGGCGAGGGCCAGATCCTCGGCCAGATCAAGGACGCGCTCGCCACCGCGCAGGAGCTGCACACCGCGGGCCGGCTGCTGAACGACCTGTTCCAGCAGTCGCTGCGGGTCGGCAAGCGCGCGCACTCCGAGACCGGCATCGACCGCGCCGGGCAGTCCCTCGTCACCTTCGGCCTCCAGCAGCTGTCGGCCGGCGCTGCCGTCGACGCCTGGGCCAAGGGCAAGAAGGCCCTCGTCATCGGCGCGGGCTCGATGTCCTCGCTGGCCGCGGCGACGCTCGCGCGCGCCGGAGTCTGCGAGATCGTCATCGCCAACCGCACGCCGGAACGCTCGGAGCGGCTCGCCCAGATCCTCAACGAGAACGAGGGCGGCGACACGGACGTGCTGGCCCGCGCGGTACCGATGGATTCGGTGCCGGTCGAGCTGACACGTGCCGACATCGCCATCTCGTGCACCGGCGCCACCGGGCTCGTCCTGACGGCCGAGTCGGTCGTGGCGGCCGTGGAGGGACGTACGGGAGAGTCCGTGGCCGCGGCCGAGCCGGCGGCGAAGCCCGCCGTGCGCGGTGCAGGCTCCGCTCGCACGGCGTCGTCCGCGGTCGTGGGCGACCCGGCGCAGCTCGCTCCCACCAGCGTCGGCAGCGACGACGACTGTCCGCTCGACCTGTCCGCCGTGCAGGGCACGGCCGGCTTCTCCGTGCTCGGCGAGGCCGCCGTCGCCGGAATGGCCGCCGCCGAGCTGGAGCAGCACGCGGCCTGGGTGGACAAGGGCGATGTCGCGGCCCGTGCCCCGCGCGGGGCGGCCGTACTCGACCCGGAGGCCGACGCCGACGCCATCGCCGCGCTCGTCCTGGCCGTCGCCACCGTCGGCCGGGTGCCCGAGCGCCGCAGGCCCGAGCCGGTCGCCGAGGCCCCCCGGCCCGCACCCGTGCTCGCGCTGCTCGACCTCGCCATGCCCCGTGACATCGACGCGGCCGTGCACCGTCTGCTCGGCGTGCGGCTCGTCGACATCGAGTCGCTGGCCGAGGCGTCCGCGGACGCGCCGATGGCGGCGGACGTGGACCAGGTGCGGAGGATCGTTTCCGACGAGGTGGCCGCCTTCAGCGCCGCCCAGCGGGCCGCCCACATCACCCCCACCGTCGTGGCGCTGCGCACCATGGCCGCCGACCTCGTCGCGAGTGAGATCGCGCGGCTCGACGGGCGGCTGCCGGACCTCGACGACAAGGAGCGGGGCGAGATCACGCAGACCGTGCGGCGTGTCGTCGACAAGCTGCTGCACGCGCCGACCGTACGGGTCAAGCAACTCGCCGCCGAACCCGGTGGAGCCGGGTACGCGGACGCGCTGCGAACCCTGTTCGACCTGGACCCCGAGACGGTCGCCTCCGTCTCGCGGGCCGAGAACAACAACGAGAACGCCAAGAACCGAGGGCGAGCATGAGTGAGCCACGTGAGCCACGTGCGCCGCAGGGGCAGACTGGAGCGCCCCAAGGGCGACCAGATGAGAAGGCGGCACTGAGGCTGGGGACCAGGCGCAGCAAGCTCGCCATGGCCCAGTCCGGGCTGGTGGCGCAGGCCGTGAGCCAGGTGACCGGCAGGCCCGTCGAGCTCGTGGAGATCACGACGTACGGCGACACCTCCCGTGAGCACCTCGCCCAGATCGGCGGCACGGGCGTCTTCGTCACCGCGCTGCGCGAGGCGCTGCTGCTCGGCGAGATCGACTTCGCCGTGCACTCCCTGAAGGACCTGCCGACCGGGCAGCCCGACGAGCTCGCGCTGGCCGCCGTGCCGCTGCGCGAGGACCCGCGCGACGTGCTCGTCGCCCGCGACGGGCTGCGCTTCGAGGAGCTTCCGGACGGCGCGCGCGTCGGCACCGGTTCGCCCCGCCGGATGGCCCAGCTGAACGCGTACGCCCGTAACCACGGGATGACGATCGAGACGGTCCCGATCCGTGGGAACGTCGACACGCGGATCGGATACGTACGCAGCGGTGAGCTCGACGCCGTCGTGCTCGCCGCAGCCGGGCTGGGCCGCCTCGGCCGGATCGAGGACGTGACGGACTTCCTGTCCGTCGACACCGTTTTGCCCGCCCCCGGCCAGGGGGCACTGGCGATCGAGTGTGCCGCGGACAACGCGGATCTCGTCGCCGCGCTCGGCGAACTCGACGACCCGTTCACCCGGGTCGCCGTGACCGCCGAGCGGTCCCTGCTCGCCGCCCTGGAGGCCGGCTGCAGCGCACCCGTGGGTGCTCTCGCCGACCTTCCCCAAGCTCTCGACTTCGCTCGAGCAGGGGAGACCCCATTGGCCGACGGGCAGATTGTCAAGGAGATGCGCCTGCGCGGCGTCGTCGGCACGACCGACGGCACGACGCTGGTGCAGCTGTCCACCACCGGTCCCGTGCCCGAGACACATGACCAAGCAATGGCGCTCGGCCGTGAACTCGCCGCCGAGATGCTTGCCAAGGGCGCGGCCGGTCTGATGGGGGAGCGAGCACATTGAGCCCCACCAACCTTCCCGCCGGTCCCGAACACGGGCACGTCACCTTCCTCGGTGCCGGACCCGGAGATCCGGGACTACTGACACTGCGCGCCGTCGAGGCGCTGGCGAACGCGGATGTTCTCGTCGCCGAGTACGAGGTACTCGACATGGTCCGCGTCCATGCCAGACAAGGCGTCGCCGTACTGAGTACGAATGCGGACGGGGGGACGCCTTTGGGCACGTCTTCCCGTACGTATCCGGGCACAGGCACGCCTCAACTAGCGGTTGTTGACGCCGTGTCAACGACCGCTGGTGACCCCGCGTTGAGGGACGCTGCCAATCTTGTCATGGAGGCCGCGCGGGGCGGCAAGCGGGTCGTGCGTGCGGTGTCCGGTGACCCCGGGCTCGACACGTACGCCGCCGAGGAGATGCTGGCCTGCGCCGCCGCGGGCGTGCCGTTCGAGGTCGTGCCGGGTGTCGCCGCGGCCGTGGGCGTGCCCGCGTACGCCGGTGTGCCGCTGCGCGACGCGCAGGGTGCCGACGTGCGGTTCGTCGACGGGCGTACGGCGTCCGACCGGTGCTGGGCCGAGGTCGGGGCGTCGGACGGGACGGTCGTCGTCTCGTCGACCCTGGACTCCGTGGCCGCCGCCGCGGGCGAGCTGGTCGCGGCGGGTCGCAAGCCGGACACGCCGATGACGGTGACGATCGCCGGTACGACGACGCGTCAGCGGACCTGGTCGGCCACGCTCGGGACGATCGCCCAGACCCTGAAGCAGGCGAAGGTGCTGCCGTCCCCGGACGGTGGGCGCCCGGTGATAGCCGTGGTCGGTGAGCGTTCCGCCGCGGCTCAGCGTGAGCAGCTCTCGTGGTTCGAGTCCAAGCCGCTGTTCGGCTGGAAGGTGCTCGTCCCGCGGACGAAGGAGCAGGCGGCCTCGCTCTCCGACCAACTGCGGTCCTACGGAGCCGTGCCGCACGAGGTGCCGACGATCGCCGTCGAGCCGCCGCGGACGCCGCAGCAGATGGAGCGCGCGGTCAAGGGCCTGGTGACGGGCCGCTACGAGTGGATCGCCTTCACCTCCGTGAACGCGGTCAAGGCCGTGCGGGAGAAGTTCGAGGAGTACGGGCTCGACGCGCGGGCCTTCGCCGGGATCAAGGTCGCGGCGGTGGGCGAGCAGACGACGAAGGCACTGGTCGCCTTCGGCGTGAAGCCGGATCTGGTGCCGAGCGGTGAGCAGTCGGCCGCGGGTCTTCTGGAGGACTGGCCGCCGTACGACCCGGTGTTCGACCCGATCGACCGGGTGTTCCTGCCGCGGGCCGACATCGCCACCGAGACGCTGGTCGCGGGGCTCATCGACCTGGGCTGGGAGGTCGACGACGTCACGGCCTACCGGACCGTACGGGCCTCGCCGCCGCCGGCGGACACGCGGGAGGCGATCAAGGGAGGCGGTTTCGACGCCGTGCTCTTCACGTCGTCCTCGACCGTACGCAATCTCGTGGGCATCGCGGGCAAGCCGCACAACGTGACGGTGATCGCCTGTATCGGTCCGGCCACCGCCAAGACGGCGGAGGAACACGGGCTGCGGGTCGATGTCATGGCTCCGGAGCCGTCCGTGCACAAGCTGGCCGAGGCGTTGGCGGACTTCGGTCTGCGGCGCCGGGCTGCCGCCGCGGAGGCGGGGGATCCGGTCACTCGGCCGAGCGAGCGGAGGCCGGGGGCGCGGAGGCGTCGTACGACGTAGGCGTGCGTAGGCGTGCGTAGGGGGTATGGGGGCTCCGCCCCTCATACCCCCGTTTTTTTCGGCTGCGAGTGAGTGGGGGCTGGTCGCGGGGCCCCCCCCCCCCCGGGGCCCGGGGGGCGCCCCCCCCGCCCCGCCCCCCCCCCCCCCGCCCGCGGGCGGGCCCCCCCCCCGCCCCGCGTCGGGGACGGGGGGGGCGGGGCGGGGGGGGGGGA
>NZ_JBIWFN010000051.1:0-18556 GCF_044763085.1 Streptomyces sp. NPDC096311
CGGCCGGGGTTCAGCAGCCCCGACGGCGGCCCCGCGGCGGGTCCGCGCCCGAGCTTCACCAGCCCGGACTTCACCAGCCCGGACTTCGGGGGGCCAGCCGAAAGCACCCCGTCCACCGGGCCCGAACAGTCCGACTGACCAACGCCGGACGTGGGTGTCAGCGGTATGCCGCCGCCTGGGCGCGTTCGGACTCGGGGCGGGCGACATCGTGACCGGGCGTAGGTTTTCGGCCAATTACGGGACGCCCCGGACGAGGTCTCCTTGCGGACGCCTGATGTTGTGCCCGAGTTGTACTCAATTCTAGGGATTGACCCTGTGCATGGTGGTGCGCTTGCCTCGAAGGGAGCCCTCGGCGCGGGGCCGGGGGAGATGCGTCCACGGGGAAACACAGGGGGAATCGTGTTCAGAACCATGCGTGGGGTGTCCGTCGCGGCGCTTGCGGGGGCGATGGTCGCGCTGTCGGCGTCATCGGCCACGTCGGCGTCATCGGCCACGGCGCCGAAGCCGCAGACCGAGCGGATCACGTTGTCGGCGACGGGGGAGCAGGGCAACGACGACTCGTACGGACCGCAGTTCAGTGCCGACGGCCGCTTCGCGGTCTTCACGGCGTACGCGTCCAACCTGGTGCCGGGCGACACCAACGGTTTCGGTGACGTCTTCGTGCGTGATCTGCGCAAGGGGACAGTCGAGCGGGTCAGCGTCAGTTCGGACGGCGCACAGGCCGACAGCGAGTCGTCCGTGCAGGCCGTCAGTGCCGACGGGCGGTACATCCTGTTCCGCTCCCATGCCAGTAACCTGGTCCGCTGGGACCATCCGCCCACGAACGCCGCGGCCGACGACATCTACCTGCACGACCGGCGCACCGGCAGCACGGAGCGGATCAGCGTCGCCCTCGACGGAGGTTCCGCCTTCGCGGCCGGCGCCACCATGTCGGCGGACGCCCGCTACATCGCCTTCAATGCCAAGGCCGACCGGATGGAGACCGACCCCGGCGACCTCTTCGGAGTCGTGTACGTCCTCGACCGCCGCACCGGCGTCGTGGAGCGGATCACCAACCGGAACCGCCCGGACAACCCCGCGCTCCTGCAGGGTCTGAGCGCCGACGGCCGCTACGTGGCGTACACGCAGCTGGTGCCGCGCAGCTCGTACGGTCGCACGTGGGTGCACGACCGCCGCACCGGCACCGAGGAGCAGGTCAACGTCAAGCCGGACGGCACCCCGGCACAGCGGTACGCGATGCCCGCCTCGCTTTCCGCGGACGGCCGGACCATCGCATTCGACTACTGGGGTGATGAGGAACTGGTCCCGGGTGAACCCCCCAGCGCCGCCTCCACCGTGTACGTCCGCGACCTGCGCAAGGACGTCACCCGGCGCGTCAACGCCGGTCCCGCCGAGGAGAACGGGGTGCGCGAGCCCCGGCTCAGCCCGGACGGCCGGTACCTGACCTATCAGGCGGATCCCCGTCTGGCGGACGGACGGCTCGGGCCGGCCAACGTCTACCTCCGCGACCTGCGCACCGGCACCACTCGTCTGGTCAGCGAGTCCGTCACCGGTGAGCCCGTCACGGACGTCTCCGTAGCGGCGTACTCGGTGAGCGCCGGGGCCCGGCGCATCGGCCTGGGCAGCGAATCAGCCCAACTCGCCCTCGACGACACGAACGGTCACTACGACGGTTTCGTGCGTCGTCTTCGCTGAACTCCCCCCGTCCCGCACGGGACTTGCGGGGAACAGCAAGGAACTCGCACGGAACGATCAAGGCATGTGCCCGGCCGACATGGCACTCACACGGAACAACAGGGGGTCTTCCATGCATGTCGCACGCCGCACCACTCTGAGCGCCGCCGTGGTGGCCGCGCTCGCCGGTACCGTGTTGCCGGCCGCCGCCCAGCACTTCTCGCCCGGCCCCGCCCGGGCCAGCGTCGCCACCGACGGGCGGCAGGCCGACGGCGCCTCCGCCGAACCCGCGCTCAGCGCGAACGGTCGCTACATCGCCTTCGTCTCGGCCGCCGCCAACTTGGTCCGAGGAGACACGAACGGCGTCGCCGACGTCTTCGTGCACGACCTGCGCACCGGTCGCACCCAGCGCGTCGCCGAGGGTCCGGCGACGGGTGTGGCGCTCAGCGGCGACGGCCGTGACGTCGTTTTCGCCACCACGGCCGCGCTCACCGAGGACGACGACAACGGCCTCGACGACATCTACCTCTACGACCGCCGCACCCACCGGACCGAGCGCGTCAGCCACGGCCACCCCGACGCCCCGCCCCGCAGCCGCCTGAACTATTCGCCCGCCATCAGCGCGAACGGACGGATCGTCGCCTACACCACCGCGACCCCGGACGCCGCCCCCGGCGACACCAACGGCCGGGACGACGTGATCGTCCACGACCGGCGCACGGGGAAGAACGAACTGGTCCAGTACCGCACCGACGGCACTCTCGGGGACGGCGACTCCCTCTCGGCGTCGCTCAGTGCCGACGGACGCCAGGTCGCGTTCGAGACGGCGGACCAGCTGGACCCGAACCACGACTGGACGCACGCCAGGAACGTCTATGTCCGCGACCGGCTGAAGGGCACGACGGAGCAGATCAGCCGGCCCACCCGCTTTGTCTACAAGGAGAGTTCGTTCGATTCGTCGATCAGCGCGAACGGCCGGATGTTCGCCTTCTCCTCCAACGTCGCCTCCCTGGTGCCCGACGACACCAACAAGGTCACCGATGTGTTCGCCTTCGACCGGAAGACGCAGACGACCGTGCGTGTCAGCACCGCGGCCGACGGCACCCAGGCCGACGGGGTGAGCGCCGCCGCGAGCCTGAGCGGGGACGGCCGCCGCGTCGCCTTCGTCTCGGCGGCCACCAACCTCGTCCCTGGTGACACCAACGGCCTTGCCGACGTCTTCGTCAAGGATCTGAGGACCGGCGCCGTCGAGCGGGTGAGCGTGGCGGCCGACGGCACCGAGGCGGACCGGCCCGCGGTGGGCTCCACGTCGCTCAGCGACCACCGGATCGCCTTCTCCTCGGCGGCCACGAACCTCGTCCGTGGCGACACCAACGACACCGTCGACGTCTTCGTCGGCCGAGATCATGAGACAAATTCAGACTGACCCAGGATTGAGACGGACCTGATGCCTCCGCGCCGCACTGCCGACGAGAGTACGACGGGGCAGTCGCCCCACCCTCCCGCTCGATGTCACCGCGCGAGGGCCGTCATACCCAGGTGGAAGGCCGCCTGCGCCTTGCCGGGCCCGTTGTCAGTGGCGGCGCGTATGGTCCGATCATGAGTGTTCCCGCCGTTGAGGACTCGTGGGGCCGTATCGACGCGTGGCTGTTGCGGCACGCGCCCGTCAGCCACGCCCTGCTGCGCCCGCCGGCGTCGCCGGCGGACATCAGGGCTGCCGAGCGTGCGCTCGGGGTCCGCTTCCACTCCGATCTGGTGGCCTCGCTGAGCTGCCACGACGGTGTGGAACTCCAGCCGGGGGCACCCGTGTTGACACACTACGGCCCGCTGTCCTGCGTCGCGGACATCGTCAAGAGCACCTCCTTCCTGCGCGGCATCAGCGCGGACATCCCGGACGCCGACGCCTTCGACGAGGACGACGAGGACGACGGCGAACTTGCCACGTACTGGCATCACGACTGGCTGCTCATCACCCTTGGCATCGGCCGGCAGTCCTCCGACGGCCTGTTCCTCTCCTGTTACCCCGGGGGCAACTGGGGCCGTCTCGGTCGCTACTTCGACGAGGACACGCCCTCCTTCACGGGATGGGCGTCCCTGCGCCACGCACTGGCCGACCTCGCGGACGCCCTGGAAAGGGGCCGCCCATTCGACGGCCGGACATCGCTGGCGTACGAGGGTGCCCTGCTGTGGGAGACCGAGACGACCGCCGTCCCCGACCCGGTCTCCCCGCTCGCACTGGCCGCCGAGTCCGCCGAACCGGAGCCGGAGCCGCCGGCTCCCTCGGAGCCGCTCGTTTTGGCGGGTCGGTCGAGCGGCGCTTACCTCACCATGGTCCGGCACAGGATCCCGCGACCGCCCCCGCCGAACCAGCCCGACGTCGTCTTCGCGGAGCACCTCACCCCGGCCGAACTGCTGCGCAGGCTGGGGGTGAGCCCCGACACCGTCCGCCCGCGCACGCGCGCCCGGGCCCGAAAGTCGGCGGACTCGACGTGGGCGGCGTACCGTCCGATGGTTCGCGCGGGCAGCGTCGGCGGATGGGCCTACGCGACCCAGGAGGGTGGCGCCGCCCAGTTCACCCGACCGGAGGTGCTGCGCAAGGTGTCCGCGGACACGCGCGCGGTCGCCCTGACCAGACGGGGGCCGGAGGTCCAGGTCACGGTCGCCGAGGACGGCGTACCGGCGCCGGAGGGCGTGCGTCATGTCCTGTCACCGCGCGAGGGCGGCGGTGACTCCTGGCCCGGGTCGATGGCGGCGTACGCCCGCTTCCTGGCCGAACTGGAGGGGGAGTTCGGCATCACGTACCGGCCGGACGACGATACGGACGCGGAGCTGACGAGCGGCCTGCTCCTGCCCGTGCTGGAGGACGTCGACAGGGCCGCCGGCCAGTACGTCGGCAGAGTCCGGAACTTCGACCTGGCCGCACTGATCGAACGGACACCGCCTGCCCGGCTGCGTACGGCGATGGCCGCTCAGTTGGGGCGACTGGCGGCGGAGACCCGGTTCGACGTGTACGACGAGGTGAGCGACGCGCTGGCCCGCACCGCCCGCGGCGAGACGGTCGACCTCACCCCGGACAGCCTCCTTGACCTGCGTATTCGTACACTCACCGCCGAGGCATGGGCGGCCCGGCAGAGGGTGAGCGGGCAGCGCGCCTGGCGCGACGACGACGACCCCGTGACCCAGTCCGATTCCAGCGCGTGGGCCCTGCGCGTGGAGGCGGCTCGCGCACTGCGCGAGTTCGTCCACGCGGGGGCGCCGGCGGCTGCCGCGACGATCCTGAGTCGGCGGATGTCCGCGTACTGGAGGACGGAGTTGGCGGCGGACCTGGAGGGGTGAGATCCCTGCCGATGCCGGCGCAGGACCGGCTTGGCGAGGCTTGAGCGGGGCGCCGCTGCGGAGGCGCCCCGCGGTCCTGCCGGACCCTTACTGATACGGGGAGTGTGGTGGCCACGTGTGGGAACGGCCGCGGTCGGCGGTGCCACAGCGAGCCGGACGGGGATGTTTGCGTGTCTGCCGGCCACTTCGGGCGTTGGGCCGGGCATGAAGATCACTCGCTTCGGCCTCATCCTCGCAGCGGCGCTGTCCGTCGCTCCCCTTGCAGCCGCCGTGCCGGCCGGCGCCGCGTCGCGCGGAGTCGATTCCCACTGCGGCAAGTACATCTGCGTCATGACCGCACATCACAACAAGTTCGTCCAGGACATCACCGTCTACACCAAGGACGGCCTGCCCGGGACCCTGCGCGCCTACTGGGGCGAATTCCGCTCACCTCGAGTCAGCGCCGCATCCCACAAGTGGACGGTGGGCTACGAGCAGTCCAACCGTCTCGTCTGCGGTGGCCTGGAGCGCGACCGCCGCACCATCGAGGACAACATCTGCGTCACCATCTAAGTGCCTGGGCGTGGCCTCTCACGTGGTTGAGAAGCCATTCGACAGGCCTTACAGCGTCGGACAAAGCAACTGATCAGGGCGCGGGGTCGGGGCCACGGTGGGCCCGGCCCGGCGCCTCCGTCCGCTCGGACGCGACTCGTGGCGCGGGTGGTGCGTGCAGAGCCCGTTCTCTCCCCGCTCCTATCCCTGCTCCTGCTCCCGCTGCTGAGCCTGAGTACGCCGGTCTCGCAGCCAGTCGTCGATGACGACAAAGTCCGTATCGATCAGGCCGATCGTGGAATCGACACGATGGAGGAGCGCGTGCCCGCGATGGTGCGTCGACACCCATGCCTGATCGAGATCGGTGATCGAGTCGTCGACCCAGATGAACGGGCGTCCGGCCGCAGCTCGGACGAGGGCTAGGGTCTTCCAGTTCAGCACGCCGACCTCGTACTCCTCCGGCGCGCCCGGCAAGTCGGCCAGTGGAAGCGCAGGCAGCCCGAGCAGCGGAGCTATCACCTCGTTGGCACTTTCCATCCATGCGGTGGCCCACATCAGAACGCAGGGCAGCGCCAGCAGACGCGGACCGTGCCCGAGGTCGATCTTCGCCAGCTGAGGATTCGATACGTCCTGCCACTCCTCCCATCCCCGAGGGGTTGAAGGGAGCCGCGCTCCGCCATAGGGCAGGAGCGTTCCATCGACGTCCAGGAAGAGAAGCGGGCGCTCTGCGTGGTCGGGCATGGCCGCACGGTATCGGTTCTCGGGCAGGCCCTAGGCGGCGCTGCTGGCGCTCAGGACTGTGGCGCGGAACGATGTCACCAGGGGCCGTAGGTCGACTCGGTGCCATGCGGCCCACAGCTGGATGCATGTGTCGTGCCAGGGAAGCTCGCGCACCGCGACATCCTCGGTGGTGGCGCGCACCATGCTTTTCTGCACGAGTGCGAGTCCGAGCCCGGAGGCGACCAGGCCGAGCGCGGTCAGTGGCTCGGCAGCGTCGAGGCGGATGTCGGGGGTGAAGCCGGCTGCCGTGCAGGTGGCGACGAAGGTGTCCCGCCAGGCGGGGTCCTGGGCATTCTCGACTGCGATCCATGGCTGACCATCGAGGTCCCCGGGAGTCACCTTTTCCTGGTCGGCGAGTGGATGCCCCGCGGGCAGGGCCAGGAGCAGCGGGTCCTCGAGCAGGAGTGCGGCCAGTAGGTCAGGGTCATCCGCGGTCGGAGGTTCATGGACGAGCGCGATGTCGAGGCTGCGCTGGCGCAGGCCTTCAAACTGTTCGGTGGGTGGCAGGTTGTACAGGGCGATGTGGATGCCGGGGCATTCGTTGTGCAGAGCGCGTAGCGCGCCGGGGAGGACGCCGGTGTGCATGGCGTCGGCGACGTAGCCGATGCACAGGCCGCCCTCTTCTCCGCGGCCCAGCCGTCGGCCCAGGTTCTCCAGACGATCAGCATGCCGCAGTAGCGCACGGGCCTCGGCCAGGAAGACTTGGCCGTCCCGGGTGAGCCGGATTCTCTGCCGGCCGCGTTCGAACAGGGTGAGGCCCAGGTTCTGCTCGAGTTGCGCGATCTGCCGGCTGAGCGGTGACTGGGACATGTGCAGCCGCTCGGCGGCCCGGCCGACGTGTTCGGTCTCGGCGACGGCGACGAAGTAGCGGAGTTGCCGCAGGTCAAGCATGTCAGACCTCTAGGGACTCAAGCGTGTCCAAGTAAGTCTTGGACAGTCTCAAGTCTGGATTCTAGCCTCGAACGTGTCAGACCGACGGACTGCGCGAACGGCACATAAGGCCTATCCGTCGCAACTTGTACAGCAAGGATCCGCACCATGGCCATCAAGTCCTTCCTGCCCGGCCGCCTGGGCTTCGGCACCGCACCGCTGGGCAACATGTTCCGGGCCATCCCCGACGAGGAGGCCGCGGCCACCGTGGACGCCGCCTGGGACAACGGCATCCGCTACTTCGACACCGCGCCCTTCTACGGCGCGGGCCTGTCCGAGATCCGGCTCGGTGAAGCCCTGGCCGCACGCCCCCGCGACGAGTTCGTCCTGAGCACGAAGGTCGGCCGCGTCATCCTCGACGAGATCGAGGATCCCGCCGCCCGCGACCTGGGCGAGAAGGGCGGACTGTTCGAACACGGACGCCCCAACAAGATCGTCAACGACTACTCGGCCGACGCCACGCTGCGCTCCATCGAGGACAGCCTCAAGCGACTGAAGACAGACCGCCTCGACATCGTGTGGGTGCACGACGTCGCGCAGGACTTCTACGGCGACGAGTGGCTGGCCGCCTACGAGACCGCCCGGACCGGCGCATTCCGGGTGCTGCAGAAGCTGCGCGGCGAAGGCGTCATCAGGGCCTGGGGCCTTGGGGTCAACCGGGTCGAGCCCCTGGAGCTGACGCTGGACCTCGACGAGCCGAAGCCGGACGCGTTCCTCCTCGCCGGCCGCTACACGCTGCTCGACCACGAGCGCGCCTTGCAGCGGCTGCTGCCGGCCGCGAAGGCCCAGAACGTCGACATCGTCGTCGGCGGACCGTACAGCTCCGGCGTCCTGGCCGGCGGGCAGCACTTCGAGTACCAGAAGGCCCCCGCCCCCGTCATCACCAAGGTGGAGCGCATCAAGGCACTCGCAGGCCAGCGTGGCGTCGGCATCAAGGCGGCAGCGCTGCAGTTCTCCCTTGCCCACCCCGCGGTCGCCGCCGCCATCCCCGGCGCCTCCCGGCCGAGCCGCATCGCAGAGGACGCCGCCGCACTCGGCGAGACGGTCCCGGCGGCCTTCTGGACGGCTCTGCGCACGGAAGGGCTGATCGCTCAGGACGCCCCCGTACCCAGCGCCTGACCTCTACCTCACCTGTCCAGGAGACGACCATGGCCACTACGACCGCAACCATCGACATCCCCGTGCCCGCCGCGCGCGTCTGGCAGCTCATCGGCGGCTTCGACTCCCTGCCCGACTGGCTGCCCTACATTCCCGCGAGCACGCTCAGTGAGGGTGGCCGTGTCCGCAGTCTCGCGAACGAGGAAGGCGGCGTCATCGTCGAACGCCTCGAAGCGTTCGACAACCAGGCGCGCACGTACAGCTACTCCATTCTCCAGGCCCCGTTCCCTGTCACCGACTACCGCTCGACCCTCACCGTGCATGAAGTGTCCGGCGGGCAGAGCCGTGTGGAGTGGTCCGGCACCTTCACACCGGCAGGGACCAGCGAGGAAGAAGCGATCACCCTGTTCCATGGCATCTACGTCGAGGGTCTGGCCGCGCTGAAGAAGACACTCGACGCGTGAACACGGACACGGGATGCTCGGTAGCGCCGACCGGCGTCGCATGGTGCCCGACGGACATCAACTGACCCCACGGGGCGGGACCTTACGGGTTCCGTTCCGCTGCCCATCGTCCTGGCGTGGGGCGCGGGCCCGCTTCATCGAAGGAAACGGAGAGGGTGAAACAACATGAGCGGACCTGCCAAGGTGTATCTGCTGTGGCACGTACACCACCAGGCCGAAGAAGACGGAGCGATTCGGCACTTCGTACATCCCGATGACTTCTGGTCCGACGAAGAAGCCGGCGACGATGTCAAACGCCTCGGCGCCTATTCGAGCCGCGAGGCCGCGCAGAAACGCATCGAACGGGCCCGGAGTCTTCCCGGTTTTACCGACGAGCCCCATTGCTTCTTTGTCGAAGAGGCAGTGATCGACGAGGACCAATGGACAGAAGGGTATGTAACGGAACTCTGACAGTGCTTGCGACGGCCTCCGCGTTGAGCCGAGTTGCCGGTGGGCGATGAGGCGGCAGGCCCGTTCGTAGCTGCGGTCGGCGAAGAGCTGGTTGCGGAGTGGAGCTTGTCTGTCACGCGGTGAAGCCGCCGTCGACGTGGATCGAGGCTCCGGTGATGTACGCGCCGTCCGCACTGGCCAGGTGGGCGACGGTGGCCGCGATCTCGGCCGCTTCCGCGTAGCGGCCCACCGCGGTGAAGCCGGCGATCATCTCGGCATTCGGCCCGTCGGCGGGGTTGGTGTCCGTATCGGTGGGGCCGGGGTGCACGAGATTGACGGTGATTCGACGCGGACCGAGTTCCCGGGCCAGGCCCTTCGTCATCCCGACCAGAGCCGTCTTGCTCATCGAGTACAGCGCCAGTCCGGGAAAGACCGCACGCTCGGCGACATTGCTGCCGATGCTGATGATCCGGCCGCCCTGGTCCATATGACGCACTGCCGCCTGGGACGCTGCGAACGGCGCCCGGACGTTCACCGCCAGAGTGCGGTCGATCTCTGCCGACCCCAGGCCTTCAAGTGGGCCGACGAGGAAGACCCCGGCGTTGTTGACCAGGATGTCGAGTCTGCCGAACGTCGCGGCGGCCTCGTCTACCGCGGCGGTGAGTGCCTCAGGGACCGCGCTGTCGGCTTGGATGGCAAGGGCTCGGCGCCCCCTGGCCTTGATCTGCTCCACGACCTCGCCGGCGCGTTGCGCGTTGTTCGCATAGGTCAGGACGAGGTCGGCGCCTTCTTCGGCCAGTCGTAAAGCCACAGCGGCACCGATACCCCGGCTTCCGCCCGTGATCAAGGCCACGTTTCCTTCAAGTCGATTCATGAGGTTGAGCATTGTCGGCGCCAGTGCCGGAAGCTGGCGGGAATCCGACCTGGCGTTCAACCGCCGGGAAGGCACGCCCCGGTGGGCGGGTCTGTCGAGTGTCACCGGGCATGTCGAATACGCCGGCTCCCGATCGACGTGAGAGTAAAGGCAGCACATCCCAGGACTCCAGGAGCAACCCATCGTGACCGTAACCGCGGACATGGCCATCTCCCTCGACGGGTGCATCGCCGGTACCCATGTCGCCATCGACAACCCGGGAGGCGACGGCGCCGAGCCGCTCTTCGAGTGGATCCACAACCTGGCGAGCTGGCGGCAGCGTCAGGGCATGACCGGCGGGGAGGAGAACCGCGACTCCGCGCTGATGCGCGAATGGTTCGATGCCACCGGAGCGGTGGTCATGGGGCGGATGATGTATGACACGGGCGAGGGGTTCTGGGGTGACAACCCGCCGTTCAGGGCCCCGGTCTTCGTGCTGACGCACCGACCCCGGCCGGCCCTGGTCAAGGAGGGCGGCACCACCTTCACCTTCGTCACCGACGGCATCCACAGCGCCCTCGACCAGGCGAAGGCCGCCGCCGGGGACCGGAACGTCGACATCGCGGGCGGGGCGAGCACGGTGCAGCAGTACCTCAGGGAGGGGCTCATCGACGAGCTTCAGCTGCACGTGGTGCCCGTGCTCCTCGGAGAGGGGCTGCGGCTCTTCGAGGGACTGGGCGCCGGGCGGCGGAACCTCGAGCCGGTCAGGGTGGTCGACACACCCCTTGCCACCCACCTGAAGTACCGCTTCGTGAAGTGACCCGGCATGGATGACGCTCGGTCCCGGCAGCCCACTACTGCTGCCGGGACCGAGGGCCTTCGGCGGTCCAGGACGAAGCCCTGTTCAGCGGGTGGCGCCGGTGTCGGTGTACATGGTGTTCCGTCCGTCGGACCAGTGGATGACGAGATCGTCGATGGCCCCGTTTTTGGTGTAGTTGCCGGTGGTCATCGCCAGGTCGTACGTCCAGGTGCCTGCCGGGCCGGTCAGAACCGGGCGTCCGTCAACGGTTGGTAGGGCGGTCTCGCGCCCACCGTGCGATGGGCGGCGGCGTCGTTGAACAGGTTCTTGGCGTCCTTGCCGTAGATGGGCGCGTACGTCACCCAGTCGTCGTTGGCGTCGTTGCCACCTCCGTTGTACCCACCGGTGTTGCCGACGACCTTGCCGGTACCGGTGGCGCGGTTGTAGTCCTCGATCCAGGGGCCGCCGGAGACCCCTCCGTAGAAGCCGGTGCAGGTCATGCGCACCTGCCGGAAACCGGGCAGGCGCGAGGTGGTGACGGGGCAGCGGATCGCCTGGTGCTTCACATTGACACTTTCGGAGCTGGGATACCCGATCACCGTGACCTTGTGGGTGTATGTGGTGGTGGGAGTGAACGTCAGAGCGCCCGTCACGTCCTCCACTTTGCCCCGGCTGTTGGGATCGACCTGCGCGAAGGCCAGGTCCAGGTCGGAGGTGGGCTTCTTGGTGTTGGCCACGTAGCGCGGATCGATGTACATCTGCGACACCGCGAAGACGCCGCGCGGCTGGTTCGCGGCGGACAGCCCGTCGCGGTACTGCGGCACGAAGATGCGGTGGGTGGCCCTCTGCAGACCCCGGCCGCAGTGCCCGGCGGTCAGGACGATGTCATGGGCGGCCGTGTGCACCACGCTGCCCGTGCAGTACGTGCTCTTGCCGCCCAGGGGCTTTCCGTCGTAGAAGAACGTGCCCACCATCGGGTGGCCGCCGAAGTGCTCGGGACGGGGTGTGCCGGCCGGCGGCCTGCTGCGCGTGCCGATGTGGGGCGCCGACGCCAGGGTGGCCCGGCCGGGTGCGCTGTCGAGCGGCACCGCGTTGTCCATGCGGTTGGCTGTCCAGTACTTCTCCTCCTCGCTCAGGCTGGGGCCGGGGGAGGTCGGGGGGACAGGCGGGTGGCTGGGCTGCGCGGATGTCGGCGTCGCCGAGGGGACGGGCGACACTGCCGCCGCCCCGGGCCCTGTCGGACGGGCCGTCGGTGCGGCGAGGACCGACGGCAACGGAGTGCCGGACGGCACCGGAGTACGGGACGGCACCGGAGTACCGGTGGCGGCAAGCGCCTGGCTCGTGCCGAGTATGCCCGCGCACAGACCGAACGCCAGGGCCGGAATCCATCTGGAACTGGAACTCAACGAGGTGTCTTTCCGTCTTGGAGGAAGCCGAACGGCGGGCGATACAGATCTCACATAATCGCACATATGTTCGGTGTGACGGTTGGTAGCGTAGCGTCACATGCGGTGTGACGTGGCGTCATAAGGCAGACAGGCGAGGCAATGGACCGATTCCGCACCGCGGCGGTGGTGGCACTGCCGCTCCTCCTGCCCCTCCTGGCCGCCGCCCCGGCCTCCGGCGCCGAACCGGCACCGCTGCCGCTCGGCAGCGTCCGGTCCGTGCATCCCGGCGACACGCTGGACGTCACCGCAGCGAGCGGACAGGCTGTGAACGGCGACACCATTACCTCCCCGGTACTGCTGAAGGCCGGGCGGATGCGGATGACGGCACCCCGGCTGACGGCCGCCGTCACCATCGCCTGCGACGCCCGGCCCGGCACCTACCCGGTCGCGCTGACCAGTGCCGGAGCTTCACGCCCGGCCGAGCACGCGGCCCCGTGGGCACACGTACGCGTGGAACCGGACGACGAGGCCGCGCGTCGCGCCTGTCGGGACAAGGTCAAGAAGATGCCCCCGCCCGACCGGGAGGAACACTGGGCGGCGAACACCACCTGGCCCCAGTCGGAATGGGATGTCAGGTCCTTCCGTGCCGGCAGCCGCATCACGATCACCGACAACGACGACGAGGGACTGGACGGGGTCATCGCCCTCTCGTCCCCCGCCTTCGCCGACCGGCCCGTTCTGCGCGGCGCTCAAGCGGTCCTGACCGCCACCGCCACCCTCAGATGCGACGCTGCGCCCGGCCTCTACCCCGTCTACCGGCACACTCCCGACCTGGACAAGAACCACCCGAACCAGCCCTGGGCCCGGCTGCGCATCGCCCCCGCCTCCAGAACAACCACCTGCCCCGCGCAGCAGGCGGCGCATCCCTCCGGGGGATTCCGCACCGAAGTGGTGGCCTGGGCCGCGGGTGCCGTGCTACTCGCTGCTGCGGGTACGGCGCTCCTCCTCAAGCGCTTCCGGTCCCGCCGTGTGAACATCCCGGGGACACCGCCACACTCAAGCAGCTGACGCCGCAACAGATGTCGGCCTCGGAAGCGGGTTCGCAGATTCTGGCAGCAGCTTGACGTCGGGCGGGCTCCAACTCATCGCGCCGACTGCGGCGGCGCTGGCGCACCGTGACCCGGCGGCCGCGTTCGTTGGTTGCGCAGCAGCGGACGAAGTACGCCTGTAGGACACGCTGTTCGGCCCGGTCGCGAACCAGCGCCAGATCCACAGCCACTCGGTCTCACGAGCGTGGCATTTCTGTGTGCTCTCGGCCGAGTGGTCTCGGCCGACCGGACGGAGTCGGCTGTGACTGTGAGCGGTAAGTGGAACCACTCGTGTTGTGCAGTGAAGACCCCGGTTCCTGCATGACCTACGAGCCTCCGGATCGGGACCAACTGCGCATGAGACCGGCTTGCTCGTCGAGATGTGGGAATCCGAAGGTGCTCCGGAACACCGGGGCGCACGGGTCCGGCCCCGAGGAGCGACCCCTGGGCGCGGGGGCTCTGTCAGGATCGGGCTGATCCTGAGCAGTGGTGACGTTCAGTAGTTGATGACTGACAGCCGCTTACGGTCTTCCGTTTGGATTTCTGTGCCGTACCTCTGTCACTCCCGCAGGTTCAGCTGCCAGGAGACGCCGAAGCGGTCGTTCACCCAGCCGAACTTGGCACTGAAGCCGTACGAGCCCACCGGCATCAGCTCCGTGCCCTGTTCGGCGAGGGCACCATAGAGGCGGTCGAGCTCGGCCTCGGTGTCGCACTCGACGAAGAGCGACACCGCCGGGGTGAACCCGAAGCCGTGCTTGACATGGCTGTCGATGCACATGAACCGCTGTCCGGCGAGCGAGAACGTGGCGCGCTGGACCGTGCCCGCCTGGCCGGGGCCGTCGGCGCCGTAGCGGGAGATGTCGATGATCTCGGTGTCGTCGAACAACGACGTATAGAAGGTCAGCGCCTCCTCCGCCCTGCCCTCGAACATGAGGAAAGTGGTGATCTTCTGTGGCATCGAGGCCATGGTGCTGCCCTCCGGTTACAGGCGTTGGTCCTTCGAGGACGAGGCTAGGACCTGCCACCCACCGTGACCAACCGCACGGAGGGAAGGCCCCTCAGCGCCGCGGAACATCCAGTGTGTCGTGTTCGCGGTGAGCTCACAGCCGTACCTGCCCCGCGCACCCGTTTCGCGGGAGGACGTGCGACGCGCGTGTTGCAATGCCGCGCGTCCTGGGGTTGGACATGCCTGAGGGGCCAGCACAACGTGCCGGCCCCTCAGGCATCAGTAGCGGGGACAGGATTTGAACCTGCGACCTCTGGGTTATGAGCCCAGCGAGCTACCGAGCTGCTCCACCCCGCGTCGGATTCCTCCACCCTACGCCAATTATCCCGGCCCCGAGACCATGATCGCCGTGGACCCGTCGGCTTACCGAGGTCGGCTGTATCTGACGCAGGAGCAGATGGGGTCGGTGGCGTACGGGCTGTGGCTGCACCGGATGACGGGCTCCGCCGCGGAGGTCAACCGCTTCGGCCGAGCTGTCCCACGCTGCCGCGCCGCCTCCTTCGATTCTCGGAGCAGGACGGCGCCCCACCTGTTGGCGTCCGGATAGGAGGCCCGCATCTTGCAGCGGAGCCCGGGCACTTCGGCGAACGGGGGCACCGACTCCTCGCGCTGATGGGCACGGACGGATTCGATGGTCTGGCCGGAAGTGGACAGGTCGAGCGGACGGGACAGGACCGGCTCCGACCGCCTACGACTCGACCGCCAGGCGCAGCCCCAGCCCGACCAGGACGGCTCCGGAAATCTGCTCCATCCGGCGCTGAATCGACCGCCGTTGGAGCACGCCGCGGACCCGTCCGGCCAGCCAGATCAGCGGTAGGTACCAGAGCAGGTCGATCAGGGCCCAGATCACCGAGAAGGCGAGCAAGGTCGGCAGTACGGGAGCTCCCTGCGGCACGAACTGCGGCAGGAAGGACACGGCGAACACGCCCGCCTTGGGATTGGCGAAGGTGGTGACCAATCCCTGCCAGTACGCCTTCCGGTGCGATACCGCCGCCGTTTCCGCCGGTTCCTCACCCGGCCCGCCAGGCCGCCGCGCCCGCCACCACGCGCGCGCCCCCATCCACACCAGCAGCGCGGCGCCGAAGATCCGCATCGCGTCGTAGGCGACCTGCTGCCAAGCGGGCTGTTCGCCGCTGTATTGCATCCTGGACCTGCGCCGGCCACTCGGCTCGCAGTGCGCCGGCCATGGGTCTGCGGCGGGGTTCCGTGCGACCCGTGCGGATCATGACTGTTGCTCTCTGGCGGTGGGCAGTTTCGCCGTGTAGCGTCGCTGTCAGATGTCGTGGTTCGCAGTATCTGCCCGCGCTCCGGCGTGGGCGTTTTGCTGTGCAGTGCAGGACCAGGGCGATCACCTCCGGGTCCGCGCGGTGCGGAACCCGATATCGACTGGAAGGCACCAGCATGGCCAGCGGAACCGTCAAGTGGTTCAACGCAGAAAAGGGCTTCGGCTTCATCTCCCAGGACGGTGGCGGACCTGACGTGTTCGCGCACTACTCCAACATCAACGCCAGCGGTTTCCGCGAGCTCCAGGAAGGCCAGGCGGTGACCTTCGACGTCACCCAGGGCCAGAAGGGCCCGCAGGCGGAGAACATCACGCCCGCCTGACCTCGCGGTCAGGACGTATGTCAGGGTCCCGGAGCACGTGCTCCGGGACCCTGGTGTGGCTCTTACGGTTACTTGCCGATCCGCGCAGGTCCGCCGGGACGCGGTGAACACACCCCGCCTGGTTTCCCCAGTCCGGTCCTGTGCATGCTTCGAGCGCGGCGAGCCTGTCGAACGGCCGGAGGGACTCGCGGCATGACCGGCCTCCACACCGGCGAGGAGCCCGCCGAGCACCGGCACTTCGCCTTTCTCACCTCCGTCTGCGCGAGTGGACCCTGCTCAGAAATATCGCCCTGGGCGAGCCGTGGACCGCGCAGGATCTGAGCAGCGCATCCGACTGGTTCCAGCGCATGGCCACAACCATGCAGATCGTGGCCTCGCCCGAGGCCCTCAGGCTGCTGGCCGAACGCGGACGAACCCGCCGCGTACGAATCGCAGCGAGCCGTCAGCTGCAACACCGGGATCAGCCCGATTGACTTGATCCACAGGTCTCGACGATTCCTCGTGCCGGTACAGAGCGGCCCTCGGCGAGGCGCTCACCGTCCCCGATGCGGCGGGGCGAGGCCACGCTCGGACGGCCTTGCGACGGCGGATGATGCCCGGTCGCGTCAGGGGGCAGTGGGGGCCGTGAAGGTGGTGACGAGCGCCTGGACGCGGTTCCGGAAGGCTTCGGCCTGGTGAATGACGCGGTTTTCCACTCCCGTACGGAGGATCCGCGCGTCGTCGTCGGCGAGGGCGGACAGCCGGCGCGGGTGGTCGGCGGTCAAGGCGGCGACACCGAGGGCCTCCAGGGCGTCGCAGGCACCTGTCGGGTCGGCTTCCTGCTCGGCGGACCGCAGGACGGCCGCGGCGAGCGCCGTGCGGTCCAGTGACGTGGGTTCCGCCACGGCCGTGAGGGCCAGTACCGCGGCCGGCACCTGCACGGGATTGTCGAGCACGGTCTTCAGGCGGGAGGTGAGCGGACGCCCCGCCGGGCCGAGGAGTGCCGTCGTACGAGCGGCCCGCACCGCCGGTCACTGGGACCAGGAGTTCTGTTCGGACCGGGCGAAGACCGGGCCATCGCCGCCATCGCCCTTGACAGCGCGCCTGGCGAACGGGCCGGAGTGGTCACGGTGTTGCGGACGGCGGCCGGGGAGGGCTCGCTCCCGGCGGCGAAGGCCTTGTACGACCTCGTCGGCGAGCACGAGCCGTCCGCCGGACGCAGGAACCCGGCCGCGGCGTCGAGCGCCCGCGGCCGTCGTCCGAGCCCGCCTGCCAGGAACGGCGAGGCCTGGGGGGCGCGACTGGGACGAGCGCGGCCAGGACGTCCGCGGCCGCTGCGGCGGCGGTGCTCGGACGGCCCGGCAGCGACGCCATCGCGACCACGGCCTCCTCGTCGACGGCCACAGCGCGCGGACCGGCCGGCAACCGCCGTGGCGCGCTGCGGGAGAGCATGCAGGCGCGGTCGGCCGTCCACACGGCCTCGCCCCGCACCTCGCCCCGGCCGTCGCGCAGGGCCACGTCGACCAGCGCGTACGCCGCCTCTCGGTCCGCGAGGCGGTCCCTGTTCCGCAGAGCCTCCACGACGGCGCTCAGCAGAGCCTCTACGACGGCCGTGAACGGCTCGGTACGTTCGAGGTTGAGGCAGTCGCCGCCGAGCGGTTCGGTCGGCAGAAGGGACAGCACCGTACGCCCCTGAGCGCCGCACTGCACCGTCCGGGGCTCGCCACCACGCGTTGAGTCACGGATGGAACCGCCACTGACCTTCGGAAATGACATCCACCTTGTCGTCCCGGACGCGAATGGCCGTCTCGTCGTCGATGAAGTAGATCGGGAAATCCGCCCGCGCGGCGATACGGTCAGCCCAGGCGTCGTCCCTCTCGGGGAAATCCGGCGAGTACAGGTGGGGCTTGAGATACCAGTCGAAGAGGCCGAAAGGCGGCTCCACGGTCGTCGCGCCGAGCACGTTCAGGTCCATGGTGTCCCCGATGACGTCGGCGGAGTGCTCGGTCAGGTTCCGGCTGAAGATCATTGATCCGGCGCTGACCCCCACATAGACCCGGCTCTCCAGCGCCTCCAGGAAGCCGTCGGCCAAGTCGTTGCCGGTGATGCTGCGCGCGAGGTGGTAGTGGTTGCCGCCCTCGACATAGATGACGTCGGCGTGGAGCAGCCGGTCGAGCACCATCTGCCGGGGCAGGCCGTTCAGCTCCAGGACATCGAACTCCCGCCAGCCGAGGCCGTGCAGCCGGTTCATGTCCTCGACGACCCACCCGTGGTCCCCGGGCTCGGCGACTGACGCCGTGGGAACGAACACGACGTTCGCCGATCCGAACGGCTTTCCCAGCATGTCCCGCAGCGCATCCCGCAGCGTCTCGTTGCGCAGGCCGCTCGCCGTCAACAGAAGGTTCATCGGGCGAGCCAAGCACGGTCGACGGGTGCGCGCAACGAACCCCAGAACCCACCCATACCGTCATGGCATGGTCGCATCAGGAACAAGCACTTACCTTGTTCCTTATCGCCGGGCTTGATCGCGTTCGATCAGCGTCTCCGGGCGTTTGATGGTTTTGCCCACGTCGTAGCGGGTGGCGGGGTGTCGGTT
>NZ_JBIWFN010000052.1:0-17241 GCF_044763085.1 Streptomyces sp. NPDC096311
GGCATCCGAGCGTGTACCACGTGACGTGGTACACCCGTTCTTCCAGGTCAGAGCGGGAATTTCGGGAATTCAAGAGCAGGCTGTACCACGTGGCATTTTCCACGTGGTACAGGCGTTTTACCAGGTCAGGCAGTGTTTATATACCCCCCCGTACCACTTGTACCAGGAAATGGAGACCAGATACACGCGCAGGGGGGATAAGAGAGCAGACTGGCGAGCTGGGACTGGAGCTGCCCGAATCACCCCCCCCGAGGCTGCTATATCGCGTCAAGCCGCTTGAGCGAGATTCTCGGAGTTCGTGCCAGCGTCTCGGTCGGAGCGTTCGAGGATCTTGAAGAGCTGTCGGCAGATGGCTCGCTTGAGGCAGCGTTGCGCGTCGCGGGAGGTCTTGCCCTCGGCGACTCTGCGGGCGACGTACCCCTTCGTGGTCGGGTCGAGCCGCATCCGGATCAGCGAGATGGTGTGCAGGGCCCGGTTGAGCTGCCGGTCGCCGCTGCGGTTGAGCCGGTGCCGGTTGGTCAGCCCGGAGGAGGCGGGTATTGGAGCGACTCCGGCGAAGGACGCGAAGGCTGCCTCGGACCGGAATCGGCCGGGATGCGACCAGCTGACCAGGATCTGGGTAGCGGTGATCGGCCCGACACCGAGCAGGCCCAGGAGCTCGAGTGCCACCTCGCGGACCAAGGCCAGCATCTCGCCCTCGAGTTCTTTCGCCTCGGCCTGAAGGGCCTGGATGCGCTGGGCAGTGGATCGCAGGGCCCGCACCGTCATGCGGTGTTCGACGTCCTGTGTCGGGCGGTCCCGCAACTGGGCACAGCGGGCGATCTGGGCCGGCCGCTTGAGCTTCCGCAGCTCGGCGCGCAGGCCGTCCGGCGCGGACACGATCAATGACTTGAGCTGGTTGATCGCGGCGGTGGAGGCGAGGACGGCTCCGTGACGAGTGGCGAGCAGGACACGCAACGCCTCGCGCTCGCCGCGGAGCCGTGGCTGGATCAGGTGCTCGGTAACCAGAGCTTCCTTGGCCGCACGGATCGCATCGATCATGTCGGTCTTTCGCCCGCCGCGGACGGCGGGCCGCTTGGGCCGACAGACCTCCACGACGTGCTCGCCGGCCTGGTCGAGGAAGGCGGCGAGGCCGGCGCCGTAGCTGCCGATGCCTTCCAGCGCCCAGCAGCGGCGGCCGGGGATGTGCTTGCGGGCGAAGTCCAGCAGCCGCTGGTAGCCGCGGGCGTTGGCGGGGGCGTCGGTGCTGGACAGGACGGCGCCGATGGGGCTGACGGCTGCGGCGGCGAGGGTGTCTCGGTGGGTGTCGACGCCGATGACGCCGTCGACCTGTTCTGCGAGCATGGTCACGCGGTTGTTCTCCTTCAAGGGCGGGACGGCCGTGGTCGGCGTCGGCCTGGGTGGAGTCACCGCGTGGCAGAACTGTGATGAGTCACGTCGAGATGGCGGACAAGCTGCTGATCAAGCCAACGGGGTGGGCCAGGCCGACGTCGACGTCCGGCAGACATCTCGGGGGCACGACAAGCTCTGACGAGCCGTCAGTTACCTTGTGAGTCATGCCGGATCGTCGGCGCCGATCCTGACAGCAGCCCAACCCGGGCCGCAGTTCTACTCTCACAGTTACCTTTTAGACGGCCTCGATCATGAGGCTCCCGGCCTTCTGGCCCGGCATGACTTTTGCCCCCTGTCGACCATGACCCGGGGGGTGGTGTCACCGGGTCGGGAGGCGCCGGTAGATCGCTAATAGGGGCAGGAGCGCCGGTCCGCTGGCAACGCTCTTCGTAACGTGGTTGCCGGATGTCGGCGCCATGCCTTGGCCGGGAAGACAAGACCCTCCCAGGAGGAGCGAAGTGATCGACACCCGCGACGTGGCCGTGTTCCTCGGCCTCGACGTCGGCAAGGGCGAACACCATGCCACCGGCCTCACACCGGACGGCAAGAGTGTCGTCGACAAGCCGCTGCCGAACAGCGAGCCGAAGATGCGGGCCATGCTCGACAAGCTCACGGCCAAGTACGGCCGGGTCCTGGTCGTCGTGGACCAGCCCGCCTCGATCGGCGCCCTGCCGCTGGCCGTCGCCCGCGCCGCCGGCTGCGAGGTGGCCTACCTTCCCGGCCTGACGATGCGGCGGATCGCAGACCTCTATCCCGGCGAGGGCAAGACCGACGCACGCGACGCGGCGATCATCGCGGCGCCCGGACCATGCCCCACACCCTCCGCTCCATCGAGCTGGACGACGAGACCATCGCCGAACTCCACATGATCGTGGGCTTCGACGACGACCTCGCCGGCGAGGTCACCCGGGTCGCCAACCGGCTGCGCGGCCTGCTCACCCAGATCCACCCGCACCTCGAACGGGTCCTGGGGCCACGCATCCAGCACCCGGCCGTGCTCACCCTGCTGGAACAGTTCGGCTCGCCGGGCGCGATCCGCAAGGCCGGCCGACGGCGCCTGATCACACTGCTGCGGCCAAAGGCGCCCAGGATGGCCGAGCGCCTTGTCGAAGACATCTTCACCGCGCTCGACGAGCAGACTGTCGTCGTCACGGGCACCGACGCGGCCGCGGTGATCGTGCCCAAGCTCGCGAAGAACCTCGCCGCTCTGCTCGACCAGCGCAAGGAACTCGCCTCGGATATCGAGGAGTTGCTTACCTCGCACCCTCTTTCCGAGCTCCTGACGTCGATGCCGGGGATAGGCGTCAGGACCGGAGCCAGGATCCTCATCGACGTCGGCGACGGATCCGCCTTCCCCACCGCCGGACACCTCGCCGCCTATGCCGGACTCGCCCCGGTAACCCGGAGATCCGGGTCCTCGATCCGCGGCCAGAGCCCGTCCCGCAGAGGCAACAAGCACCTCAAACGGGCCTTCTTCCTGGCCGCATTCGCCTCGCTGTCCGACCCGGCCTCCCGGGCCTACTACGAGCGCAAGAAGGCCGAGGGCAAGCGGCACAAGCAGGCCCTGATGTGTCTCGCCCGCCGCCGCGTCGACGTGCTCTTCGCGATGCTCCGCGACGGCACGTTCTTCGAACCTCAAGCCGTCCCCCAAGCCGCCTGAAACATCACCAATCAACCGACCCGCCCCTTGACGAAAGAGATAGGGGCACCCCCCCGAACACGTCCCCTATGTAAACGGTCAAAAAAACGTGGTACTCGTGGTCCAACGACGGGAAACGCTCGTTGACCAGGCAAAACGTCGTACCACGTCGGCGCTCCCACGTGGTACGCCCTATGCGGGAAAGAGCCTCGCGGTACAGGTGTTCGCCCAGGTCAGACGCTGTTTTCTGGGGTGTACCACGCCTCGTGGTACAGCTGGCAGCTCGATACACCCCCTGGCGACCAAGTCGAGGCGGACTGTCCCGTGACAGCGAACCTGGACCGGTTGCCATCGAAGTTGGACCGAATGCAGTTCGTGACAGCAAAGATGGACCACTGCGGACACCGCATGGTTTGCGCGTCAAGCTGTGGGGGCGAGGCCGCTGTTGACGATGCGGGTCCAGAGGGTGTGGTGCCACTCGTTGGCCTCGGGGGCGGGCTCAGTGGTCAGGACCGGATTCGGGCCTGTCTCGATGAGGTGCAGCAGGGTCCAGGCGACGCCGTAGCAATCGTCCGGGCCGAAGCAGGCGACCAGTGCCCGGGCCTCCTCGCCAGTGACGGGCTTGGCGATGGCTTCGAGCTGGTCGCAGCGCCGGTCGATCTCCTCTCCGTCGGCGTCCCAGTCGGGAAGAGGGCCATTGGCCACGAACGCCTGTACTTCTGGTCTCATCCCGGCATGATCGACCGCAGTTGGTGGCCGAGACAAGGTGGCTCCGCTGCCTATGGCTGAGCAGTGGCTGTGGGCAAGGCGGCTGTCTCGCCTCTTTCAGCTGGCAGCAGTGCAGCGGTCCGTCTCCACTGTCACGAACTGCGTTCGGTCCAACTTCGATGGCAACCGATCCAGATTCACTGTCACAGGACACGGACTTCCACGCCGAGCCGCCGTACGGCTCTCAGGCGGCGCGGCCGAGCCTCAACGGGACCGGAAGCCACATGGAACATCCTCGGCCTCCTGAGGCTCGCAGAAGGCTGCTGACGCATCCTCCGGGTACGAGTCGGAACTCTGTCCGAGTCGTCTATCCATGAGGCTCCACTCGATGCGATAGGGCATTGGGCTAACATCCACTGCTCATTGCGAGTGATCCACGACAGCTGCTATCGTTGACGCCAGGTGATCGATGTTGCACTGGAACGTGAAAACAGAGAGGCCGGAGAGCATCCCCGTGGGAAGGGAGCTCTCCGGCCTCTTTGCATGTGCTGATGAGTGCGAGGCGTGGATGGCGCGAATCACCCAGGGGTGACCGTGCTCCAGCCTCGCTGGTATCCAGCATGGGGGGACTCGGGACTGCGGCTACGGGATCGCCCGTCCGCTTCGACGACGTAGAGGATCTCGTAGGAAATCGTGGTGTTGAGGTTGAGCCGGTTCCTGCTCTGGCTCTTCTTCATCGTGATCTTGCGGAAGCCGTAGACGGCCTCGGCGCGATCGAAGAACCGGCGCAGCCTCGAGTTCACGCGCTCACGGGCCTGTTCGGCCGTGACGCCCATGTCGGAGACGACGAAGACGTGCGTGTGACCGCGATCGAAGGTCGGCTTCTCACCAGTGTCGAGGTCCAGACGGATCTTCGCACGGCTGATGTCGAGCGTGTCGGGACGGACGAGCTTTCCTCGTGAGTCGTACGTGCAGGTGCTGACGATGGCCATGATGAGATCCTCTCCTCTCCTGATGAGTATGACTGAACAATTACTTTCAGTCACACCCCCGGTGACCGGATCACCCCGGTCACCACGAGCATGCCCTCCGCGCCAGGACCGGCGACTGAAAGGCCGTCAGGTCCCGCACGGAGGGCACCATCGCTTTCCAGAAGAGGCTGAGTACCTCGCTTACTGCATCGCGGACTCGCCTCCCAGCCCCTGGACTGCGCCTGGCGCAGTCCCCCCGGCGACCCGCCGGTAGAGCCCCAAGGCACAACCAGCGAAGGCCAGGCACAGGAACACCGCGGAAACGGGGTTCGCCAGAGCGCCGAGCGCCTGTGCCGGGACAAGGGCGGCAGCGAGGTTGAAGCCCAGGTGCAGGAGCACGCAGGGCCACAGCACGCGCGTGCGTTCGTAGACCAGGGCCAGGAGCACCGCCAGCGGCAGAGTCGAGGCGAACTGCACGGCGCTCCCGTGCAGCAGGCCGAACACCACAGCGGTGACCAGCGTGGAGGCGAGGATGCTTACCCGCCTACGCAGCAACGGGTAGATCAGCCCTCGGAACAGGGCCTCCTCCCCCGCGGGAGCCGCGACCAGCGTGAGCAGCAGGGTCGCCAGGGCTCCAGCCGCGTGCCTCGTCTGGTTCGACGCGTCGAAACCGGCGGACCCGACCATGACGTAGATCCACAATGCCAGTGACTGGCCGGCGAGGAAAGCCAGGACCGTGCAGCCGAGGACGGTCCACCCAATGCGTGGGACCTCCGGCCTCGGCTGCGGGGCCGGCGCATGCGCGAGCCGCCGGGGCCGGTGGATCCTCACCGAACCGACCAGGACGACGACGAGCATGTCCAGGACGGCGGTCGCAACGATCGGCTCTCCGATGAGGAGGACCGCGAAGGTGCCGAGGCCGAGGTAGACCGCGACGACGGCGAACGGCACGAGGATGCACCACCCGATGCCGAGCAGACGCGAGGTGATCGGTGAAGTCGTCAAGGTCTCCTCCTCTACGGGGCTCAAGCAGCCGCGGTGATCTGTTCGTTGATGACGGCCTGGACGCGGGTGTCACCGCGGAAGGTGTTCAGCTGCAGCGTCGCCGTGAAGCGCAGCGTCCCGAGCTCGGTGCGGCTGGCGCGCTGCACGAAGCCCCGGAGCATGTCGAACTTCTCCTCGGCGACGTTCCACCACAGGCAGGACAGGCCGGACCGGGTGACCAGACGCAGGTGCTGCGATTCGGATCCGATCCGGTCCACGCGCAGTCCCAGGGGCTCGATCGCGATCTCGACGACCGGAGCGGTGAAGCCGTGCCCGAAGGGCTTGAGTCCCTCGGTCCGGCGCACCAGCTCGAACAACGGCTGCAGGTCCTCGAGGCCGGCGTCGCAGTCGGCGTCCGGGCCGAGCACGAGATCGCCGCTCGGGCCATGGGTGCTGACGGCGAGCAGGGCGACCTGGGTGGCCTCCTGCAGCACGGCGACGAGGTCACCGAGCTTCTCGGCCTTCGCGACGCGGACGCCGCAGGCCTGCTGGTGCCCGATGGCGCTGAGACCGTCATGCGGCTCCAGGCTGGTGATGATGTCGATCCACCCCGGCGCGCGACCGGAGCCACTGACGAAATCGTCTGGGCCGGCGGGCCGGTTTACGACGACGACCGGGTGGCCGTTGAGCTCCATCATCCGGTTGGCCAGCAGCCCGTACATGCCCGGGTAGGCGTCCGAGAAGTACACCCACGGGGCCAACGGCTGGTCCCCGGTGGTGAGTTCTTCCATGTGCTCGATGACCAGCTGCTTGCGCAGCTCGTTGCTCTCGATCACCTGGTGGGCGGCCTTGAGCTTGACGTCAGCACCGGCGGCCGTGAACACCGCGAAGCACGGCTCAAGCGAGGCCCCCGTGCGCCGGGGGCTGTTCATTGCCGGGGCGAGGTAGAAGCCGAAGAAGCCCTCGTCGAGGTCGTCGACATCTCGGATCTTGCCGACCTGCGCGAAGGCCTTGAGCACGATCGCGAAGCCCTCGAAAGCCCGGAGGAAGACCGGGTGGTGCGGCTCGGTGTGCAGCAGCTGCATCAGGATCGACTGCTCGACGTCAATGGCATCGGGATCAGCGTCGAACCCACCCCAGGGATTGGGGATCGTCTTCGGCGCGGCGACGCGCAGCAGGCGGGCGATCGAGATCGCATCGCGCACCAGCTGGCGGTTCTCATACAGCACGGGCATGACGTCGGAGACGGTGCCCAGGCCGGCGAACAGACGCAGCAAGTGGATCTCCCAGAACTTCTCGGGCCGGTGCACGCGGGCGTAGGCATCGATCACTTGGTAGAGCACGTGCGCACCACAGATCCCGGTGTGGGCGTAGGTCTCGTCGATCCGGCACGGGTCGACGGTGACGTCCGCAGTCGAGCCCGGCGCGAGCTCCTCGTGGTGATCGGTCACCAGCGTGTTCCAGCCCAGGGCACGCGCGGCGGCGATACCGCGGTGGGAGTTCACTCCCCCGTCGCAGGTGAGCAGGACCCGCGTGTCGGGCCACTTCGCGTGGATCTCGGCGATGTCCTCGGGCGCAAGCTCGTGACCGCGGCGGTAGTCGGGCAGGTGTAGCTCGACGTCGAAGCCGAGCTCGGCCAGGCCGGCGTAGCCGAGGACGCCGGAGGAGATGCCGTCCATGTCGAAATCGGGGGCGATGGTGATCTTCTTGCCCGTGGTCCGGGCGTCATGGAGGGCCTCGGCCATCTCGGCCAGGTCCAGGAGCTCGTCGTGCTCGGTGGACTCGATCTCCTTCAGGTACTGATCCGACCAGCCACGGCGCTGGCACAGCAGCGTGAAGAGGTCAGTGTCCTCGTCGGCGAGCGAATGGTTGTCGACGGTATGGAGCGTGGACATGGCGGGGACCTCTCGATCAGGGTTGCTGGTCGGTGGAGAACGGGGTATGTGACACCCCTCATGATGCTGTGATTTTAGCAGTGACATTCACCAATCCTGCTCGTTTAGCAGTACTCTTGAGTCTCATTCGGACCCCAAATGACACACTTATCTCGAATAGCTGCGACAGACTTTCCAAGGTCCTTGCGAATCAGCTACTCTCGCCGGTATGGCCATTCGAAGCATTGTCGAGTCAGATCTCAGTGGTAAGCCGGATGCGGCTACAGCGACGTTCGGCTTGGGTGATACCTGGTACGAAATCGATCTCACTGCTGAGGAGCAGAAGAAGCTTGAGGACGCGCTGAAGCCGTACCTGAAGGTCGGCCGGAAAGCCGCGAAGACAACTCCGGTCAAGAAGCGAGTCGTACCCGAGACGACTCCCGAGGAGCGTGACAAGATCCGCGAGTGGGCCAAGAAGGAGGGCTACGAGTTCGCGGAGCGGGGGCGCATCCCGAAGGCAGTCATGAAGGCCTACGACGAGGCGCACGACATCGATCGGAGCAAGTAGCGCTTGCCGAGCCTGGTGTTTGCCTCCCGGCCGACTTCTCCCATCCGACCTTGAAGGGCCCTGCAGCACGCTGCAGGGCCCTTCGTGTGTCTTCAGAACAGTGGCAGTGACGGATGGATCACGGTGGCCGTCTCGATCCGCGCGGCTCGCGCGCGATCACGGCAGTGAATGGCGCCGTGCGAGAAGTGCCCCGGCGTATGCGGCATGAGCTGCTCCTGGTCTCGCTGCGGGCATCCGGGCTTCTGGCAGAGGTCGAGGAAGGCCGTGCACAGCACCTGAGCCCCGGCCTCGCGGAACGCCTGGGCCGCGTCGACCATCTCCTGGTTGCGCTGGAAGCCGGCCCGCTTCCTATGAGCCGACCAGTCGGCGGGGAAGGTGCGGATCTCGAAGCCGGCGGCCCGCCACAGGCGCTCGGCCATGGCGTCGGCTCCCTTGGGGCAGTGGCCCGAGAGGAGCACCGGCCGGGTGACGTTCTTGGGACCCCAGTCGCGCCAGGCGTCGTTGAACGTCTCACGCATGCTCTTCTCGTCGTTCCAGGTGCGGGAACCGGTGACGAGGACGACGTGCGAGAACGATTCTGGAATCATTTCAGCAATCATTCGAGTCTCCTCTCCTTGTGACTCGGCGGTCTCCACAGCTGGAGTCGAGAGCTGTGGCCACGATGTCTGGACAGGCACGGCGGCCTGCATGTCGCTGGCTCATACCGGCCGGCTGGTGCCGGGCTCGATGATGGCCAGGCCCTTCTCCCGGTGGAACTCGACGCGGATCTGATCCTCATCACACATCGGCAGGAGGTGGACGGTGTACATCCCGTCATTGCCGCGGGAGACGTGCGCGGTGATGACGGTGCCGTTCTCGCCGTTGGTGAAGTCGACGTTGCCGATGTCCCCGGCTTCGTCGGAGCGCATCACCTCGGCGACGGCTTCGCTGTTCGGTTGCCACAACTTCGGCTCGTAGCGGGTTCCGGAGTCGTAGGGCGAGATTTCGGGCTGGGAATGCGTCACGGTGGCGACTCTTCGTGGACTCGGGTGCGGGTGGCGACCATCGAGTGCGGACCCCGGTGGTGTCCGTGTGATCTCGATGTTCGACCAAGCTCCCGTGCCAGCTTTGCTGGCTGACGACCCGGAAGATCTCGCTGGCGTGATCTGCTCCCGGACGGATCGCGCAGCGAGCCTTCGCACGGGTCGTCGCTTCCCGCCTGCGCCAGGCGATCCACCACTGCTGCACCCTTTGCTGCTGTCCGCATCTGTGGACAACTGCAGCGGGGCAGTGGTGGGGATTCGTCTCTCAAGCGCAGCGCTGGGCATAGCCGGAGGGAGCGTCAGCGACCGACGGACCGGCGAGCGAAGCGAGCGGTGGAACCCGTCGGCTATGCCGACTGACACGTCCTCGGAGCGCAGCGGAGAGGCCGAGCGAAGCGAGGGTCCGCAGGACACGTGTTATCAGGTTCCCTTATGCCCTTTTCTTCCTTGTCGTCGTCCTCGCTGTTCCACGGCTGGAGCGTTAGCGGAAGCCTGGAACATCAGGGGAAACGGTCCGTACCCTCTGGACCCGTACCCCTCCCCTTCTTCCGCGTAGCGGGGGTACGGGTCTGGCTGTTTCGCCTGGTCATTGCACCTTTTGGCTGTACTGCTGTTTTGCCGTCCGCGATACGGCCGTACCCCCACGCTGATCCGTCCTCGTGAGGCACGAGCGAGGCGGGGGTACGGGTCTGCTCCCGACGGGGCGCAGCCCCGGTTCATCGCCCTGCTGCCGCCGGCGGCACAGCCCTCGCCGCGCAGCGGATCCGGCCTCTCGCGACGCCGTCGCTCCGGCTGTGGACAACGCTCGGCTCCACCGCTCGCTGCGGCGGCGCAGCCGGCCTCGCTCCGTCGCGTTGTGCTGGCTGCACCGACGTGGATTCACCTCGCTCCGGTGCTGCCGCGGCAGCGTGCCAGCACTTTATGCACCGCGTCCGAGGCGGGCGTTCTGCACTGTGTCGACGACGCGCGTTCCGGCCCCGGGCTGTGCTCCGTCTCGCGCTTGCGCGGCGAGTCCGGGGTGGTCCCCCGTGGACGCATCGGAAGAAGAGAGACTCGACTGCTGCGACCAGCTGCCAATCGGGCACGGCGAGCAGCTCCAGCGTCATCGGGCCGTTGTCGTCTTCCTCCAGGGGCTGCTTCCGCAGCAAATGCCTCTGCTCTTCCTCTACCCCACGGGCCTTTGCTGCGGAAGCATCGCTTCCGCGCCTTCTCCGTCTGCTCTCCTCCGCGTGCCCACGACGGCCCGATGACACCCCTGCACCGGCCGTCGCAACAGCACTGCTCCGGTGGCACGCCGCCGGCGGTTCCGGTCTCGCTCTGCCGGCCGTCCGCGGCTGGTCCGCCGTGCCCGCCGGCGGGCTTCGACAAGGGGGTGCAGTCAGGCTTCCCGGCCCCACGGGACTGCCGTGAAACGGCGTCTCCCCCGTGTCTCTTAGGCGACTCATCGGGACACTCCCGAGACGCGACAGGGACGCCGATAAGACGCCGACTGATTGCAGTGAGCTTCTCAGAGTCCCGTGCGTGTCCCCCTGGTGTCTCGACCGCGCTCCGGCTGTGCTGCTCCGGCGTCGCCCCCGATGCTCTTTGAGGACTCACCTGTGCAGGGGTGCCGGGTGGCGTCTCCCAAGAGACACAGACGGGACGCCGTAGGTACTCCAATGCGGCCTTCTTGGATCACTGCCGGTACGGCGGGCGTCTCGGAGGCGTCCTGCGTGAGCACCCATGGGGTCGCAGGTGGGGCGCAGAAGCGCATGGCTTCGGCGGCCTGCGCGCGGTCGCCCCACCTGGAGGCGCCGAGGTGTCTCGCAAGTGTCCCTGTCGGTACTCGATAGGGACTCGCATGACACCTTCCCGGCGTATCGAATGGGACTTGCATAGGACTCGATAGGGACACTAGAGTGAACTCGGACTCGAGAGGAAACACGAGGGGTGGTGAGTCCATGTGACAGAGCGAGAGACATCCGGCGAACGACCGGATGAAGTGCAGGAGCGAGTGGCAGAGCGAGGTGAGTGCAATGGCGAGTCATCCGGGTGAACCTCGCAAGGTCCGCTGGACCGTGCCCGCTGCCGACACCTCGGTGATCGAGTGGCTCAATGAGCAGGCGGACATCTCGCAGTCGCTGCGACAGCTCATTCGGGAGTCCATTCAGCGCGACGGATACATCGACGTCTTCTACAAGCCCGTCGAGCAGCTGCCGCGGCGCGGCCGGCCGCCGCTGGAGAGCACCGAGCAGCACGAGGACGACGAGGCCGCAACCGATCGCCGTCCGGCCGCCAGGCCGGTTCAGCCGCAGCCTCAGCCCGTGGTCACCGACCAGGCCGACGCCGTCGTCGAGAAGACAGCACCAGCGCCGGTAGCCCGGCCCGAGCCGGTTCCCGCACCGGTTGAAACGGCCGAGGAGCCCGCGGCAAGCGCCCCCAGCGCACCGCCGGAGCCGCCGAAGCAGGCATCCATCGACGAAATCATGGCGAGTACTCGGCGCTGAGTGACGCGGTGAATTTCATTTTCCAGGCAGACAACACAGACACCGAGGGACCGAATTCATGAGCGCCAACAGCAACGACACCATTACTCTCACCGGCGGCATCGACGTCGGCAACGGCTACGTCAAGGGCGTCATCCAGAACACCAAGCGCGGGATTTTCGACGAGATCGATCTGCCCAGCGCGGTCGTCTCGACCTCTCGCACCTCGCCGAAGGTGCCGCTCCCCGACGCGGATGCGGCCTCCGTACTGGCCGGCGACTTCTACAACCAGATCGACTGCTCGCTCACCACTCCCCTGGTGGCGGCGTCGGACCGCCGGATCTTCGGCCGCGCAGCGCTGTCTGTGCGTGGCTCGAAGTTCACCGAGTTCGAGGTGTTGGGTAAGCACTCCAAGGCCGATCAGGAGTTGAGCAAAGTTCTGGTCCTGGGTGTCTTCGCCGCGAAGGCCCTGCGCGACCACGTCCGCGAGAACGGCGCGCTGCCCGATCACGAGCTGCGCGTGCAGGTGCGCGCCGGCCTGGCGTTGCCGATCTCCGAGTTCGTCGCGCGCCGTCACGCCTACGCCGCCGAGTTCATCGGTCTGCTGGGCAGCGCGGATCCGACGGTGCACCTGGTGACGATCAAAAACTTCAGCACTCCCGTCTCGGTGCGTCTGCAGTTCGTCAACGTCCAGGTGATGGCCGAGGGTGCCTCCGCGCAGTTCGCCATCACCGACAAGGGCGAGCCGCTCGCACAGGCCCTGCTCGATGATCTGCGCACTCGCGATGCCTCCCTCGTGGAGGGCGTCTCGGCCTCCGATCTGGTGGCGGTGCAGAACACCATCGGCGTCGACGTCGGCGAGGGCACCGTGAACTTCCCGGTCTTCACCGACGGCCGGTTCAACCCCGAGGCGGCCGCCACCCTCGACGAGGGCTACGGCACCGCGCTGATGAACGCCATGGAGCGCATGAGCGAGTCGGACGCCACGCTGCTGTTCTCCTCGCGCAAGCAGCTGGCCGACTTCCTCCACGCGGAGCCGTCGGTGCTGGTGAAGAACCGTCACCAGCGCGCCGCCGGCTTCGTCGAGGACGAGGCCAGCTACCTGGTCGACGAGATCGTCTCCTCCTTCGGTGACGTCCTCTCCCAGGCCGGCGCGACGACCGAGGTCGTCTACGTCTACGGCGGCGGCTCGGGCCCGATCAAGCACCTGCTGCACCCGGCGCTGCTGAAGGCCGCGGGCGATGTGCCCGTGCTCTACCTCGACTCGAGCTACTCGCGGCACCTGAACCGCGAGGGCCTGTACATCGCGGCGCGCCACGTCGAGCAGCAGGCCCTCGCTGCGAAGCCCGCGGGCAAGCGCAGTAACGAGGTTGCCTGATGTGAGAGGCACTGGAGAACTCCTACGGCCGACGGCATGGGCAACCAGCGCGGCCAGTGCGCGCGAGCCCGCGATGAAGCCGACGTGCGCGAGGCCTGGTGCAAGAAGGCCGTCACCCTCCACAACGAGCACGCCGCACGGTGAACACCCCCCGGGGGCCGCCGGGCCCCAGCAGAGCACCACTGTCCGCTCCGAGTCCGTAGGAACGTCATGACCAACCCGTTCGCCCCGCCCATTGACCTCAGCCATCTGCCGAACTACCGGCAGGCCGACACACGTCCTCGCCGCGCGGTGTTCCTCGGCCGTGTCTCCACCAAGGACCGGCAGCTTCCCGCCTCGTCCATCCCGCGGCAGGTCGTCCTCGCCGCCGAAAGCCTCGACCCGGGTGAAGAGTTCGTAGCGCACTTCTGGGATGTCGAGTCCGGGATGTTGCCCACGCACTTGAGGGGCCTGGGACCACAGGAGATGTACGACGGGCTCGGTGTACCAACGCCCCGGGACGGCGGCCTCCAGGACCTCGTGGACCGCGCAGAGCAGATGGGCGTCACGCACGTCCTGGCCGAGCGGTCCGACCGCGTGGCACGTGCCATGCTGACCAGCCTCACCGTGGAGCACGAGCTGGAGCGCCTCGGGGCAGAGGTGATCTACGCCAACGAGCCGACGGGCGGCACCGAGTCCGGCCGGCTGCGCACCCGCAGGTACGGGCAGGCCGAGGCAGAGATCTACCGCGCGACAATGATCGAGATGTCGATGGGCGGCCAGTACCAGCATGCAATCGGCGGCTGGAACCACGGCTACCCGCCCTACCCCTACGTCGCGGTGGTCGACAAGGACGCCCCAGTAGGGGGGCAGGGCCGGTTCGGTGAGATGCGGCCGAAGAAGAAGCTTGTTCCGCACCCCGACGAACGCCGGTTCGGCGCCGCCCGGGAGGTGTGCCGCCTCCGGCGCGAGGAGCACCTGAAGGGCCCGGACATCGTCGCGATCCTCAAGGCGGAGCCCGACCGGTACCCGATCGAGGGCGAGTGGACCTACAACAGGGTCGAGGGTCTGGTCGCGAACCCGAAGCTGACCGGATATCAGGTGTACAACCGGCGGGCGAACCGCACCGGCCGCGCCGGGTTCTCGCGGCGCAACCCCATTTCCCAGTGGGTGTGGTCGCCGAAAATCGTGCACAAGCCGGTGGTGAGCCTGGAGGAGTGGATGCAGGCCCAGGAGGTCACCGCGGGACTGCGCGCGGGCGTCGAAGGCGGCCCGCTGCTGCGGGTCCGGGCCGCGGCCTCCAGGCTCGGGCTGACCGTCACCGCGGTCAGCAGCAACGCCACGCACACGCTGTACCGGATCGGGAACCGGCAGATCGTCCTGCCCGCGCCGGTCCCGGAAGCACTCGTCCAGCAGGTCATCGAGGACTTGGGGAGCGCGGCGTGAGCGAGACCATCGAGGGCCAGACCCACCGGCGCGGCCGGACCTGGGTGCCGCACCTTGCCGAGCACGGGGTGTACGCACACGGGCGGACGCTGAGGGCGACGGAGGCGAACGCCGTGGAGGGGCTCGAACTCGTCGGCGTGAGGGCAGAGGTCACGCTCATCCCGGTGACACCGGAGCTGGAGGCGCTCCGGGCCGCCGACGACGCACGCGAACAGGCCCTGCGCGCCGCGGTGCACGCCCTGGCTCTGCGGCGTACCACGCGGCGTGACATCGCCTTGGCAACACGGGCACCGGCCTGGCAGGTGAAACAGGTCCTCGCCGAGCAGGCGAAGAAGGACGACTCACAGCCCCCTGCGGAATCAGCCAACACAGCCGAGGGCACCGTATGACTCACGGACGCCCGTACGGGTTCCTGCGGCCCGCCGCTCAGGGTTCCTGGAACCTGCAGGTCTTTCCTTTCGATCCGGAGGTCCACCGCGTCGTCCGGACCTCCGAGGCTCCGGCTGTTGTGGTGCCGAGCGCATGAGCGGCTACCGCGAGATCGTGAAGCTACTGGCGGCGAACACCGGCGCGAAGCGGATGAGCGAGGTCTTCGACAACTTCGTCGAGATGGCGGCGCTGGCCCTGCGCAACGCCGTGGACGTCCACGGGAGCGAGGCCTGGGAAGCCCGCGAAGGGCAGTACCTCCAGATCGCCGGCCGCTACAGCAGAACAGAGCTGGACCGCTTCGCGCACGCCCTGACGCTGGTGACCGCGGAGATGGAGCGCGAGCCCTGCGACGTACTCGGCCGCCTCTACATGGAGTTGGAGCTCGGCAACGAGCGGCTCGGCCAGTACTACACGCCCTACGACATCGCCCAGCTGATGGCCGAGATGCAGATCGACTCGGTGGTCGAGCAGGTGCAGAGGGACGGCTTCGCCAATGTGTATGAACCCAGCTGCGGCGCGGGCGCGTTCATCATCGCCCTGTCGCAGGCGATGTTGGAGCACGGCCTGAATCCGCAGACGCAGCTGCACGTGACGGCGCAAGACATAGCGCCGCAGGCCATGCACATGATCTACGTCCATCTGACGCTGCTGCACATCCCGGCGGTGGTGCGCCGTCGCAACGTCCTCACGTTGGAGACCTTCGAGTCGTGGCCCGCTCTCGCTCATGTCTTGGGCGGTTGGGGCCAGAAGCTCAGGCTGGCCCGGGCGGTCAATGGATCACGGCGGCTGATCATCGTGTCACCTCAGGAGACCACCGAAAAACCCGCTGCTGCTCTGGAGGTGCAGCGATGACGATCACGCAAGAACGAACCGATCTCTCTGACATCGAGAGCGACGACGCCCCGGCCGCGCAGCCGCCCGCCGGGTCCCGCCCGGTCGAAGCGGTCTCGCCTGCGCGGTAGCGCTGGCCGCCCCACATAATTGCGGCCCCTCGACGCGGTGTCGAGGGGCCGGCGCGTTGGTAGCGGGGGCGGACGAAAGGGTTGTCCCACAACGCCGGGTCCTCGACTCCCGCGGTCTTCGGACAGATGCCCGCCCGACGGCGACGTCACGTCGGGTGGACCGGGGTCAGGATCAGGCGGCGAAGGCGAAGTAGGTTCCCGTCGTCAGGCCGGAGAAGGTGATCAGCTGCCGGGGCTTGAGGCAGCTGAACGCGGCGTGCATCGCGATGCCGGCGGCGACGGCGTACGGCATCGTCTGCGGGATGAGCAACGCGGGCGGCAGCGCGAACTCCGCCGTGACGACCGTGGCGGCGATCAGGCGCCAGGTGCGGATGTCGCGGTCGGTGAGATTGCCCAGGTGGCGGCGTACGAGGCTGGGGACGGCGTACTGGCCGCGCCGGTGCGGGAGCTGGTCCTTGACCTGGTTGTAGGTGTGGATCCACTGGGCGAGGTAGAGGCCGCTGCGGAACTGGGGGGAGCGGAGCTTCTGCCAGGCGCTGTTCCAGTAGATGTCCGTGGTGACCAGCACGAGGAGGCACTGCGCCCAGGTGTTCGCCGTGCTCAGGCTGTGCTCGATGGTCAGGCCGTGGCCGAGGTCTCCGGCGAGCAGGAGGCAGGAGCCGGTCAACAGGGTGTACCGGACGGCGTTGGGGCTCTTGAGGTACAGGAGTTCCATGGCGGCGCCGGCCAGGACCACCAGCAGCGACAGGCGGGGTACGAGCCCGGCGGCCAGGGCGAGGACGGCGATCGTGCGGACGATCAGTGCGGGCCGGTAGACGCTGGCGAGGAGCCGGGCCCGCCGGGGGCCGAAGCGCTGTTCGGCGAGGTGGAGGCTGAGCGAGCCGACGGTTAAGCGGTCCCATCCGCCCTGGCCGAAGGTCAGGGCGAACCGGGCGGTCAGGATGGTGCCGAAGAGGATGCGGAACCACTGGAGCCGGCCGGGGTCGGTGGGGTGGGTGAAGCCGGAGGCGAGCGCGTCAAAGAACCACACGGCTGCTCACCACCTTCACGGGCTGCTCGCCGCGGGCGGACAGGACGCGGCCTGTGCCGTCGATCCGTTCGTACCGGCCGCTGCGGGTGAGGTGGTCGAGGATCGCCTGGAGCTGGGGTGGTCCGAGGATGAAGGAGCCGGGCGAGAGGTGGTCGTATACGTTGACCAGCTCGGTGCGGCCGTCCTTGGTGGTGCCGGTGAGCGTGACGATGGTGAAGGTGGCCCGGCAGAACATCTTCCAGCGCAGCCAGCGGCCGGGCAGAGGCGTGAAGCCGGTGATCATCCACGCCACCAGGCCAAGGGTGACGGCGATCTGGACAGCGGTCAGCACGGATTCGTGCATGGGTGAAGACCTCCGTGTCGGGAGGGTGAAGGTGACGGCGGCAGGCCCCGT
>NZ_JBIWFN010000053.1:0-16669 GCF_044763085.1 Streptomyces sp. NPDC096311
ACCAACCCCCCACCACCCACATCACCGCACACCAAAACAACACCACCGTCTTCACCGCACAACTCACCACCCACACCCCCACCGACACCACCTGAAAGAGCGTTTCACCCCCGTGAGGTCGATTCGTTCGAGGTTCAGGTGTCGCGCCAGCTCGGGGTGAATGCGCGGATGAGTCGTCGACTTATGAGGGAATGACTTTTGCTGTGACGCTTGCGGCCCGCGATCTTCTTGCCGGCATCGATGCCTCAGTCGGCCGCGGGCACGTTCGCGGAGGTCTTCACACTCTGCGCGTCCAGCACGCAGACGCTCTGCTCGCCGTCGCGGCCTTCGCCCTTCCGCTCTCTCACGGTGCAAAGTCATGTGGCAGGTATCGCCGGGGAAGGCCGGTACGGGCGACGTAGAGGATGACGTCCATATCCGGGCCGTTGCCTCTCAACTGGCCCCATGGCCATGAGTCAATAAGTGGCGTGCGCAGGCAGCTCCCCTCCCGTCTGCCATCGAGCCAGGCAGAGCAGACCACACCATCACCCACTGGTGGATCCGGGGCTTACGGCGACGAGGACCGTGCTGTTGTTGTGGCAGCGTTCTCGGCGAGACTGCGGGCGTGCGGTGCGCCTTGCCTGGTCCTGACCGCCATGGCCTCCGGACGCGGCGGTGGCCGACAGGGGACACCCTGGTTTGGGGCGCTATCCACGCCGGGAGGGCTCTGCCACAGCATCGGCGCGAGGCTGGTCACAGCTGTCGTCCCCGCCCGCGCGGGGATGGTTGGGCCGATCAAGGAGAGAACTGTGACCGTTCGGTCCAGGGAACTCAGCTTCGGTACGCCGCGGGAAAGTCTTTACGGGTTCAGTCAGGCCGTGCAGGCCGACGACACGCTCTACGTCTCCGGGCAGTTGTCGCACAACAGCACCGGGGCCTTCGTCGGGGCGGGCGACTTCGAGCTGCAGGTGAGGGCGACTCTCGAAAACCTCGACCGGGTGCTGGAGCACTTCAGCACTGACCGCGACGAGATCGTCGAGACCACCGTTCTCGTCAAGGACCTGCGGGAGCACTTCGACACCGTCGCCCGGCTGCACGCCGCGTACTGCGGCGGGCGCGGCGGGACCGTTCAGTCGACGAAGTACTGGTCGTGCCTGTCGAAGAACTCGGCGCGCTCCTCCTCCGTGGCGTTGCTCAGCTCCGACATCTTCTCGAAGAACTCCTCACGCGGTGCGCCCGGCGTGAAGAGCAGCAGCATCTCGGCGAGGGTGTCGGAGTCGTTGCGGAAGGCATGCAGCCCGCCCTGCGGAACGTGCAGAAAGTCGCCCTCCCGCCCGTCGACCCACTTCTCGCCGTTGAACAGGCGAACGGTTCCGTTGAGGATGAAGAAGGACTCCGAAATGGTCCGGTGGAAGTGCGTCTTGGGACCACCCGACTTCTCCTTCATCATGACGCGGTAGAGGCCGAACTCACCGCGCGTCATGTCGTTCGTCGCGAGGTAGCGGATGCGCATGCCGTCTCCGGATTCGCCGACATCCGGCGCGGTGTCGGCCGGCAGGAAGTGCGCGCTGACTTCGCCTCCATCGCCGAAATACACCTGCTTCGGGTACGACATGCAAACCATCCCCTTACCCGGATCGCGTGCGCAACGACGCACCGACGGGACGTGTGCCGATCACTCCAGATACCCGCCGCCCAGGACCACGCCCCCTCATGGAGACCGAATTCCCCGCGCCTGAACGACAGTTGCGGAATCCCCCGCGGCCCCGTCCGTCCGACAAGGTCGCGACCGTTCTGCGTAGAATATAGCGCTTTAGCCAGTTTTATGATAACAGCATTCCACGGCGTTCCCACGGAGCGGGCATGCCTCAATGACCCTGAGTTAAGCCGTGTCGGGTGCCAGTTAGTGCGGCACGATGGTGCGGGTGACTCGGCGGCTGCCAGGGGCTGTTGAACTGCGGGTCTGGTAGCTCAGGTTCAGGGCCTTCGCGAAGAGTCCAGGGGGAAAGGGCCGTCCGCCCGGAGCTTTTGATCGCCTTCCAGGACGGGCGGGAAGCTGATGCGGGCCGGGTCGACGCCCGCGATCACGGAGGCCTTCGTGATCAGGGTGCGTAGGGCCTGGTAGAGGCAGAGCAGGGCCCACAACTCCTGGCGTACGCCCTCGGGTTTGCCTGACCGCAGGACGCCGCCGTCGGTCCGCAGGTCGACCTTGACCAGCTTGAACAGGACTTCCACGGACCAGCGCTCCACGTAGTTGCGGGTCAGTTCCAGGGCGGGGGCCTCATCGGGGTCCAGCAGCGTGGTGATCAGGCAGAAGACCTCACTGATCCCGTCGTCGTCAGCCACGCTGTACTCGATGACCCGCACCGTCACACGCTCCGAGCGCCTGGCGCCACGCAGCTCGGACAGGTAGGTGCCATCGGGCAGTTGTTTCCTGACAGGCAGGGCGGAGGAGGCCGAGACCCGCCACAGCAGTTCGGCCCCGGTGAGAGCGGCGGCTGTGTACAGGTCGTAGGAAGGAAAGCCCCGGTCCGCCAGCAGCAACATGCCCGGGGTCAGCCGGTCCAGCAGGCGCTCGAACAGGGTCCGTTCGCCGACCGCGATGGAGTCGAAGGCCGCCCCGGCCAGGGCAAGGGTGCCGCACTCGGCCAGCACCACCATGCGGGCTTGCGGGCGGCTGCCACCGGCCGGCACATCGAAAGCAGCTTCGTTGTGTCGCCCCGAGGGCACGTCGAAGACCGTCCCGTCCACCGCCATCAGCCGCAGGCCCCGCCAGAACGCGTTCGGGGTCCGCTCATCGGCCACGGGGGCGGCGACCTCGTAGAACAGATTGCGCAGCGGCGCCTCACCCAGCCGGTAGCGGGCCAAAGAGATCGCCCCGTCGCTGGGCATCCGGTAGCCATCCCAGCCGCCCCGCGACCACCGCAACCCCTCCAGCAGGCCTCGAAGCGTGCGCACATACCCCTTGCCCGGCTCCAGCCACAACGCCATCGCGAGATACATCATCAGTTTCGACGGCAACGAGCGCGTCCGCTCCTCCCGCGCGCCGGCCTCGTCCACCGCGGCCTGCACCGCATCCTCCGGGAACACCGTTGCCAGGAGCCCGATCGACACGTCATCCGTCAGCCGCCCCGCGGCCCCACGCTCAGCTCGCTCCACCCGAAGATCATCACATGGAGATCGTTAACTCATGACTATTGCAGCTCGGCCCGCCAGGCGGTGTGCGTGAGCCCGATGAGTCGTCGGCGTGCATCGGAGAGATCATTGGGATACGCGCGAACGAGGTCAAGCGGGGACGCCTTGGGATCAGACACGAGCGAACTGACGGAAAGGGGCCGCAGCCGGGCTGGGACCGGACTTTGCAGTGACCGGTCGTAATCCGCTTGACCTGACCACGGGTCAACGCTGCACTGTGGCGGGACACCACGAGTGGTGGTGCCGGTACCCCAAGGAGGCAGCGGCAGCAATGGAGATTCGTCCCACGACCGACCAGGACCTCGACGTCTTCGTCGACACACTCCATGCCGCGTTCGGGCGCTTCCCTGAGACCCCGACCGAGGGCGGCGGGGTCTGGTGGTCTGCGCTCGAAATGGATCGCAGCCTGCTCGCCCTGACGGCGGACGGGCGGCCCGTCGGCACCGCCGGTGCGTATGCCTTCGAGCTCACCCTGCCCGGTGAGATCCTCGTCCCGGCCGCCGGGGTGACCGCCGTGGGCGTTCTGCCCTCGCACCGACGCCAGGGCGTGCTCAGCGCGATGATGCGGCATCAGCTCACCGAGCTGCGGGCGCGCGGGGAGTTCCTCTCCGTGCTGCTGGCGTCCGAGGCCCTGATCTACCGCAGGTTCGGCTACGGACCGGCGACCTACACGCAGCGGCTGACGGTGCCGCGCCACCAGGCCGCCCTCGCCCTCCCCCGGGTGCGAGGAACGGCCGGGGGCCCGGCGACCGGCTCGGACACCGGCACGATCGAGCTGCTGCGGCGTGCCGAATGCGGCGAGATCCTGGAAGGGGTCTACGACCGCTACCGCCGCGCACAGCCCGGCGCGCTGTCCCGGCCGCACCGCTGGTGGGCCTTGGGCGCGGGGCAGCCCCCGGTCGCTACGGCGCCGCGTTACGTCGCCGTCCACCGGGACGCCGACGGAGTCCCGGACGGGTACGCCAGCTACTCGGTCGGCGAGCCCAGCACCTTGACGGTGGACGAGACCATCGCCGCAGACGACGCCGTCTTCACGGCCCTGGCCCGGTTCGTGCTCGGACACGACCTGGTCACTCAGGTCGTGTTCAAGCATTTCCCGCCCGCGCACCCGCTGCGCTGGCAGTTTGCGGACTTCCGCGCCGGCCAGGTCAGCGGCGACACCGACTGGCTCTGGGTGCGGCTGCTGGATGTCCCGCGTGCGCTGACCGCGCGCGGCTGGTTCATGGACGGCGAGCTCGTCCTCGACGTCCATGACCCGTTCTTGGGCGAGCACGGCCGCTACCTGCTGACCGTCCGGGACAGCAAGGCCGACTGCGTCCCGACGGACCGGGAGCCCGACCTGTCCCTGGACGTGAGCGACCTGGGCTCGATCTACCTCGGCGGCACCGCCCCGAGCACGCTCGTGCGTGCCGGACACATCCGGGCCCACCGCCCGGGCGCGGCCACCCTCGCTGACGCCCTCTTCCGCGCCGAGCGCTCCCCGCACTGCCTGCACTGGTTCTGACCGCACGCTCGCCGACCCTGCACGCGTGATGAACTGTGGGAGTTGTCCAGGCAGGTGATTCCGGAGACGGCCATCCTGCGCCCACAAGGAGGCGGCCGGTGTCGTGCCGGCGACCGGGAGACGTGCGCGGCGATCGTGTTCGTGGCCACGCCGGGCTGCATCTGACAGCAGTTGCCGCCACTGTTCGGGCCGTGCCGGCGGACCGTGTACTGCCGCTTCGCCCAGTGGAGCCGTGACCGCGTCCGGGCACGGCCTCACGGCGTGATGCTGGACCACGCCGCAGGCGACCGGGCAGACTACACGCTGGCAAGGGCTACGACTGCGACCACTTACGCTGATGGCTTCGAGGCCGAGGCATCCGCCCCCGGATGCCGCCCTCGCCAGCCGGCGGTATCCGAACAGATGAGCGGCGAGTCCGACGAAGCTGAAAGGTTCCGGACTCGGAGCCCGCTCCGCCGCGTCGGTCGTGGCAGCGGCCAGCAGTCCGTCACGACTCGCCCTCGGCTGGAAGCTCGAGGTGCAGTTCGTAGCCCCCATCGGCCGTTGGGCCGGAGGTGACGGTGCCTCCAAGGAGTGCGGCGCGCTGTCCCAGGCCGACCAGACCGTGGTGCGCACTGGGCAGAGGGAGAGGAGGCCGGGTCGGTGCGGTGTTGGTGATCGTGGCACGAATGATGCCGCCCTCGTTGCGGATGCGGACCGTCGCGCTGGTCCCGGGGGCGTGCTTGCGTACGTTGGTCAGCGCTTCTTGGACGGTGCGGTAGATGGCGCGCTGAACGGTGGGCGGAAGGTCGTCGGACATGTCGGTGTGCAGCTCGACCTGGATGCCGCTGTTGTCGACCAGCCGCTCGAGGTCGGCCAGGGACGGCTGCGGTGTCAGCTCCGTGGGGCGGCCCCCGGAGGCGCGCAGGACGCTGACCATGTGCCGCAGTTCGTCCAGGGTCTGCACGCTCAGCCGCCGGATCGTGGCGGCGGCTTCCTTGACTTCGGCGTCCCGGGCGCCGACCTGAAGGGCTCCGGCCCGCACCGCGATCAGACTGACCTGGTGGGAGACCACGTCATGCATCTCCCGGGCGAGCTGCGCACGCTCCCTGGCCAGTACGGCCTCGGCAGTCAGCAGCCGCTTGTGGTCACGCGCCTCGGAGATCTCGGCGAGCCGCTGCGACAGATCGCGCCGGGTCTGGACGAGCTGGCCGAGGAAGACAGGAGCGGCCGCCGTCGCCGCGGTGTAGCCCAGAGTGAAGAGGGTCGAGGTGGCCGCGAGGTTCCAGTGCAGTGACGGCCATGAGGTCATGTCGCAGATCGTGAATGTCGTTACGCAGACGGCCAGCAGGGCGCGGTGCCGGGTGAATGAGGCGAGGGTGTACAGCGCGGCCAGCGCGGCGATGACCGCGTCGGAGACCAGAACGGCGGGCAGCGTGAGCAGGAAGGTGAGCAGCGGCCGGCGACGGCGCAAGAGAAGCGAGAAGGCGGCAACCAGGGCGCAGCCCAGGCGCAGCGGCTCGTCGATGTGGACCTTGACCCAGACATCGAGCAGCGAGGCTCCGACGAGGATGGCGTCCAGCAGCGGGGCGGGCGGGCGGCGAGGGGTCATCCCCCCTCCTGGTCCCGCGACGGTTTGAGCAGGCAAGCCCCTTCGGCGAGCCGGGAGCCCTGGATGCGGCCGTCCACTTTGAGTTCCGTGAGGATGGCGTTCACGTCGTCCTTGACCGTGCTCGTGCTCAGCCGCATCCGTGTGGCGATGTCGCTGTTGGACAGTCCCTCGCCGATGAGAACGAGCACGGCGCGCTCGCGGTCAGTGAGTCGGGCGAGGCTGTGGGCAGCGGGTTCCTGGGGGCCGGCGTTCGGACGGACGTCCACGACCGTCCGGGTGACCTTGGACGACAGTACGGTGCCGCCGTCGGCCAGGGTCCGCACCAGGAACGGAAGCTGCTCGGGGTCGGTGTCCTTGAGCAGGTAGCCCGCGGCGCCCGAGCGGAGTGCCGTTGCCATGTGCTCGTCCATGCCGATCGTCGCGAGCATGGCCACCACCGGAGGGTGGGACAGCCGACGGAGGCCGGCCAGCACGGTGAGGCCGTCGACGTCCGGCATCCGGACGTCCAGAAGCACGACGTCAGGACATATCTCCTGTGCCGCCTGAAGCGCCTGGCTGCCGGGAACCGCCGCCGCGACCTCGATGTCCTGCGCCGCGTCGAGGATGTACTGAAAACCCTTGCGGATCAGGGCCTCGTCGTCGACCACCAATACTCGGATCACGGGTGCTCCACTCACCATGGGACCACTGTCCGATTCGTACCATGTCATGACACTCCCGGCTGGTTCACAGCATCGAATCCAGCCAGTCGGCGGGGGCTGCGTCGGCCAGTCGGCGGGGGCGGTTCCGGACACCTGCCGGATGGTTGTGACGCACACCGTCCGGGACCCTGGATCACATGTTGCACGCCGTATCAGAGGTCGCACCGTCCGGGGCGGCATCCGCTGTGGGGGCAGGTCTCGCCCCCTCCCTTACGGCGTCAACCGGACGGCTGATCGGACTGGCAGTGGGCCGGCTCGACCTCACCAGGCCCCGCATACGCGCCAAGGTCGCTCTCTTCGGCAGCACACTGGCCCTGGTCGGCTACGGCGGCTCGTGGCTGGCTCTGAACCTGGTCCCAGGCGCGCAGGCAGCCGTGAGCGCTACGACGGACGGCGGGTCGGCCGCATCGGCCTGGTGGTCCGGCGCCGTGGGCGCCCCCACCACCAGTACCCCGGACTGGCTGCTGGTGGCCGCACCGCACAGTCAGACGACATGGTCGATCCTGAGTAACACCGGCGTCGGCCTCGTGATCATCGCCGCCTGTCTCTTCGCCACGGACCGGTCGGCCCGCCTGCGGCGGCTTGCCGCGCCCGCCATCGCGGTCGGCTCGGTCTCCCTGACCGCTTACGTCGGCCACATCATCGCCATCAAGACCCTGGGCATCGACGGCCTGCCGACCTCCGCGGCCCTGCCGGCCCTGGCCTGCTTGGCCGCGGCCAGCATGCTGCTGGCCGTCGCCTGGACGCGGGCGTTCCGGGGAGGACCACTGGAGTACATGCTGCACGCAGCCACCGCACCCGCACGCCTGATCAACTAGCCGGCTGTGGTCCAAGCCCCTTCCAGGACACAAACTCCATCGCCGATTCCGAGGCGCCCACGGTTTCCGAAGGTCTCACACCATCCGGCGTCACGCCGGGCCAGGAAAGAGGTAAGCCGATGTCGGTCCGCCTGACATTCATGTGCGCGACAGCCGGGGACACCAGCGGGAACGCGGTGTTCGGTGACGGTCTTCTCAGCGAGCGCGGCCTGCGCGAGACACGCGTCGTCGGAGCCGCACTCCCCCCGTACTCGCTGGCCATCCGGGCACCGTCGACCCGCTGCGGGCAGGTCGCCGACGCTCTCGGCCTGAACGCCACGCTCGAACCCGCGCTGCGCGACTTCGACTACGGCACGTGGCGTGGGCGCACAGTCCGCGAAGTCACCGCGCGCGACCCCTACGGGTACGGCGCCTGGCTTACCGACCCGGATGCCGCGCCACACGGAGGCGAGTCGGTACGCCAGCTCTGTCGCCGAACCGCCGGCTGGCTGAGCAGAGTGCCGCCTGGCACCGGCGACGCACTGGCCATCACCGAGCCGGCGATCATCCGGGCCGCGCTCGTCCACGCTCTGTCCGCACCCACAACGGCCTTCTGGCATTTCGATGTGCCACCCCTGTCCGCGGTCTCCCTCACCTTGCGTGGTGACCACTGGAACGTCCGGCCCGGGCCCGTCGTCCCTGGAGGAGTCGGCACCCGTCGTACCGTTCCCGTGCCTTCTGTCGCTGTGCGGAATCAGACGACGCTCCTGTGGGACGAGACGGCGAACGACGAGCAGCGCGACCTCGTCGCCTGGGTGTGACCCACGAGCACGCTCGCTGAGATCCGCTACAGGCTGGGACGCCAAGCCGAGGACGAGTTCGGGGCGCTCGACCTGCAGGTGCAACGGGCCGCGGACGGGGTGCGGTCCGCGGCCCGCCCGTTGGCTCTTCGGTGCGGATGAGGCAGTTCTCGGGAACCGCTTCCTCCCCCCCGTTGCGCGAGGGAAAATCGGGACGTCGACCGAGGTTCCCGACGCGCTCGTCCGGTACGCGCTCCGGGCAAGCACGGCCCGAAATGACGCCGATGAACTCGACGCCGCCCAGCAAGAGTTGACCCGCCGCTCCACAAGCCCACGGCTTCCTCACGAATGGAAGACGGCGTGAAGAAACCACGCATGCCCCGCCGTAAAGTGGGCACGGCTTGCTGGCATGAGCGTCACGAATATGCCAACTTTCATTCCCGGCCTGGAACTCTCCCGCCGCTTCTACACCGAAGCATTACGCCCCCTGCTGGAGGAGGCCTCCCCCGCAATCCCTCACTCCGCAGCACGCCTGGGCAGCGGCTCCGAGGTGCTCGGGTTCGACACCCCCCGCTCCGCCGACCACGAATGGGGCCCCCGTCTCCAGCTCTTCCTCCGCCGCCAGGACGTCGCCCGGCACGCGGGACGTATCAGACACGTACTCGCCGAGCACCTCCCGAAGACCTTCCACGGCTACCCCACCCACTTCGCCCCCACCGGCGACCGCGACATCCGCGTCATGAGGGCCACCGACGGCCCCGTCCACCACCGCGTCGAAGTCACCCACCTCTCAGCATGGTTCACCGACGCACTCGGCTTCGACCCCTCCTCCGGCATCGCCCCGCGGGACTGGCTCGCCACCCCCACCCAGCTCCTCGCCGAAGTCACCGGCGGTGCCGTCTTCCACGACGGTCTCGGTGAACTCGCCCCCTTACGGACGGCCCTCCGCTGGTACCCGCACGACCTCTGGCTTCATGTCCTGTCCTGCCAGTGGCAGCGCATATCCCAGGAGGAGGCCTTCGTCGGCCGCTGCGGCGAGGTCGGCGACGAGCTCGGATCCTCCGTGGTCGCCGCCCGCCTCGTGCGCGACCTGATGCGCCTGTGCCTCCTGATGGACCGCCGCTATCCGCCCTACAACAAGTGGCTCGGCAGCGCCTTCGCTCGCACCCCCATGGGCCCTCGCCTCACCCCCGCCCTCACCGCCGCCCTCGCCGCCGGCAACTGGCGCGACCGCGAGCAGCATCTGGCGTACGCCTACGAGACGGTCGCGGGCCTGCACAACCAACTGGGCCTGACCGACCGGGTCGACCCCGCCACTCGCCCCTACCACTCCCGCCCTTTCCAGGTCCTGCGCGCCGACCGTTTCTCCAAGGCCCTGACGGCCCGCATCACGGATCCGACGCTTCGCGATCTGCTGCCCGTCGGCTCCGTGGACCAGTTCCTCGACAGCACCGACGTCCTGAGCCGCCCGAAACTGACCCGCGCGGCAAGCCACGCCGTACGAAAATCCAGGTCGGAGTGAACCTGCCGTGGGCTTCCGTGCAAGCTCGTCCGACGGGGCCACGGCCCGGCTACGTGCTTCGGCGTGCCCGGCCGGGAGGGCCAACTTCCCCTGGGCCCACCCGTGATGGAGGATCTACTCATGACTCAGCACCGAATCGATGGAGCGCCGTCGGCCGACGCGGCCAACGCCTACCTGGAGGCACTCCGTGAGCGGCTGGCGGCCGACGGATGCGGGGTGACCGCAACCACCTGGCGCGACTACCGGGTGGTGATCGGCAGTCGATCGGACCGCAGGGTGCGGTGGTTCGGCACCAAGGTGGAGCTGTTCGTCCTCGCCGGCGCTGTCCCCCAGGTCGACGACGCCTCGATGGCCGAGTTCACCGGGTGGGCCATGGACTATGTGAAGAGCCTCCGCAGCGGTCTGCCCGGCGCCCGCAACGCGGCGATGATCCTGCCCGCCCTGGCCAGCGGCAACGTCCAGCCGGCCGCGAGGAACTGGGCTGCCAAAGACGCACGGATCCTCGGGACGTCCCTGATCGGCCGCCCCGTCACGGTAGAAACGCCGGCCTCCAGGGCCACCCGAGTCACCATGTACCGCGGCAAGGTCGTGTACGGCGGGATGTTCACGCGTCACGTCCTGGAAAAGGCGTCACTGTATTTCCCCTGAGTACCCCGCTGAGGCTTCCCCTGCGTACTCCCCCGAGGCGATCGCGGGGCGGTGGACCCCTCCGCCGTCCGTCTCCAGATCAACCGTACGAGTGCTCTTCGCCGGTCGCCAGTGAGACACCACAGAAGGGTCCCCTCGCCGTTCCGCCCCAGGCACCTCGTCGCATCCGCGAGATCTGCTCACCGGATGTGCGACGTGGTCCTGCTGACCCACTGGGACAGCGTGAGCTGCGTGGTCAGGTTCGCTCGGTGTGGCCTGCGGTGACGGGGCGACGGGTGGCCGCGATCGGGCCGGGTACCCGCGTGAGTCCGCGTGCTTCGGCCTTTGACGCAGGCCAGAGCATCGCGCAGCAGAGACAGGTGTGCGGGTACGGCTGCGAGGCGGTCGTACCCGTCCCGGCATGTGTGGCAGGTCGCCAGGTGAGCCCGCACCGCGCCTGCCTCATCGGGGGCGAGGGTCTTGCGTTCGCCTGCGGCCAGAAGCTCACGGATCGTGCGGCATTCCTCGAGGGCCGTCTTCTCGTCGGGCTTCGTCAGGCACTGGGTTGCGGTCATGGTGAAACCTCCGTTCAGGGTTCCACCTTGGCTCAGCAGCGGCCCTCAGCGCGTCGTCCCCACGCAGCGACTTCCGGCTACCACGGCTGCAGTACGCGGTACGTCGGTCTGCGGCCGGGGCAGAAGACGGACCCACCGTGTCGGCGATTATGCGGGTTGCTGGGATTGATCTGGTTCCGTAGCCGGACTGACCAGCCCGCACTGGTAGGCGATGACGACGAGCTGGGCGCGGTCACGAGCTGCCAGCTTGGTCATGGCCCGGTTGATGTGGGTCTTCGCGGTCAGCGGGCTGACGAACAGGCGCTCGGCGATCTCGTCGTTGGACAGGCCCAGCGCTGCGAGGCTCGTGACGTCGCGTTCCCGCGGTGTCAAGCTCTCCAGCCGCTCATGCACGGCCGCCGGGCATGGATCCGGCTGGGCCAGAAACCGAGTGATCAATGCCCGCGTCGCTGACGGGGACAGCAGCGCCTCGCCGTCTGCGACCGTTCGGACGGCATCGAGGAGTTCCTCGGGTCGCGCGCCCTTGCCGAGGAAGCCGCTCGCACCCGCACGCAGTGCGTCGGCGACGTGCTCGTCGTCTTCGAAGGTGGTCAGGATGAGCACTTTCACACTTGCGAGGTCCTCGGACTCGGTGATGAGCCGTGTCGCCTCGAGGCCGTCCATCTCCGGCATGCGGATGTCCATCAGGACCACGTCAGGGCGCTGTGAGCCGGCCAGCTCGACCGCCTCACGGCCGTTGGACGCCTCGGCCACGGTCTCCATGTCGTCCGTGGCGTCGAACAGCATGCGGAAGGTGCCCCGCAACAGGGCCTGGTCATCGGCAAGCAGCACGCGAATCGTCATGCTCATGTCTCCGATTCCCTGCCGGACTGGGGCGCAGCGGAAGCTCCGCGGTCACGGTGAAACCGCCTTCGGGGCGCGGTCCCGCATACAGCGTGCCCCCTATCGTGGTAGCCCGCTCTCGCATTCCGATCAGCCCGTGACCGGCCCCCGGGTGAGGATGGTGCGGTCCGGCGCACCCGTCGTCCTCGACGGTGATCGTCAGCCGTTCGCAGTGATAGTGCACGAACAGTCGGGCATGGTCGGCCCCGGCGTGCTTGCGCACATTGGTCAAGGACTCCTGCACGATGCGGTACGCGGCCAGGTCGACCGCCGGCTCCAACGATTCGGTCGTGCCCAGCCACGTGTGGCTCACGGCCAGCCCGGCGCGATCGAACGACGCCAGAAGTGCTGGGACTTGTGCGAGGCCCGGCATCGGGTCACGGGGCGCCACCGGCTCGTCGGACTGCCGCAGCAGGCCTACAGTCACCCGTAATTCGTCCAGCGCGGACCGGCTGGTGTCCCGGATGTTCTCCAGAGCCGTCAGGATTTGTTCCGGGCGCTGGTCCACCAGGTGGACGGCGACGCCTGCCTGAGCGTTGATCAAGGCGATGTGGTGCGCGACGATGTCGTGCAGCTCTCGTGCGATCCGGACGCGTTCGGCCGCCACTCGCTGCTGTGCTTCTTGCTCGCGGGTGCGCTCGGCGTGCTCCGCCCTTTCCTCCACGGCCGCCACATAGGCGCGCCGTGAGCGCAGCCCGTCCCCGACGGCGGCCGGCAGGGCCGTCCAGGCCACCATCGCGGCCTTGTCCGGGTCCAGCCACGAATCCGAGGTCCACACCGCGTCGGCGCCCACCAGGACAGCAGCCGAGACAGCTGCCGCGGTCCAGGCGGTACGCCGGTCGGTCCGCAGCGCCACGTTGTAGATGGACGCCAGCACCGGGCTTGTCACCAGCGGGCTCTCCCGAAAACCAAGCATCTGAAAGATCACCCCGCAGCCAATGGTGATCGCCAGTACTCCGAACGGGTGACGACGCCGCCAGAGCAACGCGGAGCAGCCAACGGCAGCCAGCACCACGGCGGACCAGCGCAACACGAACTCGTGCTCGTGCGGGTCGACCGAGGCAGCCACCACGGACAGCACGCACAGCACAGCCACGCCCAAGGCGTCGAGCGTGCGGCTCCGGGCTCGCCCTCGCCGCCTCCAACCGTTGAGCACCGTCATGCCATCACCGTAGGGTCGGTGGCCGGGTCAGGCATCGTTTGACCACAGCAGGGGGCGCCCCGGAGCGCCATGGCCTGATCCGCGGAATCCGGCTCCGTCCGGGCTGTGCCCGAACCCAGCCCGCCGGTCAGTTGCGTGTTCTCTGGCTGTCCGAGCTGTCTGGGCGCTGCTTTGGCATTCCCTTGAGGGTGCGGACCGGCTTTCCGTGGCGGGACCTGCCCGCACGCCTTTGCGGGCGATGTGGTGCCGGGCTGCCGTAGGAGGCATCGGCACAGGTGGTCGCGGTCGTAGCCCTTGTCGATGTGGAGCTTTTTGGGCCTTCGCCTACGAGGTCCGCGGCGCGAGCGGATGGGCAGGATGCCGGCGCTGTCGGGTACGCGCTGGCGGACGGCAAAGACCGTGGTCGAGTTCGTCGTGCGACGACCCGCGACATGTCAGTGGCCCATGGCACGATCGCGGGCATGACACCGATCGACGAGCGGCTCGTTCACGAGACAGCCGCCGAGTACGGCGTGCCCGGACCCGTCGCGCAGGAGTTCATGGCCCGGTTCCGGCCATGCCTCTATCTGGTGCCGCATGAGGAAGTGCCTCCGCCCCGGCGGGAGAACGTCCGCTCCGCCGCACGAACGGGCGGGCTTCCCGCTCTGCCGGACGGGGTGGACTGGCCTGAAGGGAGAGCGCCGCTCGTGCTGAGCGTCGACTGCGCGGCCCTGCCCCACGACGTACTGGACATCGAACTGCCCGCCGATGGGCACCTGTTGTTCTTCACCGAGATCGAGTATCCGCCAGAGTCGTCCGTGGTGCTCCATATCCCTGCCGGAGCACGCACCACGGAGCGTGCCGCGACGTATGAATTCAACGGTGAGGCCATGGAGGTCAGGGTCCATGAACCACGCACCCTGTATCCCATGCCCGGACTGACCCTCGACAGCGACTGGCCAGGGGGCCCGCAGACCCGCGCGTTCCTGGACGGCGGCGGAGAAGAGGACGCGCTGGACTGTTTCGAGGAAGCCGTCCTCGACGCTGCCTTCGGCGGACATCGCCCCGGCGTCTGCGTGCAGATCGGCGGGTTCTCCAACCCGTGGGACATGGCACCGGACGAGGGCGATCTCGTGCTCTTGTCGCAAATGGCCGGGCGGCGATCGACTACAGCGTATGCACCATGAACCTGATCGTGGGCACACGGGAGGACATCGCCGCCCGACAGTATGTCGGCCTCCGGTACGAACAGCAGTGCTGAGCCGGGCCGCCGGTGAACCGTCGCCCCAGTTGGCCTGAACACACCGCCCGGAGCCGCCCCCACGTGCACCCCGTGGTCGCCCCGGTCCCCACGAAGAAGATCGCCGCCAGCACCTCGCGGTCTCCGTACCGGCGCCGACCACCGCCTTGCGGCCTGGTCGGCGCCTCCGGCACCACCCGCTGAAACAGTCCCCACAGCCTGTCGGGGACCAGGCGGTCAACCATCAACACACGTACAGGGCATCGAGATCACCGATTGAGATGATCTCCAAGTAGCGCGGTTCAGCGGCACAGGGCCGTGTCCACGACACCGTCCATGCGCTCCTTTACTGCCTCCCGGACCGGCTCCAGGCAGGACCAGCGCGACAGCGGGGTGCCGGTCTCGGCGGGTAACTGGAGGGCCAGCGACTTGACTTCGGCGACCTGCAACGCGGTGAACGAGGCCGGCCGACCGGACCGGTTGCGGTCGGCGAGGGCGGGCAGGCCGCCAGGCCTGATGTGGGGTCTTGTAGGCGTAGGTCAGCTTCTTGAGTCCGTGGTGCTCGGAGGCGGTCAGGGTGGGCGAGACGGCTCGGGCCGCGGGCATGGACGCTCCGCGTTCAGGGGGTGCCAGTACTGCCAACCAGGACTCGGCGCCGGTAGGAGCCGTGATCGGTGGTCGGTGCTTGGCCGAGCACGGCCGACGTGTCTGGCTGCCGGGTGGGAGCGGATTCAAGGTCAGAGAAGGGTGAGGATGCGGGGGCCGTCCTCGGTGATGGCGATGCTGTGTTCGAAGTGGGCGGCTCGACTGCCGTCGATCGTGCGTAGGGTCCATCCGTCGGGATCGGTGTGGTATTCATTGCGCCCTCCGGCCATGAGCATGGGTTCGATGGCGAGGGCGAGGCCATGGCGCAGAGGGAAGCCGCGGCCGGGTCGTCCGTGGTTGGGCACGTGGGGGTCTTCGTGCATCTGGCGGCCGATGCCGTGGCCGCCGAAGTCGGCGGGCATGCCGCAGTCGGCCTTGCGGGCGACCGTGCTGATGGCATGGGAGATGTCGCCGATCCGATGGCCGACGGTGGCGGCGGCGATGCCGGCGTCCAGGGCCTGCTGGGTGGCGGCGATGAGTTCGAGGTCGGCGGGGCGAGGGGTGCCGACGGTGAAGCTGATCGCGGCGTCGCCGGTCCAGCCGTCGAGTTCGGCTCCGCAGTCGATGCTGACCAGGTCGCCGTCGCGCAGGCGGTAGTCGTCGGGGATGCCGTGCGAGACGGCGTCGTTCACGGACGCGCAGATCACGGCAGGGAAGGGGGTCGGGGCGAAGGAGGGCTGGTAGCCCAGGAAGGGAGAACGTGCTCCGGCCTTGGTCAGAACGGTGCGGGCGGCTTCGTCGAGCTCACGCAGGCGAACTCCCACAGCTGCCGCCGCGCGGGCGGCTGCGAGTGCATGCGCCACGACGCGTCCGGCTTCTCGCATCGCCTCCAGTGCCGTGTCGGTCTTGATCTCCACCATGTGTCGTGACTCCCTGCGATGCGACGCTACCCAATACTTATACCGGTATTAGTATCACGGGCATGGTGAGAGTTCCTTTGAGTCCGCAAGAGCGGCAACGCGGAGAACGCTTCGGGATCCTGCTCCGCCGGGCCCGCGGTGACCGCAGCATGGTCGACGTGGCAGCAGCCGCCGGGGTGTCCGCTGAAACGCTTCGCAAGATCGAGACCGGCCGGGCCCCGACCCCGGCTTTCTTCACCGTGGCAGCCCTGGCCCACGCGCTGCACCTGTCCCTGGACGACCTGGCCGCCGCCTGCGCGGAAGGCGCCGAAAGCGGCGAGCAGGCCATGTCGGCGTGACCGTCAGGCGCGCACCATCCGACTGAGAATCGGATGTTCCTGACGCAGCGCAACGCGGACACTTACGTCAATCTCCGAAGGACTTCGGGCGCCGACCAGAACCTGCTGACGGTTGCCTGTTCCCTGGTCGGCCATCCGAGACCCCGGGGCCTGGACGACATCTTCCATTCGGACGGCCTAGGAGTTGTCTTCAATTGTCACGCCCACATCAGGAGCGAGGCGAGGGTGACGGCTGCCTGGTAGGACTCGGCGGTCTTGTCGTAGCGGGTGGC
>NZ_JBIWFN010000054.1:0-14079 GCF_044763085.1 Streptomyces sp. NPDC096311
AACTCTTCCGGATAAGGCTTGGGCACAGCAACATCCTTCCCACCCGCCCCACAGGGCAAGCCAGTTCAGATGTCACCCGATCGTGCAGCAGACCCCCTCGAAGGCTCTGGCAGACCTCAGGCCCCCGGCTTCGTGGCAGTCCATTCAAGAAGCCGAGTCACGCTTGGGGTTCCCGCTTCCCGCGGATCTCCGCGAGTCGCTGCGGTGCCACGACGGAGATACATCCCTACTGGGTGTACTCCCCTGCCGGAGGCTGTACTCGGTGTCGGAGATCATCGAGGTTCGCGAGATGCGGATGGAGATATGGGAACCAGACGACCCGGACCAGGCGGAAACCCCCTGGTGGGGAACGAAGTGGGTCCCCATCTCCGGAAGTGATGGAGACGACCACTTCATCGATGCCGGGGAAGGGATGTGGCAGAACCATCTTGGCGATGCTGTTCACGATGACCAGGCGTGCTTTCTGGGGTGGCCCAGCCTGGGCTCATGGCTCCACGAGGTGGCGGAAGCCATGGAACATCACGGTCGATCCTCCTGGTTCGGCGCGGTGACCGCGCCCAAGGTCGACAGCAGCGGAGACATCGACTGGTGGAACTGAGTCCTGCCTCATGATCACCTTCGCGCCCACATAAGAATGCTCGCGAGGTGGAGTGCGGCCTGGTAGGCGATCGCGAGCTTGTCGGTTCGTATGGCGAATGGCCAGGCCGCGCCACTGCTTGAGACGGGCGATGCATCGTTCAAGGAGCAAGCCGTAATGCCCACATAGACGAGCTCTCGGCGGAACCGGGCGGTGGCCTGCCGTTCCGACAAACTTGCGGTCCGCTTCGAGGCCACCGTCCTCGTTGCTGCGATCAACGAATGGCTATGACCAACCGACTGGTAGAGCCGGACGTGGTGTTCACCTTTGTGATGCCTCGTAGGCCTCGCGGATGGTCGCAGGGATACGACCACAATCATTTACGAGATAGCCGTTGGTGCGTGCCCAGAGGCGTATCGGCTCGTCTTCCGGACGGGGATCGAGCTTACGCGGCCTAGCAGACTTGTCAGGGCCTCTCCAGTCTCCCGAGGAGACCCCTTCCAGCCGATCCGCTGCCTCTTGAAAGAAAGCGAACAACGAGGCATATACACCCTCCTCCGGACCGTATGCTTCAGCCCACGTTCCGATGGTTCCGCAGAGCGTGTCCAGAAACGTCCCGTAGAGACCGTCGCGCTCCGCGGCGATTGGCACCCACTCACGACGCCAGAACGGATAGTCGGGGTCTGCGGACGGCTGCATCTCCTCCAAACCCATCTGGCTGAGGTAGACCCGCTGAATGTCCGTCAGCCCCAGAAGGAGATGGCCGCCGGGGATGGCTATCTCGCACCCCAGCGCCACCAGACACGAATGACCATCGGGTTGCCTGCCGGCATCGATGTCGTTCGCCAGCAGCCACTGCCGCATCTCCCCTGGCAGCTCCAGACCCATGCGCAGTTCGGCTTCGCTAATGGCTGCCTGGCTCCCCGGGCCGCCGAGCGCAGCGAGAGTTTCAGGGGCGTTCCGCTCAAGCCACGCGGTGACCCGGCCCCAGGCCTCTCGTACGTCTCCTGCCTCGTGCATCGGAGCGTTGCTCACGTGTGATCTCCACTCCGGCAGGATGCGCCCATACGTGGAGAGCACCCACCCATATCACTGGCTCTCGAGGAGCGTTGCCCGATCTCCCCGGCTGTGAAGTTGTCCTCTTGACGAAGCGACGACCGCTGATGACCCATTGGAGAACCGTATGCGGGACCACTGACAGTGACGGAGGGTGTGTGCGGTGGTCTGTGCCCAAGCACGGAAGTTGCCGTGTGCGCTGTCGGCCGTCGGCGTCGGATCCCGCAGACCCGCCTGGAAGAGGCCGGCCCGGCCGCGGCGCCTGGCTCGTCCAGTGCGCGACCGCCACCGCCGTTATCTCGCCGGACGGTGCTGTGGCCGACGATCTTTCATCGATCTGAGGAGGCTGGATCCGGCTGGGGTCGATCGGCAGGGGCGTGCGCGTGAGCTTCGGCGAGTACGCGCCAGGGCACTACCGGCTTACCCTGGCCGGCTTTGCTCGTGATGCCCGCGGTGAATCAGTCTGCTGGATGGTCGGCGGTGCCGGCCCACATCACGATCTCGCCGGGGTTGCACTCCGCTGCAGCACTCAGCGCTTCCACGGGCACAGCGTGCAGCGCGGACAAGAACTCACGCCAACCCTGCCCTTGCCGGAAACCTCATCCGGCCTGGTCACGCAGCATGCTGGTACTCGTGAAGGAGGCCGCCGAGTCGGTCGGTTCGATGTATGTCGAGGCGGGCGGTTTCGTCCGGATCGGTGATCGGTTCGGGGAGCGGGTGCAGCGGGCGGGCGTTCGCGATGCCCTGGTGCGGCCGGTGCGCGTTGTAGAACTGCTCGAACTCCCGCGGTGCGTGGAGGAGATGCCGCTGGTTCCAGATCAGGGTGCGGTCCAGCAGTTCACGGCGGCAGGTCTGCACCCATCTCTCCATGATGGAGTTCATGCGGGGGATTTGGATGCCGCTGAGCACGACCTCGATCCCCGCGTCGGCGAGGATCGTGTCGAACAGTTCGGGGAACTTCCCGTCCCGGTCCCGGATCAGGTAGCGGGCCTGGCAGTCGGTGTCCTGGAGGTCCATGACGAGATTCCTCGCCGCCTGCACGACCCAGGAGGTGGTCGGATGCGCGGTCACGCCAGGATCCGGATGCGCCGGCCAGTGTGCTCGATGAACGCGAACACGTACAGCCGTGCCCCGGACAGGGTGACGGTTTCGAAGAAGTCGCACGCGAGGAGCGCGTCCGCCTGGGAGCGCAGGAAGTCCGCCCAGGTACTGGACGTCCGCTCGGGTGCTGGCGGGATCCCAGCGTCCTTGAGGATCTCCCAGACCGTGGACGCCGCCACTTTCACGCCGAGGACAAGCAGTTCACCGTGCAGGCGCCGATAGCCCCACATCGGGTTCTCGCGAGCCAGGCGCAGGACCAGAGCGCGGATGGAGCGCACGGTACGCGGTCGGCCCCCGCGTTTCGGCCGGGACCGGGCGGCGTGGCGGCGGGCGACCAGGTCGCGGTGCCAACGCAGCACGGTGTCGGGTCGCACCACCAGCCGCATCCGACGCAGCACCTCGGGCGGCAGACCCTGAAGCCCCGCCGCAAGGAACGCCCGGTCGCCCGCGTCGAACCGCACCCGCTGCCCGTTCAGCTGCCGCTCCAGCACCGCGATCTGATGGCGCAGAGCCAAGATCTCCACGTCCTTGTCCCGATCGCTCATCGGCAGCAGCCGCAGCATCGCGAACGCGCTCGCCATGCCCAGGTACGCCAGTCGCAGCAGCATGGTCGGTCATCATGCCCGGGTGATCGCCAGTCGCGCCAGAGTGGTCGACGTCGGCGAAGCGGCCGACATCCCGCAAACCGTCGCGCACTGGCTCCGACCAGCGCGGATGACGTTATCGGCAAGGGCAAGGCTGAGCGGGTCCTCCCAATCCCACGCTTGCCGCCTACGGACGCCCACCTCCAGGGCCGCGGGCGCAGAAGGGCCATCTCTATGGACGGCTGGTGCCGCTGGCCCAGCTGCGCTCCCCGAGTCGCTCTTCCGCGCCGGTTCCTCTCTCCAACCACGTGTTCAGCGTCAGCGCAGACGTGGCGATTTCCGCGGCGGTGGCACAGCGGGAAGAATCCCCCACAACGGGCTGGTGCCGCGGGCCCACTGGTCGAGCAGGCGCCGGTCGACCAGGTGAAGGCGCTGGCTGCGGGCGAAGTCCCGGGCGGGCTGGGAGATCCGCCCGTTCGTCACCATGACGACGACGTCGCCTCCGTGGACTGGCCGGCCGGTGCCGTTGAGGGTCTGCAGATCAGGGGTGCCGACCGCCGATCCCGCCAGTCCGTCCCGGCGGTGCTTGCACTGGATCACCCACAGGCGTCCGAGTGGATCGCGGCCCTTCACGTCCGCCCCGAGATCTCCCCGGCCGCCGCAGCGCAGCGCATCGTGTGAGCCGTCGCGGGCCAGCAGGTCGCGTATCGCGTTCTCGAAGGCGCCGTGGTGCATGGCATCGATCTGGTCGAGCGAGTACGTCAGCCCCTGCACCCGCAGCCGGGCGGACCGTATACGGTCAATTTGTCGGTAGATCCAGGCCGCGCGAGCAAGCGCGGCCAGCAGGCCGAGCACGACCAGCGTCCACCAGTGCTCCGACATCCACTGACCCACCTTGACCAGCACCAACACGACGAGAGCAAGAACGCCGAAGGTGACCAGAAGCCCGTCATTGTTCTTGCGCCGCCGTCGCGGACTCACCGCGACACCGCCCCCTGCACACCGTGAACCATCCGGTGCAGCGTCATGCCGCCGTCCTTGATGCCCCTGCTTACAGGCACGTCTCCCCCTTTGTCGTCAGCTCCCCACTGATGTCATGACAGCATCCGGCACCGGCACCAGACCTGACATCGCGATCACCGACCGAAAACCGCTGTCATGAACTCAACTACCGTGCACAGTTTTTGAGTTGGCTGTCCGGCGTTGTCAGTGAGCGGCGCTACCGTCAAACGTTGCGCCGAGGAACACCCGGCCCCGCCCGGGGGGGGACCGCCCCCTCTCCCCGCCGAGGACCGCCCGTGACCTACGTACGCCCCCATGTCCGCAAAGACGGCACCTACGTCAAAGGCCACACCCGCCAGAAACGTCCACGCGCCAGACCCGACGACGAAGTCCAGGTCTGGGACGACATCAAGGCCGCCGCGACCGACGTCCTGCACCGCCACCGCGCCACGATCACCCACCATCACGCCGTGGGCCGCGACCACCGCCCCGCCTACGACCTCCAGCACCCCGAACCCTTCGCACTGGCGCTGCGAGCCGCCAAGAACAGCCTCGACCCGCACCACATCCCCAACCCGGGTCTCCTGCTCGACTGACAGGCCAACACGCGGAAAGCGAGCGCCCGACGCCTGATCAGGCGGAGGCGAAAGCCTCCTCGGGGACATCGTCGAGGACGAATCCGTTGTCGAGCCGGACGCGGACCGTGACGTGGAGCATCCATCGCTGGTAGGCGACCCACTGCTCTTCCAAGGCCCCCACCTGCTCCTCCAGTTGCTTTCTGCTCGCCGGCGGCATCTGGCGGCCGAAGTCGTCGAGGAGCGACTTGAGGCGCAGGTACTCACGGACCTCGTGGCTCTGCTGCCGGTGATGCTCGTCCACACGCTCGACGGTGCCCTCGATGCCTGCTGCCAGGGCCAGAGAGGCGGCGAAGGCACCCGTCTCCTCCGGGGGCTCCCCGGCTGGGGTCACCGACCCGGCCAACCGGAGATCCGCCGCCAGCCGCACCCGTTGGCCCACGTTCAGCGTCATCGATCCTTCGTCTTCCTCATCGGTCACCGGCGATCCGGTACACGTGGCGTCGCCAGGCGTACCGGACAGGACAGGATCATCCCACCCTCACCTCCGGCCCCGACACGATCGAAGCCCTCGCCAACCCTCACCTGCGCAACAGCCGCACGACGGGCGAACAGGATCCCGAAGACGGCCTGTTGGACGGTGGCGAGAACGGCTTGGAGAACGTCGACGGTGAAGTGGAGCGGGTGTCGGCACGAGCGGCGAGGGTGCTGCGGTTCAGCGAGGAGCGTGACCCGGCCGCGCGGATGCAGTTCGTCGGCGGCCGGGCTCCCGCTGCTGCCCGGCCGGTACACGGTGCTGGCGTTCGCCCGCGGCACCGGCGCCGACGAGCAGGAGGCCGAGCGGGGGTCGGCGCAGGCCGCGGCGGCCGTGGCTCCGAACCCGGGCCGGGAACGCGTATGTGCCAGGGCGGATCAGCACCCGGACCGGGCTCGTGGCCGCCATGGAGAAGATCCGGGCGGCGGCCGACAATCCGAGCCTGCGCGCGCTGGCCGCCGCACCCCGGACCGAGGGCAGGCTCTCGCGCAGGGCGGTGCGTGCTCAGACGATTGCCCAGGCTTCCCTCGGCAGATGCATCGAGTGGCAGAACTCGACACTGGCCTCACCGCCTTCGTGACGCTCCGAGGAGAAGGCGTCCAGCGCCTCATATCGGGCACCCTCGCCTCCGGATGGCAGGTCATCCAAGGCACCAACCTCTCGCCCTAACCAAGCGATCCACAGGAATTGACAATTGCTCCCAGGGAGTGTGGCGGTATCGCTCTCCGCTTCCGTGTCGTGACGTGCATCACCTGGTGGCGGGTGCGGAAAGTTGCCGGAGGCTTCAGCCGCCATTCCGCTTCACGGAAATCACACAGGTCCCGCATGGGATGCACACGTGAACAACATATTCCGGAACGGGTCTCGTCTCCCCGGAGCGGTATGTGCATGCACCTGTAGGCCCTGAAATTTCCCTGTTCTGTTCACGTGTTCCCTGTCTATGGTGAGCGCCGCGTGCGGTGGATCTTGACCAGTCCGGACACACGCGTCTGTCATTCGGCGACCGGGGGAACACCGTCGCCCACGGGGAGGGGCTGCTTCGCCATGCCGTCATACCGGCCTGCCTGCACGCTGGTCCAGCCCGCGCTGTGCGCCCCTGACTCCGGCTCAGGACCGCTGTTCTCCCTTGTCTTCGACCGGGCCTGACCGGGCCCGCCCCCTTTGGACGAAGAAAGAGATGCTCTGTTGCGCCCCAGACCGTGGTTGCGTATGCCCGGATCACGAAGATCCGGATTCTTCACTCCCGTCGTCACGTCCGTGGCCGCGCTGGCTGTCCTCGGCGGCCTGGCTGTCCAGCCCGACCTGCTCGGCCGGGAAGCGGACGCCGATCCGGCGGCTGCCTCGTACGACTGGAATGTGGACACGGCTGCCGAACAGTTGCGGCAGGACCAGTGCCTCATGGCCGATGTGCTGCGGCTGGGCGGCCCGTCCATGGCCACGACCGCGCAGGACGGCCTGAACCAGCCCGCGGACAAGCTTCATACGCTGGCCGACCGGAAGAACTGGGAGAAGACTCCGCTCGCCACCGCGTACCAGACGGACCGGGACGCTGCAGGCAAGGAACTGGATGCCCTCCATGCTCTCCGAGACGGATGGAAGAAGCCGCTCGAGGGTCTGACGAACCCGGCCGGTTTCACCGACACCGACTTCCACTGGCCTCCGGGGTCCCCGGGGGACGGCAAGGAGGACTTCTACGGCCAGACCGGTCTGACGAAGTGGACCGCCGACCGGTTCTGGAAGAACGACGGCGACTTCTATGCCGACTCCACGCCCAGGGCGGACGCGGCGACCCTCAAGGCCGTTGACGACCTGGGCAGCCCTCTCTACGGCAAGGACCCCGACCCTGTCGGGCTGCCGACCGACGAGTGGAACCGGGCCCTCGCCGAGCGGGACGCGTTCAAGTGGCTGCACGGTGCTCCCGGGGAGAACGCGGGCGCGGACAACGCCCGTATGTTCCTGGCGTCGGGGGGATTTCCCCGTAGCGCCCCGCAGCCGGGCACGGCGGAGTACCGCATCGCGGTCGAGGATTTGAAGTCCCGGTTCGCCGCGTGCGCGTGGCGTGACCCGATCGATCCCGACAACGTGCTGGGTGACGTCTCCGGCACGGCCGCCACGGAGTGGCAGCAGGAGATCGCCTCTCAGGCCACGCAGCGCAACCAGATCCTGAACGCCAACAAGGACGCCACCAAGTCCCTGGCGGCCGGTGCCAAGGCACTGGGTGACCTGCTGGGGTACTCGTGGGTCGCCGACCACCTCGCGCGCTGGCAGGACTACTGGTCCGCGGGCGGGGCCGGCTGGGTCGGCGACGCGCCGGCGGTGATCGAGGTGCACGCGGCGCAGGGCAAGTGCCTCGACGTCGAGGGTGCGAAGAAGGACAACGGCACCCCCGTCCAGCTGTACACGTGCAACGGTTCGGCGGCGCAGGAGTGGAAGGTCTACGGCGACGACCGGGGACTGCACCTGCAGAACGTCAACTCCCTGAAGTGCCTGGACGTTTCGAACAACAACCCGGCCAACGGCACGAAGATCCAGATCTGGACGTGCAGCGGCTCCTCGGCGCAGACGTGGGAGTTCAACCTCCGCGCCACCGGCAGCCTGCATAACGTCGGCACCGACAAGTGCCTTGACCTGCACGAGTACACCAACGGCTACAACTCGTGGCTGTACACGTGCAACGGGACGGGGCCGCAGCAGTTCGACGTCACGCCCTCCGGGCACACCGGCACCGTGCCGCCCAAGGCCCAGTTCGACAAGGCCAGGGCCGGCATCACGGCCGTCCAGACGGCGGCGAAGAAGCAGCTCAACGTCCTCAAGACCCAGCTCACCGCCGTGAAGAAGGCCGCGACCGCCTCGGACGCCGCCGAGCAGGCCTCCTACAGCATCGCCGACACGGGCGGCGCGCCGCGGGGGCGCGGTCTGCTGGTCGGGCAGCAGAAGGCACAGGTCACCCAGGGTGCGACGGCCGCACTCGAGGCGATGGTGAAGGCCGGTGAGACCGCCGAGGCCGCCACCCGCGCCTCCGGCGGCGACAGCCAGACCATCGCGGAGCGCGCGCTCGCGCAGGCCGCCCAGGTGAAGGCGGAATTCCGCAAGAAGGCCGCGGAGAAGGCGGAGTTGCAGGCCAAGGCCGCGACCGACGCCGCGAAGGTGCACCGGGACAACGCCAAGAAGGACAAGGAGACCGCGGAGGCCAAGCTCACCGACGCGCTGAAGGCCGAAGGGGATGCGAAGGCGGCCGCCGCCGACGCGCACGCCAAGCGGCTCGCCGCCGAGGCCGAGGAGAAGACGGCCAAGGCGGAGAAGGAGACCGCCGCCGTCAAGCGGTCCGAGGCCGCCGAGCACCGCAAGAACGCCGAGTCCCAGGCAACGAAGGCGAAGGACGCCAAGGACAAGGCGGAAGCCTCCGAGAAGACCGCCGGGGACCGGCGCGACGACGCGGTCAAGGCGAAGGACCACGCCCAGTCCCTGCGGGACGACGCCTGGGACGCCGAGCAGAAGGCTGACGCGGCCCGCGCCAAGGCCGACGCCAAGGAGGCCTACGCCGACTCCCTGGATTCCGGTGACGCGGCGACCGCGGCCCGCACCGCCGCCAACGACGCCGACAAGGCGGCCGACGACGCCGAAACGGCAGCAACCAGGGCCCGCTCCGAGGCCGACGCCGCCACCCAGGCGGCAGCCGACGCGGACGCCGCGGCCACCCGCGCCGAGGCCGCCGCCAAGCGCGCCCGCTCCGACGCCGACGCAGCCCAGGCCGACAAGCTGAAGGCCGACGCGGCGGTGAAGACCGCGACCAGCGCGGTCGCCGACGCCATCAAGGCCTCCCAGGACGCCTCCGCCGAGGCCAAGGCCGCGGTCAAGCTCGCCGACGAGGCGGAACAGCACGCCAAGGACGCCAAGACCCAGGCCAACGCCGCCAACGCGGAGGCCGCCAAGGCCCTCGCGGCTGCCGCCAAAGCCGCCGGCTACGCCCACGTCACCGCCCAGGCCGCCGTGGACGCCGGCAAGTCGGCCGAACAGGTGGCCAACCCGGCCAACGACGCCATCCAGCTCGGCTCCGCCTACGCCGACACCGACTCCGCCGCCGGCCTCGTCGTCCTGACCGGACAGAACTCCAAGACGATCGCCGAACAGCAGCGGGCCGTCGCCGACGCCCACGCCAAGAACGCCGCCGCCGAGGCCCAGGCCGCCAAGAACATCGCCGACCAGGCCAAGGGCGACGCCAAGGAGGCCTACCAGCACGCGGCCAACGCCGCCGGATACGCGGCCGACGCCCGCACCTACTCCAAGGACGCCCTCGGCTACGCCGCCGACGCCGCCAAGGCCGCGGCGGCAGCCTCAGCGTCCCTGGCCCGCACCATCGACTACGACCAGCAGGCCACCACCGACGCAGCCGCCGCCGACAAGGCCGCAGGCAACGCCGAGGGCTACGCCAAGGACGCCCGCGACAGCGCCGACGCCGCCGAACTCGACGCCTCCGCCGCCCGCTCCGCCGCCACCCAGGCCGAACAGGACGCCAAGGACGCTCGAGCCGCCGCCACCCGCGCCGACACGGCCGCGACCGAAGCCGAACAGGCTGCCAAGGACGCCGACAAATACGCCAAGGAAGCCCAGGACGCCGCCGATCGCACCGAACGGGAGGAAGCCAACAAGGAGGCATCCCAGGGGGCCGGTACGGGCATTCCCGGTGTGTTCCCCGTTCCGGACGAGTCCACCGTCGAGATCGTCAGCAGCAAGCAGATCGGCACCTGCCCGGGGATGCCGGAAGCGGCCTTCCAGGGCTGCAACGCGAAGTACGACCTGGTCGTCACCTACGAGGCCGACTTCTACCTGTGCACGGACGAGAAGGCCCAGGCCACGGCGGAGGGGTGCCCGAAGGCGGCGTGGCAGTTCCTGAAGCGGGCGACGCTGAAGAACGTCGAGATCGACGGCTGGGCACATCACTTCTCCGGCAAGGACATCGTCCGCGCCGGATGGCAGAACCTCTTTGGTGACGTGGCCGGATCGATCCTGTTCTCCGTCTTCGCCGAAGACCTGATGGACTGCTGGCACGGCGACAAGACCGCGTGCGCCTGGAGCATCGCCGCGTACCTTCCGCTCGAGAAGCCTCTGGCCGCACTCGCCGACGCCGTCAAAGCAGTCGACGCCGCCGAAAGAACCGGTATCGGCTTCACCGACGCGTGGAAAGGCCTGCGCGCCGTCGACCTCTCCGACGAGGCCATTGCCGGTATCGCCAGGAGAGCCAGCGAAGCTCTTGCCAAGACATGCGAACGCAATAGCTTCCCCGGCACCACGCGCGTACTGATGGGTGACGGCACGACCAAGCCGATCGAGGACGTTCGGATCGGTGATGTGGCTCTAGCCACTGACCCTGAAACGGGTCGTACCGAAGGCCACACCGTCACCCGCACCATCTATACGCCGGACGACACCGACTTCGCCGACATCACGATAAACATCGGCAAAGCACAGATCACCGCCACACAGCACCACCCCTTCTGGTCACCCAGCGCCCACCGATGGATCGACGCCGGCGATCTCAAACCCGGCCAGACCCTGCGCACCAACAACGGCGAGACCGTCACCGTGGTCCGCGTCCACCACTTTCACCGCCTCCACTCCGCCTACAACCTCACGATCGACAACCTCCACACGTACTATGTGGTCGCGGGCGACACGCCCGTGCTGGTCCATAACACGAACTGTACCGATGTGGCACTCGGTGCGCAGGATATGGGGACTGTCAAGTGGGCTTATGACAATGACTTCACCCACTACATGGGCAAGCTCCCAGACGGGACAACTTGGCAAGAGTCGGTCATGGCGGCTATCGACAACCCCAATATTCACATTCACGTCAATACCAAGGGATTCGCTGGCGGCTTTACCGGTTCCGCGCTGAGAGGGATGTCGACGGGATCGAAAGCGACCGAGCAGGAGATGGCATGGCTTGCAAAGTCGGTGGTCTCAGGGAAACGGTCATGGAAGTCGATAACCCTCTACGATGCAAACGGAGACGTGCTGCCGTTGGAGGAGCCAGCCTGGTCGACAGACCCCGCCCTTTCCAAGATGTGGCTACTGTGGGGTCCCTGATGAATCGTAACCAACAGCGTGGAAAGGCCTGAGAGCCGTGGATATGTCGATGGCTAGCTTCGCTGAAGCTCCAGACGCAAAGTACTACCCAGAGCTAGTGGCGTATGGTGGTCTGTCTCAGGCACTTCGGCGCCTTGAGGAAGACCATGGTCTCGACCTTGGAGACGTACGACCTGCCTCGGATCGAGGGCTCAGCGTGTATCGCACTGCCGAGGCTGCTTCGAGTCGTGGACTCATCAGAATTAGCACGGTCCTGAACCGGAGAGCCTTTTCAATCTCCATGGACAGTGCCGAGGGTGATTTCGTCTGGGCAAACGGGAGCACGACCGCTCTGGGAGACGTTGCAGAAGTTATCGACGCATGGCGGAGCGGTGTACTTCTTGCGCCTCTGCGTGAGCGCTTTCCATTCATCGAGTTTTCCAAAATGGCTGAAGGTTACGAGTGCGGCGAACCTGCGGAAACCGCTTGGGGTATCCTTTTGGCGGATGACAACCGCATCTCTCATCGTGAGATGCTGGCCGCGCTGCGGTCAAACTCTCGCTTGAGTGGCATGTTTCCGTTCTTCTCTCACGACGTCTTGCGGTTGGCTATTGATCCCTTTAAGAGGGATGCTGGTGAGATATGCATCGAACCGCAGGGTAACGGTCGCTTTTCTGTGCAATCATCGTCTGATGGTGAGATTCTGGCTGATGTTGAATTGGCTGATCTTGCCGACACGGCTTCATCGTTTTTCGATTCCCGTGGTGAGCTGCGATCGTAAACCTGCACAGCGCAATTGGTCGCTCGGGAAACAGTACGGTTGTGGCTGTGCAGTCGCGTTGCCGTCAGAGGGTCCTGATACATAGAGGTTGCTTGTAGGTCTCCTGCCACACTCCTCGGCTGGGGAAGCGGTGCTGTCGTTGGTCGGGCAGGCTGTGCCCGTCGAAGGGTTCTCGCCGGGGGCAATGCGCGGGTTTGAGGGTGAGGTCGACCGCAGGATCGTCGAAGGGCCCAGCGCGACTATCACATGGGTGCTTGACAGCAACTGAGTGAGGGTCGTCAGCGAGGCGTCTTCCCGTGCAACGCACGGGAAGACGCCTCGCTGTGAGGGTTAAGGGTCGGTCACTGCCCGGCCGCGCGCCGTCGTCGGTCTCGGCCTGCCGCACCAGCCGCGCAGGGCCTCGGGGTGGATGTCGAACTGGTCGGCGATGTGACACCACGAAGGGCTCGGAGGTCGTTTACTACGTCGGCAAGGAAGTGCTGGTGGTGAAGACGCCATACAACATCCACGCCTTCCAGTACTCCGCCGATCAGTGGGCGCAAGGTGTCCATGACGGCCGGTACGTCTTGATAGACCCCGGAGGCACACCGTGAGGTCTAGGCCATTCGTACGGCGGGAGGGAACGGGTTACTCCGTCCGGTTCGTCGGCGAGCAGTGCACCGTCGTTAGAGACGCTCTGCTGTGGCTTGCCCATCGACGTGGGGAGGAACCGGCCCTGACTGTGCGAGCAGGTTGCGGCAGGCAGCGGTTGGAGCAGCTCCACGAGCGGCTCGTCACAGGCGAGACCGCGACCTTCTCGCTGGAGGAACTGCACACTCTGCATGCCGTCCTGCTTGAAGGTCCCCTCGTAGCGTGGAGTCCGTGATACCAGGGGAAGTTGAGGTTCATGGGGTCCAAGCAACGGAAGTACGACGCGGAGTTCCGTGAGGGTGCTGTACGCATCGTGATCGAGACCGGGAAGCCGATCCCGGAGGTCGCCGAGGATCTCGGGGTGCATCCGGGGACGCTGCACAGCTGGGTCTCGCGGTGGCGCCGCAACGGCTCGGCCTCCTCCGACCGTGCCCTTGCCGAATACCTCATCCGCGCAGATGGGAGGCGCTATCAGGCTGTCACGGCGTCAACTGCCGTACGGACGCGCGGATGCGCTCATGGGAGCGCGGCCGTCGCGGCACGATGGTGGGGCGTGCTGCTGAGACTGGCTTACCTGGGCGTGACGAACGCGTTCGCGCTGCTGCGGCTGCTGCCGATGAGCGACCGGGAGAAGGATGTCGAGATCCTGGCCCTGCGCCACCAGATCGCCGTGCTCGAGCGGCAACTGAGCGGTCAGCGGGTGCGATTCGACCCGGGCGACCGCGCGCTCCTGGCCGCACTACTCCACGGCCTGCCGCGCAAGGCGCTCCAGCAGATCCGGCTGCTGGTGCGACCGGACACGGTGCTGCGCCGGCACCGCGACCTGACCGCCAGCCGCCACGCCGCCGCCTCCCGGCCCAGGCGCGGAGGCCGGCCGCGGACCGTGCACTCGATCCGGGCGCTGGTGCTGCGCCTGGCCAAGGAGAACCCGAACTGGGAGTACCCGCGCCTGCACGGCGAACTGCTGGTCCCCGGGGTGAAGGTGGCGGCGTCCACCGTCTGGGAGATCCTCAAGGACACCGGCGTCGACCCCGCGCCCGACCGGGCCTCCACCACCTGGACGGACTTCCTACACTCCCAAGCCGACGCCCTCCTTGCATGCGACTTCTTCGAGACCGTCACCCTGACCGGCACGCGGCTGTACGTGCTCGCGGTGATCGAGCACGCGA
>NZ_JBIWFN010000055.1:0-13342 GCF_044763085.1 Streptomyces sp. NPDC096311
AGCCGGAAACACCACACCCTTCGGACGCCCCGTCGAACCCGACGTATAAATCACATACACCGGATGCTCAGGCCGCAGACCCACAACATCAACCGAACCACCCCCGACGCCCTCAAGCACATCCGCGAAACCAGGATCATCGACAACGACCCGCGCGGCCCGCACACCCGACGGAACACCGTCCGCAACACCACTCGCCGTGACCACACACACCGGATCCGCATCCGCGAACATGTACGCAATCCGGTCCATCGGATACTCCGGATCCACCGGAAGATATGCCGCACCCGTCTTCACCACCGCCAGCAACGCCACCGGCAACCACTGCGAACGCGGCAACATCAACGCCACCGTCGACTCCGGCCCCGCACCCAACCCACGCAACACACGCGCCAGCCGGACCGACACCTCGTCCAACTCCGCATACGTCAACCGCACATCCTCGAAAACCACGGCCAACACATCCGGGAACTCCGCGACCCGCCGCGCGAACAACTCCGGCAACGACACCCACGGCACGTCCACCGCCGTGTCATTGAAACCCCACACCAGCTGCCCGTACTCATCCGCCGACAGCACCTGCACAGAGTGCACCCGCACATCCGGCACCACCGTGACCTGCGTCAGCAGACGAACAAAACGCTCCACCAACCGCTCGACCGACCCACGATCGAACAAGTCAGTCGCGAACTCCAGGTGCCCTTCGAGCCCAAGCATCCGGCCATCCGCACCGAACCGCTCGCCCACGGAGAGCAGGAGATCGAACTTGGACGTCTGCGTGCCGAGTTGCTCGACCTTGAGGCCGAGTCCGGGGAGGCGGAGGTCGGCTTGGTCGTTGTTCTGGAGGACGAGCATGACCTGGAAGAGCGGGTGGCGGGACAGGGAGCGCGTCGGGTTGAGCACCTCCACCAGGTGCTCGAAAGGCACGTCCTGATTGGCGTAAGCCGCCAGGTCCGTCTCCCGCACCCGCCCGATCAGCTCACGGAACGTGGGATCACCGGACAGGTCCGTGCGCAGCACCAGCGTGTTCACGAAGAACCCGACCAGATCATCCAACGCCTCGTCCGTACGACCCGCGACCGGCGAACCGATCGGAATGTCCGTCCCCGCACCCAGCCGCGACAGAAGCGTGGCGAAGGCCGCCTGGAGCACCATGAACACGCTCGCACCCGACTCCCGCGCCAACGCAGCGAGCGACGCATGCAGCTCCGGCCCGACCTCGACCGGGACCGTGTCCCCACCGAACGTGGCCACCGCCGGCCTCGGGCGATCCGTCGGCAACTCCAACTGGTCCGGAACCCCGGCCAAGGTCTCCGTCCAGAAGGCGACCTGGCAGCTCAGCACACTCTCCGGATCAGACTCCTCCCCCAGCAACCCCCGCTGCCACAACGCGTAATCCGCGTACTGCACCGGCAACGGCTCCCATCCCGGGGCGAGCCCGCCCACCCGAGCCTCATACGCGGTCGCCACATCACGCGCCAACGGAGCCATCGACCAACCGTCACCCGCGATGTGGTGCAGCACGAGTACCAGGACGTGTGACGTCTCGTGCCTGGTGAACAGGCAGGCACGCAGGGGCACCTCAGTGGTCAGATCGAAGCCGCGCGCGGCGAACGCGACGACGTCCCGCTGTAGAACCTCCTCGTCGCTGAGGAGCGTGGTCAGGAGCGTGCTGACCTGGTGGGCGGGCAGCACGTTCTGGTACGGCTGTCCCGACGGATCCTCGGGATAGATCGTGCGGAGGGACTCGTGGCGCTCGGTGACGTCGGCGAGGGCCGCTGCCAGCACGCTGCGGTCCAGCGTGCCGTCGAGGCGCAGGGCGAAGGCGACGTTGTAGGTGGAGGCGTCGGTGCCCTCCAGCCGGTTCAGGAACCACATCCGACGCTGCGCGAACGACAACGGCACCACCGCCGGCCGCTCCACCGCCACCACACCGGCCCGCGCACCCTCCGCACGACCGATCCACTCCGCCAGCAACGCCACCGACGGCGCCTCGAACACAGCCCGCAGCGGCAACTCCACACCCAGCACCGCACGCACCCGACTCACCACACGAGTCGCCAACAGCGAATGACCACCCAGATCGAAGAAACTCTCCTCGACCCCCACCCGCTCCACACCCAGAACCTGAGCGAACACCCCGCACAACACGTCCTCACGCACCGAACGCACCGCACGCGAAACCGCACCACCACCGAACTCCGGAACCGGCAACCCCCGCCGGTCCAACTTCCCGTTCGCCGTCAACGGCAGCGCCTCCAACACCACCACCACCGACGGCACCATGAACTCCGGCAGACGTTCGCCCAGTGCCCTACGCAGTTCGGCGCCGTCGGCCGCGTCACCGGGCTCCGGAACGACGTAGGCGACGAGGTGCTGGTCGCCGTGCCGGTCATGGGTCACGACGGCGGCTCGGGCGATGCCCCGCAGTGCGGTCAGGGCTGCCTCGACGTCGCCGAGTTCGACGCGGAAGCCACGGATCTTCACCTGGGAGTCGACGCGTCCGAGGAACTCGACGGTGCCGTCGGCGCGCCAGCGGGCGAGGTCGCCCGTGCGGTACGTGCGTTCGCCGGGCGCGCCGTGGGGGTTCGCGACGAACCGCTCGGCTGTCAGGCCGGAGCGGTTCAGATAGCCGCGGGCGAGCTGGACGCCGGACAGGTAGAGCTCTCCCGCCACGCCCACCGGGACGGGCCGCAGGCGGCGGTCCAGGACGTACACGCGGGTGTTGGCCACGGGGCGGCCGATCGGCGCGCCCCCGGCTCCGGTTCCTTCCTGGTACTCCCAGGCGGTGACGTCGACCGCGGCTTCGGTGGGTCCGTAGAGGTTGACGAGACGGGTGTCGCCGAAGGTGGTGCGGAAGGCTCGGGCCAGGTGCAGGGGCAGGGCCTCGCCGCTGCAGAACACACGGCGTACGGTGTCGGCGCAGCGCGCGGCGGTGGGCTCCGCCAGGAACACGGCGAGCATCGACGGCACGAAGTGGAGAGTGGTGATCCGTTCGGTGCGGATCAGGTGGGCGAGGTACGCGGGATCTTTGTGCCCACCGGGCTCGGCCAGGACGAGTGTCGCGCCGACCCGCAGCGGCCAGAAGAACTCCCACACCGACACGTCGAAGCCTGCGGGGGTCTTCTGCAGGACGCGGTCCCCGGGACCCTGCGGATGGTCGTCCTGCATCCAGGCCAGCCGGTTGTCGATCGCCTCGTGTGTGATCAGGACGCCCTTGGGGCGCCCGGTGGAGCCGGAAGTGTGGATGACGTACGCGGGATGGGTGGGGAGCAGCGGTGCCGTGCGGTCGGCGTCGGTGAGGTCGGTGTCGGGGGCGCTGAGGAGTGCCGCCCGTGTCCCCGGGTCGTCGAGGAGGATGCGGTGGGTGTCCTCGGGGAGGAGGCCGGCCGTGGAGTCGCAGGCCAGCACGGTGACGGGCGTGGCGTCCGCGAGGATGCCGTGGAGCCGGTCGAGTGGGTACTCGGGGTCCAGTGGGAGGTAGACCGCGCCTGCCTTGACGGTCGCGTACATGGCGACGACGAGGTCCACGGATCGGGGCAGAGCGAGACCGACGGCGCTTTCGGGGCCCGCGCCGTGCGCGACGAGTAGCCGGGCGAGCCGGTTCGCGCGGCGGTTCAGCTCCGCGTAGGTGAGCCGCGTGTCCCCGTGGACGAGGGCCGTGGCGTCGGGTGTGCGCGCCGCCTGCCGCTCGAAGCGGGCGGACAGCAGGGGGCTGCCGTCAGCGGGGTGGGCGGTCGCCGTGTCGTTCCATTCGTGCAGGACGCGTCGGCGGTCGTCGTCGGACAGGACGTCGACGCGGCCGGCCTGGGTCTGCGGGGCGGCGACGAGGGCGGTGAGGACACGCTCGAACCGCTCCAGGTGCTGGGCGACCTCGTCGGCCGTGTGCCGGGAGGTGTTCCCGTCGAGGTCGATCCGCAGGCCGCTCTCCCCGGTCCGGTCGTACACCGCGAACGACAGGTCGTCGACAGGGCCGTTGGCGAGGTTGTTCACCGCGGCGCGATGCCCCCCGAAGGACAGGTCGTCGTCGAAGGACATGACGTTGACCATGGGACCGAAGAAGCGGCCGTCGCCCCGGGCCGCTCCGTTGTCGCGCAGCACGTCCTCGTGGCGGTAGCGCTGGTGGCGCAGTGCCGCCTTCATCTTGCGTGCCGTCTCGGCGACGGTCTGCCGAAACGTGTGGTGCGCGGGCACGGTCACGCGCAGGGGGACGATGTTGGAGACCATGCCGGGGGTACGGCGCGACGTCGCGCTCGTGCGGGCCGTGACCGGGAGGCCGAGCAGGACGTCGGAGGAACCGGTCAGGCTCTGGAAGTAGACGGCCGTGGCGGCGGTGATGACGGCGGACCAGTGGGTCCTGGCCTCGCGCGCGACGGCACGCAGTGCCTCCGTCGTGGCGGCCGGCAGGTGGGAGGTGATCCGTACGGTGGCCGGCGAGGGGGTCCCGTCGGGTACGGCGGTCCTGACGCGGGGCGCGGTGTGCGCGGCAGCGGCGGGCTCGTGGCCGGCGAGGCAGGCCGACCAGTGCTCACGGTCCCGGACGAAGGCGTCGGAGGCGCGATAGGCGTTCTCCTCGGCGAGGAGGTCGCCGAGGGACGCGAAGGGGGTGGCGGCGGGGGTGGCGCCGGTGATCAGTGCGTTGTATATGTCGGCGAGGCGGCGGGTGAACAGGGCGCCGCCGTAGCCGTCCACGGCGACGTGGTGGCTGCGCTGGTACCACAGGAAGCGGTCATCGGCGAGTTTCAGCAGGAGGAAGGTGTACTGGCAGTCGCCGTTCAGGAGGTCGAGGCGGCGGGCCAGGTCCGCACGGACGAGTGACTCGGCGGCCTTGTCGGGTGAGGGCTCCCCCGAGAGGTCGTGGAACACCAGGCCGGGGCCGTGCTCCGGCTCCAGGGTCTGGCGTATCTCTCCGTTCTCCTCGCCGTAGGCGACCCGGAAGGTCTCCGTCTCCGCGAGGAGCTGGTCCATGGCCCGCCGGAAGACCGCCACATCGACGGGCCCGTCGATCTCGACACTCTGCGCCACGTTGTACTCAAGCTCCGTGACGCCCAGTTGATGGGCGAACCAGACACCCGACTGAGCGGCGGACAAGGGCCAGGACGAGCGAGTACCAGACACCTGAAGTCTTCCCCTGAAGTGAACGTGATTCCCCAGGGGATCTGTGGTCGGCGGCCCTGGGTGGCGGATCTGATCGTTGGGCACCGGGCCGCGACTGTGTGCAGTCCCGCAGCCTCGACGGCTGGGTTCGGTCCTCGCGCTAGGAACCGGCGGACATGGCCTCGCGCAGGTCCTTGGGCCGCATGTCTACCCAGTGGGTGTCGATGTACCCGATGCACTCCTGGCGCGGGGCTGCGTCGAGGACGATCCGCCAGCCGGCGGGCACGTCAATCGTGCCGGGCCACAGAGAGTACTGCTCCTGGTCGTTGATCAGGACCAGGTACGTTCCGTCTGCGTCCTCGAAGGGGTTGGTCATGCCGCAACCTCGTTCTGCTGAGCCGTGGATGGGTCCGGCGACAGGGCGCAGCAGGAATGGCGAGCAACACCGTGGAAAGATGTCCGGTCAGACATCGATAGGGACGTGGACGCGTCCCCCTGATCCCCCGCAGCAGAAGCCCTGCCGGTGCCCTCTGTGAGGGGTTTCCGGACAGTCTTGACTACTTGACGGATGATCATAAGGATGTGTACGCGCCGCGTCAAGGGACATATGTTTGCCCCCAAGAACGCACGGGCGTCGCTTAATTGACGAAGCGTCAAGGACAAGTGCACATAGCCTCAAGAAGGTACCGGCGCCTTCGGGCAAGCGGGGTAGGGTGCATGCGAGAAACAGGGGGACAAGCGGGGTGGGCACGTCGAATGCAGCGCTGACCACATGTCAGAGCGGTGCCGTTTCGTACACGGTTTCGGCACGGACCGGTGTCGGGCACTCCCGGTGGTTGCGTCGTCACCGCCCCGCGGCCGTGGACGTGAAGGCACGTCTCGTCTGCTTCCCGCCGGCCGGCTCCGCCGCCAGCTTCTTCCGCTCGTGGCCCGAGTCGGTCCCGGCAGAGATCGACGTGGTGGCGGTCCAGTACCCCGGCCGGCAGGAACGGCTGGGAGAGGAGTGTGTCGGCTCCATGGACGAGCTCGCCGAGGCGGTCGCCGCGGCTCTCGTGCCGCTGACCGACCGGCCGTTGGCGATGTTCGGCCACAGCATGGGAGCCTCGGTGGCCTTCGAGGTGGCCGCCCGTCTTCAGAGCGCACACGGAATCGGTGGGATTCCGCTCTTCCTGGCCGCACGCGCGGCACCCCACCGGGTGCGGCCCCTGGACGTCGACTGCGACGACGATCAGGCCCTGATGCGGAAACTGCACGAGTTGGGGAGTCCGGACACGCACGTACTCGACGACCCGGAACTGCGTGAGCTGACCCTTCCCGCGGTCCGCGGCGACTTCAGGATCTGCCGGACGTACCGTCACCCGGAGCCGCCCGCGGCACTGGACACCACCGCCGTCTTCTACCGCGGCTCCGCCGATCCGGGCACCGACGCGGACGACGTGAACGGCTGGTCCGACGTTATCCGCGGTCGCGTGCGCGAGGCGGTGCTGCCGGGCGGGCATTTCTTCGTCGTCCAGCACGAGCGCTTGCTCGTCCAGGACGTCACCCGGCATCTCTACGGCCTACTGGCCAGCTGACACCGGAAACGCGCGAAGCACCCGATCCGTAAACAGCGGTATGGGTGCCGACTCATTTCAACTCAACGATGAGGAATGAATCTGCGATGGTCACCCCAGAAGAACTCTTGGGCGCCCTGGGCAGTACAGCTGTCACCGACTCGTTTGCTCTTTATCACATAGCAACGTCTCACTCCTCCCGAGCAGCGGTCCTTCGCACGGCGGCGCTACGTGGCGAGATCCGCCTCGTGGCGTCGAGCGTCGCACTGGCCGTCTCCTCCGCCATGCGCACCTGCTGGGACGACGAGTGCGACGCGGAGCACACGCAGTTGCCCGCCGGCGAGCTGCGCTCGTTCCACGAGCAAGGCGGGTTCGACCTGCCCGTGGCTTCGGTGGCGGAGACCGTCACCGCGGGACAGTCCTACGCGAAGTGCGCCGACCACCGTCTGGTTGGTCCCGAGGTGCTCGCCTCGTGCTCCTCCAGCCTGCTCGCCGAAGCGCTGGGCGCACCGCTGCTGTCCACGGGGCGCGGCGCCTACTGTTACGGCCCCAAGTCGCCGGTCAGCGGCCGCACCGCCTACCTCGTGTGACCCTTGGCTCCCGGGGCAGCGGTTGTCAGCAGCCACACGCGCCGCTCACCAGTCCCGTGACGGGTTCGGCGTCGCAACGGGCCGGTCCCTGGCACGTCTCGTGGGTGGAGCCCTCGCGCCCAGCACTCGAAGACGCCCGACATCTCCTCGACCTGTTCACCGAGTTCGGCGAGCGCGAGGGCGGCGCGAGTGACGCTGCAGCCGGGTCCCCAGCAGTACATCACCATCGGCACGGACGGGTCGAGGAGCCGGGCGGCCTAATCCGGAATTAAGAGCGGTCCGTTGGAGCGACATCCGCGACGGACCGTTCGAATGATGGCGGCCCGTGCGGTGCCGAGTGGATGCAAGCGGGCGGCTTGGCCCTTGAGGCCTTCGGACAGACGGGGCACGTCTCGGCCCGCATCGGCCGTCACCAAACCGATAGAAGCCACTGGAACGCTGGACGTACGCCGAGCCGACGCCCAGTTCACCGCAAGTCCGGAAGGTGTTGGCGCCCGCTGGCGCTGGGCGGACGCTTGACGTTCCTCCTGGCCTGCGATGCCTACCGAAAGATCGGCGACGCCCAGTGTCACCGAGCGTCAACATCACTTCGGACGGCACTCGTTGCTGTTGGTGGCGCGAGCCCACTCCACCGTGACCTCTCACGACGCCCGAGCACCGAGCTCCCGCGAAGACCGAGGCCCGCGGGGCGAGCTGGTGCCACGAACAGCTACTGAGGTGGACGACCGGCCTTGAGGGGCTGAGTCCTGGGATTAGGTCGCTGCCTGGCCCGCGTGAGCTCGCGAACGATCAGCAAGAGCACGGCGGAGTGGAAAGACTTGATCTACTGCGGTATCGACTGGGCCGAGCGCACGCACGACGTCGCCCTGGTCGACGACAGCGGCCACCCTACTCGCCAAGCGGCGCATCTCGGACGACGCGGCTGGCTACAAGATCCTCTTGGACCTGCTTGCCGACTACGGCGACTGTGAGGACAACCCGATCCCAATCGCGATCGAAACCTCCCGTGGACTGCTTGTGGCCGTGCTGCGAAGCGGTAAACGGCAGGTATTCGCCATCAATCCGATGGCGGCTTCCCGCTACCGCGATCGGCACTCCGTTTCCCGCAAGAAGATGGACGTGGATGGAGCTGTTGACATGCTCACCCGTTGAATATTCGGTCATCCGGCGCTGCCGGGGCAGCCACTACTTCGCGTATTCCGCGACCGTCTTCTGCCCCAGCTCCCGGCGCGCTTCCGCGACGGACGGCGTCGTGCACTTCTTCTCCGCATAGATCTGCGTGAGGCGTTCGATCGCGTCATCCTGCGTGTCGAAGCCGCCCTCCTCGATCTGTTTCCCCAGACCGTTGCGGAAGCGGATCGTGTAGGCGTGCGGGCACCGCGTCGGCCTGGCACAGCCGCGGTCCTTGAAGAACGATCGCATACCGCGAGCGAGCTGAGGAGCCACGAAGCAAATCTTCCGAGCTGGAGCCAGGCACCTGCGCCCAGGCGCCCGCCGCGGCGGTCACCAGGTCAGCAAGCCAGGACGCCTCCGCCCCCAATGCTGACCATTTGCTGACCTGAGGGGCGTCCATCATGCCCTTGACCTGCGCAAACGCCCAAATGCTAGATCTTGGACTTGATCAAAGTTCGCAGCACTTTGGACTCCCAGAAGACGGCTCCCCGCCAGCTTTCTGCAGGTCAGGGGCGTCGTTCACTGTACACCGACACTCCTCACACTCGAAGATGCTGAGGAACATCGATCCCACTTGGGCAAGAAGGTTCCCCACCTGCGCTTCCGCGTAGAATCCGGCTGTTGTGCCATCGCCGCCCAAGGACCCGCTCGAGCACCTGCCTCGGAGTATGCGAGGACTCAGGCTGACCAGATGCTGACTTACCTGACGATGCGCCAGGTAAGTGGTCGCGCAGATAGGCGCGGTGCTGGTAACCCGGCGATAAAAAAGGCACAGGTCTTGGCGATCATGGAGTTGCGACGCTCTGTGATCACTGAGGAAACCTGTGCTTGTGCTGCCATCATGGCTGACCGAACCGCTCTGGGGCCAATCCACAGCCCTGCTGCCTGAGCGGCTGGAGTACCACCCGGACCATCCGCTGGGCTGCCACCGCCCACGCATCAGCGACCGGATCGTCTTCGACAAGATGCTGCAGCTCCTGCGCTTCGGCTGCTCCTACCAGGCAATCGCCGACACGACCTGCTCGGCCACCACGATCGGCAACCGCCGCAAGGTGGGACGCTCCCGCGCCCGATGCTGACCTTTTGCTGACCTGAGCGGAGCCATCAAGCCTCTGACCTGTACAAACACCCAAACGCTAAATGCCTGCTGTGTGCAGGTCAAGGGCCTTCATCACCGCGCACGGACACGAGTCGAGCTCGGGGCCAAGAGGAACATTGGGCAGCGCAGGCGCTGAACGCTATGAGGAAGATCTTTTCGGAGCCGACCCCTGCACGCAACGAGTAGCACCAGGGGGCACAAACGGGTATCGGAGCGGTCACTCCGCGCTACACTGCTTTCTCATCCGCCCAGTGGTCGTACTGATCCACAGGCGTTCACCTGACTCATCCTCTCGTCCGAGAATATCGAGCAGATCCGGATTCAGTATGGAGATTTCGATTGACACTGTCGAATCAGGATGGGGCCAGGTGGTTGACCTGTTCAGAGAAGAAACCCCTGTGCGCATCTCCACCCGGAACGGTATTTCGTTCGACTTACCAGGCCTTACGATCCATGTGAACGATACGACCAACGTCGCTCTGCCGAGCTCGTACCAGTATCCCGAAATGGTCGACGACTACGTAAATCGACTTCTTGGATCAGGGCAGGGCGACTCCATGCTCTATCATCGCCTTTACCATTGGCGCGGCGCCAGTCACCCAGAAGTCGATCAGATGAGCAAGATCAAAGAACTGCTCAGGATCGATCGGAACACTCGAAGTGCAGTCTTTGCCACATGGCAGCCCGATGAGGACCTCGGCTCTCAGTACCCCATCTCACCCGTGGACGGATGCTTTCGCATCATCAGCAACATCCTGCATGTGTTCCTGACGGCACGGAGCACAGACGTGATGGTGGGCCTCGTCCCCGAGTTGATCGCATGGGCTCGCTTCACGAACGATTTTACGCACGATGTGGGAGCGGAGCGCAGCGTGATTCACTACCATTGCTGGAGTCTTCATCTCTACGAGATCGACTTCGTGAGCCATTTCAGCGGAACCGGGTCCTGAGATGGACCGCTCCCTCACCATGCTCGACGGCAGCCTGATCGATATGCGTGTCATGGATCGGGTACTGCAGGCCGTCATCTTCTTCGCCGACTCGATCGCGATCCGTGCGACGTACGAGACCGACCCTGCCGACAGTGAGCGGTCGGCCGAACTCACCCGTCTCATCAGCACGCTGCGCGAGCAGGGGTTCATCAAGCTCTGGGCGCACGAGTACGAGGTGGACGACGCCGGTTACGCGAGGAACCCCCGCACGAGAGGGGGCGGGCGGCGTCCTGCCGACCTCGTCGTGAGTCAGGCTCAGCTCGCCGCGCATGTGGGCGAGATGGATGACATGTTCCGCAGCATCCGGGAGCAGGCGTACGAAGAAGGCGGTGACGGGCGGCGGATTCTGCGACAGGGCGTGGGCGAGGTCATCAAGCTGAGGGGACACCTGGCATCCCTGCTGATTTCCTCCGAACTCAACCAGGACGGGCTCCTGGCGGATCGCGCGACTCACACCGCCCTGATCAAAGGACCGCGAACGGGCGAGAGTTTCCAATCTGGTGTGGTTCGCGAGGTCCTCGGCCTCTTACAACTCGGTTCACTTACTCGATTGACGCCTGATCAGGTGCTGGAGTGTCGCAGGTACAGCTCAGATTTCCGCTGCCTGTTGGATGAGTCGCTACTCGCTTTGGCGCGAGGATCCGAGCCCGTGCTGACGCCGGAGGCCACCGCTCGAGAGCTAGCCGCCCGCTACCGGACAATAAGCTCGGAGTTTTCGCTGGCACGCAAATCTCCGCATCCAGGTACGGGATTACTGTGGGAGGTACATGGAGCAAGCTTGCCGGCCAGCTTTGCGATCGGCCGTAGCGAGCAGACCTTCACATGGCGCAAAGTCGATCCGCACATCAAGCCCTACCTTTTGCTCATGCACCTGGAGCGCAGTCTTGCCAAGGGCCAGACGCGCGGCTCCGAGAAGTCCGGTGACTGATGGACGAGAGAGAGAACATGGTCAACTTCGGAGAAGTGAAGACCGTGACTGTCTGCAGTAGCTCCAAGTTCTACGATACGGCACGTCTCGCCGCGGAGAAACTGGAGCAGCACGGCGTGACGGTCTTCACCCCCCGGTTCGAGTACAGTGAAGAATTCGTTGAGGTCACCGTGGAAGAGAAAATGTTCCTGACCCGCGATTTCCTGAGCAAGATCCAACGCTCCGATGCCATCTACGTCATCGATGAAGAGGGCTATACGGGCCGAAGCGTGTGTATTGAGATCGGGTATGCCCGCGGGGCGGGGAAAATCGTCCTACTGTCCGAGGAGCCAGTCGAACATGCGGTGATGGCTCTCGCCGACGCGGTGGTGCCGCTGGAGGAAATGGCCGCACGACTCGCGGTAGGCTGAATACTATGCGCCCGCGTCGCTTCCGTCGGGGGACTGTTCTCGTCGTATCGATTCGATCTCGTCCTCATGAAACCCCGCCAATCGTCGATTCTCCACATTGATCGGGTGCTTGTAGACACGGCCCTCCTTGTGGCGGATCAGGCGGTTCATCACCTTCTTCTCCAGCGCGTTGACTGCATCGTCGGTTCCCAGAAGAGAACGCAGCCACTTGTTCCCATTGGCTACATGGGTGATTTCGTCGGCTGTGACGTACTGGAAAACCAGCGCCAACTCCTCTTCTCCGCTTTCCTTCAGCCTGGCGTAGATGTCGTCCGCACTGTCGAGGGCGATGCCCTCACCGATGCGCTGTTCGATGATGAGACGTTCAGCTAGACTCTCGCCGAGAATGAAGTTGTCCCACACCTCAAAACGAACCGGCAGCGCTCCCAATTTTGTCCCGAGTTCCTCGGCCCGCGATATGAACAGTTCGAAGTGACGTGCTTCGTCTCTCAGTTGCTTCGCGAGATCGTGGCGTAACCCCCACGGTGCGTCCACGTAGTGTGCCAGCATTGCCGCGCATATCTCCGTGGCACACAATTCTATGCGGAATGCGAAGTCGTAGAAAGCCGGCCCATAACCGAATGCTGTCTCCTTGGTGGAGCCGTCCTTCGCCTCGGTGAACTGAGAGCTTCGCCCCGGGCGGGCCGGGATTACTCGGAGTGAGTTCAGGTCTGCGGTGAAGAACTCCTCTGCGGGGCCGGGATGCATCTCCTCCCTGAAAGCGTCCGTTGCGGGTAGGGCGCCGCCGCTCCGGGCGAGGGTTTCTGCGCATTCCGGGGCCAGAGACGCCGGGTCGACATCTGCGGAATACAAGGCGGTCAAACGTGTGCTCACTTGATCCAGACAGTCTGCGGTCACCTCATCCGTCGACAGCAGCCGCGCCCTGTACCGATCGACAGAAGCCTTGAGGTCAGGATAGGCGAGGCGAGTCAGCACTCCCATCTCGCGCACAGGATCGGACAAGTTGGCGATCCGGTCGATGAAGTCTCTGTAGTCGCGTGTCGCAGGGCAGGGACGGACCTCCTTGACCCGAAGACTGCCGATTCTCGTGTGCAGCAATTGTGCTGTTTGCGCAAGGGCCCACACGTTGTGCGAGAGGCCGAGTTTCCAGGGCAGCGATTCAGTCCGCACGATGACACTGGCAGAAATTTCCATCAGTTTGATGGAAGAGAAGAGCAGCGCTTGCAGACCTCTACGATTGATCAGGAACTCGGGATCTATACGCGGCTGCTTCTGCGACTTCATACTCGACTCCGTCCGCGATGACTGTCCGCGATGTACGCCCCAAGGATGAATGAGGCCGCAGCGCAGGGCAACCAGCCCGACGGGGCGTCAGTGTCTGATGAGGTCTTTGCGACCGAAGGTGCTAGTAGGACTCCGTTAGGTCTTTCTGTCGGCCGTGTTCAGCGGCATGCTGAGTGTGTGGACGCACATGAAGTGAACCGTGCTCGGGCGCAGTTG
>NZ_JBIWFN010000056.1:0-11529 GCF_044763085.1 Streptomyces sp. NPDC096311
CTTTGTTCTTGCGTTTCCGACTCTATCAGACCGTTTCCCGATCCGATTTCCTCGGTGCTTTCCAGGTTTCCGCTTTCGCGTTTCCCTTTCCGGCGACTCCGACTTTATCAGAGATTCTGAGTCGGAATTTCCGCCCCGCTCGGGTGGTCCCTGGCACACGGTCGTACCGGGTTCCCGTTCAGGCGGAGCCGTAAACTTACTGGAGCGGGGCGCCCCGATGCAAATCGAGGGGCCCCGCTCCGGAGTTGGCGCGTGCGAGGGGTCAGACCTCGACGACGACCGGCAGGATCATCGGGCGGCGGCGGTAGTTGTCCGAGACCCACTTGCCCAGCGTGCGGCGGATGAGTTGCTGCATCTGGTGGGGCTCGACCACGCCGTCCTGGGCCGAACGCTCCAGGACCTCCGTGACCTTCGGGATGACGTCCGCGAAGGCGGAGTCGTCGATACCCGAACCACGCGCGTGGACGTGCGGGCCGGCGGTGATCTTGCCTGTACTCGAGTCGAGCACCACGAAGACCGAGATGATGCCCTCGTCCCCGAGGATCTTGCGGTCCTTGAGCGCCGGCTCGCCCACGTCACCGACCGACAGGCCGTCGACGTACACGTAACCCGCCTGGACCTTGCCGGAGATCTTCGCCTTGCCCTCGATGAGGTCGACGACGATTCCGTCCTCGGCGATCACGATGCGGTCGTGCGGGACGCCGGTGAGGGCGCCGAGCTCGGCGTTGGCGCGCAGATGGCGCCATTCGCCGTGGACCGGCATCAGGTTCCGCGGCTTGCAGATGTTGTAGAAGTACAGCAGCTCGCCCGCGGAGGCGTGGCCGGAGACGTGCACCTTGGCGTTGCCCTTGTGGACGACGTTGGCGCCCCAGCGGGTGAGGCCGTTGATGACGCGGTAGACCGCGTTCTCGTTGCCCGGGATGAGCGACGAGGCCAGGATCACCGTGTCGCCCTGGACGATCCGGATCTGGTGGTCCCGGTTGGCCATCCTCGACAGGGCCGCCATCGGCTCGCCCTGCGAGCCCGTGCAGACGAGGACGATCTCGTGGTCCGGGAGGTCGTCGAGCGTCTTGACGTCCACCACGAGGCCCGGCGGGACCTTCAGATAGCCCAGGTCGCGTGCGATGCCCATGTTGCGGACCATCGAGCGGCCGACGAAGGCGACCCGGCGGCCGTACTCGTGGGCCGCGTCCAGGATCTGCTGGATGCGATGGACGTGACTGGCGAAGCTCGCCACGATGATCCGCTTGCGGGCGCTCGCGAAGACCGTGCGCAGTGCGTTCGAGATGTCGCGCTCGGGCGGGACGAAGCCCGGGACCTCGGCGTTCGTGGAGTCGGAGAGGAGAAGGTCGATGCCTTCTTCGCTCAGACGTGCGAACGCGTGCAGGTCGGTGAGGCGATTGTCCAGCGGGAGCTGGTCCATCTTGAAGTCGCCGGTGTGGACGACCATGCCCGCGGGGGTGCGGATGGCGACCGCGAGGGCATCCGGGATGGAGTGGTTGACCGCCACGAACTCACAGTCGAAGGGGCCGATGCGCTCGCGGTGGCCCTCCGCGACTTCGAGGGTGTACGGGCGGATGCGGTGCTCCTGGAGCTTCGCCTCGATGAGAGCGAGGGTCAGCTTGGAGCCGATCAGCGGGATGTCCGGCTTCTCGCGCAGGAGGAACGGGACAGCGCCGATGTGGTCCTCGTGGCCATGGGTGAGGACGATGCCCTCGATGTCGTCGAGGCGGTCCCTGATGGACGTGAAGTCCGGCAGGATCAGGTCGATTCCGGGCTGCTCCTCCTCGGGGAAGAGCACTCCGCAGTCGACGATCAGCAGTCGGCCGTCGTACTCGAAGACCGTCATGTTCCGGCCGATTTCGCCAAGGCCACCGAGCGGGGTGACCCGCAGGCCTCCCTTGGGGAGCTTCGGCGGCGGGCCAAGTTCAGGATGCGGATGACTCAAAAGACTCTCCTCACCACACGCGCCACGTACCTGGCAAGGCACGTGGCGCGCATGACGTTCGTGCAGTAGCAGTTGTCTGTGTGGGGTGCAGGCCCCTGGCCTGCGTTGTCGTGCATATTCAGTTGTGAAGTCCGTATTTAGAGTTCTACCCCGCCGGCAGCAAGATCGATCTTGAGCTGGGCGGTCTCCTCGGGCGACAGCTCGACCATCGGGGCGCGCAGCGGCCCGGCGGGCAGGCCCTGGAGGGCGAGCGCGGCCTTGGTCGTCATGACGCCCTGGGTGCGGAACATGCCGGTGAAGACGGGGAGCAGCTTCTGGTGGATCTCGGTGGCCTTCTGTACGTCGCCCGAGACGTACGCGTCCAGCATGGCGCGCAGCTCCGGGGTGACGACGTGGCCGACGACGGAGACGAAGCCGACCGCGCCCACGGAGAGCAGCGGCAGGTTCAGCATGTCGTCGCCGGAGTACCAGGCGAGTCCGGAGCGGGCGATGGCCCAGCTGGCTCGGCCGAGGTCTCCCTTGGCGTCCTTGTTCGCGACGATACGCGGGTGCTCGGCCAGCCGCACGAGGGTTTCGGTGCTGATCGGTACGCCGCTGCGGCCCGGGATGTCGTACAGCATCACCGGCAGCTGGGTCGCGTCGGCGATGGCCGAGAAGTGACGGTACAGGCCCTCCTGCGGGGGCTTGTTGTAGTACGGCGTCACGGTCAGCAGGCCGTGCGCGCCGGCCTTCTCGGCGGCGTGGGCGAGCTCGATGCTGTGGTGGGTGTCGTTCGTGCCGACGCCCGCGACGATGTGGGCGCGGTCGCCGACCGCCTCGAGTACGGCTCGTACGAGATCCGATTTCTCCACGTCACTGGTGGTCGGTGACTCACCGGTGGTGCCGTTGATGATCAGGCCGTCGTTGCCTGCGTCCACCAGGTGGGTGGCGAGCCGCTGTGCGCCGTCGAGGTCGAGTGCGCCGTCCGCCGTGAAGGGCGTGACCATGGCGGTGAGGACCCGCCCGAAGGGGGTCTGCGGAGTGGAGGTCGGAGCCATGGGTAACACGCTACTCGCTGCTCAAGGCGTGGTCTGCCCTCGGGAGACACGACAAAGCGTGACAAATGCGGAGCCCGGCACTGCCTGCTCGGGGGTTCAAGCAGTGCCGGGTCCGTTTGATCAGGCTAGATGAACTTCTCGAAATGCCGCAATACGGACACCTCGCTCGGTTGATCCGCACATCTGTGCCGAGCGGCGCGCGGGAGCGCGTTACGGCGCCACGCGCCCGTTGGCATTGAAGGCCGCGTAGGTGAGCGGCATGAGCTTGGCCCACTCCGCCTCCATCTTCTCGCCGACCATCTCGATCTCCCGCTGCGGGAAGGACGGGACCTTGGCGAGCTCGTGCTGGGTGCGCAGACCGAGGAAGTGCATCAGGGAGCGTGCGTTGCAGGTGGCGTACATCGAGGAGAAGAGGCCGACGGGAAGGACGGCGCGGGCCACCTCGCGGGCCACACCGGCGGCCAGCATCTCCTGGTACGCCTCGTACGCCTGTCGGTAGGAATCCTCCATCACACGGCCCGTGAGCTCCTGCTGTGCCTGGGTGCCCTCGACGAAGACGTACTTGCCGGGGCGGCCCTCCTGGACCAGCTTGCGGGACTCGTCCGGGACGTAGAAGACCGGCTCGAGCTCCCTGTATCTGCCCGACTCCTCGTTGTACGACCAGCCCACACGGTGCCGCATGAACTCGCGGAAGACGAAGATCGGGGCGCTGATGAAGAAGGTCATCGAGTTGTGCTCGAAGGGGCTGCCGTGCCGGTCCCGCATCAGGTAGTTCAACAGGCCCTTGGAGCGCTCCGGGTCCTTCTGGAGCTCGTCGAGGGACTGCTCACCGAGGGTCGAGACGCGGGCGGCGAACAGCACGTCCGAGTCGGACGCGGTGTGCTTGACCAGCTCGACGGTGACATCGCTGCGGAAACTGGGCTTGAGGTCGTCGGCGGGGGTGTCGGTCACGGTGCGCAGGGTCCTTCCCATCACATCTCTCGGGCGGCGCCCACTCTACGGCCCGCCGCTGACAACGGGGCGTTCGGTGCCGTGCCGCGACATTCGTCGGCGAACTTCAGCGAATTCGGTGATTCCGGGCACCTCTTGGGGCATTCGCTCGTCTGTATGGGTGACAGTGATCCGTTCGAGCCTCCAGAGGAGAAGCGCCCCCCATGTTCCGTCGGCGCGAGCCCGTACCGTTCGCCTTCATCGCAGAAGCCGACCAGTTCCGCAGCAATGTCGCTCCCCCACCCCGCCGACGCTCGTCGGCCGGCGAGATATTCGGTCGCTGGCTCCTGGGCCTCACCGTGGTCGCCGGGCTGGTGGGCGCGCTGATCGTCGGGATGCCGGCCCTGTCGCTCGACCAGTCGTCCGCGACGACCCAGCATTCCGAAGCCTCCGACGGCCGCTGACCCTCCCCCGCTGCCCAAAGGGCGTGAGGGCACCCCCATGGCCCCCCAAGGGTGGTGAGCCGGGACCCCGCTCGATAGCCTCACCGGGCACAGCCCATGCGTGGATTGAGTGAGGATCAGTCGTGCCCCTGCCCTTCCTGACGGCGGACCGTGACTTTGACGAGGTGGCGGACGAGCTCGCCCTGCCCTTCGACGACCGCGGCCGCTGGCGGCGCCCCTACCGGCCCGGGCCGTGGCGGGTGGCCCTCGCCGCGCTCGTGCTGCTGCTCGCCTCCTACGTGCTCGTCGCGGCCGTGCTCGTCGCGCTCACGGGGAGCCGCTCCGCCGCCCTGCTCTGCTTCGGTGGGTCCGTGCTCGTCATCCTGTGCGCGTTGCGGCTGCTGCGGATGGGCGTCTGGGTGAGTGCGCGGGGGCTGCGCCGCGTGGGCTTCCTGAACACGAGTACGGCGTCCTGGGAGCAGGTCGTCGCCGTGCGCACCGTCCAGCAGCCGGTGCGCTGGCTCGGGCTGCCGCGCACCGTGCAGGGACAGGCGCTGATCCTCGTACGCAAGGGCCGTGCGGCGGACACCCTGCCGCCGCTGCTCACCTCGCACAACTCCGACTTCCTGGCGCGCACGGAGGCCTTCGACCGGGCGGCGGACGCCGTCGAGGTGTGGGCCGACGAGTACCGGCGGGATTGAGCCCCAACGGTCGTAGCAAGGCCACGTAGTAGGGCGTCGTAGCCGGGCATCTCGTCGTAGCCGGGCATCTCGTAGCAGGGCGAAGGGGCCGGTCCGCACTCCGCGGGCCGGCCCCTTCGACGTCCTGGTCGCCGTGCCGTCGTCGCACTTCTCGTGTGCGCCGTGGCTCTCAGGCCTCGGCGGGGGGCCTGCCCTCGCGCAGGGCGATCGCCCGCTGCATCGCCTTGCGGGCGCGCGGCGTGTCGCGGGCGTCGTGGTAGGCGATCGCGAGGCGGAACCAGCTGCGCCAGTCGTCCGGGGCGTCCTCGGTCTCGGCCTTGCGCCTGGTGAAGACCTCGTCGGCCGAGTCACGGTCGATACGGCCGCCCGGGGTGCGCTTCAACTCGTCGACGGGCAGGCCGCCCTCGGCGTCGAGCTCGGCGGCGAGCCGGTTGGCCTTGCGGACGAACTGGGTGTTCTTCCACAGGAACCAGATGCCGATGACCGGCAGGATCAGCACCGCCACACCGAAGGTGACGGTGATCAGGGTGCCGTTCTCGATGAGCAGCACGCCTCGGCTGCCGACCAGGACGAAATAGACGACCAGGACGGCTGCCGTGACGGCGTAGGTGATCTTCGCACGCATGTCTGCCGGCTATCTGTTGTGCGTCCCTCGGCTCAGCCGAGGTCCAGGAAGTGTTCCAGGCCGAAGGTGAGGCCCGGGGCGGTCACCACACGGCGGACGCCGAGCAGGATGCCCGGCATGAAGCTGCTGTGGTGGAGGGAGTCGTGGCGGATGGTGAGGGTCTCGCCCTCGCCGCCGAGCAGGACCTCCTGGTGGGCGAGAAGCCCGCGCAGTCGGACCGCGTGCACCGGGACGCCGTCGACGTTCGCGCCGCGGGCGCCGTCCAGGGCGGTCGCCGTGGCGTCGGGCTGCGGGGCGCTGCCCGCGCGCTCCCGGGCCGCGGCGATGAGCTGGGCGGTGCGCGTGGCGGTGCCGCTGGGGGCGTCCACCTTGTTCGGGTGGTGCAGCTCGACGACCTCGACGGACTCGAAGTACGGCGCGGCGACCTCGGCGAACTTCATGGTCAGTACGGCCCCGATGGAGAAGTTGGGCGCGATGAGCACGCCCGTCTCCGGGGAGGCGGCCAGCGAGGTGTTGAGCTGCGCGAGGCGCTCGTCGGTCCAGCCGGTCGTGCCGACCACGGCGTGGATGCCGTGCCGGACGCAGAAGTCGAGGTTGCTCATCACCGAGTCCGGGGTCGTCAGTTCGACCACGACCTGGGTGCCGGTGGCGACCAGCGCTTCCAGCTCGTCGCCGCGGCTCAGCGCGGCCACCAGCTCCAGGTCCTCGGCGGCCCCGACGGCTCGTACCGCCTCGGCCCCGATCCGGCCCTTGGCACCGAGGACCGCCACGCGCAGCTTGCTCATTGCTTCGTTCCTTACCGAGACGGGAATTACGCGACCGCGTCGTGCAGACGGGAGGCCTGCTTGTCCTTGAGCGGGCCGATGACCGACAGCGAGGGCCGCTGTCCCAGGATGTCGCGGGCGACCGAACGGACCTCGTCCGGGGTGACCGACGCTATCCGGACCAGCATGTCGTCGACGGACATCTGCTCGCCCCAGCACAGCTCGCTCTTGCCGATACGGTTCATCAGCGCGCCGGTGTCCTCCAGGCCGAGGACGGTGGAGCCCTGGAGCTGACCGATGGCGCGGCCGATCTCGTCGTCCGAGAGGCCGTGCTCGGCGACGTGGTCGAGCTCGTCGCGGCAGATCTTGAGCACGTCGTGGACCTGGCTCGGCCGGCAGCCCGCGTACACGCCGAAGAGGCCGCAGTCGGCGAAGCCCGAGGTGTACGAGTACACGCTGTAGGCCAGGCCGCGCTTCTCGCGGACCTCCTGGAAGAGGCGGGAGGACATGCCACCGCCCAGGGCGGTGTTCAGGACGCCCAGGGCCCAGCGGCGCTCGTCGGTGCGGGCGAGGCCCGGCATGCCGAGGACGACATGGGCCTGCTCGGTCTTGCGGCCGAGGAGCTCGACGCGGCCCGCGGTGCGGACGGCGCGGCGGCCGTCGCGCGGGGCGATCGGCTCGACGGCGCTCTCCTTGAGGGCGCCGGCCTTCTCGAAGGCGGCGCGGACCTGGCGTACGACCTTGTTGTGGTCGACGTTGCCCGCGCAGGCGACCACGAGGTGCGTCGGGTCGTAGTGCTTCTTGTAGAAGCGGCGGATGCGGTCGGCGCTGAGGGCGTTGACCGTGTCGACCGTGCCGAGGACCGGGCGGCCGAGGGGGGTGTCACCGAGCATGGTGTGCGCGAACAGGTCGTGCACGCAGTCGCCCGGGTCGTCCTCGGTCATCGCGATCTCTTCGAGGATCACGCCGCGCTCGGCGTCCACGTCGCCCTGCTCGATCAGCGAGCCGGTGAGCATGTCGCACACGACGTCGATGGCGAGCGGGAGGTCGGTGTCGAGCACACGCGCGTAGTAGCACGTGTACTCCTTGGCCGTGAACGCGTTCATCTCGCCGCCGACCGCGTCGATGGCGGAGGAGATGTCCAGGGCGCTGCGCCGGGAGGTGCCCTTGAAGAGCAGGTGCTCCAGGTAGTGCGTGGCGCCGTTCAGGGTCGGCGTCTCATCGCGGGAGCCGACGTGCGCCCAGATCCCGAAGGTGGCCGAGCGTACGGAGGGGAGGGTTTCGGTGACGACGCGCAGGCCGCCGGGGAGGGTGGTCTTACGGACCGTACCGATGCCGTTCTCGCCCTTGATGAGGGTTTGGGTACGGGCGACGGCCCGCGCCTCCGAAGAGGTGCGGGCCGTCGCCGTGGAGCTACGAGACGTCACTGGTCGGTGTCGTCCTTCTTGTCGTCGTCGCCTTCGCCCTCGATCACGGGGATCAGGGAGAGCTTGCCGCGGGAGTCGATCTCGGCGATCTCGACCTGGACCTTCTGGCCCACACCGAGGACGTCCTCGACGTTCTCCACGCGCTTGCCGCCGGCGAGCTTGCGGATCTGCGAGATGTGCAGCAGACCGTCCTTGCCCGGGAGCAGCGACACGAACGCGCCGAAGGTCGTCGTCTTCACGACGGTCCCCAGGTAGCGCTCGCCGACCTCCGGCATGGTCGGGTTGGCGATGCCGTTGATCGTGGCGCGGGCGGCCTCGGCGGCCGGGCCGTCGGCGGCACCGATGTAGATGGTGCCGTCGTCCTCGATCGTGATCTCGGCGCCGGTGTCCTCCTGGATCTGGTTGATCATCTTGCCCTTGGGGCCGATGACCTCACCGATCTTGTCCACGGGGATCTTGACGGTGATGATCCGCGGGGCGTTCGGGGACATCTCGTCCGGCGTGTCGATCGCTTCCATCATCACGTCGAGGATGTGGAGGCGGGCGTCGCGGGCCTGCTTGAGGGCCGCGGCCAGGACGGAGGCCGGGATGCCGTCCAGCTTGGTGTCGAGCTGGAGGGCGGTCACGAACTCCTTGGTGCCGGCGACCTTGAAGTCCATGTCGCCGAAGGCGTCCTCCGCACCGAGGATGTCGGTGAGGGCGACGTAGTGCGTCTGGCCGTCGATCTCCTGGGAGATCAGACCCATGGCGATGCCGGCGACGGGGGCCTTCAGGGGCACACCGGCGTTCAGCAGCGACATGGTGGAGGCGCAGACCGAGCCCATGGAGGTCGAGCCGTTGGAGCCGAGGGCCTCGGACACCTGACGGATCGCGTAGGGGAACTCCTCGCGGGTCGGCAGGACCGGCACGAGCGCGCGCTCGGCGAGGGCGCCGTGGCCGATCTCGCGGCGCTTCGGGGAGCCCACGCGGCCCGTCTCACCGACGGAGTACGGCGGGAAGTTGTAGTTGTGCATGTAGCGCTTGCGGGTCACCGGGGAGAGGGTGTCCAGCTGCTGCTCCATGCGGAGCATGTTGAGGGTGGTGACGCCCAGGATCTGGGTCTCGCCACGCTCGAACAGCGCCGAGCCGTGCACGCGCGGGATGGCCTCGACCTCGGCGGCGAGCGTACGGATGTCCGTGACGCCGCGGCCGTCGATGCGGACCTTGTCCTTGATGACACGCTCGCGGACCAGCTTCTTGGTCAGCGCGCGGTACGCGGCGGAGATCTCCTTCTCGCGACCCTCGAACTGCGGGAGCAGCTTCTCGGCGGCGATCTCCTTGACGCGGTCCAGCTCGGCCTCGCGGTCCTGCTTGCCGGCGATGGTGAGCGCCTGGGCGAGCTCGCTCTTGACCGCGGCGGTCAGGGCCTCGAGGACGTCGTCCTCGTAGTCGAGGAAGATCGGGAACTCGGCGGTCGGCTTGGCGGCCTTCGCGGCGAGGTCCGACTGCGCCTTGCACAGGACCTTGATGAAGGGCTTCGCGGCGTCGAGGCCGGAAGCGACGACCTCCTCGGTCGGCGCCTCGGCGCCGCCCTTGACCAGCTGGATGGTCTTCTCGGTGGCCTCGGCCTCGACCATCATGATCGCGACGTCGCCGTCCTCCAGGACGCGACCGGCGACGACCATGTCGAAGACGGCGTCCTCGAGCTCGGTGTGCGTCGGGAACGCGACCCACTGGCCGTTGATCAGCGCGACGCGGACGCCGCCGACCGGGCCGGAGAAGGGCAGACCGGCCAGCTGCGTGGACGCGGAGGCGGCGTTGATCGCCACGACGTCGTACAGGTGGTCGGGGTTGAGGGCCATGATCGTGGCGACGACCTGGATCTCGTTGCGCAGGCCCTTCTTGAAGGACGGGCGCAGCGGGCGGTCGATCAGACGACAGGTGAGGACGGCGTCCTCGGAGGGACGACCCTCGCGGCGGAAGAAGCTGCCGGGGATCTTGCCTGCGGCGTACATCCGCTCCTCGACGTCCACCGTGAGGGGGAAGAAGTCGAGGTTGTCCTTGGGCTTCTTGGAAGCACTGGTGGCCGACAGCACCATGGTGTCGTCGTCCAGGTACGCCACGGCGGAGCCGGCGGCCTGCTTGGCCAGGCGGCCCGTCTCGAAGCGGATGGTGCGGGTGCCGAAGGAACCGTTGTCGATAACGGCCTCGGCGTAGTGGGTCTCGTTCTCCACTAGCGTTTTCTCCTCGTCTTCGTCCCGTCCTGCCCGTGTGGCAGGGGGACGGTGGCGGAGAGGCGCTCCGTCTGGTGCGGGCCGGTCTTCGATCGAAGCACCCGGGATCTCATTCCCCCGGGGGCCACTACCGAGGACCGGCGGCGGTGCGGTGCGCGTCTCCTCGTTCGTTGACGTGACGGTCCCTACCCGGCGGGTACGGAGCCATCACGCTGTGTCGTACGTGCTGTGTCCTGCGTATTGCGTTGTGCTACCACACTACAAAGCGTCGGTGACACTCCGCACGTACAGAGACGTACGGCAGTGCGTACGGCAATGCTCACGGCAGCGGCACGTACAGCAAAAGGAGCGGCTCCCAAGAGGTGGGAACCGCTCCCTTCACGGCGTCTTACTTGGCGCCCGCCGCACCGCGGCGGATGCCCAGGCGGTCGACCAGCGCACGGAAGCGCTGGATGTCCTTCTTGGCCAGGTACTGCAGCAGCCGGCGGCGCTGACCGACCAGGATCAGCAGACCACGACGGGAGTGGTGGTCGTGCTTGTGGGTCTTGAGGTGCTCGGTCAGGTCCGAGATGCGGCGCGAGAGCATGGCGACCTGGACCTCGGGGGAGCCGGTGTCGCCCTCCTTCTGACCGAACTCGCTGATGATCTGCTTCTTCGTAGCGGCGTCGAGCGACACGCGTACTCCTCGTAGTCTCTGAGTAGCCACCGAGTGCCCCTGGTCCACATCTCAGGGGAGCTTCCGTTACTCGGGAGGCGGGGATCCGCTGGGCGCGGCCTCCAGAGCGATGGGCTCCGGGGGTGCGTACACAAACGGCCGTCACACAGCGTACCAGCCTGGCCGGATGCGTCTGTCCGGGTCTCCGAACCTTCCTGGTGACGCGGGCCTGGCCACTAGGGTGACCGCACAGGTCATTCGTACGTGGGGAAGGGGCCGCTTGAACATGGCCGAGGCAGCGGACGCAGCGGGCGTAGCGGACAAGGACATCGCGGCGGAGACGGACGCCGACGTCAAGGCGCGCAAGGAGCGGGAGAAGGACGAGCTCTACGCCCTGGACATCTCCGACGTCGAATGGCACAGCGCGCCCGGCACGGAGGAACACGAGGAGCGGGTCGAGATCGCGTACCTGCCCGAGGGCGCGGTGGCCATGCGCTCCTCCCTCGACCCGGACACGGTCCTGCGGTACACGGAGGCGGAGTGGCGGGCCTTTGTGCTGGGGGCGCGGGACGGGGAGTTCGATCTGGAGCCGGCGCCGCACAACGGGGGGCTGGCGGCAGGGTAGGCGACGTACTGAGGGACAGAGACGGGGGGGGGGGGGGGGGGGGGGGGGGCCCCCCCCCCCCCCGCGCGGGGGGGGGGGGGGCGGGGGGGGGGGGCGGGCGCGCCCCCCCCCCCCCCCCCCCCCCCCGGCCCCCCCCCCAAGGGGGGGGCAAGACACACACT
>NZ_JBIWFN010000057.1:0-11294 GCF_044763085.1 Streptomyces sp. NPDC096311
AACTCTTCCGGATAAGGCTTGGGCACAGCAACATCCTTCCCACCCGCCCCACAGGGCAAGCCAGTTCAGATGTCACCCGATCGTGCAGCAGACCCTATTGACCCGACGGGTTGTTGACTCGGGTGATGGGTGGCTTGCCGCTGAGTGCGGTGTGGCAGCGATGGTAGTTGTAGCCGTGGAGGAAGTCGTCGAGGGCTGCGGTGCGTTGGTCGTTGTTGGTGTAGGGCCGTAGGTAGGCCCACTCTTCGAGCAGGGTGCGGTTGAAGCGTTCGACCTTGCCGTTGGTCTGCGGGCGGTAGGCACGAGTCAGCTTTCCGGTGGCGTTGATCTCGGCCAGGGCCTGTGTCCAGGCCAGGCCCTTGCGGTAGGCCCAGGCGTTGTCCGTGAGTACGCGCTCGACGCGGGTGATGCCGTGTGTGTGGAGGAACGCGGCCGCGCGGGTGAGGAAGCCTGCGCAGGTCGCGGTTTTCTCGTCGGTGTGGATCTCGCTGTAGGCGAGGTGGGTGTGGTCGTCGACGGCGGAGTGGATGTAGTCGAAGCCCATGCCGTGGACCGGGCGCCCGGCCTGGCGTCCATGGACTTTGTGTCCGCCGCCGTCGGGGATCCGCCGCCGTCGGGGATCCGCCCGAGTTTCTTCACGTCCACGTGGATGAGTTCGCCCGGGCGGTCGCGTTCGTAGCGTCGGATGACGGTGCCGGTGGGCCGGTCCATCCAGGCGAGGCGGTTCAGGCCGTGGCGGGTCAGGATCCGGTGGACGGTCGAGGCGGGCAGGCCCAGGACCGGGCCGATCCGGGCGGGCCCGAGCTTGCGTTCCCGCCGTAGTTCACACACCCGGGCCTCGATTGGGGGCGGGGTGCGGTGCGGCGTCGTCCGGGGCCGGCTGGAGCGGTCGGCCAGGCCCGCCTCTCCCTCCGTCCGCCACCGATGGACCCGCTTGTGGGCCGTGGCCCGCGAGATCCCCATCTCGGCCGCGACATGGGGGACCGGACGACCGGAACGGACACGTTCAACCAGCAGCCGTCTCCCGAAGACGGTCAGCCGGGCATTACGGTGGGACACGAAGACCTCCGTGCGGTGTGTTCCTAGACAGCTCCACCACACCGGAGGTCTTCGCCTTGATCAAGCACCGGCGAGTGTCAACAACACTCGTGATCAATACACCTAGGCCGCCGCACAGAGACGCATTGAGTTTCCTCGGATTCCCAGCCCGGGCTCCACGACGTGCAGGTTCGTCTCGAGGTTGCCCATGCCGGGGGAGGGGGTGCCGACCGAGTACCCGGCCCGGCTGAAGACGGAGCACGAGCACAATGAGGCTCGGCGCGCTACCGCATCACCGGTGCTGCGGCCGCCATTCGAAGAGCAGGATGGTCACGTCGTCCCGCAGTTGGTTGCGCTGGTAATCGAGGATGGCGTGGATGAGCAGCCGCAGCACCTCGGCCGGGCGCTGTCCGGCGGCGGAGGAGCGGATGATGAAGTCGGTGAACCGGTCAAGGCCGAACTCCGCACCGTCCGCGTCGCGAGCTTCCACGACACCGTCGGTGTAGAGCAGGACGCAATCGCCCGGTTCCAGGGTCGCCTCGTGGACCTGCCGGGCTGCCGGGGCGAGTGGGCCGGCCAGGCCGATCGGCGGCTGTGGGGGGCTGTCCAGCGCCCGGCTGAGCACCCGCTCGGCACGGATCAGCAGCGGTGGGGGGTGACCGCAATTGACCCAGCGCAGCACCCCGGTCTCGGCGTCGAGCCGGCACAGCACGCCGGTGCAGAAGTGGTCGGGCAGCCATTGGGCGAGCGCCCCGTCGACGGAGCCGACGACGTCGGCCAGGTCGGCACCACTCCGGCGGGCGTTGCGCGCTGCCGCCATGGCGACCGAGGTGGTCAGGCCGGCGGTCAGATCGTGACCCATGGCGTCGAGGATCATGGTGTGCAGGATGTTCTTGGCGACGGAGTGGTCGAAGGCGTCGCCGGCGATGTCGTACGCCGGTTCCAGGACCGCGGTCGATACGCACCTGCTGCTGCCGATGGTGCGGGGTGGCAGGAAGGCCCGCAGCATCTCGGCGGGCAACCGCATGGTCGCAGTGCGGGTGCGGGCGGCGAGCCAGTCGCTGTAGGCGCGCTTGGAGGTGATCAGCATGGCGAACAGATGGGCCAGCATCCGGCTGCGGCGCATCCGCACCCCGTCGAGCGAGGCGGTCCGCACCGCCAGCACGCCCAGCCGCTCTGCACCGTCGACCAGAGGCATCCAGAGGATCAAGCCGTCGTCGGCCTCGGACACCCGCGGGGAGACCGTGCGGTACGCCCAGCCGGCCGACGAGCGGTCCACCGGGAGCGGCTCCAAAGCCTCGCCGAGTGGGATGAGCAGCTGTTGTTGCAGGTCGACGAGGTAGATCAACGCGGTGTCCAGGCCGAGGGCGCAGGCGCACCGGTTCGCCAGAGCGGGCAGTTCGACTGGCAGGGCAGTCTGCGCCTCGATGATCAGCTCTTCCAGCCGATTCTCGTCGACGGCGGTGTCGGGACCGGAGGACGCGTGTGGTGGGTCCGATACGGGGATCACCCCTTCCGCGCCCAGTTTCACACCGATCCCGCCCTCTCTCACGTCAGCCCGTGGCGAGAGCGACGCCAGGGCGGTCAGCTGAGCTCGGCCGATTGAACGGGCGTCCCGACTCGACGGGCCGCTGCCTCGCCGCTGTCGACACCTTCCTCGCCGACCGGACAGAGGAGAAGCGGGTCGCAGCCCGCGCAGCGTTCCTGGCCATCCCGACATCGCAGCGCCCTGTAAGCAAACTGGGAGGGGAAGCGTGAACGCAGACCAGGAGATCCGAGCCGCCGCCCTGAACGCTGCGGCCGTCCTGTACGGGCAGCTGGCAGCCAGGTCCGTCACGGAAGACAAGGCAACGAGGCGTAGCACGCCGACGTCACGGTGTCTTAACCGAAGAGCAGTCGTTCGAGGGGGTCGTCGCCGAGGAAGCGGGCCAGTTCCGCGCGGTCCGGTGCGGTGGCCGGGCCACTTCCGGTCACCGCGTAGGCAGCGGCGGCGTTGGCCCCGCGGGCGGCGGTCAGGGGGTCCTGTCCCTGCCCGAGCAGGGCGAGGAACGAGCCGACATGCGCGTCCCCGGCGCCGTTGCTGTCCACCGCCTCGACGGGGAACCCCGGCACATGCACCGGCGCTTCGCCGGGGGTCGCCAGCCAGCAGCCGTCCTTGTCGGCCCGGACGAGCACCCCTGCGCCTGGCGCCAGCCGGTTCCGCAGCGCCATGGCGGCGGCCCGCGGGTCCTCGTGCCCGGAGAGCAGCCGGGCCTCACGGGCGTTGGCGCTGAGCCAGTCCGTGCGGGCCAGGACCGGCGACAGCACGGCCTCGGGGATGTCGGCCACCAGCGGCGCCGGGTCCAGGCAGACGGTGACGTCAGTCGGCAGCCCGGCCGTGAACGTGGACAGCAGCGGACCGTTTCCCGGCAGCACCAGCCCGTAGCCGGAGAGCTGGAGCAGGTCGCCGGGGCGTAGCTGCGCGGCGACGGCGTCGACGTCCGACGGTGCCAGGGCGGCCTCGACGCCGAAGCTGGTGACGAAGGTACGCTCGCCCCCGGCGTCGATCAGAGCCACGGTGAAACCAGTGTCGCCGTCCGTACGGGCGGGCAGCAGCGGCACGATGTGCTCGGCCGCGAGCGCCTCCCGAACCGGGTCGCCGTGCGGGCCCGTGCCATGCAGCCCGGCGAAGACGGCCTCCGTGCCGAGGCGCCGGGCCGCGACGAGGGTGTTGAAGCCGCCGCCGGCGGTCGTCTCGGTGCGGGTGCCGATGACGTCGCCGCCGCGCTCGGGCAGCGCGGGCACCTCGATGACCAGGTCGGCGATGACATTGCCGGCGAGGACGAGTCGGCGGGTCATCATCAGGCCTCCTGAAGAGCGGGCGAGATGGTTGCGTCGTCGCTGTCCGCGGGGCCGGGGCGCCAGCCGAACAGCGCGTACACCGCGGCGCCGACGGCCATCGAGATGGCCCAGCCGAGCCCGTTCTCCCCGAGCCAGGTGTCCGAGAGCGGACCCGCGAACTACACGTCGGTGTCGCTGGTCGATGCCTTGGTGAAAAGCAGTCCGGCGACGATGGCGGCGGCCCAGCCGGCGACGGCGGGGAGCCGGAAGCCGCCCGAGTACCAGTACCGGCTGGTGCGGGTGGTGTCCATCAACGCTTCGGAGTCGTAGGTGCGGCCCCGCAGCGAGTCCACCGCGATGACGCCGATCCAGGCCGAGATGGGCACGGCCAGCAGGGTCAGGAAGGTGGAGAACGGCCCGTAGAAGTCGTCGGCGATCAGCATGAAGTAGATTCCGCCGGCGAACATCAACACCACGTCGAGGGTGACGGCGGCGGCCCGCGGCACCCGCAGCCCGAGGGTGATCATCGTCAGGCTGGCCGAGTAGGTGGAGAGGTGGTTCGACATCAGCAGCCCGCCGAAGGCCGCGATGAGGTAGGGGATCGCCATCCAGGAGGGCAGCATCGCGTTGATCGCGGCGACCGGGTCGGAGGCGGTGGCCAGGGACTTGTCGTCCGCCGAGAGCAGCGAACCGAGCGAGATCAACAAGACCAGCGGGATGCCCGCGCCGAACGCCGAGGCGGTGATCAGCCGGCGGCCCGGGTTCGTGCGGGGCAGGTAGCGGGCGTAGTCCGCACCGGCGTTGGCCCAGCCGATGCCGGTGCCCGAGGCGATGAACCCGATGCCCGCGATGACTCCGCTGACCGGGCCCGCCGGGGTGTCGAGGACCTTGGCCCAGTCGACGGTGGCGACCAGGAAGCCCATCACGACCAGGTTCAGCAGGCCGAAGACGACCGTGGCCCACTTGTTGATCCACATGATGGTGGCGTGGCCGAGGCCACTGATCAGCAGCGTGCAGATGATGAAGACCAGCAGGCAGACGACCGTGAGCACGGTGTTCTGGCCGACGCCGAACACGGTGTCCAGCAGCGCCAGCAGCGCGTACGCCGCCGTGGTGGTGGAGATGGTCTCCCAGCCGACCCGGCTCATCCAGCTGATCAGGGTCGGCCCCGCGTTGCCGCGCTGTCCGAACACCGAGCGGGAGAGGGTCAGGGCGGGCGCGCCGCCCTTTTTGCCCGCCAGGCTCAGGGCACCCACCAGCGCAAAGGAACCGAAGGCCCCGACGACGGCGACGAGCACCGCTTGCCAGACGTTCAGCCCGCGGAAGGCGACGAGCGTCGCGCCGAGGGGCAGTCCCAGGATGCTGATGTTGGCGGTGAACCAGGTCCAGAACATCTGTCCGGCCCGGCCGTGCCGTTCGCCGTCGGGAACCGGCTCGATTCCTCGGGTCTCAATGGTGCCGACGCGATCGCTCGTCTTCGAAGCGGTCATGACGGAACCTCCTTGCGATGTGCGGGGAGCGGGCGGTGGGAGAGGGGAGGGCGGTGCGGCCCGTTCAGCGCAGGGCGAGCAACTCGTCCGTCAGGGCTTCCAGGTCGAGGGAGTTGACCGTGCGGAGGGTCTGTACGGCCTCGGCAGGCAGCGCCGCGAGGCCGGTGACCGACCCGGCGACGGCACCGGCGATCGCGCCGATGGTGTCGCTGTCGCCGCCGAGGTTGGCGGCGAGCAGGGCGGCCCGCCAAGGGTCGCCGTCGGCCACGGAGAGGACCGCGAACGCGGCGGGCACAGACTCCTGGCTGGCGACGCTGGTGCCGACCAGCGTGACGATCCGGTCGAGGGCCTCGGCCTCCGGGAGGCCCCGAACCAGGTCCCAGGCCCACGCGACACGGGTGGCTATGTCGGCCCCTGCAACCCAGTGCCCGCGCCGGGCGCCGGCTCGCGCCGCGCTCACCGCGGCGGCCACGGCCTCGTCCATAGTGCCACCGCCGACGCCCGTACTGACGGCGGCGGCGACCGCGGCGGCGCCCGCGATGCCGATGTTCGTGTGAACCATGGCGGTCTTTGTCCATTCGCGGTAAAGGCCGCTTTTGGCTGCAGAGGTGGCCGGGCCCGCCGTACCTACCGCTCCGTCAAACAGCTCCCGGGCAAACAGGCTGCGACCGCGCTTGAGCAGCTGTGCGCGGTGGAGTGGGCAGCGCGAGGACTGGAATCCGACTGCACACGGTGCGGGCAGAAGACATTCGTTCGGCTACCGGACACCACCAGTGCCGCAACCTGCGCTGGCTGCGGAGCATCTGCGCGCTACACCAGCATCGACACCGGTCCCATCGTGTTGTACCGGCTGAACACCTTCATTGACCAGGCTGCAGACCTGGGCGTACTGCCTCACCTGATGACCATCGCGGCGCGCGTCGAGCAGCACCCCACCTCACACCTCCTTCCCGGCATCGACCTCCGCTTCGAAGGCGGTGTGAGGGGCGAGGCCGACGTCTACGGTATTCGGCAGGGCAAAGTCGTCGCCGGCGAAAGCAAAACCAGCCCCCGCGACTTCGACGCAACCCAGATCGAGCACGACATCGACACCAGCGCCCGCATTGGCGTGGACATCCATCTCATGGCCTCGGTCCACCCCATCCCCGAGGACACCCGCAATGCCGCCCAGGCCGCATGCGAGCAAAATGGAATCGAGCTGCTGGTCCTCGACCAAGAACACCTGCGCCCCACCCAATGACGCCAGCCTCCAGCGCCGCCCGCGCGAGTTCCTCCTCGCGCAGCAGGGCTTCGTGGCCGTCGGGTTCGGCCGTGATGTGGGGGTGATGTGCAGGCTTCGGAACCACTGGTCGGCTGCCGTGCGGACGGGTCCCTGTCGCGAGAGGACGAAGGTCTGGTCGGGTCCGATCCGACCGTCGTGCGACTGAAGATCGGCCGCGCGCTGACGGTGACCGAGACCGCGCTCCTCTTCCTCGAGGGCGCCCGCCGCCGCGGCGAGCTGTGCCGGCCGCTTGACTGGATCTGCGAGGTCCACGATCCGATCGGGAGCGGCGAGGCCGTCATCCCTGACGCGCTCCGGTACTACCTGAGCGGCCCCGCCGACGGCGACGACTGGGCGATGCTGCGGGCGTTCGTGGAAGTCGACCGGGCCACCATGGGCCCCGAACGCCTCGCCGCGAAGGTGACCTCGTACGAGCGCCTCTACCGCTACGTGCCCGCGGTCTCGGGACGCCGGCCGGCCCTCCAGGAGCCGGCGCTGGAGGAGTGGCGGCGGCGCTACCCGCTCTTCCCCCGTGTCCTGTTCGTCCTGGACGGCATCGGTCCCGCCGGTGTCGAGAACCGGATCCGCGCCCTGCGTGGGGGGGCCGGACTGCTGGCGCCGTCCCGCTTCCCCTGCGACGTCCCCGTCCTGGCGGCGCCGCTGGCCGACCTGCTCCAGTACGGCCCCCTCCGCACCCGTGTGGCGTCCCGGCCCCGGCCCCGGCCCCGGCCCCGGCCCCGGCCAGCGAGTCTCCTGGACCGGACGTGTGTTTCGGTAGACGTAGCGCGCTGACCAGCCGTGGTCGGGGGTGAGTGCGGCACAGCCAACCCCATGGTCGGGGCTGGGCGCAGCGTGGCCGCACCTGTGGTCGGCCTCATGGCCGGGGCAGGGCCGGCGCGGCTGTGACGGCACGCAGGTGCACCATCTGTCGCAACAGTGCCCCGGTCAGCGGTCCACAGCGGGCAGGTGGACCAGGCCGGTGTCGTTCATGATGCGGTCGACGGTCTCGTGCAGGGCGCTGTCGGCGCCGATGACCGTCTCGATGGCGCCGGGCAGCAGATCGCGCGCCCGGTACCAGTCGCGCAGCTGCGTCTCGCTGACGTCATCGGCGATCGGCTTGGTGGCGTGCCGGGCGAGGGTTTCGCCGAACGGCACGTCCAGGTAGTAGCCGTGGGTCGGGCCACGGTGATCGGCGCGCAGCTGCGCGAGCATGTCGCCGTAGCGGTCGGCGCAGAGGATGCCTTCGACCACGACGTGGAATCCGGCGTCCAGGGCGTAGCGGGCGGTCAGGTCGATCAGGCCGATGTTCGCGGCGCCGGGCCGGTCGCGCTCTCGGAGCACGATGCGGCGGAGGTTGTCCTGGCCGACCAGGGCCAGGCCGCGGCCGAACCGCTCGCGCAAACCGGCCGCGACGGACGACTTCCCCGAGGCGCTGTTACCGCGGACCACGACCAGCCGGGTTTCTTCGGTGCCCACCATCACGGCGGTCACGTTATCGACGGCCGGTGACAGCGCCGGGGCGTTCCGGGACGGTGCCGTTTTCGACGCCCGGACGGGTGACTCTTTCCCTCGCGTACGCGAGGTGGCGGCCACCGGGCCCTGGGCGATACGCGTGACGTCATCGGACGGCTGGAGGAAATGGCCGCCTACCCCAGCCCCTTCGACCGCATGGAGGAGCCCGCCGCAGCGTGACAACGACAGGCCACGCCCGGCTTTCAGACCCTAGGGTGATCTCCTGCCCGATGCCTCTGCCGCTTGGAGGAGAGCATGCTGGAACTGGCCCTGTAGGCCACGCAGTTACCGGAGGCGTCGTGACTCAGGCTGACCAGTGGGGGCGCTGGCGCCCACAGTCCCACTCCGGCGAAGAGACCAAGCGTGTCCGGACCTGGTACCGGCGTGTGGCCTGCCCGCCTGCGGATCGATCAGGTCTCCGTCCTCTACGGCATCTGCGTCGAGTCGAGCAACGTCAAGGCCGGCGGCCACGGCTGCCCGTTCCGGTTCCGCTGCGTGGGCTGCGATCACTTCCGCACAGACCCGTCGTACTTGCCGGAGCTGCGGGCCTACCTCGACACGCTTCTGCGGGACCGCGAACGCCTCGCCGCTACAACGGAGTTGGATGACTGGGCACGCACCGAGTCGACCCCGTCCGAAGAGGAGATCAAGCGCATCCGCACCCTGTTCCGCCGCGTCGAGAGCGACCTCGAAGGACTCACCGACGACGAACGTGAGCAGATCAAGGAAGCCACCCGGACCCTGCGCAAGACCCGCACGGTCTCCCTTGGCATGCCTGGAGTCCGGGCACCTGAGCCGAACCTGCGGCTGGAGCACGACGCATGACCACATCACCGGAGCACCTGGTCAAGGCGCAGGCTGCGGACTCCGAACGCAGTCGGTCCCGAGTCCTCAAGGCCCTCGACCAGCTCGCCGCCAGCGGCGAGGAGATCAGCGTCTCCGCGGTCGCCCGCGCCGCCGGCGTTCACCGCAGCCTGATCCACCGTCACGGCGACCTGCATGCGGCCGTTCTCGCTCGCGCGGGCGAGCCCCCGCCCGGCGCAACGACGGGCACGCAGGTCAACAGGCGGTCGCTGCTGGCCGACGTCGCGAACCTCACGGCCCGCAACAGCCGCCTGTCCACGCACATCACCCGCCTCGAACGACGCCTCTCCGAGGCCCTGGGGCAAGCGGCTTGAGGAGCCTCCGGCCTCGGCGCCCCGGCAGACGTCGAAACGCTCATTCGCCGGGTCACCGAGTGGGAGCAGCAGATCTTCGACCTCCGCGCGGAACTCGCCGAACGGGACGAGGACCTCACCGCCGCGCGGGCGGCCAACCGCGAGCTGATGACCCAGGTCAACCACTGACCGTGGCACCCGGAGCTCAGCCCGAGGTCTCAGGCGGCGAAGTCGTTGACCGCCTTGGCAATGTCGTCCCCGGTCAGGGGCTGCTGCATGTCGCTGAGCAGTCGCGCCAAGGCGGGTAGGGCAGTCTCCTGGTTGGCGAGGGCCACGCTCACGTAGTCCCGGTCCGGGATCAGCACCATGGCAGCCCGGTAGCCGGGTAGCCGTCCGTTGAGATACATCTGACCCGAGGGAGCCAGGGCCCACCCCAACCCGTAGGCCATGGGGTCGTCGGACCGGGTACGCGAACAGCGGATCTCTTCCAGGAGAGCCCGGTCGGCGAGCAGTTCCTCGCCGACGGCCAGGAGCTCGGACACCGACGACCACAGGCCCCCGCTGGGCCGACGGGTGCGCGGATAGCCGAGCAGTGGGAGTTCAGTCGTGCCGTTCCACCCGGTGACGGACGCCGCCGCGGTTTCGAAACCTGTCCGTTCAAGGCCCCAGCGGTCGAGGAGGGCTCCCTCCAACGCGTTCTCGAACGTCGTGCCGCTCAGGGCCGCAAGGATCGAGCCGGCCAGGAAGTAGTTGCCGTTGTAGTAGGACCACCGCTCGCCGGGCTCCCGCTCGTTCCCGGCGCTGACCACGAGGCGGGCGGCTTCCAGCAGCGCGCCGTCCCCATCGCCCAAAGCCTTCACGGTTGCCGCGTCCACCGATTCACGCAGGCCAGAGACCTGCCCCAGAATCTGCTCGACGGTGAGGCTCTCGTCGGCCCGCCAGTCCGGCGCAAGACTGGGAAGCAGTTCGATGACTGGTACGCCCAACGGGACACCGTTCTCCCGCAGCACGCGGACCAGCGCCACGGAGGTGAAGACCTTCGTCAACGACGCGATACGGAAACACGATTCCGCCGTCACCTCGACCGTTCCCCGGGTCGCCGTGGTGCGTGCACCCGCCACCGACGAACCCACCGCTACCGCCGGGACATCGTGAAGACTCGTCTGTTCTTCTATCAACTCCTGAAGATTCACAGTGAGCATCGTATTGACGGCGTTTCCGGACCCTCGAGCGCGGTGGCACCGGCCGGGGCAGCACACCGGCGAGACGGGCGCCGAGGGACTGCCGGAGGAAAACGCGCAGGAGTTCGCGGCGGACACGTGAATACTCCTGATGCAATCAGGCCGCTACGTGCGACACGTGTCGCACACCTAGGCGGTAGCCGGCGCACACCACTGAGCTCGACAGTCATCGCGCTGACTGAACACCCTCGCTAATCCGCCCCAAGAGAAACGACATGGCGGGCTCGTGCGTGTTCACTGTGTGCTGTTCCACCATGAGGGAGTTGATTGACCTGGTCAGGGACCGCGCAGAGAAGCGCGGCCGCCGGAGCGGACGATCGTACGATGACCGTGTGACAGCCCGCCGCACCCTTGGCCCCGGCCCCGAGGCCGCGCACAGCATCCGCGCCGCCCAGGCCGACCTACTCGACTCCCTCCCCGGAGTCCGTCTCCCCGACCTGGAGGAGCTGTGGGTCCGCGGCGTACTCGGCGCCCACCCCGCAGCCATCCCGCCCCCGCGCCGGACCCTCGGAGCAGGCGGCCGCGCCGACGAGGAAAAGGCACGGTGACTACTGCAACGCCACCAGCTCGTCGGCCCCGTCCAGGAGTACACCGAACGCGTCAAGCCATGTCTTACGTGAGGCAAGAACTCGTTGGGCTCGGTCATGCCCGCGTTGGAAGGCTGTGGTCGGAGGTTCGCGCCTAGTAGGACTCCGTTAGGTCTTTCTGTCGGCCGTGTTCAGCGGCATGCTGAGTGTGTGGACGCACATGAAGTGAACCGTGCTCGGGCGCAGTT
>NZ_JBIWFN010000058.1:0-10451 GCF_044763085.1 Streptomyces sp. NPDC096311
CCGCCTCGGCATCCCCGAAGACATCCCCGCCTGGCACGAAGTCCTCAACACCGACGCCGCCCGCTACGGCGGCAGCAACATCCACAACCCCCACCTCCGGGCCCACGACGGCGGCCTGCGTCTGACGCTCCCTCCCCTGGCCACCCTGTGGCTGCGCCCCGCCTGACCGTTCTCGCCCCCGCGCCAGGGGCGGCGGGGGCGAAGGAGCCGGTCAGGGAGAGGCCGGCTTGCCCGCCGTGCCGATCCATGTGTGGAACAACCCGCCGAGGTCCTTCCCGGACAACCGCTCGGAGAGGCGAATGAACTGGGCGGTGGTGCCATGTCCGCCACGGTGCTCCGTGGCCCAGGTCCGCAGGATGCGGAAGAACACCCCGTCCCCCACAGCCGTACGCAGTTTCTGCAGAGCCATCGCACCCCGGGCGTACACGGGCGTGTCGAAGATGTGCGCCCCGCTCCCGGGATCCGCCGGCGGAAACGCCCACAGACCGCTGCCGGCAGGACTGGCGTACAGGGAGTCGAACGTCTGCTGAGCCGTCTTCCCGCCGTGCTGCTCTGCGTACAGCCACTCGGCATACGTCGCGAAGCCCTCGTTGAGCCAGATGTCCTTCCAGGCGGTGAGGCTGACGGAGTCCCCGAACCACTGGTGCGCGCTTTCGTGGACGAGGGTGCTCAGGTCGGGCGCGGAGTCGTAGACGGGACGCGTCTGGGTCTCCAGCGCGTATCCGACCTGCGGAGCCCGGTCGACGATGGCCCCGGCGGCCCGGAAGGGGTAGGGCCCAAAGACACCGCTCTCCCACGCCAGCACGGACGGCAGCTTCTTCAGCACGGGCGCCGCGGCGGTCGCCTCACGGGGGTCGACGGCGTTGTAGACCTTGAGTCCGTCGCGGGTGGTGTACTGCTCGACCTTGAACTTCCCGACCGTCGCCGTGGCGAGGTAGGCCGCCATCGGCTCGGACTGCCGCCAGCGGAACGTCGTACGGCCGTGGCTGGTCGACTGTCCGCGGAGGACTCCGTTGGCCACGGCGGTGTGTCCCTTGGGGACGGTGATGGTGAAGTCGTAGGAGGCCTTGTCCTTGGGGTGGCTGTTGGCGGGGAACCACGTCATGGCGCCCTGCGGTTCGCCGGCCACGAACGCGCCGTCGTCGGTGGGGATCCACCCGTCCGAGGAACCGTCCGGGTCGATGGCCGGCTTGGGCGTCCCCGAGTAGGTGACGGTGACTCGGAAATCCTGGTTCCGCCGGAGGGCGTGGCGGGGCGTGACCACCAGTTCCTGGCCGTCACGCCGGTAGGACGCCTTGGCGTGGTCGACGGTGACGCCGGTGACCTTCAGCCCTTTGAGGTCGAGGTCGAAACGGGTCAGTCGCTGGGTGGCCCGGGCGGTGATGACCGCTTTGCCGTCGAGATGGCGGCTCTGGGGGTCGTAGCCGAGGGTCAGGTCGTAGTGCCGGACGTCGTAGCCGCCGTTGCCCGAGAGCGGGAAGTACGCGTCCCCCGCGCCGGACGAGCCCACCGTACCGGCCGCCGCCGGGCCCGCCGCGACGAGCAGGGCCGCGACGGCGACGGGAACCGCGGCCACAACTGCCTCCCTTCGAAGGACAGTTGTGCGTCTGGTGGTCAGATGCGGACGTGGCGTCACGTTGGCTCCTCCGGTGCGACGGCAATCAGGTGATCAGGGGATCAGGGGATCAGGGGATCAAGTGATCAATGACGCACAGCCTATGAGCCCCGCGGGCCGGTGACCCTCATCATCTGGTCAAGTCGCGGCGGGGGACGGTGCACACGCACCGCGTACAGGAGGGACCCGGCAGAACGTACGAGGCCACGCCCGGATCAGCGGGCCAGGCGGCCCAGCAGGGACGAGGCGGACAGGATGCCGAGGGCGGCGGCCAGGGCGAGCACCCCGTAGTCGAGGGCCAGATGGGCATGTGTGCCGAGCAGCAGGCCGCGCAGCGCGTCCACTTGGTAGCTCAACGGGTTGACCTTGCTGATGGCCTGGAGCCAGCCGGGCATGACCGCGACCGGATAGAGAGCATTGGAGCCGAAGAACAGCGGCATCGTGATGGCTTGGGTCAATGCCGGTTCACAAGGTATTTCATGTCGCCTGAGAGTGGCTGCTCGCGGTTCGCGAGGTGCTCTGTGGCTTCTTAGCGTGGCGAGATCCGCCTGAGCAGCCGTGACGCGTCCTGTTGCTTCGCTATGCAGGTGGCTGCCCCTCACAGCTGTGAGTCAGTCCCACTCGGCCTGCTTCGGCCGTGTCCGCTTACAACCCCCGGCCGTGCCTGCGCCCCTGCCTCTACCACGCTCCAGCCCGGCCGACGCCCGTGCCGCACGCCCGGCAATCAGCCGCCTGATGCCAGAGAACGGGGTACGTCGAGGCTGGGGCGGTCTGTTCCGCGGCTTTACGGAGCCACTTTGGCGCGAGCCTCGAAGATCATGGCCCCAATCTCGCGCTTTGCCGGGCAGGTCCACAGACTGCCCTACGCGCCGGAAGCTTACGGGGCCATGATCACTCGCGCCAAAGCAGCGCCACCCCAAAGCCGCTACATCGACCTACACTTCTCAGCCCCCGCGACCACCCCTGAACGCCAGCGCTGCCGCCGCCAGTGGAACGGCCAGGCCGGGATCGCAATTAACGACGCAGAATATTGCGGTTGCAAGGATCCAGCGCCTGCGAAGTTCTTGATCAGCTACTTCAAGGTCGCGCAGCAAGCGATTTTCGAGCAGAAGCCATAGCCTCAGGAACACGGAACCTCCAGAGCATCCATCAGATGCCGTTTCAGCACCTGTGCCCCGACCGTTTCAGCCTGCCCTGCAATCGACTAGATACCTCGGACAAGTCAGGCTTAGTTCTGGCTATGCTCGTGGCCACAGCCGTGTCCGACGCGTCCGAGTCGGACACACATGAGCAGAGATGCAGGCAGCCTAGCGATGCAGACAAAAAGGGATGAAAGCACTGAAAGCGCACAGCTCTTGCAAGAGGAGCTTAGGTCGCTCGAACGGCGAGCCCAATCCGCTCGAAAAAATCAAGGAAAAGCATGGAGCCGCAATACAGCGACTCAGAAATCCGGCTTGCCAAAACAAACAGTTAGCGGTTGGTTTAGCACATCACGGCCAAGGATCCCAAAGAGTTCAGATGAGCTTTGGCGCCTGGTGATCACATACAGCACTTGGGCCAACGAGAACCCGCAAAGAGGATTCTGGAACAACCTCTGGGAGGAAGCCAGAAATTCTGCTGCGAAGACTAAGCCTTCAAGCCTGGGCCAAAAAATATCAGAACGGGTGAATCCTTTTGACTTGGATATTCATCGCTCAATTGATTCCGGTGCCTCAAAATTGGGCCTACCTTCGCTACCAATCTATATCCAACGCCCTCACGATAATGAACTAAAAGACATCGTTGCGGCAGCGGCAGAAGGAAGTAGTAGGATTGCTGTTCTTGTAGGAGAATCGTCAACAGGGAAAACGCGAGCGTGTTGGGAATCCATTCAGAGGCTCCCAAATGATTGGTCACTATGGCATCCGATTAATCCCACTCCCCCTGAAGCATTGACACGTGGTCTCGAAAATGGCATTCCCCCCAAAACGGTATTATGGTTGAACGAGACACAACTTTATTTGGATACTCCGGCAAGCGAATCTGGGGAGCGCGTTGCCGCAGGCTTACGCGAGCTTCTTCGGGATTCCGATAGCTCTCCCGTACTGATCCTGGGAACTGTATGGCCGGATCACTGGGATGAACTGACGCGATCACCTCACCGAAGGAGTAACGATAGGCATCCACAAGCTCGCTCGCTGCTCTCAGATCACAGCATTTCCGTACCGAGCTCTTTTTCTGCTTCGGCACTGAAATTTCTGAAAGCTCGAATGGGTTCTGATCCTAGGTTGGCTGACTCGTACGCTCAAGCAGAGGGAGGCCAAGCACGGGTAACACAATTCCTGGCAGGTGCACCCGCTCAAATGGAGCGCTACCGCAATGCACCAGATGCCTTCAAAGCAATAGTGGATGCCGCCATCGATCTGCGCCGCCTAGGGAAATCTCCAATGCTCCCCAGTCAACTCCTTTGCGATATGGCTGCACTGACTATGGAGCGCGACGTTTTCTCGGGCCTCCCTGATGACTGGTTTCAGGAAGGCATAGCGTATGCGCTGGCACAATGCAAGGGAGCGAGTGGGCCGCTAGCACGAGTGCGGCCCCTGCCAGACGTCCCGCTACCGACTGAGCCGACATACCGCCTTTCTGACTACATCGAACAGGTAGGGCGCACGGCGCGGGCCACACTTTCCCCACCCCCCTCTTTCGCAGTTATTATTTTGCGACACATTAAGAATGCTGAGGAGCTAAAGTCAATAGCTTCCTCTTTGCATGACCGGGGACGCAATTTCTATGCAGCGCAACTCTACTTGCGAGCTTCAGAACTAGGAGACTACGAGTCGGCACACAACCTCGCAAGAATCCTTGAGTTTGCCGGAGATCGAACCGGTGCAGCTAAGATCATCGAAGCGTGTTACCTCTCAGGAGACCCGAAAGGTAGCGAGTTTCTGGCCTACTACCTGTACAGGAGTGGAGAGGAGGAAAAAGCTGAAGCACTTTGCCTAGAAGAGTTCGACAACGGCAATTACAAGCCATGGATAAGGCTGGAGGAGGCTTATGAGCTAGCAGAAAATATTGCAGGTTACGAGCAACTCGAAGGTCGTATCCTGAGTCGCAAGTTCCCTGAAATTATCGCCGTAGTTAAGTCTGCGAACTTCAATGAGACAAGGAGGGATGCGATTAGATCCGCCGCAAAGCGTCTCGACAGTTCCGAGGCAGAAGTAGAAATTCTGTTCGATGAAGAGTTGGAAGCTGCCACCCCCAGACTTGAGCTAATTGTTCGCGCTCTAGAGACTAAAACACACCATCTGCGCGAAAGTCTCGAGAAACTAAAGAAATTCCACAGAGAATGGTCGACGTCCGAGAATACCCAAAAAGCAAAGGCTGCGATGGAAGAAATCGCCGAACTGCAAAGGAACGGCGATTATGCTGGGGCGAAGAGATTGACCATTCAGGGTCTGAACGCAGGAATCGTCGGCATAGAGAAGCTTGGCCAGATTTTTTCCGAACAAGGCGAGGGAGATCTGGGTGAATCGATTGAAAGGCAAGGTATTGATTGGGCCGGAAATGCGGCTTCTCCCTGGGGCCTTCAAGAGGTCAGGAGCGCATGCGAATCGGCAATTGGTCAATAGCCCCACGATCGATACACGCAATAGACCGCCTGCATGCAATCCGCCATCCTTTCCCCCAAAGCTCCATGCCCTCCAGCCGAGCCTTCGGGGATGAAGGGGCCGTGCCAGACCCGTGCCAGATCGTGCGGGGCACCGACGGGGAACGCCGGAGAATCAGCCGACCGCCCGCCTGGCCCCTGCGCTGGCCCGCCGCAGGTCAGCCCGGGAACAAGCCTCAGATGCCCTCAGCTTCCCAAGCTGAGAGCTCTCGTGTCCCCCTTTTGTCGGTGCCTGCGGAAGTTCGCTCCCTGAGGCCTGTCCTCGCTCCGACCGTCTGCGGATGGGTACGGTCGTGGTCGTGTCTGGCGTGCGTCGGGTTGGTCACCCGTTGGCGTGCGCCGGTTGATCGCGCGCGACTAGGGGAGCTGGTATGGGCATGGCGGTTGACGTTGCTCGATCGGAAGAGGGGTTCACGTCGGCGGGGGCGACGCGGGTGATGGTTGCCGCCTGCCGGGCTGCGGGGCTCGATGACAGAGGCGCGGAGTTGATCCGCCTCGGGGAGAACGCACTCTTCCGGCTCGTGTCGGTGCCGATGATCGTGCGTATCGCCCGGTCGGTTGAGTATCTGTCGGCGGCTCGCAAAGAGGTGGCCGTGTCGCGGTGGCTGGCGGGCGAGGGGTTTCCGGCGGCTCGTGTCGTTGAGGATCTCGAACAGCCGCTGATGGTCGACGGGCACCCGGTGACCTTCTGGCATCTGATCGTCGATGCGGGCAGGGCGGCCACGTATGGAGAGTTGGGTGCGGTCCTGCGTGATCTGCACGCGCTGGCCCTGCCTGACGGCCTGGAACTCCCTCAGTACAGCGCCTTCGGGCTCTCAGACCTGCGGCTCGAGCGGGCCGCGGGGATATCCGATGACGACCTTCAGTTTCTGCGCAAGCGGGGGCAGGAACTGAAGGAGCGTTTGGCAGAACTGCGGTTTGGATCGCCGCTGGGGCCTGTGCACGGCGACGCGCACACCGACAACCTGATGGTCGACAGGAACGGGGTTGTCCACCTCATTGACCTGGAGAACTTCTGCGTTGATCATCCCGAGTGGGATCTCGAAGTGGCTGCGCATGAATACCACCGTCTCGGGTGGGTGACGGAGGAACAGTACGCCGGCTTCGTGGGTGCCTATGGCCGTGACTTGAGGGAGTGGCCCGGCTTCGCGACGTTGTGCGCGATCCAGGAGTTCAAGATGACCACGTGGCTCATGCAGAACGTGTCTGAGGGGGAGGACGTGGCTCAAGAGGTGGGCCGGCGGATTGCGTCGCTGCGTGATGATGCTGCTCCACGCAACTGGCTCCCGTACTGAGAGGCGGGTTACTCACTCGTCCAAGCTGGCCACTGCCTCGGCAACCTGCTCGTTAAAGCGGGTCACGACGGGCACTCCTGCGTAGGTGCTGATCTCCCCCTGGAAGTCAGTGACGTAGCGCAGGAACCGGGCCGACTGGAGTGATTCGCCTTCCTCAACTGCCTGACTGGCAGTTCCGATGGCGCTGTCCAAATCGCCGTTCAACAGGTGGCTCTGTGCAAGCACAATGCGGCAGAAACCCAGCGTTCGGGCGTACTGCGGATCAGTTTTGGCGACGGCTTGCTTGGCGAATCTGAGAGATTCGACAGGACGTTTCAGGTCACGGAAGCAGTGTGAGAACTCCCCGATCAGTTCTGCTTCGTTGAAGTAGGCGAGCCATTCGGGGTCTTCGGCCGCATCGGCCTTCTCAAAGTGGCGCTCTGCCTCGTTCATGGCGCGGGATGCGCCCGTGAGGTCATGGGCGCTGGACAGTGCGCGGGCCTCGTGAGCTGCGTACATGGCCTTGGCGCGCGGCGTCGCGCTGCTGCCTTTGGCTCCCTCGACGGCGGATCGGGCCAGTTGCGCGGCGCGGGAGGTGTGGCCAAGGTAGTTCGCCTGGTGGCTGAGGTTGGCGAGAATGGATGCCCCGAACATGCGATCGCCGGTGACCTGTGTGAGCCGTAGCGCGGAAAGTAGGTAGCGGTTGGCCAACGCGTGATTTCCGATGTCGTATGCCATCCACCCGATTACCTCGGCAGTCTCCGCAGCCACAGTGAAGAGGGCATGGCCTACTCGTTCGGTGTAGCTGGCATTGAGTAGAGGTAACACATCGTCGCGGAAGTAGTGCCGTAAGGCTTTGTGGCCGTGGCCGCCGCCGTACAGAAAATCCAGACGCATGAACATTTCGGTGGCGGTGCGGATCGCATGTACGTCGCGCATGCTGGCGCGCTGCGGGGTGGGCCTGTCGGCCTGTACGCCGTCGGGGCGGGCGATCATCCATGACAGGACAGCGGCGCTGAGATCCGTGTCCGTGATCGCCAGTTCGCTGCTCGATGCGCTCTGGAGCTGATCTCCAGTGAGACCGTCCAGCACGGCGAGCGCCTCGGATAAGGCGGCGGGATAAGCGACCGGCTGCGGTGTGCTTGCCTCAGCCTGGCCGAACAGCCCGAGATCACCGGGCGCGATCCGCCTCCCGAGCTTGGCACTGAAGACGTTGGCCATAACCCCGGCAGCCTGCGACCGGATGCCCGCCCCGTCCCGCCAACGCTGGACGGCTACGTGCGTGGTGCCCAGGTCGATGCCGCGTTGTTGCGCGAGATCGCGCATCCGCTTGGCGAGCCCCTTGTTCGAGACTTCAGCCTCGGCCATGAGGGAGATCAACTGCGCGTTCGGTTCTCGGTTCATGCTCCCCTGCCAACCCGAGAATGGCGACGAGCATCCATCGTGTCACAGCTCGTGAACCCAGGGGGGTTCACTTACGAACCCCCCTCGCCTTTGCGGGTGTTCATGTGAACCCCCTAGTGAACGCTCCCGGTGACGCGGCTCGCGCCGTTCACTGTTCGGCACGGAGCGACGGGTAACAGAGCCCGTCGAATGTCGGCAGGGGACGCAATGGATGCTCGGCAGAGCACACGCAGAGCAGACACCCCTCGGGCGGTCTCGCAGCGTGAAGCGGCGCAAGATCCCTCGTCGGGTCACTTCCGAGCGATGACGCTCTTCGACGAGACCACAAGCACCGTGTACGCCGCGCGCAACATGGTGAGCGGCTGCCTCCAGGACTGGGGACTTGGCCACATGGTCGACGATGCCCGGCTCGTCGTCTCAGAGCTGGTCGGCAACGTCGTGCACCACGCTGTGCCGGATGACTGCCTGGCGCGGCCTGGTGCCGCGCGGCGGATCGACGTGCTGGTGAAGGCGTGGCCTGGATGGCTGTTCATCGGTGTCGCCGATGAGGACTCGACTCCGCCTGATCTGCCGGCGGGTGAATTCGTTTCGCCGGAGCTGGCGGGCGACTTCGCTGAGGCGGTGTTGCCGGACCGTGGGCGCGGGCTGCTGATCGTTCAGCGGTTGGCGGATGCGGTGTGGTGGTCACCGAAGGGACCGGGCGGCAAGACCGTGTGGTGCCGCTTCGACCTCGACGGCACGACGTAAGAGATCTCCGGGCCGTCTCCCCTGTCTGCTCCCACGCGATCGGGAGTGGAAGGCGGCCCGGACCCTGGCCGGAGTCTGACCACTCCGGCCACAAGGGGCGCGGCTCCTCGGACCATCCCGGGGGCTCCCCTCCCGAGCGAGGGGCCGCGCTTCACAACTTCATACCGAGACCGGACCACCCCCGCGCCTGGCAGCAACTGGGGTGGTCCGGGAGGGGACGCGACGGTCCCCGGTGCCTGATGGTACCGGGGCCGTCGTGCTGCATATCGGCCCTGACCAAAGGAAGTTGACGAACCATTACCTAGATCAGGGCAGAGGTGGGCAAGGTGGCTGGCGCGGGTGAGGACTGGATGGGCGATGGTCTCGACGTCGCGGGCGCGGACTGTGGTCTGTGGGTGTCCGGGGTCGACTACATGTCGGGCTGGCGCGGTGCGCGGGAGGCGGCGGACCGGCTGAACCGAGCGCTCCTCGGTGCGGGGTTCGAGCTGTCGCAGTTGCGGGCGGTGGCCTCGACGGACGAGGGTGGGCGTGGGGTCGTGCGCGTGGCGGCCCTGCCGGACGCGGTGGAGCGGCTCGCGGTGCTCTTGGAGGCGGTCACGCCGGACGCCAGCGGTGCGGCATGAAGGGTGTCTTCGCTGGGGAGTGGCGCGCGTGGGCACGTCGCCGGCCGCAGAGACTTTGGACGGTAGCTGCCATGGGGCGAGTGAACAGGGGGCCTTACGCTCGCCAGCGGATCGGGCAGTCCTTGGAGCCGCCCGCAAAAGCCCGATCGGCCCCCTGTTCTTCGAGGCTCGCCCCATGGGAGCTGTCTAAAGTCTCGGAGGCCGGCGACCCCCAGCCCCGCAGGCCCTGGCCCATGCCGTCCGGTCGACGCCTCGACTCTTTGGGCGTGCTGCGGTCGGGGGCGCCCGGCGACCGGACGGGACCGGCGGTCACGCCGCACGCCCGGTCGGGGCGGCCGGGCGGCCCGGCGCGCCGCAGGCGCGCCCTTGAGGAAGTGAAGGCTGTTTCGACCGATGTCGGTTGCGGGTCAGCCGCGGGAGCGCGGTGCGGACTGCTTGTCGGCGTTGATCCGGTAGGCGAGTTCGGCACGGTCCGCACCGACGCGCAGCTCTTCAAGAATCAGCGGACGGTCGTCGGTGCCGTGGGTGACGCGGGCCAGGTGCAGGATCGGAGTCGCGTCCCGGAGCTGGAGAGCGCTGCGCTCGTCCGGGAGCGGCATGCGGGCGCGGACCGTCTCCGACCACCACAGCTTGTGTCCGGCCCGCGTGAGGACCTCGTACACCGCTGCTGGGTTGGCCTCCGGAGCCTTGGCCAACGGGGTTCCCTCGGCCGTCTCGAATGGGATCAGCGTGCGGTGCATCGCTCGTGTGCCGGTGGCGGGGTCGGTGAGCAGCCGGTCACAGCCGAAGACGGCTTCCTCCTTGCCGAGTTCGAGGAGCTGGCCGGTGGCCTTGGTGGTGTGCGCGCGGTACGGGGTCGGCTCCTCCGCTTCGTCCCAGACGGCGCCGTTGGGCATCACAAACCGTCCGTCCGGGGTGCGGCTGATCCGGCGGTCGATGGTGACGGTGGGCTGTCCGTCGGAGCGTACGAAGCTGCCTTTGCCGTGCCGTACCTCGATCAGGCCTTCGGCTCGCAGGGCGGCGACGGCGTTGCGGACGGTGGGGCGCGAGACCTTGTAGCGCTCGATGAGCTGGGCCTCGGAGGGCAGCGGGGCGCCTGGGTCGAACTCGCCCTTCAGGATCGCTTCCCGGATCGCGGCGGC
>NZ_JBIWFN010000059.1:0-9283 GCF_044763085.1 Streptomyces sp. NPDC096311
GCACAACTACTACGGTCCGACCGAGTCGCACGTGATCACAGCACTGACGTTGGAGGGCGAGCCGGCCGAGTGGCCGGTGTTCCCGTCGATCGGTGCGCCGGTGGCCAACAGCCAGGTGTATGTGCTGGACGGTGGTCTGCTGCCGGTTCCGGTGGGTGTTGTGGGTGAGTTGTATCTGGCGGGTGTGCAGCTGGCGCGTGGATATGTGAATCGTCCCGGTCTGACGGCTGAGCGGTTCGTGGCCAGTCCGTTCGTGCCGGGTGAGCGGATGTATCGCACGGGTGATCTGGCGCGCTGGAACGCGGACGGGACGGTGGAATTCCTGGGGCGTGCGGACTTCCAGGTGAAGATCCGTGGGTTCCGTGTCGAACTCGGCGAGGTCGAAGCGGCTCTCAACTCGCACCCGGATGTCGTTCAGTCGCAGGTGATCGCGCGCGAGGACCAGCCGGGCGACAAGCGGTTGGCTGGGTACGTGGTCAGTGCCCCCGGTACCTCCGTCGACCCTGCGGAGTTGCGGCGCTTCGTCGAGCGGATCCTGCCGGAGTTCATGGTGCCGGCGGCCGTGATGGTGCTGGAGTCGTTCCCAGTGACAGCGAACGGCAAGCTGGACCGTCGGGCCCTGCCCGCACCGGAGTACGTGTCGGCAGCGACCTCCAGGGCTGCGCGCAACCCACGCGAGGAAGTGCTGTGCGCGGTCTTCGCCGAAGTCCTCGGACTGGACAAGGTCGGCATCGACGACAGCTTCTTCGACCTCGGCGGCCACTCCCTGCTCGCGACCCGTGTCGTGAGCCGCATCCGTACCACCCTCGGAGTCGAACTCCCATTGCGGGCGCTGTTCGAGGCGCCCACCGTCGCCCAGCTCACCCGCCACCTGAGCGAGGCGGACGCGGCGCACACGGCACTCGTCGCCATGGAGCGTCCGGCAGAGATCCCGCTGTCGTTCGCGCAGCGGCGCCTGTGGTTCCTCAACCGCCTCGAAGGGGCAGGGGCGTCGACCTACAACCTGCCCATCGCCCTGCGACTGACCGGCACCCTGAACCGTGACGCGCTCGAAGCCGCTCTGAATGATGTCGTCCAGCGGCACGAGTCGCTGCGCACGGTCTTCCCGGAAGGCCCGGACGGCACCCCGTACCAGGAAGTGGTGTCCGGGACGGGCGCACGTGTCACGTTGGAGGCGACGGCCACCTCGCCGGACGGCCTGGTGGACATGGTCGCCGAGGCCACCGGTCGGGGCTTCGACCTGACCGCCGAGCTTCCCCTCCGCGCGCACCTGTACACACAGGACGAGCGAACCCATGTCCTGGTGGTGGTACTGCACCACATCGCGGGCGACGGCTGGTCCATGGCGCCGCTCGCCCGGGATGTGGCCGCAGCCTACGAGGCGCGAACGGAGGGCTGCCTCCCGGCTTGGGAGCCGCTGCCCGTCCAGTACGCCGACTACACGCTCTGGCAGCAGGCGACCCTCGGGAGCGAATCGGACCCGGACAGCGTGCTCAACTCCCAGCTGGCCTACTGGACATCGGCTCTCGCCAACCTTCCCGAGCAACTGGCCGTCCCCACGGACCGGCCCCGCCCGGCGGTCGCCTCCTACCGGGGCGACCTGGTTTCGTTCGCGATCGACGGCGAACTCCGTTCCTCGCTGGCCCGGTTGGCGCGGGAGTCGGGTGCGAGCGTGTTCATGGTGCTCCAGGCGGCCTTCGCCACGCTTCTGTCGCGGCTGGGTGCGGGGACGGACATTCCGATCGGTTCGCCGGTCGCGGGTCGTACGGACGAGGCGTTGGACGATCTGGTCGGGTTCTTCGTGAACACGCTGGTGCTGCGCACGGACCTGTCCGGTGATCCCACGTTCCGTGAGCTGATCGGGCGGGTGCGGGAGACGGACCTGGCGGCTTACGCCAATCAGGACGTGCCCTTCGAGCACCTGGTGGAGGTGCTCAACCCGACGCGGTCCATGTCCCGCCACCCGCTCTTCCAGGTCATGCTGGTCCTGCAGAACAACGACCGGGCGGACCTCACTCTGCCCGGCCTGACCGTCTCGACTAGTTCCGACCTGGGCGTGGTGGCGCCCGCGGCCCGCTTCGACCTCTGCATGTACCTCACGGAGAACCAGGAACAGGGCGCGGGACTCGCGGGTGAACTGGAGTTCGCCACGGACCTCTTCGACCGTGCGTCGGTGGAGGAACTGGTGGCGCGCTTCGTCCGCGTGCTGCATGCCGCCGTTCTCCGGCCCGACCAGGCACTCAGCGACTTCGACGTCCTCTCCGCGGCCGAGCGCACCCGGATCCTGGAGGAGTGGAACGACACCGGGGCCGACGTGCTCCAAGCCCCGCTGCCCGACCTCTTCGAGCGGCAGGTGCGGCGTACGCCGGACGCCGTCGCGGTCGTGTACGACGACGTCGAGGTGACGTACGCCGAACTGAACTCCCGGGCGAACCGGCTCGCCCGCCTCCTCATGGACCGGGGCGCCGGCCCCGAGGGCCTGGTCGCGCTCGCGCTGCCGCGCTCTGTCGAGCAGGTCGTCGCCGTGTACGCCGCCGTCAAGGCGGGCGCCGCGTACCTGCCGGTCGACCCGGAGTACCCGGTCGATCGGATCGCCTACATGATCGAGGACGCCCGGCCGGTGTGCGTCCTGACCACGCGGGACATGCTGCCGTTCCTGCCGGCGGACGCGTCGACCGTCGTAGTGGACGACCCGGGCTTCGAGGACTCCCTCGCGGGCAGGCCGGACGGCGACGTGCGTGACGAGGAGCGGCACGTCCCTCTGACGCTGTCGAACCCCGCGTACGTGATCTACACCTCCGGATCGACGGGGCGCCCCAAGGGCGTCATGATCCCGCACGATGCGATCGTGAACCGGCTGGCGTGGATGCAGGCCAAGCACCCGCAGGGAGCGGGCGACCGGATCCTGCAGAAGACCCCGACCGGCTTCGACGTGTCGGTGTGGGAGTTCTTCTGGGCCCTCCAGGTCGGCGCGACCCTCGTTGTCGCCAAGCCCGGCGGCCACCGGGACCCGGCCTACCTGGTCGAGGTCATCCGGGCACAACGGGTCACGACCCTCCAGTTCGTGCCGTCGATGCTCGCCGTCTTCCTGGCGGAGGCCGCCTCGGCCACGTGCTCCTCGCTGCACACCGTCATCCTCGGCGGCGAAGCCCTGTCCCTGGAGCTGGCCGACAAGTTCCGCACGACACTGACCGAGGCCCGCCTCTACAACCTCTACGGCCCCACCGAGGCCTCCATCGACGTCACCCGCTGGCCGTACCGGTACGAGCCGGGCGCCTCCAGTGTGCCGATCGGCGCCCCCGTGTGGAACACCCGCGCGTACGTGCTCGACGCGAAGCTGCGGCCCGTCCCGTCCGGAGTCGCCGGGGAGCTGTACGTGTCCGGTATCCAGCTCGCACGGGGCTACGTGAACCGGCAGGCCCTGACCGCCGAGCGGTTCGTCGCCAATCCCTACGGCCCGCCCGGCGCCCGCATGTACCGCACCGGTGACCTGGTGCGCTGGCGCGCCGACGGGAACATCGAGTTCCTCGGGCGGACGGACTTCCAGGTCAAGATCCGCGGGTTCCGGGTGGAACTCGGCGAGGTCGAATCGGCCGTGGCTGCACACCCCTTGGTGGAGCAGGCCGTCGTCGCGGTGCACGCCCAGGGCGAGGCCGACGCCCGGCTGGTGGCGTACGCCGTTCCCGTCGCGGGCGCGGGCGCGGGCGGCGTGGAGGGCGTGGACCCGGGCGCGGTGCGGAAGTTCGTCGGCGAAAGACTGCCGGAGTTCATGGTCCCGGCGGTGGTGGTCGTGCTGGAAGCGCTGCCGGTGACGGTGAACGGCAAGCTGGACCGCAAGGCCCTGCCCGTGCCCGACTTCTCGTCGGTCGTGTCGGGCGCTGCGCCCCGTGACGCTCGGGAGCAGGTGCTGTGCGACCTGTTCGCCGAGGTCCTCGGGCTGGAGCGGGTGGGCATCGAGGACAGCTTCTTCGACCTGGGAGGGCACTCACTGCTGGTCACCCGCCTGGTCAACCGCATCCGTACGGAAATGGGGGTGGAGCTGCCCCTGCGCGCCCTCTTCGAGGCTCCGAACGTGGCCCTGCTGGTCGAGCGCATCGGCGGCGCGGAGGCCTCGCGGCCCGCGCTGGAGCCGGCACGGCGGCCTGCCGAGATACCCCTGTCGTTCGCGCAGCAGCGCCTGTGGTTCCTCAACCGTCTGGAGGGCGACTCCGGAGCGGCGTACAACATGCCGATCGCCCTGCGCCTCACCGGAGCACTGGATCAGCAAGCGCTGGCGGCCGCTCTCGGCGACGTCGTGGCGCGCCACGAGAGCCTGCGGACCGTGTTCCCGGAGGGTGCCGACGGCACGTCGTTCCAGCAGGTGGCCGACGCCACCGGTGCTGTGCCGCTGCCGGTCGAGCACGTACGGGAGGAGGAGCTGGCGACGGCCGTCGCGGCCCGGGCGGCGCGTGGTTTCGACCTCACGCGCGAATTGCCGCTGAGGGCTTGCCTGTTCGCCGTGAACGAGAACGTCCACGTCCTCGTGGTGGTCCTGCACCACATCGCGGGTGACGGCTGGTCGATGGCACCGCTAGCGCGGGACGTCGCGACCGCGTACGAAGCACGGATCACCGGTGGTGCTCCGGCGTGGGATTCGCTGCCCGTCCAGTACGCGGACTACTCGCTGTGGCAGCGGGAGCTGCTGGGTGAGGAATCCGACCCGCAGAGCCTGATGACCAGTCAGGTCGTCTTCTGGCGGCAGACGTTGACGGGAGCGCCGGAGCAGCTGGAACTTCCGACGGACCGCCCCAGGCCCGCCGTCGCCTCGTACCGGGGTGACAGCGTTCCGGTGGAGATCGACGAGGAGCTGCACGCAGGTCTCACGGAACTGGCACGGGAGACGGGTGCGAGCCTCTTCATGGTGGTCCGCTCCGCGTTGGCCGTGCTGCTGTCGCGGTTGGGTGCGGGTACGGACATTCCGATTGGTTCGCCGATTGCGGGTCGTACGGATGAGGCGCTGGATGATCTGGTCGGGTTCTTTGTGAACACGTTGGTGCTGCGCACGGACGTGTCGGGTGATCCGACGTTCCGCGAGCTGGTGGAGCGTGCGCGCGTGGCGGACCTGGCGGCGTACGCCCACCAGGACGTGCCGTTTGAGCATCTGGTGGAGGTGCTGAACCCGGCGCGGTCCATGTCCCGCCACCCGCTGTTCCAAGTCATGCTCGCCTTCCAGAACACCACCCCGCCCGACCTGAGCATCGCCGGCCTCGATATCGCGGTCGAGCAGGCACCCTCGGGCGCCGTGAAGTTCGACCTCTCCCTCAGCCTCGACGAGACCTTCGCCCCCACCCCCGCCACTGGAGCGTCCACAGCCGGACGTCATCCCGGGGGGATCACTGGCACGTGGAGTTACGCCGCCGACCTCTTCGACCGCGAAACAGCCGAGGAGATGGCGAGCCGGTTCGTCCGTCTGCTGCGTGCACTGGTCGCCGACCCGGACGGGCCCGTGACACAGGCGGAGATCCTCGCCCCGCAGGAGCGCCGGCGCCTGCTGGGTGAGTGGAGCTCGGCGAGCGGGGAGGCAACCGCGCCCGCGCTGACCTTCCCCGCGATGTTCGAAGCGCAGGCGGCCCGTACGCCAGACGCGCCGGCCGTGGACGGCGGCGGCGAGGTCCTCACGTACACGGAACTCAATGCCCGGGCCAACCGGCTCGCGCGACGCCTGATCGAGCTCGGTGCGGGACCGGAGCGCGTGGTGGCGGTGGCCATGCCGAGATCGACCGACGGGATCGTCACCCTGATCGCGGTCATGAAGTCGGGCGCCGCATACCTTCCGCTGGACGTGGACTACCCGGCGCAGCGCATCGCTTACATGGTCGAGGACGCGGCCGCGGTCTGTGCCATCACGCTCGCCGACAGCGACGTCGCGCTGCCGCCGGGACTGCCTGTCGTCATGGTGGATACTGGCGCGCCTGACGCGGCCACGGATGTCGACCACGCCCATGACCTGCGGGTAGAGGAGCTGTCAACGCCGCTGCTCGCCTCACACCGGGCCTACGTCATGTACACCTCCGGCTCCACGGGCCGCCCCAAGGGTGTGATGATCGAACACCGCGCACTGGCTGCCTATCTGTGCTGGGCGGCGGTCAACCATCCGAGCGCGCAAGAGATCACCGCTCTGCACTCGCCGATCACCTTCGACATGGCGATCACGTCGATGTACACGCCGCTGGTCGTCGGCGGATGCGTACGCATCGTGGACATGTTCCATCAGGATGCCCCCGGTGGGAACGCGCCCGCAGCGGCGTCGGCGCACACAGGGCCCACGCTCATGAAGGTGACTCCCAGCCACCTCCTGCTCCTCAACGATCTCCCCGACGATCAGTCGCCGTCGGCCGAGTTCGTCGTCGGGGGCGAGGCGCTGGCCGGAACGGACCTGGCCCCATGGCGTCGGCGCCACCCGAAGGCAACGGTCTTCAACGCCTACGGCCCCACCGAGACCACCGTCAACTGCACCGAGTACCGGATCGCTTCAGGCGCCGACCTCCCGGACGGCCCCGTACCGATCGGTCGGCCGCAGGGGACCTCGCGCGTCTACGTGCTGGACGCCTGGCTCCAGCCAGTGCCTGTCGGCGTGGCCGGCGAACTGTACGTGACAGGCGCGCAGTTGGCCCGCGGCTATGTGAACCGGCCCGGGCTGACCGCTGAGCGGTTCGTGGCTGATCCGTTCGGTGCCGCGGGCGAGCGAATGTACCGCACAGGCGATCTGGCGCGCTGGCGTGCGGACGGGAACCTGGAATACGCCGGGCGTGCGGATCACCAGGTCAAGCTGCGCGGCTTCCGTATTGAGCTCGGCGAGATCGAGGCGGCACTGGCGGCTCACCCGCAGGTCGCCCAGGTGGCCGTGATCGGGCGTGAGGACCGGCCCGGTGACAAGCGCCTGGTCGCCTACGTCGTGCCGGCGCCCGGACACGCCCTTGACGGCGCGGAACTGCGCGCGTCGCTGGGGAAGCGTCTGCCCGAATTCATGGTGCCGTCGGCGCTGGTCGTCCTGGACGCACTGCCGTTGACGGTGAACGGGAAGCTGGACCGCCGAGCCCTGCCCGCACCTGAGTACGACCCCACGACCGCATTCCGGGCGCCGCGCACGGCACGCGAAGAAGCGCTGTGCGTGGTGTTCGGCGAGGTCCTGGGGCTGGAGTCGGTCGGGATCGACGACAGCTTCTTCGATCTGGGCGGGCATTCCCTGCTCGCCACCCGGGTGGTGAGCCGGATTCGCAGGGCTCTTGGTGTGGAGGTGCCGCTGCAGGCCCTGTTCGAGACACCCACCGTCGCTCATCTCGGCGAGCGCATTGGCCGGGCGGACGCCGCTCGTACGGCCCTGTCGGCGGTTGAGCGGCCGGCGGAGATTCCGCTGTCGTTCGCCCAGCGGCGCATGTGGTTCCTCAACCGCCTCGAAGGCACGGACGCCTCCACGTACAACATGCCGGTCGTGCTCCGTCTGGATGGCATGCTTGATCACGAGGCGTTGGCGGCGGCTCTGCAGGACGTGCTGGAACGGCATGAGTCGTTGCGGACGGTGTTCCCGGAGGGGGCGGACGGCACTCCCTGCCAGGCCATCCGTGGTGCCGGTGCCGATCTCATCGAGGTGGAGGCAGAGCCGGCGACGGAGGACTCGCTGGCTGCTCTGGTCGCCGAGTTCACCGGGCGGGGCTTCGACCTGACCCGTGAACTGCCCCTGCGCGCAGCCCTTTTCGAGCTGGCTGAGGACAGCAACGTTCTCGTGGTGGTGTTGCACCACATCGCGGGTGACGGCTGGTCCATGGCGCCGCTCGCGCGGGATGTCGCGGCCGCGTACGAGGCGAGGGTGGAAGGCCGGGCAGCGACGTGGGAGCCGCTGCCGGTGCAGTATGCGGACTATGCACTGTGGCAGCGGGGTTTGCTGGGTGAGGAGTCCGACCCGCGCAGCGTGCTGAACCGGCAGCTGGCGTTCTGGACCGAGACGCTGTCCGGTGTGCCGGAGCAGTTGGAACTGCCGACGGATCGGCCGCGGCCTGCGGTGGCCTCCTACCAGGGTGACCGGGTTGCCTTCGAGGTGAACGAGGAGTTGCACGCGGGGCTCGCCGCTCTGGCCCGGGAGTCGGGGGCGAGCATGTTCATGGTGCTCCAGGCTGCGTTCGCCACTCTCCTGTCGCGGTTGGGTGCGGGTACGGACATTCCGATTGGTTCGCCGATTGCGGGTCGTACGGATGAGGCGCTGGATGATCTGGTCGGGTTCTTTGTGAACACGCTGGTGCTGCGCACGGACCTGTCCGGTGATCCCACGTTCCGTGAGCTGATCGGGCGGGTGCGGGAGACGGACCTGGCGGCTTACACCAATCAGGACGTGCCGTTCGAGTACCTGGTGGAGGTGTTGAACCCGGCGCGGTCGATGTCCCGGCACCCGCTGTTCCAGGTCATGCTCGCCTTCCAGAACAACGCCCAAGCTGAGCTGCAGCTCCCAGGCGTCACGCTCACGGCTGAAGTGGCCGAGGCGGGCACCGCGAAGTTCGATCTGCTGCTGAGGGTCGCCGAGCGGGAGCCGGCTGTTGGGGGCATGGACTGCCATGTGGAGTTTGCGACTGACTTGTTCGATCGTTCCTCGGCGGTGTGTCTGGTGGAGCGTTTTGTTCGTCTGCTGGCTGGGGTCGTGACATCGCCGGATGTGCGGGTGGGGTCGGTTGAGGTCCTGTCGGTGGGTGAGCGTGGGGAGTTGGTTTCGGGGTTCAATGACACGGCGGTGGAGGTGCCGTGGGTGTCGTTGCCGGAGTTGTTCGCTGGGCGGGTTGCGGAGTTCCCGGGTGCGTTGGCTGTGGTGTTCGAGGATGTGCGGCTGACGTACGCGGAGCTGGATGCGGCGTCGGACCGGTTGGCGCGTGTGTTGCGTGGGGCGGGTGCGGGGCCGGAGTCGACGGTGGCGTTGATGTTGCCGCGTTCGCAGTGGCTGCCGGTGGCATTGCTTGCCGTGGTGAAGACGGGCGCTGCCTACCTGCCGGTGGATCCGGAGTATCCGGTGGACCGGATCGCGTACATGTTCGCGGACGCTGCCCCGGTGTGTGTGATCACGGCCACTGAGACTGCTGACAGCATTCCCGCCGACGTGTCTGCTGTGAGGTTCGTTGTTGACGAGCCTGGCTTCGGCCAGGTTCTGGCCGGGGTTCCTTCGGGGCCGGTTGATGTTGTGGGTCTGCGGCCTGAGCATCCGGTGTATGTGATTTATACGTCGGGTTCGACGGGGCGTCCGAAGGGTGTGGTGTTTCCGGCT
>NZ_JBIWFN010000060.1:0-7557 GCF_044763085.1 Streptomyces sp. NPDC096311
ACGTCTTGTGGGCCATGATCCGCGACGGCGCGTGCTACGAAGCCCTACCAACCGTCACGACAGCGGCTTGACATCGTCATTGGGAAGTTCTTTAAGGTCCGGCCTCGAACGATGCTCTGAGGGTGCCCGTAAAAGGTGCGTCACGCGGCAAGCGCTGGGACAGGATGGACGGGTGATCGATTACGACGGCGAGGCCCGGGACTACGACGCGTCCCGAGGTGGTGAACCGAGAGCCCGGGCTGCGGCAGATGCGGTGGAACTGCTACTGCCGCAAGGACCTTGCATGATCCTGGACATCGCGTGCGGCACGGGCATCGTGACCAGAAGACTGCTGCGTTCGGAGCGGGCGGTGGTGGGCGTCGACCGTTCGCCCGGGATGCTGAGCCTTGCCGGGCAGCGGGTGCCGGGAGGTGTCGTGCGCGGCGACGCCACGCGGCTGCCCTTCGTGTCGAACGGGGTGGACGCCGTCGTGATCGTGTGGTTGCTGCATCTGCTGCCGGACCCCGCATCGGTGCTGGCCGAGGCGGCCAGGGTGCTGCGGCCTGGCGGGGTGCTGATCACCACCGTCGACAAGGACGACGCGTACTTCGTCGAGGACAGTGACATCGCTCAGGGCACGGCGGACTTGCGGCGCCAGTACGCACCCCACGTGCCCGATCATTCCGGCCGGGTGCTCAGTTGGGCGGCGGAGCTGGGGCTTGGGCTTGCAGGGCAGATGGTGTTCCCCGGAACAGGGCAGGGCCGCAGCCCGCGCAGGTGGCGCGAGGTGATCGAGGCGGGCCACATCCCCTGGTGCACGCAGGCGTCCCCGGGCCAGGTGACCGAGGTGTGCCGACGGCTCGCCGCACTACCGGACCAGGACGCGGCACGCCCGGACCCGCTGTACCGTCTCATCGCCTTGAAGGCGTGACGTTGCGCCGGCTGAGCTGAGGGGATGCTCCAGAAGTCGCAGGAGTTCGCGGCGAGCGGCAACAGGATGTACTTGCCCTTGGCCGACTGACGTGACGAGGGGGCAGACCATCGGGCCTGCCCCCTCGCTACCTACTTGCCCTTGGGCTTGTGCTTGGTCTTGTCGACCAGCTTCCACCCCTGGCCCGCCTTCGGAGTCGGCGGCAGGGGCTTGCCCTGTACGGCGGTCACTTCGCTACCGCCTCCAACCGGACGGTACTGCCCGGAGTCGGGGGCCGGGGTGCCAGGGTTGATCTTCTTTGCGGCCATGATGATCACCCACCCTTCAAGCTGGACACGAGCCTGAAGAGCCGTGAGGCTTCATGAAGAAGCCGACTCCATGTAGGGTCAACAGGCGCCTCGAAACGCATATTGACCCCAGCTCAGGCGGGTGCCGACCCCAACTCGGTGCATCCGGGCTGGGGTTTTTCGCGCTGCGGGTGATCGTACCGTGTCTGTCGTCAAAAAACCTGCATCAACCACAACTTGTGGGTTTGTCAGCTCCACTCGCCACTACATGTTGTGTCTGTCGGTTGCTGCGGGTCAAAATCACCAGTTTATCGGCACCCACTGACAGCGAACCCGTCCAGCGACGCGAGGCGGGGGCGCGGTGCGACTTTTCGAGATAGGTGACACCTGATCTTGGTGGTTGGCACCACCCTGAGAAACGCCGAAGTCGTACCGGATTTCTGCTGTGCCGGTTCCTGCGGCCCGCACAGCGCTAAGCGGTCTTGGCGATTTGCGGTGCGCTTTGGGTAGGTGGCCCGGCAGGTCCCCAAGTCGGCCTCGCCCGGGAGCTGACCCGTCAACAGACGCACGCATCTGAGGATCAGAAGAGGACCTCACCGAAGCCGCTTAGCGCAGGGTTGAGATGCCGGCGAGAAAGATGTCCACCCCGACGAGGAACTGCTCGCGATCGTCGTGCTCGCCCAACTGAGTCGCCGCCGCGTGCACAAAGGGGTACCGGGCCGGGTCGATCTGTGCCCATTGCGTGGCGGCGTTCTCCAGGAAGGTCTCTCGGCCCGTGTCGCTGCCCGCGCGGAACCGTGCGTTCGCGGCGTTCTGCGCGGCGACCCCGAGGACGTAGTTCACGAGCGTGCCGGCCGCGTCGAAGCGCTGTTCCTCCGGAACATCGAGGGCGTCCAGCAGGCGGCCGACGCCCTCGTAGAAGTCCAGCAGCGCGGGCCGCCACGGTTGGCGGGAGAATTCCGCACCGACCCAGGGGTGGGCGTCGATCGCGTCGAACAGACCGAGGGCGAGGGCGCGCAGAGCCGCTCGCGGATCCGCGTCGGCGACCGCGCCGGCGACCGCGCCGGACATCACGCCCGTGATGACCTCGTCGGCGGCCGTCGCAAGCAGATCACTCTTGTCCGCGACGTGGTGGTAGATCGCCCCGTAGCCGGTGCTCAGGCGCACGGTCAGTGCGCGCAGCGTCAGCGCCTTCTCGCCGCCACTGTCCAGCATCTCGATCGCGGCCTGGATGATCAGCTCCCTCGACAGGCTGTCCGTCCGCCGCGGAGCCCGGGCGGATTCCTTCGCTGTTCTCTTCACCATGACCCCAGCATCGCACGAATGGATTGTCGATCCAATTTCGTGTTAGCGTGATTGGAGTGGTGATCCAATGGGCGCCACGGCACCCCGCAGGAAGCTAGGGAGGACACCATGACGACACCTGTCACGATCATCGGAGCAGGCCTGGGTGGCCTGACGCTGGCCCGTGTGCTGCACGTGCACGGCATCCCGGCCACGGTCTACGAGGCGGAGCCCGCACCGGACGCCCGCCGCCAGGGCGGCCTGCTCGACCTGCACCCCCACGGCGGGCAGGCCGCTCTGAAAGCGGCCGGACTGATCGAGAAGTTCCAGAAGCTGATCCTCCCGGGCCGCGAGGCGTACCGGATCATGGATCAGGCGGGGAACTTGCTGCTCGACCTGCGCGACGACGGAACCGGCGAACGTCCGGAGGCACCGCGCGGCGAACTGCGGCAGATGCTCCTCGACTCCCTGCCCGCCGGCACCGTCCGCTGGGGCCGCAAGGTCACCGCTGTGCGGGCCCTCGGCGACGGCCGCCGCCACCAGGTCGACTTCGCCGACAGCACCACCGCCGTCGCAGACCTGCTCATCGGCGCCGACGGAGCATGGTCGCGCGTACGACCGCTGCTCTCGAAGGCCGCTCCGGAGTACTTCGGCGTCTGCAGCGTGGAGACGTTCCTCTTCGACGCAGAAACCCTCCACCGCGCTTCCGCGGAGGCGGTCGGAGCCGGCTGGCTGTTCGCGCTCGCACCGGGCAGGGGACTGCTGGCCCACCGTGAAGGCGGCGGAACCCTGCACACCTACGCGCAGCTGAAGAAGCCCCAGGACTGGTTCACCGACTTCGACACCACCGATGCCGCAGCCCTCACCGCACGGGTTGCGAGGGAGTTCGACGGGTGGGCTCCCGCACTCACCGCCCTGATCACCGACAGCAACACCCCGCCGACCCTGCGCCCCATCTTCACGCTGCCGGCCGGGCACCACTGGGACCGCGTGCCTGGCGTGACCCTGCTCGGCGATGCCGCCCACCTCCGGGCTCCGAACGGAGAAGGCGCCAACCTGGCTATGCAGGACGGGGCCGAACTCGGCCGAGCCCTCGCCGCGCACCCCGGCGATACGGAGACCGCGCTCGCCGCGCACGAACGAGCCATGTTCGCCCGCGCCGCCGCGGTGGAAGCGGACGACGACGGCTTCTACACGACCATGATCGACGACCGCGCGCCCCACAGCTTGCTCTCCCTGATGACCGGAGCCGAACTAAGCGGCTTGGGTGAAGTTCGCTGCTGATCCTCGGATGCGTGTCTGTTGGCGGGTCAAGGCCCGGTCGACGGCGGCTTCGATGGCGTCGATGCTGGTGTGGGCGCGGTCGGGGTAGTCCTCGTACTTGGCCGAGCGCCAGATGCGTTCGATGGCGTTGAGCTCGGGGCTGCGGGGCGGCAGGTAGAACAGGTCCACCCCGATCCGCGCCAATTGGTCGCGGCGGCCCTTGAACGCCTTGGCCACGTGCGCGGAGGCGTTGTCCAGCGCCACCGTGCACGGGCGGGGTCGCCGCCACACGGGCACTGACGCGCCGTCGGCGGCCAGGGCCAGGGCAGCGGCCCCGCCCGGCAGGCCAGCCAGCTCGGAACAGACGAACTCCAGCAGCACCCCGGCGTCAATCTTCCCCGCGGCGCACTCCCACAGCAGGTCGGGAGCGGTGCCGACGAATAGGGAGCCGAGCACGTTGACTCGCCGGTCGCGGGTGTCCTCGCGGGGCACCACGGCACGCTGTCCGGTCCGCGACCAGGTGTAACCGGTGGGCATGGTCGGCGCGAACCCCGACTCGTCGAGGAAGATCAGGTCGCGGGTACCCGCAGCGGCCTCGGTCCGTAAGTCCTCTAACTGGGCCCGGGCAGCCTGCTGGAGGACCTCGTCGGCGAGGTGCCGAAGGCTGTCGCGGGTGCGCTTCCATCGGAAGCCGTCCCGGTGGAGCAGCACTGACAGCCAGGAGGAGTCGAGATCCACCCCGCGCTCGAGCCGCAGCCACTGCGCCAGTCCCGGCAGCGTCCAAGTCCGCCCCATGGCCGCGGAGTCGTCGAGCATCGCCTCCAGCGCGTCCAGGTCCTCCCGTGCCCAGCACGGCGGCCGGCCCGGACGCGGCGCGTCCGCCAGGGCCTCGATCCCGCCGCCGGCGAACCGGTGTAGCGCCTTGCGCACGGTAACCACGTGTTTGACGACGATCAGCGCGATCTGCGGTACCGTCCGGCCCTGCGCCGACAGCCGCACACACTCCAGTCGCATCCGCTCGTTCACGCTCAGATCCCGCGCCCTCAGCCGCCTCCCGAGCTCGACCTCCTGCACCCCCGACAACTCCACACGCAATGGGTTCATCACCACGCCCGCGCCTCCTGCCAGGCCGCCTACCCAAAGCGCACACCAAATCACCAAGACGGCTTAGCGTTGGGTTCCATGATCGTATGGCTCAACGGCACCCACGGCGCAGGCAAGACGACGACCGGTGCACTCGTGCAGCAGTTGATCGCGGATTCACGGGTGTTCGACGCCGAGAAGGTCGGCGAGACACTCATGGACATCACGCCAGGGCTGCCCTGGACGGGCAACTTCCAGCACTGGCCGCCGTGGCGGCCGCTCGTCGTCGAGACCGCCCGCCGCGTACTCGACTACACCGGCGGCACTCTGGTGATGCCCATGACCGTCCTGGTCGAGGAGTACTGGCGCGAGATCAGGACGGGCCTCGCCCAACATGCCATCCCGGTACGGCACTTCGTCCTCCACGCTGACCAAGACACCCTCCGGGGACGCATCGAGGGGGACACTGTTCTTGGCCCCTCCCCATTCCGTCTCGAATACCTTGAGCCCTACGCCGAGGCGGCCCGAACATGGCTACATGACGAGGCCGAGGTCGTCGACACCACGGACCTCACGCCCGCCCAGGTCGCCCTACAGATCGCAGAAGCCGTCAAGAGTTGAGGTCCACGCGCCAGGGGCCCAGCTCAGCCCAGCACCGCGGTCTCATCTGCCCCGAAAAGTCGCACGGGGCAGTAGACCGGCCTGCGCAGCGAGATGGTCAATGCTTGGCCTAGAACGGGAGCTCAGGCTGAGTGGTGCCTCGCTTGATGGTCATGATCCGCTCGTGGAAGTCGCGTGAGGCGGCCTCACGGGGATACCGGGAGCGGAGTTCCTTGTCCAACTCGTCGGCGACTAAAAGCAGGGAGGGGAGCGACTTGCGGTCGGCGGCAAGGGCCGTGGTGCCCATGCCTACGGCCTCTTCTATGTCCCCGGTACGGGCGGCCGCGACTCCGAGCGTGAGGCGGGCTTCTGCGGCGCGCATGGGAGATATCTCGGTCCCGCCAGGCCCCGTGCTGATGCGGATCACTGACCGGGCGTGGGCGGCGGCGCGTTCGTCGTCTCCGAGTAGGCGGTACGCGTCCATCTCGTAGAAGTCCCACTTGTCCGGGTCGATGATGAAGTGGTGCTCGGGGTGATCCGGGCGGGGTAGTCGGTCGAGCCTTGCGCGTCCGGCGTCCAGGGAATCGCGCACTAGGCGGGCGTCTCCCATGCGGGCGGCAGCGCGTGCCTTGTGCGCGTACAGCTGTACGCCGACGGAGTGCGTCTGGTCAGCGGAGTGTCCGGCTTCGACGGCGCGGAGCATGTCGTCCCAGCGACTTTGGGTGAGGGCGAACCATGCTTCGATCTCCCACGCCCATGCCTTGATCTCTCCGTGTCCGGTTTCATCGCCGATCCGGAGCGCCGCGGCTTTGCTGAGGTTGGCGGCCTCTCGCTGGCCCCGGTCGTACTGAACGCACGCATTCAGCAGGAACAGCCAACCAGCGTCAACGAGAAGCTCTCGATGCTGGCGCAGGGTCATGCGGCCTTCGAGCTGCTTGGTGACGTACTGCAAGCCGTTCCGGGTGCGCTGGTGGAGATAGTCGGCATCGGCGTACGGATAGGCGCGGGCCAATTGGTCGATGCCCTGCTCGATCGACTCCAGGGCCGCGCTGTTGATGCTGGACATCTCGGTCCGCCGTAGCAGCTCGGCGACGTCCCAGAGTCCCGCACCACCCTGGGCGAGCAGGGTGCTTGGGTCATCCGGCACCGAGATAGTTGCCCCTCGCTCCACTTCCCACGGACGTGGAGCCAGTCCCGCAAGGTGGCCCGGAATGCGTAGTCCATCCACCACTTCAAGGATTTTGCGGTGCTGCGTGATCCGAGGGCGAACGCCCTTGCCGTCGGTCTCCGGCGGCCACGCCGCACGCCCGGCCGGGGCGGCCGGGCTGCCCGGCGCGCCGCAGGCGCGCCCTTGAGGAAGTGAAGAGGAATTCGACCGATCGCCATCGGCCCTCAGTCGCGGGCGCGTTGCGCGGGCTCTTTGTCGGCGGTGATCCGGTAGGCGAGTTCGGCACGGTCCGCACCGACGCGGAGCTCTTCGAGAATCAGCGGGCGGCCGCTGGTGCCGTGGGTGATGCGGGCCAGGTGCAGGATCGGTGTCGCGTCCGGGAGCTGGAGGGCGGTCCGCTCGTCGGGAAGCGGCATCCGGGCGCGGACCGTTTCCGACCACCACAGCTTGTGTCCGGCCTGGGTGAGCAGCCAGTAGGCCGAGGCTGGGCGCTGGTCCGGGTCCTCGGCCAGCAATGGGATTCCCTCGGCGACCTCGAATGGAATCAGCGTGCGGTGCATCGCCCGGGTGCCGCTGGCGGGGTCGATGAGCAGTCGATCACAGCCGAAGAGGGCTTCCTCTGCGCTGAGTTCGAGGAGCTGGCCGGTGGCCGTGGTGGTGTGTGTGCGGTACGGGGTCTGCTCTTCAGCCTCGTCCCAGACGGCGCCGTCGGGCATCACGAAACGCCCCTCCGCCGTGCGGCTCACGCGGCGGTAGAGGGTGACGGAGGGCTGTCCGTCGGAGCGTACGAAGCTGCCCTTGCCGTGCCGTACCTCGATCAGGCCTTCCGCTCGCAGGGCGGCGACGGCGTTGCGGACGGTGGGGCGGGAGACCTTGTAGCGCTCGATGAGCTGGGCCTCGGAGGGCAGCGGGGCGCCTGGGTCGAACTCGCCCTTCAGGATCGCTTCCCGGATCGCGGCGGC
>NZ_JBIWFN010000061.1:0-7196 GCF_044763085.1 Streptomyces sp. NPDC096311
ACCGGCACCTGCACCACCTGCCACCGCCCCCTGCCCAGAACATCCCCCACCAGCCAGAACCTCAGAGCCAGAGCAACCTAACGGAGTCCTACTAGGGCCTTTTGGAAGCAGAGTCGGGCCACCCCGCGCGCGTCTTGGTGTGACGGCTTATAGCATGGTGATCAAGAAGTGGAGGACATTTATGCGCGCCGGGGATGACACGGGCTCCCTTGATCAGGCAACGAGGGAGTTCATGGCAGCGCGTCCCCAGCTCTTCGGCATCGCGTACCGCGTGCTCGGTAGTGCCGTGGAAGCCGAGGACATCGTCCAGGAGGCATGGCTGCGGTGGCAGAACAGCAACCACGCCGACATAGACGTGCCGGCAGCGTTCCTCGCGACGGTCACCTCCCGTCTGGCGATCAGTCTGGCCCAGTCCGCCAGGATGCGGCGTGAGTCGTACGTCGGGCCCTGGCTTCCCGAGCCGGTCGACACAAGCGTGGATCCGCAGGTGGGTGCGGAACGGGCTGAGGCACTCGACCTGGCGGTTCTCTTCCTCCTGGAGAAGCTGAACCCCGTGGAGCGGGCTGCCTACGTTCTCAGGGAAGCCTTCGACTACCCGTACAAGCGGATCGCGGACATCCTGGAGACGAGCGAAGCCAATACGCGTCAGCTGGTGAGCCGCGCCCGGAAGCATCTGTCAGCGGAACGCCGGGAGCCGGTCAGCTCTGACGACCATCGGCGGCTGCTGGAGGTGTTCCTCGCCGCGGCACAGACAGGCAGTCTGTCCGTGCTCGAGGAGGTTCTCACTGAGGACGTGGTCAGCTACTCCGACGGCGGAGGGGCACGCGGGATATCCAAGATTCCGGTCGTCGGGCGTCTGCACGTTTCCAAGTTCCTTGCCGCCTGGGGCCCACGTTTCTGGCCTCAGGCAGACGTTCGCTGGGTCGAGGCCAACGGCAGGCCGGCCGTCCTTGTCTCTTCTGACGGATGGCCGACGCTCTTGCTGAACGCCGATGTATCGGCACGCGGCATCGAACGCCTCATGTGGGTCGCGAATCCGGCCAAACTAGCTCCTTACCTGGCTTCGCTGAGCAACTGAGGCAGCCTTCGCCGACTCTGCACCAGGGTGCCCCGAAGCGGGCTGGCACAGGTCAGGATGTTCTGGGCTGCCCGCGCCTTCGGCATCGTCTGCCAGCACAACAAGACGTCGCCTCCGCGGGCAGGTCACACGGCGGCAAGCCAAGCGGACGGGCCGGCCGAGGACGGAGGCGTGGATCCGTGGCTGTTGGAGGGCGGCGACGAGGAGGGGTGGTCCGGTTTCTCCTGTACGGGCTGCCCGACGGCGGCCTGTCCGGGTGAGGACGCGGTGGCCAGGTCCACTTCGGCCCAGACGGTCTTGCCGCCCGGCATCGACCGGGATCCCCAGCGACGGGACAGCTGGGACACCAGGATGAGGCCGCGGCCGTTCTCGTCGGTGGCGCGAGGGCTGCGCGGACGTGGAAAGCATGCTTCGGAATCGGATACTTCGCAGCTCAGGGCCTGGTGCCGGATCAGACGCAGGCAGACGGGCCCCGAGCTGTGGCGGACGGCGTTGGTGACCAGTTCGCTGACGATCAGCTGCGTGGAGTCCTGGAGGCTTTCCAAGCCCCATTCGGACAGCTGAGAGGCGGCAAGATGCCGAGCGAGGGGGACAGTTGTGCGGTCCTTCGCGAGAGTCCAGGACGCGACGTGATCCGGGCTGAGCGAGCGCGTGCGGACGAGGAGCAGGGTGGCGTCGTCGCACGGCGCCTGATTCGGGGAGTTATCCATCGCGCTGGTGCACAGATCTTCCAGGGACCGCCCCGGTTGTGAGAGAGCGGTGCCCAGTCGGCGCATTCCCTCGTCGATGTCGTGGTCGCGGGTCTCGACCAGGCCGTCGGTGTACAGGGCGAGGAGACTTCCCTCGGCCAGCTCCATTTCCACCGCCTCGAACGGCACTCCGGCCCCGATGCCCAGTGGCGTGCCGGTCGGAAGGGCGGGGAAGGTCACTCGGCCCTGCGGGTCGACGATCGCGGGCGGCGGATGCCCGGCCCCGGCCATCGTGCACTTCCGGGTGCCCGGGTCGTAGACCGCGTACAGACACGTGGCACCCACCGCCGTGGGGGCCTCCTCCGGGGCCTCGCCGTCGACCTCCGCCAGCCGCTGGACCGTGTCATCGAGACGGGTCAGCAGTTCGTCAGGGGGCAGTTCCATATCGGCGAGTGTGTGGACGGCGGTGCGGAGCCTGCCCATCGTCGCAGCGGCGTTGAGGCCGTGCCCGACCACGTCACCGACGACGAGGGCCACCCGGGCGCCGGACAGCGGGATCACATCGAACCAGTCGCCCCCGACACCGAGGTCGATGTCGGCGGGCAGGTAGCGCGATGCCGCCTCGACCGCCACGCCGCCCCTCAGACTGTGCGGGAGCAGGTTTCGCTGGAGGGCGAGGGCTGTGGTCTGCTCACGTGCGTACTGACGGGCGTTGTCCAACGACTGCGCGGCGCGGCCGACGAGTTCCTCGGCCAGGAGCAGATCGACCTCCTGGAAGGGCGCCGGGTCCTGGGTGCGGGCGAACACCACCGTGCCCAGCAGGGTGCGCCGGGCGCGGATGGGGACGATCATCAGCGAGTGGGTGCCGGTGCTGCGGATCTTTCGGGCCAGTGCCGGATCCTGGTCGATCCACGTGCCGGGTGCAATGTCCACGATCGGTTCCAGGTGGGACCTTCCCGTGCCGACGATGTCGGTGAGGGGAGAGGCGGGCGACAAGCGGATCGGCTCACCGCGCAACCACGGACATTCTGTCTCGCCCTGGCGGATCGAGGACAGACCGGCACGTCGGAGGGAGGGAAGACGCTCTCCGGTCACGCCGAAGCGGACCGGCGGCCCCTCGCCGAGGGCAACCGACTGCTCCAGGTCCACGGCGACGATGTCGGCGAACAGGGGCACGGCGAGGTCCGCCAGGTCCTGGCCGGTTTGCATCACGTCCAGGCTCCTACCGAGACGGGTGCCGGCCTGGCTGAGGACGGCGAGGCGATCCCGTGCCCTCCGGCTCTCGGTGACATCGACGCTGATGGTGCACACGCCCATCGCCTGCCCGTCGGCGTCCTGCAGGCGGAAGCACGAGGCTCGCATCGTGTGTCCCCGACTCGGACCCGTCGTCGGCCAGGCTTGGTACTCGTGGACCTTGGTGGTGCCGCTGGCCAGTACCTGCCGCATCGCCGCTTCCAGCGCTTCGGTCTTGGCATCGGACCGCGCATCGGTGAGCCGACGCCCGAAGCGCCGCTCCGGGGAAGTGCCGTCGAGGCTCTCCATCGTGACGTTCGTCCAGGTGCACCGCAGCTGCAGGTCACGAACGACGATGCCGACCGGTACGCGAGCGAGATGCGCCCCCTGCTCCTCGCCGTCCGCCACTGTCCCGGGCCCCGGGGCGGCCCTCATGGACAGAAGCCACCGGCGCGATCCGTCCTGCCCTCGCAGCGCCGAGACGCGCACGCCGGTGTCGAATATCCGCCCACTTCGGTGGCGCAACGCCTTCGTGCCGGAGCAGTCGTTCCGGCCACGGTCCTGCTCGACGAATGCGGAGATCGTCGGAGCTTCCTCGAGGAATGGCAGTACAGCCTCGGCGGAACGGCCGACCATGTCCCCGGCGGAGTATCCGACGACCCGCTGCGCGGCCTGGGTCCAGGCGATCACCGTCCCCTCTTCATCGAGCATCGCGATCGGCGACTCGGATGGCGCATTCGTGTTCAGCTGGTCACTGAGTGTGATGTCGGCAGTGTTGGTCATGACGACCTGGTCTCCTCATGCACTGGAGAGATGGCGGAATAGGCTCGAGGTCGATGCGCGGGAAGAGTTCATATGACCCGTTTTGCAGCCTCTCGTCCATTGACGAGATAACGCCTGGATCTGTGACAGGCCAGGTGTCGCGGACGAGCGCAGAGCTCACCGCGGTGACCGCGCACCACGCGATCCCCCGCCGCCAGTACGACGACGGCCGGCGCGACCCGTTCGCCACATGGATCAGCACGACTCCCGCTGGCCGACCCGGGCAAGCCACGACCACCGACCACGCGGGCAAGCCCGCGTGGTCGGTGGCGGCTGCGAGGCTGATCGTGGATCGCTGCGATGACGACGAGCGCGGCGAGCGGCGTGAGGTTCTGGAACAGCTGGGGCATCACTGCCTTCCTGGGGCCAGACGACGGTCGCCCGCCTCAGCCCTTCCGCCGCTGCTCCGCCTCGCTCGGCCCGAGCTTCCACGGACCCTGCCTGATCGGGCTTCCCCAGCCATGCGACCAGCACATACGCCTGCCGCTCCGTCTGGCTGCACTTCGTGAAACCCAGGCACTCAGTCACGGCAGGGCCGCACCCCCGACACCGCGCCCGATAAGACTCGCAGTGTTCGAATTATGTTCGATACATTGTTCGCAGGGCGGGCGGACTACCCCTGCAACTGGAGGTGGGAGGCATGCCGCGAAGCATCTGCGTCCGATTTCTCTGCATCGGCAAGTGCGGCATCAAAGTTCTGCCCCCGACGCGGAGGCGAGACAGTCTGAGGCGTCTGGTGAATCAGGGAAGCGCAGGGTGACCACCATGGGTCAACAGACCGTCCTCCACCTCCGGTTCGACCTACCGCCCGGCCACGACCCCGAACTCCTGGAGCTGCTGTGCCGCCTCCTGGAAGACTTCACGCCGTGCGTGCAGATGCTGGAGCCGGACAGCGCCGTGCTGGACCTCACCGGCAGCTTGCGGTTCTGGCACCGGGACGCCCGCGGCATCACCGAACTCATTCAGTTGCGCGCGCTCGCCCTGTACGGGGTGCGCAGTGGGGCGGGGGCCGCCCCCAACCGAATCCGACAGGTTCACGGATTCCTGCATCGGCTCGATGGGGAACTCGCCAGCCCCTGGACGGTGAACGCGGGCTTGTGCATCGGGTTGTGCACGCTCGATCCGGTCGGTAGCAAGGGAGGCTGCCCGTGATCGACCCGGTCTTCTTCCATGTGCGGCTACGTCAGCGCGATGGTCTTGCGGATCTCATGACGGTGATCGAACGGTTCACCCCAGTTGTGCAGCCGTTGGCCCCGGCTGCCGCGGTAGCTCAAGTAGGGGGTTCTCTGCGACTGTTTGGTGTCGGAGCGTTCGATCTGGCTCTGCGGGTACGCCTTCAGGCAGCGGCGTGGTTCGGACTGCATGCGTTCGTCGGTACGGGGCAGTCGTGGACGGTCGCCGCGATGGCATCCGCCCGTCCCAACCGTGGTGGTGTGCGGGTGGTGGAACCTGAGGAGACCGAGCAGTTCCTCGGGCCGCTGCCGGTCGGTGAGTTGTATGGGATCCGGCGCGTCCAGGCCGAACAGCTGCGGCATCTGGGCGTGGAGACCATTGGGCAGTTGGCCGGGCTGCCTGCGGCCACGGTCCTGCAAATCCCCGGACGGGACGGGCGCGCTCTGCAGGAGCGGGCCCGAGGGATTGACTACCGGGCGATCCGCCCGGGCCAGGCCGCGGCGTCGCTGAGGCTACGAGCCGACTTCCCGAGGGACGTTCTCGACGGTCCGTACGCTCGGACCGCGCTGCTGCGTCTGGTCGTCGATCTCGGCGCGCTACTGCGCTCGCGCGGCCAGTCTGCGAAGACGATCACTGTTGTCGTCGGGATGGTCGACAAGCGTGATCTGTCACGGACTCGGTCGCTGCCGTCCTCCTCTGCCCACACCGTTGATCTCCGGCAGGCGGCGCACGGCATCTTCGATTCCTTCGGACTGCAACGCGCCCGGATGCGGCGGATCACGCTGATCATCGAGGCGGTCGACGGCGTGCAGGCTCACACACAGCTGACGCTGGACCGGCTCCGGGAAGCACGGCTGCGGGTGGAGCCGGTCGTTGATGCGTTGAACGGACGGTTCGGCCCGGGAACGGTGGGCCCTGCCGCCGCCTTCGTCAGCCGGGAGGTACGGATTTGACTTGGACAAGCCGACGCATTCGCCGACGGAATCAGTGGCTCACTGCACCCGCGGCTCATCGCTGGACGCCCCGGCGACTGTCGTCCAGCATCATCCGGTGGCAGTACGCCTCCGGCTGCCCGCCCCGCCCTGCCAACCATCCCGGTACCGGCAGCAGGGGCCGGACCACGGCCCACTCGGCGTCCGTCACGTCTGTCGAGTAGCGGCACTTGCGTACCCCGCGGCCGCCGGCGTTTGCGAGCCGGCCCTCACCCGGCCTGGGCCAAGAAGCGCTGAAAACCGATCCCGCACGACATCACCGCTGAGCTTCAACCTCGCGCGGTGGAGCCGCCTCCGGCGGCACCACGAGCCTTGCACAGCGTCCACCCTGGTCGGAGATGTCCAGGACCAGACCGTGACTGTGCCGGATACCGGGGCGGGCGACTGAACGAGCGGATACGGTCCTTCCATGACGAAAACAGTCTGGACCATGAAACGTGCGGGAGCCCTCGCCGCGGCAGCCGTCGTGACTGCGCTCGCCTTCCCCGCCCAGGCCCACGCCGCTGCCGTCGCCTGCGGCGGCGGGGTCTCGACGCAGAACATCGGCGCCCGAGGCTGTATTTCCGCCGAACGCTGGAAGAACGGGGGAGTCTTCTGGCACGACATCACCGCCCACGCCCTCGTCACCAACTCCCGCTCCCACGCCTCATGGGTCGAGTACGAGGCATACCTCCAGGCGGGCAGCGACGACTGGACGAAAATGGGCAGCGGCCGGACCATCGTGCAGCGGCGTTCCACGGTCGGCCCGATCGAGATCGCCTCCAAGTCCCGCGTCTGTGACACGGTCAAAGTCACGATCCGCGTCCACGTGAGGCCGGCGGGAGGCGCCTGGTCGAACTGGTCCAGCGCGGCCACCTCGCAGTGCCAGACCTGACGCTGCCAGACCTCGCACACCGCAGCGCCCCCGCCTCCGCGACCCAGGAGGACGGGGGCTCTCGTATTTCTGCGGAGGAATGGACTGACTTCACTCCGGCCGGACGATGATCACCCGTTTAGCGTTAACCGCTGTACCGATGTAGAGGCCGACAACGCTGCTTCCGCAGAAAGAGCGGATAGTCCGATGGCAGTGCCCGCTATTTGACAGGCAATACGACCAGAGATATCAGACAGACTGTCAGCTTGTCCTACCTTCCAAGCGTGGTTCCATGCCGGTCATTCGTAAGATCGGCGGACCCAGGGGTTCTGGGTATGGCTGTGAGCTTGTCGCCG
>NZ_JBIWFN010000062.1:0-5675 GCF_044763085.1 Streptomyces sp. NPDC096311
CTTGTGGGCCATGATCCGCGACGGCGCGTGCTACGAAGCCCTACCAACCGTCACGACAGCGGCTTGACATCGTCATTGGGAAGTTCTTTAAGGTCTGGCCCCGAACGATGCTCCGAGGATCGCGGTAGAAGGTGCGCCACGCGGCAGGCCCTCAGACAGGATGGACGGGTGATCGACTACGACGACGAGGCCCGGAACTACGACGCGTCCCGAGGCGGTGAACCGAGAGCCATGGCCGCGGCAGACGCGGTTGAACCGCTGCTGCCCCAAGGGCCTTGCTCGATCCTGGACATTGCGTGCGGCACGGGCATCGTGACCAGAAGACTGCTGAGTTCGGAGCGGATGGTGGTGGGCGTCGACCGTTCGCCCGGGATGCTGAGCCTTGCCGGGAAGCGGGTTCCGGGAGGTGTCGTGCACGGCGACGCCATGCGGTTGCCCATCGCGTCGGATGGGGTAGACGCCGTCGTGATCGTGTGGCTGCTGCATCTGTTGCCGGACCCCGCATTGGTGTTGGCCGAGGCAGCCAGGGTGTTGCGGCCCGGTGGGGTGCTGATCACCACCGTCGACAAGGACGACGCATACTTCGTCGAGGACAGTGACATCGCCCAGGTCACAGCGGAGCTGCGGCACCAGTATGCACCCTGGGTGCCCGACGGTTCCGCCCGGGTGCTTGGCTGGGCGGCAGAGCGGGGGCTGGGGCTTGGAGGGCGGACCGTGTTCCCCGGAACAGGGCAGGGCCGCAGCCCGCGCAGGTGGCGGGAGGTGATCGCGGCGGGCCACATCCCCTGGTGCTCGCGTGCGACCGAGGGCCAGGTGACCGACGTATGCCGACGGCTCGCTGAGCTTCCCGACCAGGACACGGCACGCCCGGACCCGCCGTACCAGCTCATCGCTTTGAAGGCGTGACCTTGCGTTGACTGAGCTGTTCCTTCGACTCTGGCCTCGAACGATGTCCCGAACATGATCGCCCGTATGGTGATTCCCCGGACGTGAACACGGCCTTCGTCTGATCCTGTGCTCCGACTAAAGAGGCATCTGACCAGTACGAAGGCCGTGGGGAATGAGTCTGCTGCATCACGAGACCCGGCGGCATGCGCTGGCTGTGACATCACGCTTTCGGGACGACTTATTCGACTGTCTGACCGCGCGCGGGGACGAACTGTTCGAGCTCGTGGACGCGTTGCTGTGCGCGGACGGTCCGGTGACCTCGCCGGTGGACCTCACGCTGGTGGCCGAGCACCGGCGTGGGCATGGCGCGATGTACGAGGCGTTGAACCACGGGAACGTGGATGCGCCCCGGCTGCGGCAGGTGCTGGCCGGTCTGCCGATGCCGCGGGCCGCCGACGGGCGCTTGGTCCTGGCGGTCGACGTCAGCAACTGGCTCCGCCCCGATGCACCGACCAGCGCGGACCGTCTGTTCTGTCACGTCTACGGCCGCAGCGGCCGGTCCTCGGACCAGTTCGTGCCCGGCTGGCCGTACTCGTTCGTCGCCGCCCTGGAATCGGGCCGGACGTCCTGGTGTCAGCTGCTGGACGCCGTCCGCCTCGGGCCCGAGGACGACGTCGCCGAGGTCACCGCCGCCCAGCTCCGCCGTGTGGTCACGGACCTGATCGAGATGGGCCGCTGGCACGTCGGCGACCGCGACATCCTCATCGTCTTCGACGCCGGCTACGACGCCCCGAGCATGGCCCACCTCCTCGACGGCCTCCCGGTCGAGGTGCTGGGACGGATGCGCTCCGACCGCGTCATGCGACGGCCGACGCCCTCGCTCAAGGAGTACGCCCTGTCCTATCCCCAGGGCGGGCGACGGCCGAAGCACGGCAAGGAGTTCCGCTTCGCCAAGCCGGAGACCTGGGGCGAGCCGGACGTGGCTACGACGCAGGTCACCGACCGGTACGGCACCGCCCGCGCGATGGCCTGGGGCCGCATCCACCCCCGCCTGACCACCCGCTCGGCGTGGATCGACCACACCGGCGAACTCCCCATCATCGAAGGCACGCTGATCCGCCTCCAGGTCGACCGCCTGCCCGGCGGAGGCGACCCGCTCCCGCTCTGGCTCTGGTCGTCCGCCACCGGCCTGAACAGCCAGGACGTCGACGTGCGCTGGCAGGCATTCCTGCGCAGGTTCGACCTGGAGCACACCTTCCGGCTGATGAAACAGACCCTCGGGTGGACCCGCCCGAAAGTGCGAACCCCCGAGGCCGGCGAGCGCTGGACCTGGCTGATCATCGCCGCCCACACCCAGATCCGCCTCATGCGCGAGACCGCCGCCGACTTGCGGCGACCATGGGAGAAGCCCGCCGAGCTCGGCCGGCTCACCCCGGCCCGAGTCCGCCGAGGGTTTCGGAACCTCCGCCCACACCTGCACTGTCCGGCCCAAGCACCGAAACCCTCAACGCCCGGACCCGGAAGACCACTTGGCTCGAAGAACCGACGACCCGCCACGCGCTACGACGTGGGCAAGACCGTGAAACGACCCGAGAGCATCACCGAACGAAATCGACTCAGACCATAAAGAACAAGGTCAGAAGCTGTTCCTGATGCCCACATGACAAGCGGTCTGAAAATTCGGTGGACATCGCATGGGCCAGCGGCGAGCGTTGGCGGAATGCAGCAGGAGAAGATCTGGGACGCCGATACCGCCCAGCGCTATGACACGCCCGGCTCTGGAATGTTCGCGCCCGAGGTCCTGGAACCGGCCGTGGACCGTCTCGCCCAGCTCGCAGGTGGCGGAGAAGCGCTTGAGTTCGCCATCGGGACCGGCCGGGTAGCCGTCCCGCTCGCGGGGCGAGGAGTGCCTGTCACCGGCATCGAGTTGTCGCTCCCGATGGTGGAGCAACTGCGAACCAAGGCCGATGAAGCAACGATCCCCGTGATCGTTGGTGACATGGCGACCACCGTCGCTCCTGGGAAGTACGCCCTCGTCTACCTCGTGTACAACACGATCTCCAACCTGCTGACCCAGGATGAGCAGGTCCAGTGCTTCCGCAACGCTGCCCGCCATCTCGCGCCTGGTGGCCGGTTCGTGGTCGAGCTCTGGGTACCCGAGTTGCGCAAGCTCCCACCGGGCCAGACGGCCACCGTCTGGCAGTCCGAACCCGGCTACATCGGGTTGGACACCTACGACGTGCTCCACCAGCACGTCGTATCGCACCACTTCCGCTTCGATGAGACCCAGCAGGCGCGGTTGTTCCGCAGCCCTCATCGATATGTCTGGCCGGCCGAACTCGACCTGATGGCCCAGCTGGCCGGGTTCGAGCTGGAGACCAGGCATGCGGACTGGGCCGGCGCCGAATTCACCGCCGAGTCGCGTTCTCACATCTCCGTCTACCAGATCCCACCTGCGGAGTAACCCCGCATGGCCGGGATCGATGCCGCGTCTGTGCCCTGCCTCATACGCGCGTCGTGATGAGGCAGAGCCTTGTCCCCACACGGTCTTCCTCTGGCGGCCTCGTGCGTTGACAGGCCGAAGGCTCGCTGAGAGGCCGCCGGGACTTCCGACGGCCTCCGCTCTTTCATACGGTGGCCGGATGCCCAGGGACAGGGTGCCGCGGCTCAAGCTCGTCGTGGTCACGGACAACGACACAGGACCGAGACTGTGCCGCGATTGTGGTGGTCCGCTGATGCCTTCGGTGAAGGCATCAGCGGTGTTCTGCTCGTCGGTGTGCCGGTCGCGGCACTGGCGGCGGATGCGGCGGGCGCGGGCAAGGACCGAGGCGGTCCGGGCCGGTGTGATCTCCATTTGCCCGGAGTGCGGCGCGTCGTGGACGGTCGGGGTCGAACATCCCGCCTCGGCAACGTACTGCTCTCCCGCCTGCCGCAAACTGGCCTGGCACAGACGGCGCGCGGCGGACAGCGAGTTGTGAGACGGCGCATTCGACGGCTGTCATCGTGCTCCACTGCGGGGCCGTGCGCCCCTGGCCAGCGCGTGGAGTCGGCTGGATGGTGCGGAGTGACGGCCTGCCGGGGCAAGTAGACGGCATGGCAAGGTGCCGCACCCGGGTCCGCCGGGGGTGATGTCCGGATGCCCGCGATGGTCGGGAGTGTGACCCGGGAACGCTACGACGAACTGGTCAAGCTGGGACGGGACTGGGTCGCGGCGATGAGCAGTGCCCAGTGGCGTCTTGGGGATGCGGCTGTGGAGATCGAGCCGATGCGCTCGTATGGGGGTGCGAATCCGTCCGGGAAGGACGACCTGTTCACGGTCAGCGAGGCCCTCCGGATGTTCGCCGAAGACGTCGGGCTTGCCTATACGACGGTCCGCTCCTACCGGTGGGTGTCCTCGCGCTGGCCGAAGAGCGCCGGCGGGCGGACGTCTCGCACACGATCCACAAGATCCTGGCCAGCATCCCCGATGAGCAGGAACGTTTCGAGGCGGTCACCAACCCCCCTCCCAACTCGGGCGGCGGACAGGCCCGGTGGACGCACGACAGCGCGAAGCGGATCGTGGGCTGGAAAGTCGACTCCCCGGAAAGCGTCCAGGAGAAAGTCGAAGCGATTCACGACCTGGCCACCGACGACGCCGTCGCGGCCGTGGTGACCACCGACTTCCTGCGCCGTCCCGCGGTCGCCGACAAGGCCATGGCCGACGACACTGCCCGGCACGCGGTCAACGAAGCCCAGTTCGACCGGTTCCGCCAGCAGGCCCAGTTCGTGCACCAGGAGGCAGCCCCGCAACTGCAGCGCATGGAGCACAGTGCCCAGTTCATGGACCTGGTCGCGGCCTGCGCGCAGTTCGTCACCACCGCCGGCAGGATCGTGCCCAGCCTGCGCGGCGAACACTACGACGACGCCGAACGCGACACCATCAACCGGGGCCTTGCCCGGGTACGCGCCGCGGCCGACTGGATCGAGAACGCCGCCATGCGCGGTGAGGTCGACCTGGACGAGCAGCTGATGAGGCTGCTGAAAGGCTCGGGTGAGTAGGCGATGGGGCGGGGAGTCCCCGCTCACGTCCACGCCGAAGCGATCCTCAGCGCCCTGCAGGAGGCCCGCCCCGCCGGACTGACCGTCACCCAGCTCATGGCCGCCACCGAACGCACCCGCGCGCAGATCCACACCGGGCTCGCACACCTGCGCCAGGTCGCCGCCGCACGTGGTCTGCCGCCCGTCACCTGGGACAGGAAGTGGGGATACCGGCTGCTGGACGACGCACCGGAGGTGTGGATCGGCTACGAACGAGCCTTCTTCCACGCCGTGCACCACCGCGTCACCCACTTCATCGCCGGGACCCTCCTCCCGCACCAGACCAAGACCCCCGACGACCCCTATATCCGCACCGTCATGGCCCAGATGGGCGCGATCGAATCCACCCTTCAGCTGCTGGCCAACCTGGAGTGACGCAGAGCAGGAAGGCAGAAGGCGGGCCGCGACCGCACCGCAGTTGGCTCCTGACCCCCAGATCGCGGCCCCTCAACCTCTGTGATGCTGCCGAAATACCGCTACCCCTCCGACACCAGTGACGTGGAATGGTTCCTGCTGGAGCCCCTTCTCCCCGTTGCCGCATGCCAGACCCCCAAGGGCGGCGCCCCGGAGAAGTGGTCCCGCCGGCGTGTGGTCGATGCCATCCGCTACATCACCGACAGTCATAGTGATACGCGGGTCTCCGGTGGCCGTGACCCGATCACTGACTGACGTCCTGCTGGACTGTCCTTGCGTTGATCTGTCCGGCCGCC
>NZ_JBIWFN010000063.1:0-5038 GCF_044763085.1 Streptomyces sp. NPDC096311
GATTATTCCTCTCCTTGGTTCCGCTCTCGTGGTGTCGTCCCGATTACGGGAAAACATTCACGGAGAGTTTGATCCTGGCTCAGGACGAACGCTGGCGGCGTGCTTAACACATGCAAGTCGAACGATGAAGCCCTTCGGGGTGGATTAGTGGCGAACGGGTGAGTAACACGTGGGCAATCTGCCCTTCACTCTGGGACAAGCCCTGGAAACGGGGTCTAATACCGGATAACACCTGCCCGGGCATCCGGGTGGGTTAAAAGCTCCGGCGGTGAAGGATGAGCCCGCGGCCTATCAGCTTGTTGGTGAGGTAGTGGCTCACCAAGGCGACGACGGGTAGCCGGCCTGAGAGGGCGACCGGCCACACTGGGACTGAGACACGGCCCAGACTCCTACGGGAGGCAGCAGTGGGGAATATTGCACAATGGGCGAAAGCCTGATGCAGCGACGCCGCGTGAGGGATGACGGCCTTCGGGTTGTAAACCTCTTTCAGCAGGGAAGAAGCGAAAGTGACGGTACCTGCAGAAGAAGCGCCGGCTAACTACGTGCCAGCAGCCGCGGTAATACGTAGGGCGCAAGCGTTGTCCGGAATTATTGGGCGTAAAGAGCTCGTAGGCGGCTTGTCACGTCGGGTGTGAAAGCCCGGGGCTTAACCCCGGGTCTGCATTCGATACGGGCTAGCTAGAGTGTGGTAGGGGAGATCGGAATTCCTGGTGTAGCGGTGAAATGCGCAGATATCAGGAGGAACACCGGTGGCGAAGGCGGATCTCTGGGCCATTACTGACGCTGAGGAGCGAAAGCGTGGGGAGCGAACAGGATTAGATACCCTGGTAGTCCACGCCGTAAACGGTGGGAACTAGGTGTTGGCGACATTCCACGTCGTCGGTGCCGCAGCTAACGCATTAAGTTCCCCGCCTGGGGAGTACGGCCGCAAGGCTAAAACTCAAAGGAATTGACGGGGGCCCGCACAAGCAGCGGAGCATGTGGCTTAATTCGACGCAACGCGAAGAACCTTACCAAGGCTTGACATACACCGGAAACGGCCAGAGATGGTCGCCCCCTTGTGGTCGGTGTACAGGTGGTGCATGGCTGTCGTCAGCTCGTGTCGTGAGATGTTGGGTTAAGTCCCGCAACGAGCGCAACCCTTGTTCTGTGTTGCCAGCATGCCCTTCGGGGTGATGGGGACTCACAGGAGACTGCCGGGGTCAACTCGGAGGAAGGTGGGGACGACGTCAAGTCATCATGCCCCTTATGTCTTGGGCTGCACACGTGCTACAATGGCAGGTACAATGAGCTGCGAAGCCGTGAGGCGGAGCGAATCTCAAAAAGCCTGTCTCAGTTCGGATTGGGGTCTGCAACTCGACCCCATGAAGTCGGAGTTGCTAGTAATCGCAGATCAGCATTGCTGCGGTGAATACGTTCCCGGGCCTTGTACACACCGCCCGTCACGTCACGAAAGTCGGTAACACCCGAAGCCGGTGGCCCAACCCCTTGTGGGAGGGAGCTGTCGAAGGTGGGACTGGCGATTGGGACGAAGTCGTAACAAGGTAGCCGTACCGGAAGGTGCGGCTGGATCACCTCCTTTCTAAGGAGCACTTCTTACCGATCCCTCCGGGGTGAGGTCAGAGGCCAGTACATCGGCGAATGTCTGATGCTGGTTGCTCATGGGTGGAACGTTGATTATTCGGCACACTTGACTGTCTTCTCCTTCCAGTACTGCTCTTCGGGGCGTGGAACGAATGAGGGAAGCGGCAAGGGTGCCGGGCACGCTGTTGGGTGTCTGAGGGTACGGCCGGTATGGCTGCCTTCAGTGCCGGCCCCGGTGAAACACCGCGTAAGTGGTGTGTGACGGGTGGTTGGTCGTTGTTTGAGAACTGCACAGTGGACGCGAGCATCTGTGGCCAAGTTTTTAAGGGCGCACGGTGGATGCCTTGGCACCAGGAACCGATGAAGGACGTGGGAGGCCACGATAGTCCCCGGGGAGTCGTCAACCAGGCTTTGATCCGGGGGTTTCCGAATGGGGAAACCCGGCAGTCGTCATGGGCTGTCACCCATACCTGAACACATAGGGTATGTGGAGGGAACGCGGGGAAGTGAAACATCTCAGTACCCGCAGGAAGAGAAAACAACCGTGATTCCGGGAGTAGTGGCGAGCGAAACTGGATGAGGCCAAACCATATGCGTGTGAGACCCGGCAGGGGTTGCGTATGTGGGGTTGTGGGATTTCTCTTTCACGGTCTGCCGGCCGTGAGACGAGTCAGAAACCGTTGATGTAGGCGAAGGACATGCGAAAGGTCCGGCGTAGAGGGTAAGACCCCCGTAGTCGAAACGTCAACGGCTCGTTTGAGAAACACCCAAGTAGCACGGGGCCCGAGAAATCCCGTGTGAATCTGGCGGGACCACCCGCTAAGCCTAAATATTCCCTGGTGACCGATAGCGGATAGTACCGTGAGGGAATGGTGAAAAGTACCGCGGGAGCGGAGTGAAATAGTACCTGAAACCGTGTGCCTACAAGCCGTGGGAGCGTCGGGCAAGCACTTGTGCTTGCCTCGTGACTGCGTGCCTTTTGAAGAATGAGCCTGCGAGTTTGCGGTGTGTTGCGAGGTTAACCCGTGTGGGGAAGCCGTAGCGAAAGCGAGTCCGAATAGGGCGTTTTAGTAGCGCGCTCAAGACCCGAAGCGGAGTGATCTAGCCATGGGCAGGTTGAAGCGGCTGTAAGAGGTCGTGGAGGACCGAACCCACCAGGGTTGAAAACCTGGGGGATGACCTGTGGTTAGGGGTGAAAGGCCAATCAAACTCCGTGATAGCTGGTTCTCCCCGAAATGCATTTAGGTGCAGCGTCGTGTGTTTCTTACCGGAGGTAGAGCACTGGATAGGCGATGGGCCCTACCGGGTTACTGACCTTAGCCAAACTCCGAATGCCGGTAAGTGAGAGCGCGGCAGTGAGACTGTGGGGGATAAGCTCCATGGTCGAGAGGGAAACAGCCCAGAGCATCGACTAAGGCCCCTAAGCGTACGCTAAGTGGGAAAGGATGTGGAGTCGCAGAGACAACCAGGAGGTTGGCTTAGAAGCAGCCACCCTTGAAAGAGTGCGTAATAGCTCACTGGTCTAGTGATTCCGCGCCGACAATGTAGCGGGGCTCAAGCGTACCGCCGAAGTCGTGTCATTGCAGCAATACGCCCAACGGCGGCTGTGATGGGTAGGGGAGCGTCGTGTGCCGGGTGAAGCCGCGCCGGAAGGCAGTGGTGGACGGTTCACGAGTGAGAATGCAGGCATGAGTAGCGATACACACGTGAGAAACGTGTGCGCCGATTGACTAAGGGTTCCTGGGTCAAGCTGATCTGCCCAGGGTAAGTCGGGACCTAAGGCGAGGCCGACAGGCGTAGTCGATGGATAACCGGTTGATATTCCGGTACCCGCTGTGAAGCGTCAAACATTGAACCAGGCGATGCTAAGTCCGTGAAGCCGCCCCGGAGCCTTCGGGCAAAGGGGAGTGGTGGAGCCGACGGACCAGACCTGCAGTAGGTGAGTGATGGGGTGACGCAGGAAGGTAGTCCATCCCGGGCGGTGGTTGTCCCGGGGTAAGGGTGTAGGCCGTGTGATAGGTAAATCCGTCGCACATCAAGGCTGAGACCTGATGCCGAGCCGATTGTGGTGAAGTGGATGATCCTATGCTGTCGAGAAAAGCCTCTAGCGAGTTTCATGGCGGCCCGTACCCTAAACCGACTCAGGTGGTCAGGTAGAGAATACCGAGGCGTTCGGGTGAACTATGGTTAAGGAACTCGGCAAAATGCCCCCGTAACTTCGGGAGAAGGGGGGCCATCACCGGTGATCGGATTTACTCCGTGAGCTGGGGGTGGCCGCAGAGACCAGCGAGAAGCGACTGTTTACTAAAAACACAGGTCCGTGCGAAGCCGTAAGGCGATGTATACGGACTGACGCCTGCCCGGTGCTGGAACGTTAAGGGGACCGGTTAGTCACTCTTCGGGGTGGCGAAGCTGAGAACTTAAGCGCCAGTAAACGGCGGTGGTAACTATAACCATCCTAAGGTAGCGAAATTCCTTGTCGGGTAAGTTCCGACCTGCACGAATGGCGTAACGACTTCTCGACTGTCTCAACCATAGGCCCGGTGAAATTGCACTACGAGTAAAGATGCTCGTTTCGCGCAGCAGGACGGAAAGACCCCGGGACCTTTACTACAGTTTGATATTGGTGTTCGGTTCGGCTTGTGTAGGATAGGTGGGAGACTGTGAACTTCGAGCGCCAGCTCGGGGGGAGTCGTCGTTGAAATACCACTCTGGTCGTGCTGGATGTCTAACCTGGGTCCGTGATCCGGATCAGGGACAGTGTCTGATGGGTAGTTTAACTGGGGCGGTTGCCTCCTAAAGAGTAACGGAGGCGCCCAAAGGTTCCCTCAGCCTGGTTGGTAATCAGGTGTTGAGTGTAAGTGCACAAGGGAGCTTGACTGTGAGACCGACGGGTCGAGCAGGGACGAAAGTCGGGACTAGTGATCCGGCGGTGGCTTGTGGAAGCGCCGTCGCTCAACGGATAAAAGGTACCCCGGGGATAACAGGCTGATCTTCCCCAAGAGTCCATATCGACGGGATGGTTTGGCACCTCGATGTCGGCTCGTCGCATCCTGGGGCTGGAGTCGGTCCCAAGGGTTGGGCTGTTCGCCCATTAAAGCGGTACGCGAGCTGGGTTTAGAACGTCGTGAGACAGTTCGGTCCCTATCCGCTGTGCGCGTAGGAATATTGAGAAGGGCTGTCCCTAGTACGAGAGGACCGGGACGGACGAACCTCTGGTGTGCCAGTTGTCCTGCCAAGGGCATGGCTGGTTGGCTACGTTCGGGAGGGATAACCGCTGAAAGCATCTAAGCGGGAAGCCTGCTTCGAGATGAGTATTCCCACCCCCTTGAGGGGTTAAGGCTCCCAGTAGACGACTGGGTTGATAGGCCGGATCTGGAAGGCGGGTAACCGCTGGAGGTGACCGGTACTAATAGGCCGAGGGCTTGTCCTCAGTTGCTCGCGTCCACTGTGT
>NZ_JBIWFN010000064.1:0-4311 GCF_044763085.1 Streptomyces sp. NPDC096311
CCAACATCGAGCGCGGACTTCGCCGTGACGACGCCTTCGCCGACACCTACCGTGAGTGGCTCTTGAGCGCTTGACCGACCATAGGAGCATCAACGGGACGAAATGGCGCGCCATGCCCGCCGACTTCGGCATCCCCTGGCGCACGGTGTTCGGGTATTTCGCCCGCTGGGCGAAGGCCGGTGTGCTGCGGCACATCCTCGACCAGCTCCGCCGGCGGTTGCGGCTGCGGCGACGGCGGTGTCCCTGGCCGGTCCGGGTGATCGTGGACTCGCAGTCCGTCAAGGGCGCGGAGACCGTGTCGAAGGCAACGCGCGGCTACGACGCGAACAAACATATAAATGGGAGGAAGCGGCATCTCCTAGTTGATCAGGACGGGCTGCTCGTCGACCTGCTCGTCACGCCGGCCGACGTCCAGGACCGGGACGCGGCCCGCATTCTGCTGACCCGACTCCACGCCGAGCACCCCGAGATCGTGCTGGTCTGGGCGGACAACGGCTATGGCGGAGACGAGTTCGCCGCCTGGGCTCAGACCACCCTGGGCATCACCGTCAAGGTCGTCTCCCGGCCCAAGGATGCCAAGGGCTTCGTCCTGTTGCCCAAGCGCTGGGTGGTTGAACGGTCGAATTCGTGGACCATGCGGGCTCGCCGCAACGCGAGGGACTACGAACGCCTCATGTCCCACGCCGAAGCCCACGTCCAGTGGGCCTTCATCACCCTCATGACCCGCCGCCTCACCCGACGAAACCGCCGAACCGACGCGGCCCCCACTCCCCTTGCGGCAGTCGCCTGACGATCCCTCCGACTGCCGTTCGCCTCGGCATCCACCGACGCTCAACCGAACGGCAAAGCCGATCAGCACCCAGCAGCTCCATGGCCTCGTGACCTGAGAAAACGTGATGCGGCCCCGGGGCGCGAAAAGCATTGGCGGTCCCGTGGCGCGGGCCGACATCCTGTCCGCATGCTGATCAGGGAAGCCAACACCGAGGACTGGCCTGTCATTTGGCCCTTCTTCCACAAGATCGTTGCCGCTGGTGAGACCTTCACCTATCCGATCGATCTCGGGGAGGAGCAGGGCCGCGACTGGTGGCTCTTGCCGGCCCCGAACCGCACGGTCGTCGCCGTCGACGACGACGCCGGAACGGTCCTCGGCACGGCAAAGATGAACAACAACCACATGGGCAACGGCTCGCACATCGCGAGCGCCAGCTACATGGTCGACCCGGCGCACTCTGGGCAGGGCGTGGGCCGAGCACTGTGTGAGTACACGGTGGAGTGGGCGCGCGCGGCCGGCTTCCGGGCGATGCAGTTCAACGCGGTCGTCGAGACGAACGTGCATGCGGTGAAACTGTATCGGTCCATCGGTTTCGAGGTGCTTGGCACGTTGCCGGAGGGCTTCCGACATCCCTCGAAAGGTTACGTCGGGCTCCACATCATGCACCGCGCACTCTGAGTCACAGCAGAAACTGAGACAGACGATCCAGAACCCGCCACCCGCCGTTCGGATCAGCGTCGATGGACGCCGGTCCGAACGGCAAACAGAGACCTGTCCCGCTGCATAGCCCTGTGAGCAGCACAGAGAGGTTCAGACACAGCCTCTGAAGCCGTTCCGCAGAAGTGGTCTGTTCACCGTCGATGCCGCCGGACGAACCGACCCGCCGGTGGTCGCGGTCGCCGAAGCCCCAGGTGATGTCTGATCGACATCGTGGGCCGCCATATCCAAGAGCCGCAGCGGCACTGTGGAGGCGATCCGCGCCTTGCACGTGGTCCGCCGCTCCCCCGTCACGACCCGCGTCCAGGCCATCAACCAGATCCGCACGTCGATCGTCACCGCACCCGCCCGTATCCGCGACACCCGGCGGCACCTCCCCGACAGCCGATCATGACGATCTGCGGTATCAGCCTCCTACTTTCGTAGGGGGCCACCGTCGCACAACGACTGATCCGTTGGAAGAGGCGGATTCCTAACGTCGAAGCCATGAAGAACTGGACGACCTCACACGATCGCGTCCTGGCACAGCGCCGGGCCGAGGGCTGGATGTTCCTGATCGACGCGGCCCGCGAACTGCGGGCTGCCTCCTCGGTCGCCCCCGGCAGTACCGCACTGGCTCGTCTGCTGACCGATCCTGTGCGGCTCCAGGCCCCCCACCCCTTGGCGGTCCTGTACACGGGCGCCGACTCCGACGCGCTCACCAGCGCCCTGATAGCCCAGCTCCCCCGGGGTAGCCGTCTGGACATCGCCGAGCCCAACCCACGCTTGGCGTCACCACTGCGCAGCCTCGTGGCTGCAGGGCCCGGCAGGGCGGACAGACACGTGGAGATGAACGTGTACCAGACGGGTGTCCAGGATCTCGACACCGCCCAGCGCTACGACGTGATCGTCTCCGGCCGACCGCTGAGCGGATTCACTCCCGTACAGGTCGAGCGCATCATGGCGCGGTCCGTGGAACTGCTGCACCCCGGTGGCACCCTGACGTACTGGGTCCACCTCGGTCTAGGCGACGTTCTCTCCCTGCTCTCGCCCAAGACCGGGGCACGCCGACGCGCCGTGGTCGACAAGGTTGTTGCTGATTACCAGCGCACTTATACCAGCCGCCGGTGGAACATGTGGGCCCATCTCCCGCCAGTGCGTGTCTGGCATCTACAACGTCCCCTTGTGTCCATGTGCAGCCACCACCACGACGGAGCGGCCCTGTGAACGGCCTATCCGACAGCCTCGCCAAGCGGAGGTCGGATGGGCCGTCGCGTTCCCGGCTACGGCGCATGGCGCGCGGACCACGCCCCGACGCTGTACCCGCCGTCATCGCACGGGCCTGCGCTTTCGTCGGGCTCGTGGATGTGCTGGCCGGCGTCTTCACGGGTTTCCGGCGCAGCCGGGTGCATACGATCGCCGAAGTGCTGCCAGGCGCGTTCGGACCGTTCGCCGCGGCACTCTCCCTCAGTACCGGTCTGCTGCTGCTCCTCCTCGCGCTGGTTCCAGATCGAGTCGCTGTACAAGTTCAACGCCAAGTTCCAGCCGCGCTGGGAGCCCCGCTTCGTGGTCTACCGCAACTCCGCAGACCTGCCCCGCATCGGCTTCGCGGCCCTGCAGGCGGAGGGCTTCGTCGACTTCGCCCTGCCACTCCCGCGCTTCCTGCGTGGGCGCAGGGCTGCCGCCGAGCGCCCCTGCGCCCACGCAGGCTCGGAGGGAGGGGTACGTACCACGTAGAGGCCCGACGGGGACGGCCTCTTCATCTCTTCCCGGTTGCGCGAGCACCACCCGGACATCCGCTGCCGCATCGTCACCACCTTCGGCCGCCCCGGATACCTACAACGCGCCCTGGACAGCCATTTCACCGGGTTCCTTGTCAAAAGAGGCGCCGGCCGACACCATCACCGAAGCCATCCGCCGCGGGGCAACGCGTCATCGGCCCGGGGCTGGCCGTACTCGCGCGGCACAGCGGCAATAGTCCGCTGACTCCTGGGGAGCGCGAGGTCCTGAGCGCGACCACGACCGGCGCGACGGTGGCCCAGCTTGCCGCGACACAGTTGGCCGATGCGCTCCCGCTCCGCGGGCTCCGCCCAGTCCGCTTTGCCTCGTCTGGCGTACAACCTTCCTGTGGTGCGGCCCGTCTCACCCGGCATCAGAGTTATGCGACCAAGGGGGACGTGATGCGACGTATCGGAGCGGCAGTGGCGGTGCTCGTGCTCGCGGGCGCCACGCTGGGGACGGCGGCGAGCACCGCGGGCGCGGCCCCGGCAGAGGGCTCGCGAGCGGCGGCGGCCTGCCCAACGGGCTGGGGCAGCGGCGCCAAGGGTGGTGCCGCCATGGGGGCCGATCACCTGGAGGACATCAGGACCGGACAGCACGAGTGCTACGACCGCATCGTGTTCGACGTGCCCGGCGGCGGCCAGATCGGCTACCACGTCCAGTACGTGGACCGGTTCTACGCGGACCCCTCGGGCGAGTACATACCGGTCGCCGGCGGGGCGATCCTGGACATCCGCGTCGGCGCGTGGAGCTACGACCTGGAGGCCGGCGTGCCGACCTACCCGGGCGAGGTGGGCGAGCCCCTGCCCGGCGTGAACATCAGCGGGTACAGCACCTTCCGGGACACCCGATTCGGCGGCACCTCCGAGGGCCAGACGCAGGTCGGTCTCGGTGTGCGCGCCCGACTGCCGTTCCGCGTCACCCAGTTGGACGACCGGGTCGTGGTCGACGTGGCCCACAGCTGGACGAGCTAGTAGGACTCCGTTAGGTCTTTCTGTCGGCCGTGTTCAGCGGCATGCTGAGTGTGTGGACGCACATGAAGTGAACCGTGCTCGGGCGCAGTT
>NZ_JBIWFN010000065.1:0-2775 GCF_044763085.1 Streptomyces sp. NPDC096311
ACGAGGGGAGGTGGACCTCGTAGACGGACAGCGGTGCCTCGTGCACCGGACGGGCACCCCGCCCCGCCATCCACTCCTCGTCCGTCCACACATGGTGCGAGACGTGCACGATCGACGATGTGCGCGGCGGGACCTCGGTGCGCCGGGCCATCGGGTCGGCCCGCAGGGTGCGGGACCCGTCCGGGCGGGTGATCTCGAACTTGTAGAGCTCGCCCTCGCCGATCGCCGGCACGAACAGCTCCCACACCCCGGAGGAGCCGAGCGACCGCATCGGGAACCCGGTGCCGTCCCAGAAGTTGAAGGTGCCGGCGAGCCGCACCCCGCGTGCGTTCGGCGCCCAGACCGTGAAGCGGGTGCCGGTCACCCCCTGGTGCACCATCGGCTCCGCACCCAGGGCGCGCCACAGCTCCTCGTGGCGTCCCTCGCCGAGCAGATGGAGATCGAACTCCCCGAGCGCGGGCAGGAAGCGGTACGCGTCCTCGGTGTCCTGAACCGTCCCCTCGTACGCGACGAGCAGCCGGTACGCCTCCGGGACCGCGCGCAGCGGCACCAGCGCCGAGAAGAATCCGTCCCCGTCGTCGTGCAGCTCGGCCCGCAGGTCGTCCGTCACGACGGTCACCCCGAGCGCGTACGGACGGAAGGCCAGGAAGGCCACGCCGCCGGGCACCGGATGGGCGCCGAGCACCCCGTGCGGATCGTGGTGCGTGCCGGAGAGCAGCCGCTCGCGGTCACCGGGTTCGACTCCGGCGAAGACGGGAGCGCTGTCGACGACGGCGGGCTCGCGAACCCCGGCCACGGGCTCGGCGCCCTTCGGTTCGGCAGCGCGCGGTTCGGGAACCCTGGCCCCGGCCCCCTTCTTCGCGACCTTGGAGACCGCCGAGACCTTCGCATCCTTCGCGGCCTTGCTCCCGGCAGGCTTCTGAGCGGCGGCCTTCTTGACGGCAGCCTTCTTGACCGTCGTCTTCTCGGCCGTCGCTTTCTTCACCGCCGTCTTCTTGGCACCGTTCTTCTTCGGACTGTCGTCGGACGGGGGGCGGGGCGTCACGGGCAGGGCCTCCTCGGCGGGGTGAGGTGGGGAAGGTCAGGGGGATGCGGCGAGTCGGCGTATCGCCGCCATCGGCACCGGCAGCCAGTCGGGCCGGTGCCGGGCCTCGTACAGGACTTCGTAGATCGCCTTGTCGGTCTCATAAGCGCGCAGGAGTACGGGATCGGCGCGCGGGTCGCGGCCGGCGACCTCCGCGTAGCCGGCGCAGTACGCGGCCCGGCAGAGGTCGGTCCAGTCGGGCATCGCCGGGACGGCTCCCGCTCGTGCGGAGCCTGGGGCCCCGGGGACGGCGTGGGCCGCGTAGTCGAAGGAGCGGAGCATCCCCGCTATGTCCCGCAGGGGCGGCTGGGGCATGCGGCGCTCGGCGAGCGGTTTCGAGGGCTCGCCCTCGAAGTCTATGAGCGACCACTCCCCGGAGGGCGCGCGCAGGCACTGGCCGAGGTGCAGATCCCCGTGTATGCGCTGGGCGGTCCAGGTCTGCCCCTCGGTGGCCAGGTCGGCCAGCGCCTCGAAGGCGGTGCGCAGACCGGCGGCGTACGGTCGCAGCGCGGGCACCGCCTGCGCTGCCGCGGCCAGCCGCTCGGTCATGCCACCGACGAGCAGTTCCATCTGCACGTGCCCCAGCGTGACCGTGGGCAGGGCCCGGGCGAGGGCTGTGTGCACCTCGGCGGTGGCCCGGCCCAGCGCCCGCGCCTCCCCGGTGAAGTCCTCGCCGCCGCGACAGCCGTCCTCGGCCGGCTCGCTCTGTTTGGCCAGTTCGCTCAGCGCCAGCTCCCAGCCGTCCACCGCGCCCTGGACATAGGGTTGCAGCACCCCCAGGACGTACGTCTCCTCGTCCAGGTCGGCGGCCATCCACGCCGTCGGTGCCGGCACCCGTGGGCAGCCCTCCCGGGCGAGCGTCAGTGGCAGCTCCAGATCGGGGTTCACCCCCGGGACGATGCGGCGCAACAGCTTCAGGATGAACGTATCTCCGAAGACCAGGGACGAGTTGGACTGTTCCGCGGTGATCAGGCGCGGTATCAGATCGCCCCGTATCTCCTGGCGTCGGTCCCGTTCGAAGCGCAGCTCGCCGATGCGGGCCCGGGTGCGCAGGGCCTCCAGGAGTACGTCGGCGGGGCGCGGGTCGTGCAGTGCCTCGTAGACCGTGTGCCCCGCCAGCGGTCCCTCCTCCACGTGTCCGATCAGCGCGGGCGCGAGGTGCGGCGGGAGTGCCTCGCGTACGCCGATGAGCAGTTGGTAGCAGTCGCCGGGCTGGGTGCCGGCTCCCTGGGCGGGGGTGAGCGGCTGGTGCGCCCGGACCAGCAGGTGGAGCAGGCCGAGCTGAGCCGTCACGGGCAGCAGTTCATTGGCCGTCACCAGGGAGAACCCGGTCACCGGACGCCCCTTGCCCGCGAACCAGCGCTGCCGTGGCAGCCATTCCCGTAGGAGCGGATCGAGCGACGCGAGTAACTCGGGGCGTGCGACGGGGGCCGTGACAGAGTGGATTGCGGCTTCCGACATGACGTCGCGTCCTTTCCCCAGGGGCCCGGAGACCGGGCGAGTCGGGGTGTTACTGATGCGTGCCCAGGGCGGGACGGAGGAAACCGCCCCGCCGACCGGGTTCTGGAGTCTGTCCTTGGATCAGGCGGCGTCCTTGCGCAGCCGGAACCAGTAGAAGCCGTGGCCCGCGAGGGTGAGCAGGTACGGCAGCTCTCCGATGGCCGGGAATCGCACCCCGCCGATGAGTTCGA
>NZ_JBIWFN010000066.1:0-2522 GCF_044763085.1 Streptomyces sp. NPDC096311
ACGAGGGGAGGTGGACCTCGTAGACGGACAGCGGTGCCTCGTGCACCGGACGGGCACCCCGCCCCGCCATCCACTCCTCGTCCGTCCACACATGGGACGACTCCGTGACGATCGAGGCGGTCGCCGGAGGCACTTCGGTGCGGCGGGCCATCGGGTCGGCGCGCATCGTGTGCGTACCGTCGGGCCGGGTGATGTCGAACTTGTACGGTGCTCCCTTGCCGATGCCCGGCAGGAACAGCTCCCAGACACCCGAGGAACCGAGCGACCGCATGGGGTACGCGGTGCCGTCCCAGTGGCAGAAGTCCCCGCAGACCCTCACCCCCTGGGCGTTGGGTGCCCAGACCGTGAAGCGGGTGCCGGTCACGCCCTGGTGGGTCATGGGATGAGCCCCGAGCGCCCGCCACAGCTCCTCGTGGCGTCCCTCGCCGATCAGATGCAGATCGACCTCGCCCAGCGCGGGCAGGAAGCGATACGGGTCATGCACCTCGTACGCGCGGCCCGCGTACGTCACCGACAGCACGTACTCGGGGATCGTGCCGAGCGGCAGGACACCCGAGAACAGGCCGTCACCGACCCCCCGTAGCTCCGTGCGGCGGCCGTCCACCACCACCGCGACGGCCTCGGCGTACGGTCGTAGCACACGGAACACGACGCCGCCCGGTATCGGGTGCGCGCCGAGCAGCGCGTGCGGATCGTGGTGGGCGCCCGACAACAGGCGCGCGCGGTCCGTCGCGTCCAGCGCGGCTACCGGCCTGGTGCCAACGGCGGTGGTGGGAACTGCCACGGCTTCAGCCTCCTCGGGGAAAGCGGTGGGGCGGATGGATCCTGGGTTCCGGGTCGTCGTCACAGGCGTTCAGCTGGACGTTCGACGCGGTGTTCGGCGTGATGCTCGACGCGATGGCCGGCTGGAGGTGGGGCAGGACGCTCGGTGGGGTGTTCGCCACGCTGTTGCCCCGCGCCTTCGGCGAGGCGACCGACCGCCGCCATCGGGACCGGCAGCCAGTCGGGCCGGTGCCTCGCCTCGTACAGCACCTCGTACACGGCCCTGTCGGTCTCGTGCGCGCGCAGCAGTTCGGGCTCCTCGCGTGGGTCCCACGCGGCCGCGGCGGCGTACCCCGCGCAGAAGGCCTCCCGGCAGCGCTGCGCCCACTCGGGGCGCCACGGCCGGCGGGAGCGCGCGGCGTAGTCGAAGGAGCGCAGCATGCCCGCGACATCGCGTACGGGGGACTGGAGGCGCCGGCGCTCGGTGAGCGGACGGGCCGGCTCGCCCTCGAAGTCGATGACGGACCACTGCCGCCCGGCCCGCAGCACCTGCCCCAGGTGGAGGTCGCCGTGAATCCGCTGGGCCGGCCGAATCGCCGCGTCGAGCGCCGCGAGCTCGTCGAAGGCCGAGCGCAACCCGGCCGCGTGCGGCCGGAGTTGGGGCACGGATCGGGCCGTGGTGTCGAGCCGTTCACTCATCGCGGCCGCGAGTTGCCGGTGCTGCAACGGACTGGGCGCTCGTACGGGGAACGCCGCCGCCAGCGCCACATGTATCTCGGCGGTGGCCCGGCCGAGTTCGTATGCCTCTTCGGTGAACTCCCCGCCGGAGGTGAGTGATTGGAGTGCCAGGGTCCAGCCGTCGGAGGCGTCGCGCAGGAACGGCTGGAGCACCCCGAGTGTGGCCTCCCGCGGCTGCGAGGTGCCGAACCACGCCGCGGGGGCGGGTACGCGGGTGCAGCCCTGCCGGGCCAGCGCCCAGGGCACCTCCAGGTCGGGGTTGATGCCCGGCTGGACGCGGCGGAAGACCTTCAGGATGAAGGAGTTCCCGTACACGAGCGAGGAGTTCGACTGCTCGGTGTCGAGGAGCCGGGGGGCGAGACCGCAGGGGACCGTCACCTGGGGATCCCGCTCGAAGAGCAGCGGTCCCGCAGCCCCGGGCGTGCGCAGCCGTTCCAGGAGCAGACCCGCCGCGTCGGGATCGTGGAAGGCGTCGTACACGCTGAGGTCGGCCAGGGGACCCGCGCTCGGACGGCCTATGAAGGCGGGGGCGAGCCGGGGTGGCAGGACCTCGCGCGCGCCGAGCAGGAGCTGGTAGCAGTCGTCGGGCGGGGGAGTGCCGGGACCTTCGGGGTCGGAGCCGCCGAGGTGTTCGGTGCGTATCAGGAGATGCAGGCAGCCCGGGTACAGCTCGGTCGACGACACCACGCTCAGACCGGTGACGGGGTGGCCCTTGCCCGCGAACCAGCGCTGCCGCGGCAGCCATTGCCGCAGCAGTTCGGCGAGTGAGGTGAGCAGTGCGGCGGGGGCATGGCTGCCCGGACGGTGCAACGCGGTCTTCGGCATGGCGACACGTCCTTTCAGAGGCAGGCGATCTTCGATGGGCACACGATCACGTGCGATCACGTGCGGTCAGGATCGCCTGGCGGTGCCGGGGTTGATCGCGCGGCGCAGCCGGAACCAGTAGAAGCCGTGGCCCGCGAGGGTGAGCAGGTACGGCAGCTCTCCGATGGCCGGGAATCGCACCCCGCCGATGAGTTCGA
>NZ_JBIWFN010000067.1:0-1619 GCF_044763085.1 Streptomyces sp. NPDC096311
TGTGCGTCCGGGTGCCGGCCCGGGTCATCCGCATCCCGGAAACCGTCCCCCGGCACCACCGACACCCGCCAGAGAACCACTCGCAAAACAAAACCGCTCGGCCGGTTTCACTATAGCCTCGCCCGAGACCCACACAAGAGCCCCCAGCACACCCCCACAACCACCCGACCCCGAGCCTCGCACACCACCCCCAACCCCCGGAAGACACCCGCAGAACGGAATCAAAACCCCCGCTTACCCAGCGAAGATCCCCACCACACACCCCCAGCGAGCCGGTGAATATGCACCCCGCACGCCCCCACCCGACTCCCCGCCCGACCCCCCGGCCCGCCCCCGCGAAATTCCCCGCCCGCCCTTGAAAAGAAAACCGGTAGGTTCGTATCTTATGACCCTGCACGGTCCATCCCGGCACCTCCCACAGCACCACGGAGACCCACATGACCCTGCTCACCGTCCACCAGGACAACCACCCCAACCCCGCCACCACGCCAACGGGAACAGCAACAGGAACAGCAACGGGAACGGGAACGGGAACGGCAACAAGCCCCCACCCAGCAGCAGGACCAGACCCCGCCACCCGGACCAGCACAGAATCACAAACCGGCACCGCCACGAACGCAAAAACACCCGTCGACCCCGCCCACATGCCCCGCCTCACCACCACCGTCCCCCGCGAATACGTCCACCGCTCCACCCTCGCCGAGGTCTTCCTCACCGGCTGCGAACAAACCGGCACCACCCACTACACCCTCACCGCCCAATGGCCCCGCGCCCACACCTTCTTCACCACCCCCGACGGCACCCACCACCCCCTCCAAGCCGCAGAAACCATCCGCCAAACCGGCCTCTACCTCGCCCACGCCGAACTCGGCATCCCCCTCGGCCACCACTTCCTCATGCGCAACCTCCACCTCACCACCCACCCCCAACACCTCACCATCGGCCCCACCCCCACCGACCTCACCCTCACCGCCACCTACACCCCCCACCACCCCCACACCAAACGCCCCACCGACTTCACCATGCACATCACCATCACCCGCAACGGCCACCCCACCGCCACCGGCACCGGCCGCTTCACCTGCCTCACCCCCACCACCTACCAACGCCTCCGCCACCCCCACACCACCACCCCCACCACCACAAACACCACCACCGGCACCAGCACCAGCACCAGCACCAGCACCAGCACCAGCACCCAACACCAACCCACCAACCCCCCACCCACCCACTACGGACGCACCCTCCCCCACGACATCGTCCTCACCCCCACCCCCCACCCCCACACCTGGCAACTCACCCCCAACCCCCACCACCCCATCCTCTTCGACCACACCACCGACCACATCCCCGGCATGGTCCTCCTCGAAGCCGCCCACCAAGCCACCACCGCCCACACCCACCCCACCCCCACAACCCACCCCACCCACCCCACCACCCTCCACGCCACCTTCCACCACTACACCGAACACCACACCCCCACCTACATCACCGCACACACGAACAACAGCAACAATGACAACAACCAACCCCCCACCACCCACATCACCGCACACCAAAACAACACCACCGTCTTCACCGCACAACTCACCACCCACACCCCCACCGACACCACCTGA
>NZ_JBIWFN010000068.1:0-1590 GCF_044763085.1 Streptomyces sp. NPDC096311
AGCTTGTTCCTTAACCTCCGGCTTGATCATCAACGTTCGCCAGGTCACTCGTTCGGGTGATCGCCGGACGTGGGTACGGCCTTCTCGTGATCCTGAACTCAGCGACGAGATCAGAGTGTTCACGAAGAAGGCCGTGGTGATGAGTGTGCTGGCGCGGGTCGGCGAGCGGGACGCATTCGAGGAACTGTCACACTTCCGGACCGACTTTTACGGGTGCTTGTCGGCGCGGGCGGATGCGTTCTTCGATCTCACCGACGCGTTGCTGTGTGCGGACGAGCCGGTGAAGACCCCGGTGGAGCTGTCGCTGACCGCTGAGCACCGCCGCGGCTACGGCTCCTTGTATGCGGCGCTCAACCACGGTCGCCTCGATGTCGAGCGGCTGCGTGACCTGCTGGTCTCGGTGCCGCTGCCGCGCTTCGAGGGGCGGATCGTGCTGTCCGTGGACGTCTCACCGTGGCTCCGATCGGATGCGGCGTGCTCGCCGGAGCGGCTGTTCTGCCACGTTCACGGCCGATCCCGGGCGGCCGCTCAGATCATCCCGGGCTGGCCGTACTCCGTGGTCGCCGCCCTTTCCCCGGGCCCATCGTCGTGGACTGCGGTCCTGGACGCGGTCCGCCTGGGCCCCGAGGACGACGCCACCGCTGTCACCGCCATCCAGCTGCGCGCCGTGGTCGAGCGCCTGGTCCGCGCCGCCCAGTGGCGGACCGGCGACCAGGAGATGCTGGTCGTGATGGACGCTGGCTACGACGTGACTCGCCTGGCGTGGCTCCTGCGAGACCTGCCCGTCGAACTCGTCGGCCGCCTGCGCTCCGACCGGGTGTTGAGGGTTCCGCCACGGCCGCTGTCCTTCACTTATCAGCCCCTGGGACGCCCGCGGAAGCACGGCCTGGAACTCCGGCTGGCCAAGCCGGAGACCTGGCCCGAGCCCGCGCTGGTGACGGTCAACGACACCGACCGCTACGGCAAGGCCCACACCCAGGCCTGGGACCGGGTCCACCCCCGGCTGACCCACCGTTCCTCGTGGATCGACCACGACGGCGAACTCCCCCTGGTCGAGGGCACCCTGATTCGGCTCAAGGTCCAGCGCCTGCCCGGCGATCGCGACGCGCCGCCGCTGTGGCTGTGGTCCTCGAAAACCGGCGCCAGCACCACCGACGTGGACCAGGTCTGGTCCTGCTACCTGCGCCGCTTCGACCTGGAGCACACCTTCCGCTACTTCAAACAGGACCTCGGCTGGACCCGCCCGCGCCTGCGCAACCCACAGGCAGCCGACCGCTGGACCTGGCTCGTGATCGTCGTCCACACCCAGCTCCGCCTCGCCGCCCCAGCCACGGCCGACCAGCGCAAGCCCTGGGAGAAGTCCACCCACGCCGGCACCGCGAGGACCCCGACGCGTGTTCGCCGAGCATTCCGGAACATCCGACCCCACCTCGCCAACCCGGCCAGGGTTCCGAAACCCACCCGGCCCGGACCCGGACGCCCACCCGGCTCCAAGAACCGACACCCCGCCACCCGCTACGACGTGGGCAAAACCATCAAACGCCCGGAGACGCTGATCGAACGCGATCAAGCCCGGCGATAAGGAACAAG
>NZ_JBIWFN010000069.1:0-1553 GCF_044763085.1 Streptomyces sp. NPDC096311
AGCCGGATGTCGGTGCTGGACGAACCGACCATGACCTCGATCTCGCCCGGCTCCACGATGCGGCTCATGTCCGCTCCGGTGTAGGCGAGCCGGTCCGCGTGCAGCCGGAACGTGACCCGGCGCTGCTCGCCCGGGACCAGAGGGACGCGGACGAATCCCATCAACTGCGTTACAGGTCGGGGGAGTTGGGCGACCGGGTCGGCCGTGTAGAGCTGCACGACCTCCGTGCCGGACCGGTCACCGGTGTTGCGCACCAGGCAGCTGACCTCGACCTCACCGTCGGTCGGGACCTGCTCGGCGCTCAGCTCGAACCCGTCGTAGGCGAACGTCGTGTACGACAGCCCGTGCCCGAAGGGGTAGGCAGGGGTGGGGTCGAGGTTGCTCACGCCCTCGCTGTTGCCACCCAGCGGAGCGTGCAGGTAGGTGGCGGGTTGGCCGCCGCGGCTCCTGGGGACCTGTACGGGCAGCTTGCCCGAGGGGGTGACCCGTCCGGAGAGCACGCCTGCCAGCGCGGACCCGCCCTCCTCGCCGGGGAAGAAGGCCTGGACGACGGCGGCCGCACGATCGGCGTAGGCACCCAGCGCGTAGGGCCGGCCGGAGACGACGAGCAGTACGACGGGGGTGCCGGTGGCCAGCAGCGCCTCGACCAGTTCGTCCTGGGCGCCGGGCAGCGCCAGGTCCTCGGCGTCGCAGCCCTCACCGGAGGTGCCGAGGCCGAAGAGCCCTGCGCGGTCGCCGACCACGGCGACGCAGACATCCGCCTGCCGGGCTTGCTCGACGGCCGCGTCGAAGCCGCCGCGGTCGATGTCCTTGACCGGGCAGCCCTGTTCGTAGGCGATCCGGGTCCCCGGCAGCTCCGTGGCGAGGGCGTCGAGCAGCGAGCGGGTCTCGATGCCGTTGTCGTAGCCGGGGTGGTGGGGCAGGACGTGGTTGGGGAAGGAGTAGCAGCCGAAGAAGGCGTTCGGGTCGTCGGCGCAGGGCCCTATGAGGGCCAGGGACGGGATGTTCTGGCCCAGCGGCAGGATGCCGTCGCGGTTGTCGAGCAGGACGACGCTCTGCTCGGCGAGGTCACGGGCGATCGCGCGGTGCGCCGGCGGGTCGAGGTCGATCGGCTCCTCGGTGTCGACCTCGGGCGCGAAACCGGCGTCCAGCAGCCCGAGTTCGGCCTTCTGTCGCAGCACGCGTCGTACGGCGCGGTCGACGAGGTCCTCGGAGACGGAGCCGGACCTGACGAGTTCGGCGAGGGGTTCGCCGTAGCAGAGGGTGTCGGGCAGCTCGACGTCGATGCCCGCCGCGAGGGCGCGGGCGCCGGCCTCGCCCTCGGTGGCGGCGATCCGGTGCATGGTGCGCAGGAAGGCGATCGACCAGTAGTCGGATACGACCGTGCCCTCGAATCCCCAGTCCTCGCGCAGGGTTCCGGTCAGCAGGGACGGGTCGGCGCCGGCCGGCATGCCGTCCACGTCGGAGTAGGAGTTCATCACCGAGCGAGCTCCGCCTTCGCGCAGCGCCATCTCGAACGGCGGCAGGATCACGTCGTTGAACTCCCGGCGCCC
>NZ_JBIWFN010000070.1:0-1553 GCF_044763085.1 Streptomyces sp. NPDC096311
GGGCGCCGGGAGTTCAACGACGTGATCCTGCCGCCGTTCGAGATGGCGCTGCGCGAAGGCGGAGCTCGCTCGGTGATGAACTCCTACTCCGACGTCGACGGCATGCCGGCCGGCGCCGACCCGTCCCTGCTGACCGGAACCCTGCGCGAGGACTGGGGATTCGAGGGCACGGTCGTCTCCGACTACTGGTCGATCGCCTTCCTGCGCACCATGCACCGGATCGCGGCCACCGAGGGCGAGGCGGGCGCCCGCGCCCTCGCGGCCGGCATCGACGTCGAGCTGCCGGACACCCTGTGCTACGGGGAGCCACTCGCCGAACTCGTGCGGAACGGCACCGTTTCCGAGGACCTCGTCGACCGCGCCGTACGGCGTGTACTGAGTCAGAAGGCCGAACTCGGGCTGCTGGACGCCGGCTTCGACCCCGAGGTCGACACCGAGGAGCCGATCGACTTCGACCCGCCGGCGCACCGCGCGATCGCCCGTGACCTCGCCGAGCAGAGCGTCGTCCTGCTCGACAACCGCGACGGCATCCTGCCGCTGGGCCAGAACCTCACGTCCCTCGCCCTCGTAGGGCCCTGCGCCGACGACCCGAACGCCTTCTTCGGCTGCTACTCCTTCCCCAACCACGTCCTGCCCCACCACCCCGGCTACGACAACGGCATCGAGACCGGCTCGCTGCTCGACGCCCTCGCCACGGAGCTGCCGGGCACCCGGATCGCCTACGAACAGGGCTGCCCGGTCAAGGACATCGACCGCGGCGGCTTCGACGCGGCCGTCGAGCAGGCCCGGAAGGCGGATGTCTGCGTCGCCGTGGTCGGCGACCGCGCAGGGCTCTTCGGTCTGGGCACCTCCGGTGAGGGCTGCGACGCCGAGGACCTGGCACTGCCCGGCGTCCAGGACGAGCTTGTCGAGGCCCTCCTGGCCACCGGGACCCCGGTCGTGCTGCTCGTCGTCTCCGGGCGGCCATACGCGCTGGGTGCCTACGCCGACCGTGCGGCCGCCGTCGTGCAGGCCTTCTTCCCCGGCGAGGAAGGCGGGTCCGCGCTGGCAGGCGTGCTCTCCGGACGGGTCACCCCCTCGGGCAAGCTGCCCGTGCAGGTCCCCAGGAGCCGGGGCGGCCAGCCCGCCACCTACCTGCACGCGCCGCTGGGCGGCAACAGCGAGGGCGTGAGCAACCTCGACCCCAGCCCTGCCTACGCCTTCGGGCACGGGCTGTCGTACACGACGTTCGCCTACGAGGGGCTCGAACTCGGCGCCGAGCAGATCCCCACCGACGGCGAGGTCGAGATCACCTGCCTGGTGCGCAACACCGGTGACCGGACGGGCGCGGAGGTCGTCCAGCTCTACACCGCCGACCCCGTCGCACAACTGCCCCGACCCGTCACGCAGTTGACCGGATTCGCCCGGGTCCGCCTTGCCCCCGGCGAGCAGCGCCGGGTCACCTTCCGGCTGCACGCCGACCGGCTCGCCTACACCGGAGCGGACATGAGCCGCATCGTGGAGCCGGGCGAGATCGAGGTCATGGTCGGTTCGTCCAGCACCGACATCCGGCT
>NZ_JBIWFN010000071.1:0-1436 GCF_044763085.1 Streptomyces sp. NPDC096311
CCATGTGTGGACGGACGAGGAGTGGATGGCGGGGCGGGGTGCCCGTCCGGTGCACGAGGCACCGCTGTCCGTCTACGAGGTCCACCTCCCCTCGTGGCGCCCCGGCCTGACCTACCGCCAACTGGCCGAGCAACTGCCCGCCTACGTCCGCGACCTCGGCTTCACCCATGTCGAGCTGATGCCGGTCGCCGAACACCCCTTCGGCGGCTCCTGGGGCTACCAGGTCACCGGCTTCTACGCCCCCACCGCACGCCTGGGCACCCCCGACGACTTCAAACACCTCGTCGACGCCCTGCACCGGGCCGGGATCGGCGTCCTCATGGACTGGGTACCGGCCCACTTCCCGCGCGACGACTGGGCCCTCGCCGAATTCGACGGACGCCCCCTCTACGAACACGCCGACCCCCAGCGCGCCGCCCACCCCGACTGGGGCACCCTCGAATTCGACTTCGGACGCCGCGAGGTACGCAACTTCCTCGTCGCCAACGCCGTGTACTGGTGCGAGGAGTTCCACATCGACGGCCTGCGCGTCGACGCCGTCGCCTCGATGCTCTACCTCGACTACTCACGCGAACCAGGACAGTGGACCCCCAACGAACACGGCGGCCGGGAGAACCTCGACGCCGTCGCCTTCCTCCAGGAGATGAACGCCACCGTCTACCGCCGCGCACCCGGCGTCATGACGATCGCCGAGGAATCCACGGCCTGGGACGGAGTCACCCGGGCCACCCATCACACCGGGCCCGGCGGGTTCGGGGGGCTGGGGTTCGGGCTGAAGTGGAACATGGGGTGGATGCACGACTCATTGAGCTATGTGCAGCACGAGCCGGTCCATCGCAAGTACCACCACGACGAGATGACGTTCTCGATGGTGTACGCCTACAGCGAGAACTACGTCCTGCCCATCTCCCACGACGAGGTCGTCCACGGCAAACGCTCACTCGTGTCGAAAATGCCCGGCGACTGGTGGCAGCAACGCGCCACCACCCGCGCCTACCTCGGCTTCATGTGGGCCCACCCCGGCAAACAACTCCTCTTCATGGGCCAGGAATTCGCCCAGGGCGCCGAATGGTCCGAAACCCACGGCCCCGACTGGTGGCTCCTGGACCCCGCCTACCCCGCCGAACCCGACCACCGCGGCATCCGCGACCTCGTCCGCGACCTCAACACCGTCTACCGCCACGAACCCGCCCTCTGGCAACGCGACACCGACCCCGCCGGCTTCACCTGGATCGCCGGCGACGCCGCCGACGACAACGTCCTCGCCTTCCTCCGCCACGACACCGACGGCACCCCCCTCCTCGCCGTCTCCCACTTCTCCCCCGCCGTCCGCCACGACTACCGCCTCGGCATCCCCGAAGACATCCCCGCCTGGCACGAAGTCCTCAACACCGACGCCGCCCGCTACGGCGGCAGCAACATCCACAACCCCCACC
>NZ_JBIWFN010000072.1:0-1434 GCF_044763085.1 Streptomyces sp. NPDC096311
CTAGTAGGACTCCGTTAGGTCTTTCTGTCGGCCGTGTTCAGCGGCATGCTGAGTGTGTGGACGCACATGAAGTGAACCGTGCTCGGGCGCAGTTGGCGTTATTCGTGGCTGACGTGTTCGCCTCGGTGCCGCGGAAGGATCAGCGGGCCAAGAGCGACTGCTATCTGCGGGGGCTGATGATGGACGGGCGCCGCAAGTCCATCCAGGCCATGGCGGAGCGGCTGCCGGACGGCAACGAGCAGAACCTGCAGCAGTTCGTGAATCAGTCGACGTGGGATCCGGTGTTGGTGCGGCGGCGGATCGCGGAGCGGATGGTGCCCCGCCTCGGCCCGGATGCCTGGGCGGTCGATGACGTGTCGTTCCCCAAGGACGGCCGGATGTCGGTGGCGGTCGCCCACCAGTACTGCGGAGCGCTGGGCAAGCAGGCCAACTGCCAGGTCGCGGTGAGCGTGCACGCGGTCTCCGACACCGCGTCGGTTCCGCTGCAGTGGCGACTGTTCGTGCCCGAGGAGTGGGCAGACGATCCGGTCCGCCGGCGCAAGACAGGGATCCCGGACGAGGTCGGGCACCGGGAGAAGTGGCGCCTGGCCCTGGACAGCATCGACGAACTGGCCGAGTGGGGCCTGGTTCCGCCGGTGCTGGTGGCCGACGCCGGCTACGGGCAGAACGCCGACTTCCGCGACGGGCTGGAGCGTCGGGGCATCGGCTACGTGGTGGCGATCCGTTCGGATATGAGCGTCCACCCGCACGACGCGCTGCCCACGCTCCCGCCCTGGTCCGGCAACGGCCGCAAGCCGCAGCCCCGCTATCGCGACAAGCCGTCCCCGGTGGCCGCGCTCGCGGCCGGCCACGGTCGGCAGGCCTTCGCCGAAGTGACCTGGCGGGAAGGCTCCCGCGGACCGATGCGCTCGCGCTTCCTGTCCCTGCGGGTGCGGCCCGCCGGCATCAAATCCCGACGCCTGGCGAAGGCCGCCGCCACAGACCCAGGCCGCTGGGACGGTGTCTTGCCCGAGGTCACGCTGCTGGCCGAATGGCCCGCCGACGCCGAAGCGCCGACCGACTACTGGCTGTCCAACCTGCCCGCCGACACCCCGATCGCCGACCTTGTCCGTCTCGCCAAGATCCGCTGGCGCATCGAGCACGACTACCGGGAACTCAAGCACGGCCTCGGCCTGGACCACTTCGAGGGACGTTCCTGGAACGGCTGGCATCACCACGTCACCCTGGTCACCGCCGCCCATGCGTTCCTCACCGAACAGCGCCTGGCCCCAAAAGCCGATACACCAGACTCACCCTCTACCAGACCCTCGACGCCATCCAGGACCTGCTGAACTGCTGGACCGGCACCTGCACCACCTGCCACCGCCCCCTGCCCAGAACATCCCCCACCAGCCAGAACCTCAGAGCCAGAGCAACCTAACGGAGTCCTACTAG
>NZ_JBIWFN010000073.1:0-1430 GCF_044763085.1 Streptomyces sp. NPDC096311
CTAGTACTGCAACGGTGCTTGCCGTGACTGTTGGCTGGCCGGGTCGTTGGTCTGGTTATGGGTGGGGACCTTGCTGATGTCAGATTGTGGGCTGATGAGTTGGGCCGGTTGCAGGAGCGGTTCGTGCATCGATTCAGCAGGACGGAGCCGCGGGAGACGGCGCTTGCGTACATGCGGGGGCTGATTGCTCCGCTGGAGCGGAAGAACGGCTGGACACTTGCCGAACAGGCAGGTCATGCGGCTCCGGACCGTATCCATCGGTTGCTGAACCGGATCGAGTGGGACGCTGATGAGGTCCTGGACGACGTGCGTGACTACGTCGTCGAACACCTTGGTGACCGGGATGCCGTACTGATCGTCGATGACACCGGTTTTTTGAAGAAGGGTGTCCGTTCGGCCGGGGTCCAGCGGCAGTACTCCGGGACCGCGGGACGCACAGAGAACTCCCAGATCGGGGTCTTCCTCGCCTATGCCAGTGCCCGCGGCCGCACGTTGATCGACCGACGGTTGTATCTGCCCACGTCATGGACGGACGACCGCGAGCGATGCCGACGGGCCGGCATCGACGACAGTGTCGCCTTCGAGACGAAGGTGGCGATGGCCAAGGCGATGGTCCGCAAGGCCATCGCCGAGAAGATTCCCTTCGGCTGGGTGACCGCGGACGCCGCTTACGGCTTCAGCAAAGGCTGGCGGTTCGAACTCGAGCAGGCCGACGTCTTCCACGTCATGGCTACCACCCGGCACGACACCGTCGTCACCCGCTGGTCCATCGACCACCCCGTCCACGACTTGTTCCCCGGTCTGCCGCGGCAGAAATGGAAACGCCGTTCCTGCGGCGACGGGGCTCATGGCCGGCGGGTCTACGACTGGGCCCGTGTCGAGGTTCGGCCCTGGCACCACGAGGACCGCCGGCACTGGGTGATCGCCCGCCGCAGTGTGAGCAGGCCCGAGGAGATCTCCTACTACATCGCCTACTGTCCCGCCGGGACCACCCTGGACGAACTGATCCGCATCGCCGGCAGCCGATGGGCAGTTGAGGAGTGCTTCCAGACGGCGAAACAGGAGTGCGGCCTGGACGACTACCAGGTCCGCCGCTACCCGGGCTGGCACCGCCACATGACCCTCGCCATGGCCGCCCACGCCTGCCTCACCGTCCTGCGGGCCCGCCAGCTGGACACGGACAAAGCAGAAACGGATCCTCCCCGCTCATCCGCCTGAGTCTCGCCGAGATCCGACGCCTGATCACCCGCCTCACAGACCGCACTCCCACCCCCATCGAGCACATCCTGCACTGGTCGACATGGCGCCGCAGACGCCAACACCAAGCCCGCATCAGCCACTACAAACGACGCGGACACACCCCACCAGAAACTACCCAACCATCAGAACAAGCACCGTTGCAGTACTAGGACCTGTGTGGAGTTGTGATC
>NZ_JBIWFN010000074.1:0-1423 GCF_044763085.1 Streptomyces sp. NPDC096311
TTAAAGAACTTCCCAATGACGATGTCAAGCCGCTGTCGTGACGGTTGGTAGGGCTTCGTAGCACGCGCCGTCGCGGATCATGGCCCACAAGACGTTGGTCCTGCGGCGGGCGAGGGACAGCACTGCTTGTTTGTGGCCTTTCCCTTCGTTCCGTTTGCGCCCGTAGTAAGCCTGGGAGGCGGAGCAGGTTCTCAGGCTGGCCATCGCGGAGAGGTAGAAGGCCCGAAGGAGGCCGCGATGGTAGCGGCGCGGGCGGCGCATGTTGCCGCTGACGCGGCCGGAGTCCCGCGGTACGGGTGAGAGGCCGGCGAAGGACGCCAGGCGGTCGGCCGTGCCGAAAGCCTCCATGTCTCCGCCGGTGGCGGCGACGAACTCGGCGCCGAGGAGGGCGCCTATGCCAGGCAGGCTCCGGATCACCGTCGCGTGTCGGTGCTCATCAAACCGGGCCTCGATGAGCGCGTCGAGTTCGGCGATCTCCTTGTCGAGGGCCAGTACGCCCTTGGCGATGCGGGCGACCATGGCGGCCGCGAGGGTCTCTCCAGGCAGTGCAATGTGCTGGGCCCTGGCGGCTTCGACGGTTGTCTCGGCGAGGGCGGCGGCGTTCTTCACCTTGCGGTTCTTCAGCCAGGTTCCGATCCGCCTGGCCCCGCTGCGACGGATCGCTGCCGGCACCTGGTAACCGGTCAGCAGCGTGACCGGACCCTTCTTGTTCAGGTTCAACGCCCGCTCCAACGCGGGAAAGAATTCCAGCAGTTGAGCCCGCAGCCGGTTGGTCTGACGGGTGCGGTCGTTGACCAGGTCGAGTCGGCGGGCGGTCAGGGTGCGCAGGTCGACGGCTATTTCGTCGCCGGGCCGCAGGCGACCGAGGTCCTGGCGCATGCGTGCCTGGTCAGCGATGACGAAGGCGTCCTTCTCGTCCGTCTTGCCCTGGCCGCGGTAGGCCGTCGACGCCTGGTGCACGGCCAAGCCGGTGATGTAGATCATCGGCTGCTCGCGGCTGAGCAGAAGGCCGATGAGGAGAGCGGCGACGCCGTGGTTGATATCCACCGCCCACAAGGCGTCCTCGGAGAGCGCGAGTACGTCTGCGATCAGCTCCAGCAGGGCCGGTTCGTCGTTGAAGACCCGGCGTGAAAGAAGACGTTCGCCCCGCTCGTCGACCACCACGCAGTGATGGTGTTCCTTGCCGATGTCCACTCCGGCCCAGATCTGGGGCACGGTCACCTCCGCCAGCTCGTCGTCCACACCGATCCCGCAGACGACCTCGCCGACGTTGTCCTACACAGCGATCAAGTCGCGTATCCCCATTAGCGGTCGAGTCGTCGCGGGGCTCCGGGCGGCCAAGTTCTTTGAGCCATCCAGCGGCGACAAGCTCACAGCCATACCCAGAACCCCTGGGTCCGCCGATCTTACGAATGACCGGCAT
>NZ_JBIWFN010000075.1:0-1265 GCF_044763085.1 Streptomyces sp. NPDC096311
GGGTCTGCTGCACGATCGGGTGACATCTGAACTGGCTTGCCCTGTGGGGCGGGTGGGAAGGATGTTGCTGTGCCCAAGCCTTATCCGGAAGAGTTCCGCCAGGACGTCGTACGGGTCGCGAGGAACCGCGGCCCGGGCGTGACGGTCGAGCAGGTGGCCGCCGACTTCGGAGTGCACGCGATGACGCTGTGGAAATGGATGCGCCGCGCGGACATCGACGACGGGACAAAGCCCGGAACGACCAGCCAGGACAACGCGGAACTACGGGAAGCGCGTCGGCGGATCAAGCTGCTGGAGCAGGAGAACGAGGTCCTGCGCCGGGCCGCGGCCTACCTGTCGCAGGCGCATCTGCCGGGAAAAGGATCTACCCGCTCGTGAAGGAGCTGGCCGCCGGCCGAGTTCCCGTCACGGTCACGTGCAGGGTCCTGAAGCTCGCCAGACAGCCCTACTACCGCTGGCTCGACCGGCCGGTGACCACTGCCGTGCTGGAGGAGGCTTACCGCGCGAATGCATTGTTCGACGCCCATCGTGAGGATCCGGAGTTCGGTTACCGCTTCCTTGCCGATGAAGCCCGCGACGCGGGGGCGGTCATGGCCGACCGGACCGCGTGGCGGATCTGCCGCGACAACAGCTGGTGGAGCGTGTTCGGCAAGAAGCGCGGCAGAATCAAGAAGGCCGGCCCGCCGGTGCACGACGACCTCGTCTGCCGTGACTTCACCGCGACCGGCCCGAACCGGCTGTGGCTCACCGATATCACCGAACACGCCACCAACGAAGGCAAGTTGTATCTGTGTGCGATCAAGGACGTCTTCAGTAAGAGGATCGTCGGCTACTCGATCGACACGCGGATGAAGTCCCGCCTGCCCGTCACAGCCCTGAACAACGCTGTTGCCCGGCGTGGACACGTCGCCGGGTGCATCCTGCACAGTGATCGCGGATCGCAGTTCCGGTCACGGAAGTTCGTCCGGGCACTCGACGGCCACGGGATGAGCGGATCGATAGGAAGGGTCGGGGCGGCAGGCGACAACGCGGCCATGGAGTCCTTCTTCAGCCTGCTGCAGAAGAACGTCCTCGACCGTCGGTCCTGGGCCACCCGCCAGGAACTGCGGATCGCGATCGTGACCTGGATCGAGAGGACCTACCACCGGCGCCGCAGACAAACCTCGCTCGGCCGGCTGACCTCCGTCGAATTCGAGACCGTCATGACCACACCGGCCTCCCAGGTCGCGTGACCGAACCTGTCACCCAAACCTGCACCAGACCCA
>NZ_JBIWFN010000076.1:0-1263 GCF_044763085.1 Streptomyces sp. NPDC096311
GCACGGAAGGCGGCATGGGGCTCGGCCCCTACCTCGCGCCCCGGCTGGTCGGCCGGGGCGGAGCGGCGGCTCTCGGCTCCGACACCACCTGCTACGCGCAGGCAGACATCCTCGGCGAGGCGCGGGCGCTGCTCCAGGCGGAACGCCGGGACGCGGCCGTCACGGCCGGCGGCATCCCGCAGGAGGTGCTGCCCGCCCGCACCGCGCTCGAACTGGCGACCAGCATCGGGGCCCGGGCCGTAGGACTCCAGGACGAGGTGGGCTCCCTCACCCCGGGCAAGCGGGCGAACATCACGGTCGTTCTGCCGGACCCGGTACGAGCCCGCCCCGGCATCGACCCCGTGGCCACCCTGGTCCACTACACCGGCTCCGCGGATGTGGAGACGGTGCTCGTCGACGGAGAGATCCGCAAGCGCTCGGGGCGGCTCGTCGGCATCGACACGGCCGACCTCGCCCGGCGGTGCGCGGAGTCGTTCGACGCCATCCGCGGGCGGTACGAGGCCCTGCCCGCCGACGTGGTGGAAGGCGCGTGGCGCGGCATCTTCTGACGCCGGACCGGTCGCCCCGGTGCTTCACCCCCGGCCACGGCCCACGGTCCGGGTTTCCGCTTGGCAACCGCTGTCCGCCGCGAACCAGCGTGCTGCCCGGACGCCGTACGGCGCACCTCTATCCCGGCTGACCAGCAGTTTCACCGGGCGGAAGGAGAAGATGAGCACTGCCCCGGCGAGAGACGCCAACCTTCCCAAGAGGTCTGGCTTCCGCCCGCTCACCACCCCCGCCCAGGGCCCGCGTCTGCGGCAACGACATGCCGCTGCGCCCGCTCGTCACGCCCCGCAGTCCGGTCATCAGGGACCCCTCACGTCCAACTCGATCAGTACGCACCACGGCCCCTCCAGGACGCGCTGTGGACAAGACCTGGGTGATGCTGGACGGGCCGAAGGACGACCGGGAACTCGCCGTCATCTGGCAGCTCGTCCAGGACAGTCACGCTTTCGCATGCGGATACCCATCGTCATCCCGCGCCTGAGGTCGAACGACTGTCCGGCCCGCCACCGAGAGGTGACGGGCCGGACAGCCATTGCTGTTTCAGCCCACTTCCACCGCCGTGTGCAGCACACGCTCGGCGCCGACCGTGCGGACCGGACCGGTCAGCCGGAACGTGTCGCGCAGCCGGATGTCGGTGCTGGACGAACCGACCATGACCTCGATCTCGCCCGGCTCCACGATGCGGCTCATGTCCGCTCCGGTGTAGGCGAGCCGGTC
>NZ_JBIWFN010000077.1:0-1108 GCF_044763085.1 Streptomyces sp. NPDC096311
AGCCGCGTTGGCCGCCCGGTCGCCGCCGCGGGAGAGCCGGTGCCGGTTGCTCTTCCCGCTCGAGGCCGGGACGGGGGCCGCACCGCAGAGCGCGGCGAAGGACGTCTCCTTGCGCAGTCGTTCCGGATTCGCCCCCGCCGTGATCAGCAGCTGGGCAGCAGTGTCCGGGCCCACGCCGTAGGCGGAACGCAAGCCGGGGTTGAGGTCGGTGACCAACTTGTCCAACTCCGCGGTCAGAGCCGTGTGGTCCTCGGTCAGGCTCTGGACACGCCGGGCCAGCATGCGCAGCGCGGTCAGGAGCGCTGCGTTCTCGGGATCGGCGGCCGGCCGGACCCGGGCCAGCGCGGCGATGCGCTTGTCACCGGGCTCTGCCGGGTACTTGGCGCGGACCGCGTCGGGCGCGGTGACCAGCAGGTGCGTGATCTGGTTGAGGGCCGCGGTGCGCGCTTTCACTGCGGAGCGCGCGGCGGTCTGCAGGGCACGTATGCCGTCGACCGCACTGTCCTTGGGAACGCTGGTCGCCCGCCCCGAGACGACGGCACGGGCCGCAGCATAGGAGTCGATCGGGTCGGACTTGCCGGCCCTGCGGCGTTCGGCCTTGTCGGGCCGGTTGACCTCGATGACCGTCAGGCCGGCCTGACGAGCGGAACGCCTAAAGCCCGCTCCGTAGGAGGACGTGCCCTCCACGCCGACGGCGGCGACGGTGCCGTGGGCCTGCAAGAAGGCGATCGCGGCAGCGTATCCAGCGGCCCTCGTGGGGAATTCCGCGTCGGCGAGGTGCCCTCCGCGGTCAGTGACCACGGCGACGTGGATGGTCGCGGCGTGGGAGTCCACCCCTCCGACGACTACCTGGTCCGAGAGCTCCGTAGGGACTGTGCCTGTCATGCTGGAGGAGCCTTCCTTGCCGAAGGCAGCTCCGGCCGGACGGGGCAGACAGGACAGTCAGGGGGCCTTTGGCCAGGCTCCTATTAAGTCATACTCCGCCCGGCCGGAGCCCTGGGGAAGCCGGGCTCGGCGGCCGGACAGATCAACGCAAGGACAGTCCAGCAGGACGTCAGTCAGTGATCGGGTCACGGCCACCGGAGACCCGCGTATCACTATGACTGTC